>NZ_DBFWLQ010000020.1:0-247797 GCF_048465375.1 Emergencia sp. | reverse complement strand
CATGCCCGCCATATCCACCGTGCCCGCCGGAACCACCATGCCCGCCATATCCACCGTGTCCGCCGGAGCCACCATGCCCGCCATATCCACCGTGTCCGCCGGAACCGCCGTGTCCGCCGGAACCACCGTGCAAGCCAGAGCCGCCGTGTCGGCCAAAACCGCCATGCAAGCCAAAACCTTGTGGAATTACTTGCAGACCGAAGCCGATATGCAAGCCAGAACCACCAAAGCAGCAATGTAAGACGAAGCCGCTGCCATGTCGCTGCGCACCGGAGCCACCTAAAATTCGGTTAATTTAAACTATAATGCAAAAACAATGTGAATGAAAAGCGGCAGTTTATATCATAAGGTATGAAGTGGCCTGATAAGTTGGACTTTATAGCGAAGTAGTTTCTGCTACTTCGCTATTCTTTACTGCTGCTGAGATATTGATAGCCGCCGGCTTCTGACTGATATGGCAGTACAATCTTTGGCTTCCGTTCAGTCACATAGTTCCTTAGGGAAAACAAGAACTGATGTCATACTTTGAAATTTGTTAGGTAATTCACCAATCTATTTTGCTTGTGGAGGGATTCTACATATGATAAAATAAAAGCTAGAATAAACTCAGCCGGTTTTATATTATTTGTTGTGGGTGGATTGGCAGGTGTGTTAAGTTGGAATGGAATATTGCTGCGGAATGTATTTCTTTGGTGATGCTGGGAATTATCTGGGTCTATGCCCGCAAGGGCAGTCGTCTTCCCTCATTGAAGAATAGGATATTTCAATGGTGTGTTATGGTGACTTTCAGTGCGATTTTCACCAATATTTTGTCTACCATTATGATCTATAACTACGTCCGGATTCCCATGTGGTCGACTCTGGTCGTAACAATGATTTATTTTGTTTTGACGCCGCTCATGGGATTGGCGTATTTTCTTTACACGCTTTCCGTTATTTACGCGGACAGCAGTCAGATTAGGAGAATTGCCAGTGTTGGAATCATTCCCGGTGCAGTTTATACACTGGTCATATTGAGCAATCCGTTTACCAATTGGATATTTGACCTCAATATGAATGACGGATATATCAGAGGCCCTTTCATATCAGTCACGTATCTTGTCTTCTATGCTTATTGTATCGCAAGTATTGTTTTCACTTTGGTCAATCGCAGACAGATTGACAGAGAAATTTATAGAATTCTTGCAGCCTTTCCTGTTCTTGCCGTAGCAGTCATCATTGTGCAGCAAGTTTACCCTAGTGTCATCCTCTCTGGGTCAGCAGCGACCTGTGCGCTTTTGATTATCTATCTGCACTTGCAAAACAGACAGATTTCTATAGACTATTTGACCAATGTACCTAACAGACAGGAACTGTTGGATATGCTGGGACTGGTGCTGAAGAAGACGCCAAAAAAAACATTTGTCCTGGCTGTCGTCTCGCTGAGGGACTTCAGGCAGATTAATAACGCCTGTGGACAGCAAAAGGGTGATGAATTTTTGAAGGCTATGTGCCAATTCCTTCAAAAAACTCATGGTGGCAGTAACGTCTATCGCTTCAGCGGCGACGAATTTGCGCTGCTTTTTACCCAAGAGGATGAAACGCAGATAAAAAAATGCGTGGAGACTATACAAGAACGTATGGAACAGCCGTGGCAGATAGATGAATTCCATTTCAAACTCAATGTGGTGATCGGTGTCGTGCAGTATTCTGGTGAAGGAGAGTCGCTTGAGAAATTAATAAACTCCATCGAATATGCGGTTTCACAGGCGAAGTCCGGCAAATGCGGCCAAATTTGTTACTGCAATAAAGAGATGTTAGAAAGTTTGGAGCGCAGACGCAAGGTTATCCGCATCTTAAAAGAGAAATTGGAAGATGAGAGTTTTCAAATGTATTACCAACCGATTTATTCGGTCAGAAGTGGCCAGTTTTATTATGCAGAATCTCTGATGAGAATACCCGATTCCCCTATAGGGCCTATTTATCCATCGGAATTTATTCCTATAGCAGAAGAAACAGGTCTTATCATAAATATTACATATGTCATTTTAAACAAAGTCTGCAAATTCATTAATTGTTTGATGAGCAAAGGAATTTACATAGGATCTATTCATGTGAATTTTTCGGCTATGCAATTCTCGCAGCCGAACCTGGCGGAGCGGGTGCTTGCGATTATAGAGGCAAATGGGACGCCGCCATCAGCCATAAAAATTGAGTTTACAGAAAGCACTCTGGCAGAAAATCCACAGCTGGTCACTGATTTTGCCCTGAAGATGAAAGCCCACGGAATCAAGATGGGTCTGGATGATTTCGGCACCGGATATTCCAATATTGCCACGGTGATCAATATCCCTTTTGGTACTGTGAAGCTGGACAAGAGTTTAGTTTGGGTCTCCATGAAGAATGAAAATTCTGCCCTGGCTGTCAGAAACTTGACACGGACGTTTAAAGAACTGGGGATGAAGGTGGTAGCCGAAGGTGTAGAAACCGAAGAGCAGAGAAAGCTGGTCGTTGATTTTGGCGTGGATCAGATACAGGGCTTTTATTACGCAAAGCCGATGCCAGAGGTGGAGATGGAAACCTTCATGCTTGCACAAAGTAAGAAGGAACAGCGATGCTAGCTGTTCCAATTATCAAAGGAGATCGGCCTGACCAATTTGCCGAAGGTGAGAATTTCCGATTTGGATTCCATTTTCTCTGGTAATTTCGCCGATACGATTTGACTGTTATGATAAGTTTTGAAAAAATATTCTTTTGATGAAAGATCAATGAAAGCAGTGTACTGTGTGTAATCGGCAGCATCACGACTGGTGATTACAGTGCCTTTTGGAATGCTGACATTCTCCATAATATGAAAACAAGTAACAATCGCCTCTTCTTGATTTGTTGGAAGGGGCGTATGACTTTTTAGAAAAGCCGTTCTCACAAATCTGGCGGGAGGGGCAAAATCTCCAGGCAGTCCTGTCATGCCAGCGCCCTGCCCAAAAGGAGTCAGCTTTACTGAATTCCATTCTGCTTCTTGCTGCTGCGTGACGGCGGTCCCCAAGTAGTTGCGCAGGTTTGTCATCTGCCATCTGAAGTCGGGACTGTTAGCCAGGACGCCGATGGGATTATCCAGCAGATGCAGCCCGTCTGCCGTCTTTTCTACAACCATGCATTTTCCGCTGTGATCGGCTATAATCCAATGAAGGGGTGCGATAGAATTGGTGACCGCGTCCTTGACACCGACAATTTGAATAGTAGGCAGCATGGCTTGCGCATCTTCCACAGAGGCACATTCGCTTAATAAAAAATTGACTAGTTCTAAAGCGGTCATCGTAACCTTCGACGGATCTATCGCATCGATATCGTCGTAATGGGCGTAACCGGGGAAATAGAGGGCAGCAGCAGCGAATCCCATCTCGTTGACGCCGTCGGCAAAGATGATTGGGGAAATATCCTGCCCAATCCCCATGAAACTGTATTGGGTGCGAATCCTATGCGTTTCCAATAGATTGTTCCATTCAAAGTCCTTTGGGATGACGAACAGTTCGGGATCAAGCGGATAAGAAAAATCCATCGTCCGACCAAAATAAGTATCTCCGTGAAGTGACTGCATGCTCATTGCGGTACACATATTAGAATCCTCCTTTAAATAGGTACTATTATCGTATGATATCTATGTATATTCCAGGCGGCGGCAGAATATTTGAGAATTTCATTTTGTTTATCCAGAGCGGATTTTATGGTACAATATTACTATTAGGCGGATGACAAAGCTGGAAAAGACAATAAAGCAGACTGTAACATACATAGACATATAAATGACTTAAGAGATTAGAAAGTATTGAGCGTAAAAGAAGTACACGCAGTAGGTACTGGGAAGTTCATTAACGAGTAAAGGAGCAAAGGCATGAAATACGATTTTGAAACAATGATAGACAGACGGGGAACGAACTCACTGAAATGGAATGTGGGAGAAAATGAGCTGCCGATGTGGGTGGCGGATATGGACTTTCAGACAGCCCCGGAGATTATAGAAGCACTGAAAGAAAAGGTTTGTCACGGGATTTTTGGGTATACTATCATACCGAATGCTTGGCATGAAGCAATCATGGGATGGTGGAGAACGCGTCACAATTTTGAGATAAAAAAAGAGTGGCTGCGATTTTGTACGGGAGTCATTCCGGCAATTGACTGTGCAATCAGAGCGCTGACCAACCCTGGGGAGAAGATTTTGATGCTGACGCCTATCTATAACCACTTTTTTATCTCCATTAAGGAAAATGAGAGGGAAGCTGTGGAGTGCCAGCTGGAGTACGACGGCAGCAAATACTGGATTAATTATGTGGATTTAGAAGCAAAGCTGGCAGATCCGAAGACGCCGCTGATGATTCTCAGCAACCCTCATAACCCAACAGGAAACATATGGGACAAAGAAACCCTGGCCAGGATCGGAGAACTCTGCCAGAAACATCAGGTGACAGTGATTGCTGATGAGATTCACTGCGACCTTACAGATCCTGGATATGCGTATACACCTTTTGCCTCTGTATCGGAGACTTGTGCCCATAACAGCATCACCTGTATTGCGCCGACCAAAGCTTTTAACATTGCAGGCCTGCAGACTGCCGCAGTGGTCGTGCCTGCAGAGAGCCTGAGAGAAAAAGTCCAAAAGGCTCTGGAAGTGGGAGACTCCGCAGAACCAAGTGCTTTTGCCATCGACGCTGCAGTGGCAGCCTTTACGAAAGGAGCACCTTGGCTTGATGCGCTCCGTGCACATATTTTCCAGAATAAACAACTGGCAGGTCGGTTTATCGCGGAAAACATACCAGAAGTGAGCGTGGTTTCATCTCATGCCACCTATTTAATATGGCTGGATTTTAGCGAAATTACAGACGATTCAACAAAGCTCTGCCAACGGATTCGTGAAGAGACGGGGTTATATATGAATATAGGTGAAATTTATGGCGGCAATGGTGGACAGTTTGCCCGCCTCAATGTGGCTTGCCAGAGTGAACGCCTGAAAGACGGTCTTGCAAGACTGGCGAAGGGCATTCAATTATATAAAGGACAGAAGGGGGAACGTGAATGATAAAAGGAATTATTTTTGATATGGACGGGCTGATTTTTGACTCAGAGCGGGTCGTGCAGAGAGCCTGGGCTGAAATTGGAGAGGAATATGGTTATCCAGGCATGGGAGATCAGATTTATCATACAGTAGGTTTCAATCGCCAGCGTCGAGAGGTCTATTTCAAAAGTGTCTACGGACAGGACTTTCCTCATGACCGCTTTGTGGATAAAACGAGAGAAATCTTTTCCAGAATTGTAGATACAGAAGGTCTGCCTATGAAGGCAGGCGCTGAGGAAGTGTTGAAACTTGCTAAGGAAAAGAGACTTCGCGTCGGATTGGCCACATCATCTTCTAGCGATTACGCCATCCATGAGCTGACGACGGCAGGCATTTACGAATATTTTGACGGCTTTGTCTTTGGCAATATGGTGACGAAGAGCAAACCTGATCCGGAAATTTACTTAAAGGCCTGTGAGGCTGTCGGTATCAAAGCTGAGGAAGGGCTGGCTCTGGAAGATGCGCCTTCAGGGGTGGAGTCAGCGTCTCGTGCAGGACTTCGCGTCATCATGGTGCCGGATTTGGTACAACCAGAGCCAGAAATCCGCGCAAAGGCGTGGAAGGTAGCTGACAGTTTAGAGGAAGTCATTCCTCTGTTGGAGCGGCAATAAGGAGGTCTCATGCACAAAGTAAAGGCGAAAGGAATATTATCGGCGAGCAACGGAATGAATCTCTATCGAGGCTGTACCCATGGCTGTATTTACTGTGACTCCAGAAGCAAATGCTATCAGATGGATCATGACTTTGAGGACATCGAAGTGAAAGAAAATGCACCGGAACTACTTGCTGACGCCCTGAGCCGTAAGCGGAAAAAGTGTATGATTGGCACCGGTTCCATGACAGATCCCTACCTTCATCTGGAACAGCATCTGGGACTCACTCGCAGATGTATTGAAATCATCGGGCAGATGAGTTTCGGTCTCAGCATCTTGACGAAATCCACTGGCATTCTGCGTGACTTAGATCTATTAAAACAGATTCACCAGCGTTCAAAGTGTGTAGTCCAGATGACCTTGACCACTTTTGATGAGGAATTGTGCAAGGTATTGGAACCTGGCGTATCGACCACGCGGGAGCGGGTTGAGGCATTAAAAATTTTTCGTGATAACGGAATCCCGACGGTGGTTTGGTTATGCCCGTTCCTGCCCTTTATCAACGATACGGAGGAAAACATCAGAGGACTGCTTGATTATTGTGTCGAAGCAAAAGTAAAGGGTATTCTTTGTTACGGCATCGGTCTCACGCTGCGTGACGGCAATCGGGAGTATTTTTATCAAAAATTGGACCAACATTTTCCTGGCCTGAAGGAAAAATATATGGCGGCTTACAGAAATGCCTATGAGCTTGTAAGCCCTAATCACGAGCTTTTGATGAAGCTGGTGAGAGACACCTGCAAAGAAAATGATATCCTCTTTGATATGGATCAGATATGGAATTATTTGTGCGAATTTGATCAAACCTCAGAGCAGTTAACTTTTGCTGATTTTTGGTAAAATAAACTGCTTTACATCTGCGGAAAGATGTGCTAAAATAAAAAAGTAATCAATAGAGAATCTGAACCTGGCCTAGCATGTAAGTCGTTTTTCTGGATTTACATTGAGGTCAGTTTTTTATTTCTGAAGCGTTGATACAAATATTAAAATGGAGGTACTGATATGAACACAGGTACAGTAAAATGGTTTAATTCCGAAAAAGGCTTTGGCTTTATCAAAAATGACAATGGTGGAGACGATGTATTCGTACATTTCTCAGCAATCCAGTCAGAAGGATTCAAGAGCTTAGAAGAAGGACAGAAGGTAACTTTCGATATCGAAAGCGATCCAAGAAACAGCAGCAAATTGAGAGCAGCCAACGTGCAGGCTTGCTAATTTCTGCAAAATAGGTAGTTTGTTATTAAAAATATGGTTTTCAGTACGAGGTTCTAAACATCCATTTGAATAATTTGTATTTGTAATAAGCACCATCTATGCGGCATCTGTAATAACAGATGCCGCATTTTTAAATTCATAGAAATATCGTCCGCAGGACTATCTGTGCCAGCAATTTAGAAAAACTAATTATTATTTTTAAATATTTTTAAAATTATGCTTTACATTTGATTGGAGGTGTGCTATTATAAGAAAGTAATCAATAGAGAATCTGAACCTGACCTTAGTTGTGCAAGTTATTTTTCTTAATTTGCATAGGGGTCAGTTTTTTTATGAAGTTGATACAAATAATAAAAATGGAGGTACTGATATGAATAACGGTACAGTAAAATGGTTTAACTCTGATAAAGGATTTGGTTTCATCAAGAACGATAATGGCGGAGAAGATGTATTCGTACATTTCTCATCTATCGTATCTGACGGATTCAAAAGTCTTGACGAAGGACAGAAGGTTTCTTTCGATATCGAAAGCGATCCAAGAAACAGCAGCAAATTGAGAGCGGTCAACGTACAGGCTTGCTAATTTGTGCAAAACAGGTAGTTTGTTATTTTAAATATAGTTTTCAGTACGAGATCTAACCATCCATTTGAATAATTTGTATTTGTAATAAGCACCATCTAAGGCAGCAGCTGATAACAGTTGCTGCCTTTTTTCTATGTGTTTTTGTTCTTTGTAAAAAGCGCGGTATCTATAAAGAGGGTGTTAGTTGACACTAACACCTTGCATGGTATATAATATTTCCAGTTAAGTTTAATTTGTCTCTGGAAAGGAGAAAAAAATGGTACTGTCAGAGCTGAAAAGGGGAGAAAGCGCCAGGATTGTTTCCGTCGGCGGGAGCGGTTCGCTGCGGCAGCACTTCCTCGATATGGGATTGATCCCTGGAAAGACGATCAAGTTTATGAAAGCGGCGCCCATGGGCGATCCGATAGAATATAGAATACGAGGTTATGAACTGACCTTGCGGCTAGGCGACGCGGCAAAAATTCAAGTACAGCCGGCAGCGGAAGATGGAAAAGAAATCCTCGCTGAGTTAAAGGAGAAGAAAATCGAGCATCCAGGCCTGGGAGAAATGGGCAAGTATCACGTCAAACAGAAAGGCAGCGCCACCCCCGACGACCAAATGCTGACCTTCGGATTGGCGGGAAACCAAAACTGCGGCAAAACCACCTTGTTTAATCAGCTCACCGGCTCTAATCAGCATGTGGGCAACTTTCCCGGTGTCACCGTAGATCGGAAAGACGGGCAGATTCGCAAATTCTGCAACACTTTGGTAACGGACTTGCCAGGGATTTATTCCATGTCGCCGTATACCAACGAAGAGATTGTAACGAGAGAGTTTTTTTTACAGGATAAACCGAAAGGCATCATCAACATTGTAGACGCTACGAATATTGAGCGAAACCTTTATCTGACCTTACAACTCATCGAACTGGATATTCCCATGGTTCTGGCTCTCAACATGATGGATGAGGTGCGCGAAAACGGCGGCACAATCAGAATCAATGAAATGGAAGAGGCGCTGGGAATCCCTGTAATTCCGATCTCCGCCTCCAGAAATGAGGGTATTGAGGAATTAATCGACCACGCTATGCACGTGGCCAAGTTCCATGAATGTCCCGGCCGCATGGACTTCTGTGAACCGGAAGGGGAGGATGGCGGCGCTGTACATCGCTGTCTGCACTCCATCATGCATCTGATCGAAGACCATGCCCAGAAGAGTGGGATTCCGGCCAGATTTGCAGCCAGCAAACTGATTGAGGGCGATGATATCATTCTGGAAAAACTCAAGTTGGATCAAAATGAGAGAGAACTCTTAGAGCATATCATTCTGCAGCTTGAAACAGAGAGCGGCATGGATAGAAACGCGGCTCTCGCCAATATGAGATTCACCTTTATCGACAAGGTCTGCAATGCCACCGTTGTCCGTCCGAAAGAGAGTAAAGAGCACATTCGAAGCCAGTCTATAGATCAGATTCTGACTGGAAAGTATACGGCTATCCCCAGCTTTGCGGCGATTATGGCCCTGATTTTCTGGCTCACCTTCGGTGTCATCGGCTCCTGGCTGTCAGATCTGATGGAACAGGGAATCGGCTGGCTTACGGAGGTCTGTGACAGCGGACTTACCGCGGTAGACGTCAACCCTGTCATCCACTCACTGATTATCGACGGGGTCTTTGCCGGTGTGGGCAGCGTCCTCAGTTTCCTGCCCATCATCGTGACCCTGTTCTTCTTTTTATCGTTCTTAGAAGACAGCGGCTATATGGCGAGAGTCGCCTTCGTCATGGACAAAATTCTCCGTAAAATCGGTCTTTCGGGAAGAAGTTTCGTACCGATGATCATTGGATTTGGCTGCTCGGTACCTGCCATCATGGCTACGAGAACTTTGCCCTCAGAGAGGGACCGTAAGATGACCATCATGCTGACACCTTTCATGAGCTGTTCGGCAAAACTGCCAATTTACGCATTGCTGACGGCGGCGTTTTTCCCAAAAAACGGAGCGCTGGTCATGACGATCATGTATTTTACTGGCATCGTGGTGGCAATTTTATATGCCTTGTTTCTGGATAAGACTAAATTCAAAGGAGAACCGGTGCCTTTTGTTATGGAACTGCCCAATTACAGATTTCCGGGGATGAAGAGCGTAGGGCGGCTGATCTGGGATAAGGCCAAAGATTTTATTACGAGAGCTTTTACGGTTATCTTTGTGGCGACCATCATCATCTGGTTTTTGCAGACCTTTGACATTCATCTCAATGTGGTGGCTGATTCCAGAGACAGCATGCTGGCGCTGGTGGGCGGCTGGATCGCTCCTATTTTCGAACCCCTGGGATTTGGAGATTGGAGACTTTCGACCGCATTGATCACCGGCTTTACAGCAAAGGAAAGCGTGGTCAGCACCATGACGGTTTTGATGGGCGGCAGTACGGCCCTTCTCAAGACACTGTTTACACCCTTCACCGCGATTGTGTTCCTGGTGTTTACACTGCTGTATACCCCTTGTGTGGCGGCTGTATCGGCAGTAAAGCGGGAGCTGGGCGGAAAATGGGCGCTGATTATCGTCATTGCCCAGTGTCTCATTGCCTGGATTGTCGCCTTTGTCGTACATATTGGAGGAACCCTGATGGGTTTTTAGGAGAAAGGGGCAGAGAATGGGATTGATAGATATTTTCATTGTCATAGCGGTTGCGGCTGCGTTGTTCTTTGCCGTCCGGTTCATAGGGCGGAGCAAAGGCGGCTGCGGCAGATGTAGTGGCTGCAGGGGAAACTGCAGCAGCTGTGCGTATAGAGAAGAGAAAGGAGAAAGCCATGGAAAAAGATAAGCATTTATCCTGTGTGGACTGCGGGGTTTTGCACTGTGATTATCAAAATGCCAGTTATCCTGCATTTTGCCTGACAGAGAAAATGACAGAAGAAAAACGACAGGCAATCATGAAACTTTATGAGGACGGCGAGAACAACAAAGTGATGAAGACCGCCGCGGAAGTAGAATACGAAGGTTACTGCAAGTGGACCAGAGTACAGGAAATCGTGGAGTTTGCAAGACGAATGGATTTTCAGAAAATCGGCATCGCTACCTGTGCTGGCTTGATTAGAGAAAGCAGAATTCTCACGAAGATTCTGCGCAGTCATGATTTTGAGGTCTACAGTGCAGTCTGTAAGGTGGGTGCCGTGCCGAAGACCGATGTGGGCATCGACGAAAAATGCAACGCCGTGGGAAAGAACATGTGCAATCCGATCACCCAGGCGACGCTGCTCAACGAGGCGGGCACTCAGCTGAATATCGTCATGGGTCTGTGCGTAGGCCATGACAGCCTATTCTATAAATATTCAGAAGCACTTGTGACGACTTTGGTAGCCAAGGACAGAGTGACTGGCCACAATCCGGCAGCAGCCCTGTACACGGCAGAATCTTACTACCAGAAGTTATTTGCAGAGAAAGAATAGATGTGAGACGAACACAAATCTACCTTTCGCAGAATATGATAATACTGAAACCAATTTGATAGGGGAGTAGGTAAATATGATAAGCGTAGCAAATCTGAATGACTTGTTACAAGGGATAACGGATAGAGAGGAACTCATAGAGGTGACTGCATCTTTTGCAGTAGACAGACAGATCTATCTTTCTTATCCTGTTACGATTCGAGGAGCAGAGGGAGCTTTGATAACACTGCAAAGACAGCAGGGCTATACAGGTTCTCTCTTTTATATTGATAGCAACGGGGACTTAACCCTTCAAAATATAACCGTCAACGGCAACAAAGCGACCGTGACCGCAGGCGTTGACGAACTGGTCTCCGTCAGCGGCGGAAAGCTGACGTTGAATCAGGCAGTTCTGGAAGAGAATAAAGCGATTTCCGGCGGCGGTGCGCTGTATCTTGCTGATACAGGTGCCGTTTGCCTGATGGAAAATAATGCTGCCATCAGAAATTGCGAGGCAGATGGAGGCGGCGGCGGTGCTTTCATCTCCAGCGGCTGTTCCCTCACTGCCAGAAATTCTGCTATTACAGGTAATATAGGGGTAGGAGGAGGCGGGATCTATGCCATCGGCACCGTATCCATTGTGCAGAGCCTTCTTTCCAATAACAGTGCCGGCCGTCAGCCAGGAGGCGGCATTTATGCGGCGGGCAGTTACTGCACAGTAAGTCTTGAGGCCAGCACTGTCAGCGAGAATCTGTCTTCTGATTCCGGCGGCGGCCTTTATGGTTATAACGGTGCGGCCATCTCGATTGACTCCTGCACCATCTTTGGCAATCAAGGGGGCGGCAATGGAGGTGGTATTGGTATCGCCTCCAGCAACGCGGAAACAAAGATAACCGTATCTGGCTGTAAGATTGACAACAACCAGGCTGTCACCGGCGGCGGCCTCTATGGTGTCGGTTCGCTGACGGAACTATTATTAGAAGCTTGTACGATTCATGGAAACAGTGCCACCCTGGGCGGTGGTATGGCGCTCAATCTGGGTGCAGAGGCAGATATCAGCCAAGGTACGAAGATTGAGGGGAATACGGCGAATAATTTTGGCGGCGGTGTCTATATTGACAATACTTCCGTTGTTCATGTGACGGACAGCACTTTTTCTGCCAATATCGCTTCTCACGGAGGCAGCGGCCTGTATAATGGCGGGCAATTAGGGGTCAAGGGCACTGTGATAATTACAAACGGCGTCAGTATCCCTTCTGCTCGGCATCTGATTCAGGTAGAGGGTCCTCTGACATCTTCACAGATTCAGATTGAAGCTTCTGACTATGTCGCACCCGGTTCTGGTGCGCCAATTCCGCTGGCGCAGGCGCAGACGGGTTACCCGATTTTGTCTGCGGCTGACGTAGGATCTTTCCTAAAGCCTGCCGTCGGATTTCGAAATTGGAAAGTGGAAGCAAACGCTGGCAACACCCAGGTTCTCTTGACTCCGGCCATTGTACCGATAGAATATGAAATTTCCTTTCATGGCAATGCGACCTGCTGCACGCCAGCCAGCGACGTACCTGGACCGGTCTATGTGGAAGCGGGCGGCAGTGGAACGATTCCTGATATCATACCGAAGAGAAAATGTTACAGCTTCGCTGCCTGGAACACTGCGCGAAACGGCAGCGGAATCTCATATGCTCCAGGGCAGGTCATCCCAGATGTCAACGGCAGCTTTACACTTTATGCTATTTGGCGGCAAAAGCTCCTTTGCTCTTGCTGCTGCAAATGTATGTGCCGAAAGACCTTGAGAAGCTAACCAAAAAAAGGCTTCGTACTTATCAAAGTACGAAGCCCTTTTTGCATTTATTTATCGGAGCAAAGGCATACTGCCAGTCAATTTGTTCACTTTCTTTTTTGGCCCGCACATGGCAATGCCGAAGTAATTCAGATCACTTTCTGCATTCTTTGCCATCTTTTCTGTAAACTCGTCATAATCATTGCAGCTCTGGGCAAGGTCGGAAAAATCGACGACGGTTACATCTTCAAATCCAGGCTCGTAGAGCTTCTGGCGGATTTCTTTGATCAGCTGCGGGTTCCCTTTCAAAATCGGAATCGGGATGGCGATAATGCCCATGTGAATATTGCCGTCGGCATCGATGACATCATCTCCGACTACTTCAGGCATGACCTTTCCGAGTGTTACGCCAAAGATGGCGGCGGTGTTGACCATATTTCCCAATGGCAGGTCCTCATCTATAATCATTACGCATTTCTCATTTTGCAGATTCATATTTCTTATCCTCTTTTCTCAAATATATCTCGGTATACACCGGGAGTTACGCCGATGAACTGGCGGAAAAACCGATTGAAGTGGCTTTGATCGGAGAAACCTGTCTGTACGGCGGTATCAATAGGGCTGACTCCTTGTTCCAGCAGTTCCTTGGCCCGGTTGATACGAATGGTTTCCAGGTACCGGTAAGGGGTGATGCCCTTGGTGCGGGTAAAGGCTCTGAGCAGTGTAGATTTACTCAGTGCAGCTGCTTTACAGATATCATCCAGGGTCATGTGGAGGGCATAATTGTCCTCAATAAATTGACAGGCGCTTGCAATTTCATCAAGGCATTCTCTTTCTTCTTCGCAGACAGGCTGGCTGTATCTTTCAATCAAAAGTGAAATCAGACAGAGCAGAAGTTCTTCTTTTTCAAATTCTTCTGACCCTTCCATGACCATCTCGTTGATACGATAGATGTGACAGTGGAGTTCCGTGTCAGATACCAGCGGCTGTGTAAAGGAGGGCAGAAATGCCTTGCCTGTAATCTCCTCGACCAGCTTTTCCATGACTAGAGGACCGATATTCAGGCCATAATAGTTCATAGTCAGATTGCCGGCAGGGAGGCAGGCGTGGTTCTGCTGCGGATGAAACAGGGTAATATCCCCTGGCACCAGATCATATTCCTTATTTCCGCAAGACATGTGTCTCTTTCCTTCCCTGATAAAACCCACGACGTAATGATCGTGAAAGTGGTTGGGAAAGGGATGTAAAATGTTTTCAAAGCGATAAGCTTCTATTTGCAGTTCTTCATCAAAACAAAAAGTGCGCACTTCTTTTTTCATCAATAGTACCTCCGCGAATGGAGTTGCTTCAATTCACAAAGTGAATTGATGAGAACTCCTTATGCAACCACCCTGCAAGAGAACGGGCCGTGAGGTCAAGTTCTATTGGCAAAGGGCTGACTGCTTAATTGTATTGTATCATGACTTGCCTCCTTTGGCTTGTACGATATCTTCAATTTTGGTATGATAGAGATAGTAAATTTTAGAAACCAGGGAGATGATAGTATGCCTTCAACCTATGCTCACCGTTATTTTGGCGAAAAGGTGAGAGCGCAGCTTACAGGCAGTGCTGCGGAAATAATCGATCACAAGCGGGAACTCTTTGATATCGGACTGCACGGACCGGATATTTTGTTCTACCATAAGCCGCTTTTATATAATCGGGTAAATCAACTTGGACGCGACATGCACAAGGAAAAAGGCCGCCGCTTTTTTACCGATGTGAAGCCGCAGCTTGCAAAGAGCGTTGATCCAGAGGGAGCGCTGTCCTATATTCTCGGTTTTATCTGTCATTTTGCGTTGGACAGTCAGTGCCACCCTTGTGTGGATCAAGCGATTGAGAAGACCGGCGTATCCCATATGGAAATCGAGACGGAGTTCGACAAGATGCTCATGCGCCGTGACGGTTTTGACCCTTGGACCTTTGACAGCGCCAGCCATCTGCACACTAGCCGCCAGTCGTCGGAGGTCATCGCACCCCTTCTTGGGGTTTCGGAAAAGGATGCGTATGCTGCAGTAAAGGGGATGAAGGGTTACGCGGGTTTCTTCAAGACGACAAATCCAGTGACCAGGGGTGTTTCTTTTTTCTTTCTCAAGATCAGCGGCTTATCAAAGAACATCCGCGGCCTCTTTCTCAACAAAAAAGACCATCCCAAGTGCAAAGAGAGCAGTCTCGTTCTTGCGCAGAAGATGGATGAAGCGGTTCCGCTGGGAGCGGCTTTGATAGAAAATTATATGGATTTCCTTGAAGGGGAGGGGCAGTTATCTGACTCTTTTGAGCGTACCTATGAATAAAGGTAAACGGAGGTGAAATCATGGGCGTAGAACAGCAATATCTTTCAGACGTGGAAGCGATTTTGTCCCATCGCTATGACAATGGGGCGGACCTCTGGGCAACTGAAGACAAGCGGCTGCTGAAGGGATCGCCTTTTTCTACATTTGATAGTGTTCTCTATCTGCTGGAACTGGGAATGGAGCCAGACACTCCAATTCTCAAGGAGACGGCAGACTTGATTTTCAGTACCTGGCAGGAGGACGGACGCTTTCGCATTTACCCTAAGGGCGGCATTTATCCCTGCCAGACAGCCATTGCGGCCAACGTGCTGTGCCACTTGGGATATGTGAATGATGAGAGAATCCAGAAGACGTTGCGCTATTTTTTGGACACGCCATATCACGATGGCGGCTGGCGATGTAACAAATTTTCCTTTGGCCGGGGAGAAGAGACGGAACACTCCAATCCGCAGCCTACCCTGAATGCACTGGATGCCTTCCGCTTCAGCGATTATTTGGATAAGGAGCCTGCCCTTGACCGGGCTGTGGAATTTCTGTTACAGCACTGGGTGACGCGCAAACCCATCGGACCTTGCCACTATGGCATCGGCACCTTGTTTATGCAGGTGGAATACCCCTTTCGAAACTACAATTTGTTTGAATATGTCTATGTCCTGTCTTTTTATGAGTATGCCAGGAAGGACAGCCGTTTTTTAGAGGCTTTTGAAACGTTGGCATCTAAGACGGTTGATGGACAGATCGTGGTGGAACGCGTAGTCCCCAAATTAGCAAAGCTTTCTTTCTGCAGAAAAGGACAGCCTAGTGTTTTGGCGACAAAACGCTTTCATGAGATATTAGAAAATCTGGGGCGCCCTTGATGGGAAGCAGTATAAAAGCCTCTCCAATGGCGGCTGCAACTGGAGAGGCTTTAGATTGGCGAAAATGACGCAGGATTTAGGCGGCATTTTCTATATGATTGAGGATTGCAGTTCCTTCCTGCTGATTTGCAGTGACGACCTCTGATTTTGGAACGCGCAGGGCACGGATTGCATTTAAAATTGCTATGACGGCTACGCCGACGTCGGCAAAGACGGCTGCCCACATGGTGGCGATTCCCACTGCGCCGAGAGCGAGGACCAAAGCCTTGACACCGAGGGCGAATACGATGTTCTGGTGAACAATCCGTAACGTTTTGCGTGAGATCCGCATAGCTGTTGCAATTTTCGATGGTTCGTCAGTCATGATTACCACGTCTGCTGCTTCGATGGCGGCATCAGAGCCGAGACCGCCCATGGCGATGCCGATATCTGCTCTGGCCAAGACAGGTGCATCGTTGATGCCATCGCCTACAAAGGTCAACTTCCCTTTCTCACTGGTTTCACTGAGCAGCTGTTCCATATACGCTACCTTGTCGGCCGGTAACAGTTCTGTGTAAGCAGAATCAAGCTGCAGCTTTGCGGCGACTTTCTGTCCCACCGCTTTGGCATCGCCTGTCAGCATAACTGCCTTTTTGACGCCGGAAGCTTTCAAATCTTTCACTGCTGCAAGTGCATCCGCTTTGAGTTCATCCTCTATTAAGATCGCGCCGGCATATCTGCCGCTTTCGGCGACGTAGATAATGGTGCCGGGCTCTTCCACTGGCGCAAAAGCGATGTTTTGTTCTCTCATCAGCTTTGCATTACCAGCCAAAACGACTTTGCCATCCAACTCTGCCTGCAGACCAAAGCCGGCAATTTCTTTTATATTTTTGATGCGGCTGCCGTCAATGGCTTTGCCGTAGAAGTCTCGAATAGACCTGGAAATCGGATGAGTGGAATCTTTTTCTGCGTAGGCTGCAAGTTCAACCAATCTCTCTTCGGAGACACCCTGAGGATAAAGACCACTGACTGCAAAGGCTCCCTTTGTCAGCGTGCCAGTCTTATCGAAGACGACGGTTTCTGTCTTTGCCAAGGCTTCCAGGTAGTTGCTGCCCTTGATCAATACGCCGCATTTGGACGCGCCGCCGATGCCGCCGAAGAAGCTGAGGGGTACGGAGATGACCAAGGCACAAGGACAGGAGATGACCAGGAAGGTCAGGGCACGTTCAATCCAGATTGCAAAGCTCTGGCCGCTGATCAGCGGCGGCAGCACAGCCAGAATCACTGCGGCGATAACGACTAGGGGCGTGTAGTATCTTGCAAAGCGAGTGATAAACGCTTCCGACTTTGACTTTTTACTGCTGGCGTTTTCTACCAGGTCGAGAATCTTGGCAACTGTGGATTCACCGTAGATTTTGGAAACTCTCACTTGCAGCGTGCCGGACTGGTTGATGCATCCGCTGATGACTTCTTCTCCGGCAGCGACTTCTCGCGGCAGGGATTCGCCGGTCAGGGCGGATGTGTCTAAGGAAGAACTTCCGTCGATAATGACACCGTCTAAGGGCACTCTCTCGCCAGCTCTGACCACGATGGTTTCACCGATCTGCACTTCTTCAGGGTCGACCTGTTTTATCGTGCCGCCGCTGCGGATTACGTTGGCGGAATCCGGTCTGATATCCATTAGACTGCTGATGGAACGGCGGGATTTATTGACCGCATAGCTTTGGAACCATTCGCCGACCTGATAGAACAGCATGACGGCAACGCCTTCGGAATATTCGTTTAAGCAGAGTGCACCGACGGTGGCGACTGTCATTAGAAAGTTTTCGTCAAAGACCTGGCCGTGAAGAATGTTGGTCACGGCTTTCCAGACGATGTCCCAACCGATGAGGGCATAACACAGAAGGAATGCGGACATTTCCACAGCGGGACTGAGGGGCAGTGCGGCTGCCAGCAGGAAAAGCACGGCAGCAGAGACGATGCGGGCAAGTTGTTTTTTCTGTTTCTTTGTCATAATTCTCCCTCCTTTTAGATTTTGACTGTAACATCAGGTTCGATTTTTTTGACGACTTTGACTGCTTCAGCCAGCACTTGATCAAAATATTCATCGTCAGCTTCCAGTATCATCTTCTGACTCATAAAGTTAACGTTGGCGTCATCGACACCATCTAATTTTTTAACTGCATTTTCAATTTTTGCAGCACAATGTGCGCAGTCCAGATCGATTAATTTGATAGTTTTTTTCATGATATATATCTCCCTTCAAAATAGAAAATTTGTTATTCATTCTATTAAATGATTGCTTAATCGTTTGCATGATGTTACTATAAATCATAAGGACAGAAAGGTCAATGGATTTTCTGATTTGTGTCCGAATGGAGCTGGAACAGGTCTAAATGGAGCGCAAATTGATTGGAGACTCTGCTGGATGGGTAAAATAGACGTACTAATGAATTAGAGGAGGTTCAGGTGAAGGTTATGAGAGCGCCGAAATATCGCATTATAATAGATGGAAAAGCTGCAGCGCCAGAGGTTTTGACTGACGGCAGCCGGCAGTATCGCTTTGGGCGAGGAAAACAGGCCGGATCTATCGAGGTGTTTTCGGTTCTGCCAGGGGTGGAATTGCTTTATGATAATTTCTCTATGAAGAAAGAGAGGAATACCGTGGAAGTAGAAGGAAATCTGCTGGAAATCAACTATTGTCATGAGGGGCGGCAGGAATGCCGATGGATCTGCGGAGACTATCTGTATCTGGGTCCGGGGGATCTCTGCATCACCAGAATGGAAAACGATGAGCCGCCGCTGGTCTTTCCAACAGAACATTATCGAGGCATTACCGTCATCCTGGATCTGGATATCCTGTCAGAAGAACCACTGCCGATTTTGGGCGGACATATAGCGGGGCTGGCTGACAAGTTCTGTCCGGATCATCACTTTTTTGCCATGAGAGCCAATGAACACATCAGCCATATTTTCAGCGAACTCTATGATATTCCAAAGGAGGTAAGGGAGGAGTATTTCCAGATCAAAATTTTGGAGCTATTGATGTTCCTGCGTTTGGTAAATCCAGATGCAGAGCGCAGGATTGACAAAATTACCCGAGGACAGATCGAAGTGATTAAGGCTGTAAAGGACAGGATTTGTGAAGATTTGACGAAGGAACTTACCATTGACCAGTTAGCCAGGGAGTTCTGTATCAGTCCTACTGCCTTAAAAAACAATTTCAAGATTGTCTATAACACCTCGATAAAAAAGTATCTGCGCAAGGTTCGCATGGAGCAGGGGGCACAGCTGCTGCGTACAGAAAATACTCCGGTAGCAGAGATTGCGGATCAGGTGGGTTACGCCAACCAGAGTAAATTTGCTTCGGCTTTTAAGGAGCAGTTCGGGCTCTCGCCAATAGAATATCGGAAAAAATGTGCCCATGAAGGAGCAGAATAAAACTCGTGTTACAATATAGTTGTACTTTTTGGGGTAGTTGAAGCAATCCTGCGTAACTGCGTGATGACAGTATAAAAAGACAGGGGGGTATCTGATGAATCCGGTTATTTTCTCGCGGAAAATGACTCCTTCTGAAGCTGAAAAACCAGTTAGAAAGTAACTAGAGAACTGAGATTCTGTTATTTTTAGTCAATCTGCAAATACTTGATCGCGTATGACTGCCTTTAATCGTCTAATTTTATGGCAGAGTTACGCGAGAAGTCAAAAAAACGGTCAAAAAGTACAACTCTATTGTAGAAATTCAAAGCATATACCCCTATACCGTACATCTGGCGAGGCTGTTATTCTGCGTTTCTATAGCGGCAGCTTTGTACAAAGGCGGCAATCAAATTTTGCTGGGCTTTGTCTTGCTGCATATGTTCAGGATGCCACTGTACGGCAAATCCAAAGTCATAATCGGCAATTTCCAGGGCTTCAACAAAACCATCCTCGCTCTTTGCGATTGCCCGCAGTCCTGATCCAACACGGTCCACTGCCTGGTGGTGAAGGCTGTTGACAAAAGCAATGTCGCTGCCCAGAATAGCAGCTAACTGTGATCGGGAATCCAATTTGACATGGTGAGATCCGGAGTTTTTGCGCAATATATCAAAATGTTTCTCCTGCTGCATCTTGCGAATATCCTGTGTCAGTGTCCCGCCAAAGCAGACGTTGATCATCTGCATGCCTCGGCAAATCCCTAGAACCGGTCTGCCCGTATTGAAAAACGCTTTTAATATCAGCGGTTCAGCCAGATCCCGTATGGAATCTGGTTTTCCACATTTTTGCTCTCTTTGCCTGCCATATAGGGCAGGGTTGATATCTGCTCCGCCTGCAAGTAATAAGCCGTCTGCGTCCAGAGCCTCTTTGACCGCCGCTTCTGGATCGGTCAAATCGATCCATCTTATTATAACATCGGAACTATCGTCCGAAGGGCGGACTTCTCCCACGTTTTTTACAGCGACAGCATCAAGCAGGCTCTTTGTATACTTGCTCTTTAGATATTTTTCGAATAGAGTAGTTCCCGTCTCCGGTATGGCAATTACGACTGGTTTCATATGGTACTCCTTATTGTGTATTTCTATCATTCTAACACTCTTGTAAGCAAATGCAAAGGGTAGTGAATTTTACAAGGAATAATTCTATGATTTCTTCGAATTGAAGATTCATTGTAGAAAGGTGTATGATTTTGTCGAAAGAGGTGAGATGATGAACAACATGAAGCTAAACACAAATATGGAAAATCTCAGGGATATCTATAAGGAGATTGCAGAGAGAACAGATATTGATACGGCGCATAAGATTTACTGCGCCTTTGCGGGCGTTCAAGTGTGCTTTCCGAAAAACTTCTACACATCGGAGTATGTCAAATCACAAATCCGTACCCAATACGCTGCCGGAACCAGCATTAAAGAGTTGACCAGACGGTACAACTATTCAGAGCGATGGATCAGAAAAATTCTGAGTGAAGGCAGATTGGAAGATACAAAATGAAAAAAGACGTAGCTTTGATCATTGTCGCTATGCTGGTTGTATTTTCCAGCTGTGCTTGTTCCATTGGGGGAAAAGTGCCTGCTGAAGAAAATCTGGGCGCACAGGAAAGAACAGAGGGAAATTACATAAGCACAGCCAAAAAATTTACAAAAGATCTTGGAAACCAAATCTTGACTCGCATGCGGAAAGCGCTAGGGGTACGGGCTTTCCAATCTGACAATCTCGGTGAAGCCAGTGGAGGCTGTCTGAAAGATTTGACAGATGCTATTTGTAAGAAAGGGCGTACATTCGCTGGCGATATAGGCTTCGATTTTCTGTATCGCGGCTTTTGCTTATATAGTCCGTTTTCCCTGCTTCTGTAGGGCGGAACAATTCATTCGCTGCTTAACGCTGGATTACAGCGTAATTATAATACAATAAAGGGGTTTTATCGTGATAATACAAAAGCAGCGAATTGTAATTGAATAAGCGGGTGTTCTTTTATAAAATATAGCAATTTATATTAAGACCGTCTTGGTAAAGCATGTTATAATGATACAGCATTGTGAACGGGGAGTGTGATGATGGAAAACAAACAAATAATCAAAAAAGTTATTGACTATATAGAAAACAATTTGGATAGCCGACTAAATTTGGACGATATCGCTAAGGAAGCCGCGTATTCTAAATTTCATTTGAACAGAGTGTTCTTAGAGTGTGTTGGCTGCACTATCTATAAATATATTCAGATGCGCCGGCTTACCGTAGCTGCTGAAAAACTTGTTTATACAAAAGAGCCTATCATCGAAATTGCGTATGAGGCAAATTATAGCTCGCAGGAATCATTTACCTTTGCATTTCGGCAACTATACGGGTGTCCCCCGCAAGAGTACAGAAAGCAGAAAATCTACATTCCCAAAATTAATAGATTTGAGTTGAAATGTAATTTTGCTGTGCTTAATAATTGTTCAACGAAATGTGAGGTCAACGCTGCATGAGTACAGTACCGTATGTAATAGAAGAAACAAGCAGAGGGGAAAGAAGTTACGACATCTATTCCCGGCTGTTATCTGATAGAATTATTTTTTTGAGTGAGGATGTGAACGATACAATTGCCAGTTTGATCACTGCGCAGCTGCTATTTTTAGAGGGACAAGACCCGGATAAAGACATCAAGCTTTATATCAACAGTCCCGGTGGTTCGGTGACAGCAGGGTTTGCGATATTTGATACGATGAATTATATTCAGTGCGACGTATGTACGATCTGCATTGGACTTGCAGCAAGCTTTGGCGCTTTTCTGTTGGCTGCTGGTACAAAGGGCAAGCGATTCGCGTTACCAAATGCCGATATTATGATTCATCAGCCAGCTATATCCGAGGGTATGAAAGGCCCGGCTAGCGACATTAAGATCATGTCAGATTATATGCAAATGAATAAGCAGCGTTTAAATCAACTGCTTGCAAAAAATACTGGAAGGACAATCGCAGAAATAGAGCGTGATACAGAGCGGGATCATTTTATGACGGCAGAGGAAGCCAAAGCATATGGCTTAATCGATGCGGTCATTTCAAAACGATAGCAGAAGGAATACGGCAAACAGAAAAAAGGGCATCAGCGATGCTATGACAATGCAATAGAAACGCTGACGCCCTTCTCGTATTTTTAAGAAATGTCGGATGCGGTTAATACAGCTCTAATAGTTTCTTGTATTTATTAAACACTGCCAGCCAGTTCTTTCTTGCGGAATCACTCAGCTTCCAGGTTATATAAGAGTCCTTCTTTCCTACTATCTCAACTTTTACAGTCTTTTGTTTGAAAATCTTGATCAGCTTATCTAGCTGCGCAGTGTCTTTATCCTTGTAATTTGCGAGGTCGATCTTCCAATATTTATAATCCTGATATATATTTGTCGTGTAGTCTTCTTCACCGGAATCACTTGTGAGATAAGCATTGTAACCAGTCGTCATGCCTCCGCCGGTAAACCAGACAGCCTTTGGATAAAAAGTGCGTCTGCCGTAAGAAACAATCGAAGTTTTTCCCTTCATTGCCAGGCGAACTTTCCCTAGGTCACCCGTCCGGGTTATATCGATATAGGGCTGTGCACTGGCAGTCATAACATAACTCTTTTTCTCTAGGCCGGCTTTGTATGATTTTCCTGACAGTCTTGCATGCTGGCCGGAGGTTATGGTTTTGTAGGGAATGTTTTTCGTGCTGTATTTCTTAGCCTCTTTAATCAGCCTTTTGTAAGATAGTCTGGTGTCGAGATAGCCGTTTACCTCGATTTCCAAACAAGAATTTGAGGTAAAGGACAGCACATAATTGCCGGCGTCTAAATCCATCGAGATAGTCTCTTCACAATAGTCGTTTCTCTTGTATTCCTTTTTGTATATCAGCGTACCATCATCTGTTTTAAGCATGAGCGTAAAACGCCCCTCGGCGTAGAAACCCTCCATATCCAGATATAAGATACCGTCTTTCTCAATAGTGAAAGCTTTTTCATAGGTGCCGCTATCTTCGTGATCTTCCTGCCAACAAAATATGGAATCACCGTTGGTAATGCCATAGGCAGAGATTGTGAAGCCGCTGCAGGTAAAGGTAAGCGCCATAATTAGTATCAATAATCTGCTGGCATAACGTCTATATCTTTTCATATGCTCTTTCTCCTCGCTAAAACTACAATTTAACTTTATATATTAATTATACTTATTAATGCATGTAATGTAAATAGAATAGTATATATGCGGATGGCTATTTTTATAACATAGGAAATATCAAAGAACGTATTTTATGAAGGCTGATTTTTTTATGCCAGAGAGAAGGATTTATGGTATAATGAACGCATCGATTTTACAGCGTGGCTGCAAGGAAGCGTTCATTGAATCATGACGTCCGATTCTAATTTTAAAGGAATCGTCATGGTATAATAGTTCCACAATCCTACGGCGTTGCCGTTCTGCCCCAAGCTTGCTTGGCTAGGCAGAACGGACAGCGGAGTGAGCTATGCGAGCGTAGGAATATTGCGAAGCAATATGTTGCCGAGTAGCAGGAACCATTGAATCATGTGCTGCAATTGTGTTTTTAGTGGAATGCACGTGGTATAATGAACGCATCGATTTTACAGCGTGGCTGCAAGGAAGCGTTCATTGAATCATGACGTCCGATTCTAATTTTAAAGGAATCGTCATGGTATAATGGTTCCACAATCCTACGGCGTTGCCATTCTGCCCCAAGCTTGCTTGGCTAGGCAGAACGGACAGCGGAGTGAGCTATGCGAGCGTAGGAATATTGCGAAGCAATATGTTGCCGAGCCGTAGGAACCATTGAATCACGTGCCTCTATTCTATGTGCAGAGGAATCGTCATATTATAGTTTAAATAAAAATTTATTGTATTGAAATGAGGTGTTTCATGAATAATCTATTCGGAAAATCGCTGCGGTCTCAAATGGAGAAAGCGGGAATTAAGGAAAGTGAATTGGCTGATGCGCTCAGTTATGATACGACCTATATCAGCAAATGGATTAACGGAAGCAAATTGCCATCGACCAGGAATGCGGAACGAATCATCGGACAGATGGCGGATTTTTTTGCAGATCATCCCTCAAACAGCGATACTGCGGATAGAGAAAGCCAGTGGCAGAATAGTTTTAAAGCATTGAAAGCGGCGTACGCCAGTGACAGCAGTTATCTGACCTTTCAGGCACATAGCAACAATCAGATGTCATTCCTCAGCGACCAGAAGAGATTGGTGGAGCTGACACGGGATGCCTTTGTGCAGGCTATGGAAAACTACGACCACAGCATATCCATAACAGCTACTTTTGACCTCTTCCGTCTTTACGGCGGTGAATTTAAACGTTTGATGCAGGAATTACACGAAGCCGGCGTAAAGCGGGTAGAACTGAAATTGGCATTATTTCCGGAAGAACTGAAAGAGCAGTATTATTTTTACGCCGCGAATATTCTGAACATCATCGGCTATCTTGACTATATCGAAATGTCTATCGTATGTCAGAAACCAGAACAGCCCCATATTTTGGTCATCAACAATCTGCTCTGCATACAAGTCCTGTGGAATATTCAAGGAGAGTTAGCGGCGGTGTTTTCCATGGATGAAAAGATTATCGAGCAGTTTTCTCTGATGTGCGGGCAAATCCTCGAGGCATCGGAAAAACTCCTTGACCCGGCGGAACCGGAAAGCCTGAAACGGACCAATGTGCAGTTGGACTCTTATTCTGACAAACGGCAGTGGCTGTTCTTTAATGAACCGCCCGCCATGCTGTTCCCGGAAAACATCATGGACCAATTCATCAACGAAGCGCAAGACGAGGCTTATGCCAGCTATCTGATTAAACTAAAAAATATTTTTATGAAGCGCACCTGCAAATCGGAAATCGATCTCGTCCTCTATTCTTCCATGATTAACAAATACCTTTCCGACGGTAATGTCAGCGTGGGTAATGTCAGCCATCACTTGAGTGAAGAGCAGACCCGCAGCCATCTTCAACATCTCAGCGAAATCATGAAAAAGAATCCTGCCTTTGCAATTTATTTGATTCGTGATACCGTCGTACTCAGCGAAGAACTGAGAAACTGTCCTTCTATCTTTATCGACTCTTATTCGCTATATATCGAAAACTCAAAGAAGGGCTCTAATGATAATTTCCATATTTCTATGGATCCACGAATGCGCAGTGCATTCCAGCAGTTTTTCGAACGCATGCTGGGGCAGCCTTATTGTACCCGATTGACCGCAGAGGACCTGCTCAGATACCTGTAGCCATTGCAGGCACCTTTCCTCAGAGTACCATAGTTTCTTCTATATTACAGACTTGAATTTCTTGAATTCAAGTCTGTTTTTATTTTAACAAATGCATTCAAACTGGTTCAATTGAAAAGAACCGGTTCTGCACATATACTTTAATTAGAAAATTTAGAAATTTAAGAAAGAGGAGGATACGACATGGAAGACAAGAAAGTAAGTATTAGCCAAGTCATTGCTATCGGCGGGGCCTTCATGGGCTTTGTCATCGGTTCCAGCTTTGCATCAGGACAGGAATGCATGCAGTATTTCACTGGTTTTGGTCTGTTGAAGAGCGTGGGCGCAGGAATTATCGCACTTATTCTTTATGCATGGTTTGTCAGTGTGATTGTCGAAGATGGAAGATATCTCAAATTAAACAACTCAGGAAAGATGTTCAATTTCTACCTGGGAAAGTATCTCGGATTTGTACTGGAGTGGTTCACACCGATTATGCTGTTTTTCGTTTACTCGATGATGATCTCAGGAGCAGGCTCTACCTTTGAGGAATATTACGGCGTTGACGGCAACATCGGCCGCGCTATCATGATCATCGCTTCACTGGGAACTGTTTTGCTGGGACTCGACAAGCTGGTCAAAATCGTCGGCTACATCGCACCGGTTCTGCTGGTTGTCACCATGGTCATCGGCATCATGTCCATTGCAAGCAATCCAGAGGGTATCGCACAGGCGGATCAAAATCTGACAGAAGTGACAGTGAACACCAACTTCAACTTCTGGGCATTGTCAGGACTCATGTATGCAGCCTATACCGTTACGGGCGTCGTACCGTATCTGGCTGACATCGGCAAATCCACAGCGACCAACAAGAAGAACTCCATCCTGGGCGGACTCTTTGGCGGCGGCGCATTTTTAATCGCAGTCATGATTCTGAACTTCGGATTATTAGCTAACATCAAAGACGTTTACAACTTGGAGATTCCATCCCTGTTTGTAGCAGCTACCATCAGCCCGGTATTCGGAAACATCTTTTCCATTCTGCTGCTTCTGGGAATTTACACGACGGCAGTTCCAATGCTGTACACCGTCTGCAACAAAATTTCATCTAATTCAAAGAGCATGGCTTATAGAATTACGGCAGTTGTAACAGCAATCGTCAGCATTTTCGGCGGACAGTTATCGTTCTCCACGATGATCAGTATCATCTATCCGATTTCCGGATATGCAGGCATCGTCATTTTCGCTGGCATGATTTATACAAAGTACATCAAAAAGAGAAAATACGAGGACTTTGATGAAAACGACGTTCTCATTAAAAACATTTAACAGGAGGTTCATTATGAAAAAAGTATTAGTAACTGGCGGCACACAGGGTGTCGGCCTTGAAACTGTAAAGTTATTGCTGGAGCAGGGATATGAAGTACATATCACTTACCGCAAGTCCGCAGGAAAAGCAGAAGAACTGATGAAAGAAAATCCGGGAAGAGTATTCGCTCATAAACTGGATCAGGGGAATTTGGAAGAAATCGAAAAAGCTGACTTCCTCACAGAACATGAATGGTATGGCGTCATCTTCAATGCAGCGCTGGGTTCTGGTACGGTCAAAGACTATGCGGAGCAGGGCGATCCACTGAAGGCGGCCAACGATATCGCCATGATGACAGTAAACGCTCTCGGACCTCTATGGATTTACAAGAAGATTCAGCCGGTCATCGAAGCAAAGACAGAAAAAACAAAATTAGTATTCATCTCATCCGTCGGCGGCGGCATCGCATGTTTCCCAAAATTCACTTTGAGCGATGGCATGAGCAAATGCGCAGTAGCCTATCTGGCAAAACAGCTGGCGGCTGAAAATACTCATACGCCGATTGACGTATTCTGTGTCAGCCCGGGTGCCATTGAGACACCGATGTTCTATTCCAGCACTCTGAAAGGAATGTCACCAGAAGAAAGAGCTGCTTTTGATGCGGCACAGGCAAAGCAGAGACTGATTCAGCCTGGAGAAATTGCAGAACTATTAACCTTCCTTCTGAAAGATGAGTCCACGATTCTTCATGGCGGAAACATCGACGCAACCATGGGTCTGGGCACACGTCCTGGCATCCAGACAGAAGCAGGACTGGAGCATAATTAATAGGAGAGAGGTGCGAAATGTTAGAATACTTATCTGAACGTGGACGGAAGTGGGTCAGAACACTGCCTCCACTCGTAAAAGCCCATTTTGACAACTTTTATAATATGTACGACAAAGAGAAGAACCCTAATGGCTTAATCAACATGGGGACGGCAGAAAGTCATCTGGTCAATGATGAAATCTGTGATCTTCTCAGAAAGTCAGCAGAACGCATGGATCTGACAGGATACAACATCCACTACAACAAATTCGAAGGAAGCGACGAATTCCGTACTGCCATCGCAGACCACTGGCAGAAGATCATCTTCGGCGATGATGCAGATGTCACTTTGACGAAAGACAACGTGGCCACCTGTGCGGGATGTACGGTGGCGCTGGAGACACTGGCTATGCTTTTAGCGGAGCCGGGCGACGTTTTTCTGATTCCTGCTCCATACTATTCCAGCTTTGTGGACGACATCAACGAGCGTGCAGGCGTGATTCCTGTAGGCGTATGGTGCGATGAAAAATTGGATCGCAATGCCTTTGAAGAGGCTTACGAAAAGGTTACGAAAGAAGGCAAACGAGTAAGAGCCGTTCTCTTCTCTTCGCCGAATAACCCGATCGGCACTGTATATAAGAAGGAAGCTATACAAAATGTAATCGACTTTGCTATGGATCACGATATCGATGTGATTTCTGACGAAATCTACGCCCAGACTGTCTTTGATCCAGAGGCTGAGTTTGTCAGCACCATGAAACTGGTTCCGGCATCCTACCGCCACAGAGTACATGTGACCAGCAGCTTTGCCAAAGACTTCTTGTTATCCGGATTCAGAACAGGAATGTGCTTCTCCTTTAATGAGTGTATCATACAGGGATTTGCCTCCATCACCTATTATTCGTGTGTTTCTTCTCATACACAGTCACTCTTGACTGCAATGCTGAAGTCACCAGAACTTTCCAGTATCATGGATCTTTCCAGGCAGCGCCTGGCCAAGGCATATCATATTTTTGCTGACGGTCTCGCAGCAATCGGTGTACCAACCATGAAAGCACAGGCGGGAATCTTCGTTATGGCTGATTTCTCCACCTACATGGAAAAGGACGAATTTGAAGTGGAGCACGTACTGTGGGAGAAGATTTACAACGACTTGATGATCAATGTTTCCCCGGGACAGCTGTTCGGCTATAACAAGCCGGGCTGGTTCCGCGCCTGCTACGCCTTTGACGAAAACACGGTGCATGAAGCGTGCCGCAGACTGGCGACATTAAAGAAATAGAAAAAGATAGAATTAAAGAAAAGCTCTCTAGGGGAATGACTCAGGAGAGCTTTTTCTGTTAAAAGGAGAGAGACCTATGCAAATTAAGATGAACGACTATGTGGCATTGGAAAACAAACAGACATATATTACAGAAAATCCTCTGGCAGAAGTGCAGCTTCTCATCGACTGCGGCGAGGGTATCAATATCCTGCAGATTCCGCCGCACTGGCTGGAAACTTTTGCGGATTTGGATCTGGAGCGCATTAGGACTTATCCTCATACACCGAAACTGAAGGCGGAACTTGTGAAATATTGGCGGGACTGTACGGCTGTGAACCAGACCAATGTCTTCATTACAGAAGGCTCCATGGACGGTATCCGTATCGCTTGCCGCCTCTTTTTGGAAAGGGGCGATCGGGTTCTCGGAAACATTCCGACCTTTAATGCCGCAGAGAGCGAGATCAAATTAAGCGGTGCCCTCTACGATGGCGTACTGCTGGCGGCAGAAAATAATTATGTTTTTAATTGCGATGTTTTTTTGCAGAGATTGGACAGCAGGCATAAGATGGTATTTATCGACAACCCGAACAATCCGACAGGTCAGGTCATCCCCCTTGATCAGATCAGGCGGATTGCCGCTGCAGCGGCGCGGCTTGGCATCGGGGTCGTTATCGATGAAGCCTATGGGGATTACATGGCAATGGAGAATTCCGCAATCAATCTCTTAGACAGCTTTGAGAATATTGTGGTTCTGCGTACCTTTTCGAAAGGGTTTGGACTGGCGGGCATGCGGATCGGGTATCTGTTTGCCAGCGGCAGCGAGCTGGCGCAGAGTCTCTCAAAGGTGACCGATGCCTACAGCGTATGTGTATTCTCCCGTTTGATGGCGCAGGCGGCGCTGGGAGATTTGGATTTTTTGCAGCAGGTAAATGAGAAAGCAAAGGAATTGAAAGACAGATTGCGAGCGGAACCTTGGCAGAATCTGACCATTTCCGCTACAGGAGAAAATGTGCCGATCATGCTGCTGAGCCACCGAGATTCTGCGGTGGATCTGGCGGCAGCACTGGCGGAGCGTGGCATCAAAGCTATCTCTGGAAAGGAGTTCAGCGGACTGGGTAAAAACAGCGTCAGGTTCCGCATCCCGCAGGAAAAGGATTTGGCTGAAGTGATAGATGGACTGCAGGAGGTTGATGGAGAGTAGGATCTTTATTGTGGGATACTGTGGATGACTCTGCTATATACAGGCGTACCGCTATGAAATAAAAGAGCGGTTGTCGTGAGTAGTACATTGACTTGTATCAAAATAATGATATAATATTTGTATAGAAGAGGAGAGTATCATAATGCCAAAAATAAGACCGAGTGCAGATTTAAGAAATAAATATGGAGAGATATCAGACTTTTGTCACAAATATGGCGAACCTGTATATATCACAAAAAATGGAACTGGTGATTTAGCCGTAATGAGCATAGAAACTTATGAAAAACTGATTGGGAGGTATCAGCTTTATCAAATGTTGGATGCAGGACTTGAAGATATCAGGAATGGGAATACGCATCCAATGGAAGAAGTTTTTGATGATCTAGAAGAGAGAATTAAGCATGAGTTATAATGTGAATTTTTCTGACCTTGCTAGAAAAGATCTTGATAATATTGCAGATTATTATATTTTTGATTTGAAATCGCCGGATATTGCACTTAGCAAAATTCAGATGCTCAGACAAGCCATCAGCTCGTTGACAACGATGCCAGAGAGACACGGTCTCGTGGATGATGCCTATTTGGCGGCACAGGGTTATCGGAAATTTCCGATCGGTAAATATATCGTTTTTTATATCCTGGATGTAGAATGTCACAGTGTCTGGATTTCCAGAATTGTTTATGAACGAAGACAATGGCAGGATTTGCTGTAGAAAATATTATTGGACCTAGGAAAACTTGATTTAATTCTACGGCAATAAGTAGTATAATAACCTTATACATACATAAGGAGGAATTAGAGAATGAAACTGCTATTTGTCATTATATCCAAAGAAGATGTGGACCAGGTGATTTCTGGATTAAATAAAGAGGGGTTCAGAGCGACAAAAATCGCCTCTTCCGGCGGTTTTCTAAAAAAGAAAAACGTCACTTTGATGATAGGCGTACAGGAGGATCAGATGAATGCGGTCATTGATATTGTCAAGGGCATCTGCCACGAACGCCAAACCGTGGAAGTCAATATGCCGATTTTCTTCCCGAATGGAATGAACGAAGCCAGCTTTTCCGGTTATCCGGAGACAGTAGAAGTGGGCGGCGCGATCATCTTTGCCGTCGATGTGTCCCATTATGAAAAAATCTAAAAGAGGATTATAAGAGAACACCTTGGATACAAGCAAGGTGTTCTTTTGTTTTATGTCATGAATAAGAGGTGATGTTTTGCAAGTAGATCCTATTGACAGAAGCGGTTTCTCCTCCACTTGATTACATGTATTGACAAGAGTAAAATAAATGTTATAATCTATATGACTAAATAAATATAATTAGTCATATAGATTGGAGGGATTATGATGCCAAGATTTAGTAACATGGAGAGAGAAAAAATCAGGGAAAAACTGATGCAGGAAGGCGAGCGTTTGTTTACTTCATTCGGATTAAAGAAAGTGTCCATCGATGAAATCGTTCAGGCTGCCGGAATTGCAAAAGGCTCATTCTATTCATTTTACACAAATAAAGAACACCTTTACATGGATATCTCGGGAAATCTGCAGACGAAGATGTGGTGTGAAATGGATGAATTTCTAAATGAACATCGCGAATTGCCGCCAAGAGAACTCTGCAAGCAATGCTTTCTCTGGATGTTTCGTCAATTGGAGCGCTATCCCATGTTGAAACAAGTAGACAGCGAAACAGCAGAGCACCTATATCGCAAACTTCCGCCAGAAGTGCTTGAGGCACATACCCGGGACGACAGCCATGAACTGATTAAATTAGAGGAATATGGCGTTCATTTCACGTGTGGGATTGATATTGCAGCAAAAACACTGCAGACTCTTGCTGTCAGTTTGCTGAACCTGCAGCAGAATCAGACCGAGGATCGACAGATTATCATGGAAATTATTTTGGATGGCGTGCTAAAGGAGATTGTAAGTGATGAAAGTAATTGATGTGCAGGATGTATATCTGAAATACAGGGCGTCGAAGCAAGATACCATTCGGGGCATCAGCTTTGATGTCAGGGAAGGAGAAATCTTCGGCTTTCTGGGACCATCTGGGGCAGGAAAAAGCACCATGCAAAAAATATTGACAGGAACTCTCCGCGATTATCGCGGCAGTGTCCGCATTTTTGATACAGAAATGAAGTACAGGACGAGAGATTATTACGAGCATATCGGTGTGGATTTTGAATTTCCTAATTTCTATGGGAAGTTTACCGCCTTAGAAAATTTGCAGTATTTTGCTTCTCTATATTCGGGTAGAACAGTGAATCCATTGGAGCTTTTGGAGAAAGTAGGACTACACCTTGACGCTGACAAAAAAGTTTCCAGCTATTCAAAGGGCATGAAAATGCGGCTTGGATTCATACGCGCCTTATTGCATAATCCTCAGCTGCTCTTTCTTGACGAACCGACCAGCGGTTTGGACCCTGCCAATGCAAGGATATTGAAGGACATGATATTAGAACAAAAAAAATTGGGCAAAACCATCATCTTAACGACCCATAACATGCATGATGCAGAGGAACTTTGTGACCGTGTTGCATTTATCGCCGCTGGTACAGTGAAGGCTGTTGACTCGCCACATGCTTTGCGCAAGAGCAACGCGGATACACAAGTGGAATACAGCTATTTAGCTGATGGAAAAGAGCAGCTGAATGTCTGTCGGCTGTCCAAGCTGGCCTGCGCAGCGGATTTTCAATCTGCCCTGAAAGAGGGTACGCTGACGAGTATTCATTCAAAAGAGCAGACCCTGGAGGATGTATTCATATCGCTTACAGGAAGGGGATTACAATGAGATTTTTAAACGCCTTAAAAAACGATTTTCGCTTTCAAATCAGATACGGCTTTTATTTTCTATATGCCTTCTTCAGTGTGGTTTATATTGTTGTACTGCTGATAACCCCTGCAGAATATAAGCATATGACAGCATCCCTCATCATATTGACCGATCCTGCTATGCTGGGCATCTTCTTCATAGGCGGTATCTGGCTGCTGGAAAAAGGAGAGGGGCTGCATGGGTTTTGGAATATCTCACCTCTGCGTCCCCTCGAATATATATTGGCCAAGGCCATATCGCTGGCAGCTTTGTCGACCGTATCCGCCGACCTTATCGTTTTGATCGGCATGGGAAGTATGGCTCACTTCGTGGACTTGTCTTTCAGCGTCTTTCTCGGTGCAGTTATTTTTAATCTCATCGGTCTGATGATTGCATCCTATGCCCACTCAGTAAACCACTATATGCTCATCGTCTGCCTTCCTACGGCTTTTCTATCGATACCTCCGGTGCTGACTGCCTTTGGAATCACACATCCGCTTTTAGAACTTTTTCCGGGGACGGCATTGTGGCATATGATTGCAGGCGCCATTGGCATGACGAGAAGTGTAAATGACCTGACGGCAATGGTTCTTATTATCTGGCTGGGGCTGCTGTCTTTCCTTACAAATAAACGTATCGGTGCGGCTCTGCAGTCAGAAGGAGGTCAAGACGCATGAAACATACAGTAAGACTCTTTGTCATCGGATTGAGACAAATAGCAAAAGACGGGATGCTGGCTGTCATGCTTCCGGCACCGTTTCTTGTCGGGCTGTTTTTTAAGTTTGTTGTCCCATTCATCAACACGATATTGATAAGGGAGTTCTCTTTTTCTCTAACACCTTGGTATGGCCTTGTAGATGGGCTGCTAATTTGCCTGACTCCCATGTTTGCCGCAATGATTTCCGCATTTCTGCTTTTAGAGGAAAGAGACGAAGGGGTGCAAGAATTCTACCAGATTACTCCGGCAGAAGGGTACTCCTATCTGTTTGCCCGCATTGGACTGCCGATGATAGGGGCGTTTATCATCACGATAATCGTTGCGGCCCTTTTCAATCTTTCTACCCTATCGGCTGCTGTGATTCTGTCAAGTTCGCTTGTCAGCAGCTTAACGGGCGTTTTCTTAGCCATGATGGTTGTTTCCATTGCCGGAAACCGTGTTGAAGGGCTTGCAGTTGCAAAGTTGATGGGGATTAGCTTTGCAGGACTTCTTCTCATCTGGTTTGTCCCTGCGCCATATTATTATGTGATGGCTTTCCTGCCTTCCTTCTGGATTGGAAAATTACTGATAGGCGGGACGGATGTTATTTCCTTTTTGCTTGGTTTGCTTACCTGCCTGCTGTGGATTATTTTATTCACAAGAAAATTCTTGAAAAAGGTGTGACAATGTAATCATGCATTTCAATAAAATTGACAAAATCTTTAATTGACAAAAGCAAATCTGAAGGTTATAATCAGAGTAACATACATGCGTATGTACAGGAGGTGATTAGATGCCGCGACACGACCCGGACCAAAAAACCAAGCAGAATATATTGGAAACCGCTATGCGTCTTTTTGCTGAAAAGGGGCTGGAAAATGTGAACATCGAAGATGTTGTAAAGGAAGTCGGTGTAACACGGGGCGCATTTTACCATTATTTCAAATCTCGAGAAGAATTAATTGGCAGTGTTATGTATAAGTCTTTTGAAGAGGATAACCCATACCTGCTTGCTGACAAACAAGAGGGTCTGAATGCTCTCGAAAAGCTTCGCTTTGCAGCTAAACTCAGTCTACGCTCCCATATGGATATCAGCGACAGTATGAGGGCACAGATGGAGAAGCTAGCAAACAATCCTGTTGTTTTTAAGAACGAGATGGTTTTCCAAATAAATGTCATGGCTCCATATATGGAGAAGCTATTGCATGAGGGAAATAAAGACGGTTCCATGAATGTGGTTTTCCCCAAACAGGCATCACAGACGATTGCGTGGCTCACTGCCTCGTGGCTTACCCCCTATGCATTTGAAGTGTCCTATGAGGAATATGTCGATAAAGTTCTGTTCTTTGATCAACTCTCCACATCGCTTGGTGTGCCTGTAATGGATGAGGAAATGAAAGAGATTTATCTGGCAATCGGTAGGCGCGAATTTAAAAGTGAATAAGATTTCTAAAACTACTGCCTTTCTATAGGCAGTAAAATTTACACTATTTACATACATACGTATGTATATAAAAGGAGGATAATCATGACAGAAACAATAATTGAAGTATCCGGGCTGCAAAAATCCTATAAGGCAAACCATGTTTTAAAAGATGTCAGTTTTACGATTGACAAAGGTAGTATCTTTGCTCTGCTCGGCTCAAATGGTGCAGGAAAAACAACAGTTATCAAAATTCTCTCCACACTGCTGAAATCAGATGGTGGCAGTGCTGTCATTAACGGATTTGACGTAGCGGTAAATGGCGACAACGTCCGTCAGTGCATCAGCCTGACAGGGCAGTTTGTAGCGGTAGATGAAGTTTTGACAGGCAGAGAAAACCTAACGCTGATCGGACAGCTGAAACGTCTGTCAAACCTTAAAAGCACCGTAGACGAGTGGCTGTCTTTTTCCCGATTAGAAGATGCTGCCAATAGAAGGGTGTCTACCTATTCGGGAGGTATGCGGCGCAGGCTCGATATAGCGATGAGCCTTATGGGGAACCCCGATGTGCTTTTCCTTGACGAGCCGACAACAGGACTTGACCCACAGAATCGTATCGCCATGTGGGGCTTGGTAAAGGATTTAGCAAAGAAAGGGACAACTGTGGTTCTCACAACACAATATTTAGAAGAAGCTGAATATCTCGCTGATCATATTGCTATTTTACATGACGGTAAAATTATTGCAGAAGGCACACCAAAGTATTTAAAAGAAATAATGCCCGAAAGAGGGGTGCGGCTTACTTTTGACAGCGAGATAAAAGCCAATACAGCGATAAAGCTCTTGAAGGAAAATGGGATTTCTGCCGACAGCATAGAACAAAACCTGCCCTCATTAGAGGATGTATTTTTAACACTAATTGATGAAAAGAAGGAGAGAAATCAACATGAAAAAATCTAACAAAAACATATTCCTTGACACTTGGGTTATGTTTAAACGCTGTTTAACGATCTCTTTGCGAAATCCTGAAACACTCCTAACGGCAACACTAATACCATTTTGCTTAATTTTTTTATTTGGTACGATATTCGGCAGCATATCCGATGTAGGAGACTATAATTACATTGATTTTATCGTGCCGGGAATTATTTTACAAAGTATCGCGCAGGCATCTCAATACTCGGCAATGAATGTTACCGCTGACATGACAAAGGGTATCATCGACCGTTTTCGCTGTATGTCTATTTCAAAATCTGCTGTGCTGATCGGTCATACAGGTGCCGGAGTGATACGAGGTATCATTTCAAGTGTCATCATTGTGGTAACAGCGCCCATTCTCGGCTTTAGACCGCAAGCAGGGCTTTTCGGATGGCTTTTGTTTGTAGCACTTCTTTTGCTGATAAATATTACATTTACACTAATCGCTGTACTTTGTGGGACGATTTCAAAGTCAGTAGAAGGAGCAACCGGACTACTATTCCCCCTCTTTATTCTGCCTTTTATGAGTTCGGGATTTGCTCCCGTTGACACGATGCCAGGGGGTATTGGTTGGTTTGCTGCAATACAGCCTATGACATCGATGATCGATAGTTTGAGAGCCCTGACCCTTGATTTGCCTTTAGGGAATAGTATATGGCAGGCACTCGCATGGTGCACGGTTTTAAGTATCGTAAGCTTTGCTGTTTCAATGGGGACATACAATCGTAAATAAGCATAAAGGTACATCTATGGCTAATCTATGATCAGTAAAAAGAAAAATATAAAAAAATTAGCACTCACCTCTTGACAGTGCTAACAAAAGTGGTATAATAACAATTGTCAAAGGGATATAGAGTTTATAGAAAACGTGGAAATGACGGAATCAAAGATTCCTATTTCCACATGTCGCCCACAAGGGGCGACTCTTCGCAAGGTGCGTTTTTTGAAACATACGGAAATACGTCCTTTAGACGGTATTTCCTATGTTATAACAAGACGGCAGGTGCCTTTGGGGGACGCCCGCCACAATATAAAAGGAGGTATATGTTATGTTATTACCAAGCATTTTTGGAGAGAGATTATTTGACGACTTTATGGATTTTCCGTTCAGAGGGAAGATGGAAAATCAGATGATGAAAACCGACATCAAGGATGCAGGCGATCATTTTGAACTGATGATGGATATGCCAGGATTTAAGAAAGAGGATGTGAAGGCACAGCTGAAAGACGGTATGCTTACCATCGACGCCAACACCAGCACAGCTAATGATGAAAAAGACGAAAATGGCAGATATATCCGTCGTGAAAGATTCACAGGTTCCTGCAGCAGAAGCTTCTACGTTGGCGAAAATGTAACGCAGGAAGACATCAAAGCCAAATTTGAAGACGGCATTCTGAAAATCTGTGTGCCAAAAGTTGAGAACAAGCCGCAGATTGAGGAAAACAAATATATTGCCATAGAAGGCTAATCGCCAGGGGCAAGAGATTAGAGATTTAAATTTAGGGGAACCATAGAGAACAGCGCGGACCATCGCTCATCAACAAAGATGAAGGGTGGTCCGTTTTCTGTTTCTTCGAACCAAAACCAGGACGAATATGTCCTCTGTAACAAGGCGGCAGCCCCATTGAATAGAATGAATATATGTGATAGAATAAATGACAGAAAGCAGGTGATAGATTAATGAAAAAAGCCATCGTTTACAGGGCTTTCTTTTATGTTCTTGGCCTTCTGGTCATGGCCCTGGGAATTACTTTGAACACAAAATCAGGTCTTGGCGTATCACCGATTATCTCGGTATCCTACTCGATATCAGATATTTGGAATTTTAACTTCGGCAACGCCACCTTTGTTCTATATGGAACCTTTATCATCACAGAGATGGTCGTCCACCTACTTCATCATAAAAAGGTGGCGGCCTTGGAAGAGAATCCTTCCTCTCGCCTGAAGCTGGTCTTATTGTTGGATTTGCTGCAGTTCCCATTGAGCTTGGTATTTACCAGGTTTATGAACTTATTTGCAGCTGTGATTCCCGATTTCCAAACCGCATACCCTGATAGCTTTGCCGGCAGTTTCTGGGCAAGGCTGATTGTATTGCTCGTAGCCATTGTCTTTACAGGCATCGGCGCGGCGATGTCTCTGGATATGCGCCTCATACCAAACCCTGCCGATGGGCTTGTGCAGGCGATCGCAGATTTGAGCGGCAGGACTTTGGGATTCATCAAAAACTGTTTTGACGGATTCAACATCCTTTTGACTGCTGTAATCAGTCTGATCTTTGCCGGACATCTGATCGGCATCGGGCTGGGAACGATTTTGACTGTTATCGGCGTAGGACGTGTCATCGCACTGTTTAACCGCCTATTGGAGTCCAAGGTGACCAGAATGGCACAGGTCAACAAAATAGAGTGAATTATGATAGATAACCTAGCTGATTATAAGGTGTATACTTTCTCATTAAATTGGGATATAATTAATGGAAGAAAAGAAGAAAACCGGGAGGTGAGGTTTATGTGTTCATCAGATCAACTTGACATCCTTTTGCAGCAGATAGCACAAGTGTACCGGCAAGTATATGGAGAAGAAATTGTAAAAATTCTCATGTATGGTTCTTATGCAAGAGGAACCTTTGACGAAGAGTCGGATATCGATATTGTGGCAATCGTAAAGGGTGAAAGAGAGTCTCTTCAGCAGGGATTGAAACTGGTCTGGGAGCGGTCAGCTGAATTAGAACTAGAGTATGAAATCATCCTGTCACCGACAGTTATTCCCTATGATGAGTTTGAAAGATTTAGAGACGATCTTCCATATTATCGTAACATCGAGCGCGAGGGGGTTGAAATTGTTGCCTGATAATAGAAGAGAACTTGCGAAATACAGGCTTGATATGGCTAAAGAAAGGCTGTCTTCTGCAAAATTACTTTTGGATAATCGTAATTATAAAGACTCGATTGGGAGATCATATTATGCTATTTTCATGGCGGTCAGAGCGTTACTGGCAATTGATGGTGAAGACTTCTCAAGGCATACCGGAGTTATTTCTTACTTCCAAAGGACATATATTAAGACCAAAATTTTCGATGTAAAGTATTCAAAATATATTAGCGAGGCCTTTCAGATTCGGAACAACACTGATTATGCTGATTTTTATATTGTCTCAAAAGAAGATGCTGAAGAACAGTACCGAAGAGCGGTAGAGTTCTATGAGCTTATTGAGAAATACTTGACCAGTCTTGTACAAGTCAACAAAATAGAGTGAATTTCCTCTGTCCAAACGCATAAAAACATGTTACAATAGTTCCGACAAAATTTTAGAGTGTACGCCCCAAAGGGGTGACGCTACTGAAGGAGGAATGAAATATGGCTCCGAAACTGACGGAGAAAGAAAAGAACCAGCAGATCAAAAAGGAGGCGCTGATTTCAGCAGGCCTTTACATTGCCTTTTTTATCTGGTGGTATTTTACTGGGTACGGTATCGCAGAAAAGGGAACGCCAGAGACTTACACCTATGTTCTGGGACTTCCAATGTGGTTTTTTCTGAGCTGTATCGTAGGATACGTGCTTTTTTCCATCGCTACAGTCTTTGTCGTCAAGAAATTCTTTAAGAATTTTGATCTCGGCGAAGAAGAGAAAGAGCAGGTGTAACCATGTCGTATACAGCAATTTTGATCACCGTTCTGGTGGTATATCTGATTTTTAATCTGGTGGCCGGACTGTGGGTCAGCAACAGGCAGGCCAAGGCCGATGCCGGAAAGGGATTTATCAATAATTATTTTATAGGTGGACGGTCTATGGGCGGCCTGGTCTTGGCTATGACCCTGGTGGCCACCTTTACCAGCGCCAGCAGTTTCATCGGCGGGCCTGGCGTGGCATATGAGAAAGGCCTGGTATGGGTATACCTGTCCATGATTCAGGTGCCGACAGCATTTATCATTCTAGGTATCCTGGGCAAGAAGTTCGCCTTGATTTCCAGAAAGACGGGAGCCGTGACGGTGACCGATTATCTGAGGGCGAGATACAAATCGAAGGCGGTAGTTTGGATTTCTTCCATCTGCCTGGTGCTGTTTTTCGTAGCGCAGATGATGAGCCAGTTTATCGGCGGAGCGGTACTGTTTCAGTCCATCACAGGATTGCCATACATATACGGCCTGGTGCTGTTCGGCGCGGTGGTCATCATTTATACCACCATCGGCGGCTTCAAAGCGGTGACCACGACGGATACTATTCAGGGTATCATCATGGTCATCGGGGGTTTTATCATTCTCGCAACCATCGTGACGACTGCCGGCGGTTTCGACTCCTTGATTGGAAAACTCAACGTGGCAAATCCGGATTGGGCGGACATCACCAGCGGCGGTTCTACGGCAAAAGCTTACGTCATGTCTTTCTGGGTCCTGGTCGGTGTCGGTGTTCTGGGACTTCCTCAGACAGCAGTGCGGGGTATGGGCTTCAAAGATACCAAAGCACTGCATAACGCCATCATCTATGGAACCATCGTGGTCGGTTTTTTAATGCTGGTCATGCATATCTCCGGCGTCTTTGCCCCAGCGGTGCTGGCTCCGGGCGAGTTTGAGACGACAGATTATGTCGTGCCGGCGTTAGTGCTGAAGTATATGAACCCTGTGGTAGCGGGTCTCTTTATCGCAGCGCCTTTGGCGGCAGTCATGTCCACCGTTTCATCACTGCTGATTCTGGCGTCAGCCGCTATCGTCAAAGATTTGTACATGAACTACATTGCAAAGCCGGAGGTCAAAAAGGAACCGAAGTTTAACGGCAGAATTAAATGGATGTCCATCGGAACAACCTTCCTGATCGGCGTCATCGTGTTCATCTTTACCGTCTATCCGCCGGATTTGATTGTGTGGATCAATCTCTTTGCCATGGGCGGGCTGGAATGTGCGTTTTTCTGTCCCATTCTCTTCGGGCTGTACTGGAAAAAAGCGAATGGGACAGCCTGTATTCTGTCGGCGGTCTGCGGTGTCACATCTTTTATTTTAATGAACACCTACGGTGTGTCCGTCTTGGGGACATCGCCAATCGTGCCGTCTATCATCATTTCGGTGGCGGCATTTGTAATCGGCGCCTATGTCGGAAAGCCGGTAGAGCAAAAGACCTTGGATTTGTTTTTTGCGGAATAGACAAAAAAGAGCCCGCATCTGCATTCATTTCTGAATTTGGATGCGGGTTTCTTTTATTACTATTTATTACAGATATTTGCGTGCCATAGTCCAAAACCAGAGGCTTCCATCTGGATTGAATGTATAAACGATATACGGACAATCCAGTTCATCTGCTTCGGTTTCTGATACGATAACAATGTAGATTCCCTCTGTCTGGCGGCACAATGCCATAATTTCATAGTCTTCCTGGAAGAACTTCCCGTCCTTGTCATAGACCGCAAAATAACCTGGCACACCGACAGCTTCATAACGAATTTGATTTACGCCAAAGTCATTTACCTGTTCTTTTAATTCCTCAATGACGTCCTCCTGTATACTTCCGTTCACAGAGAATGCATATACCTTGTACAGAAATGAACCATTGACAGCCTCAGTCAGCAGTACCGCGTCTGCGACTCCTTTGCGTACTGCATTGTCCCAGGTTTCCTGCGCATCTTTTCTCTTTCCTTTTCGCAGCATACCAGGAAAGACTTTCTTATAAAACTCGGGTGTCGCTAATTGCTGTTGCAGAGCTTGTTTATCTAACATATTGTTTCCTCCGATTTCAGTATTGAAATTTCTAGTTATTGGAATTATAGCATGATTCAGAGGTACTGTCACTTTTTTTTATGTCGAAGTTTGTCGTATACAATTTTTGATATGATAGCCATGCACAATTAGGAATTGGATTTTCAAGGTGATTCGTGCTAATATTCAGAATACAAGTAATATTACTAAGTTATTCAGCAGACAGGTTTGCGAACATTCTATTTATCATGCAGAGGAGAACTTTCAAATGAATAAGAGCATAAAAACGACTTGCAAGAAAACTCTTGTAATTCTTCTCGCCGTAATTACCATGGTTGGCTTTGGAATGCCTGGACTGTCCTATTTTGATGGTTCCGGCGACACTGGAATATACTCATACGCGGCAGTGAAGTCTGGCGGCGAGTACATCAAATCCATCAAGGGCAGCACAATTACAACTAAAGACGGGCAGAAAGAAAAGTACAATTCAGGAATGACATTTGTGTCAGGCGGATCGGAAATTACCTATGCCAGCGCAAAGACTAAGGTCAAAGCTGGTAAATCAGTAAAAGTTTACAAACAGTATTTCAAACCGTATAAGAACATTGTCGCTGGTTCAGATGACGGCGACGCTGGCGGCGCTCCAGGCGGCGGCACAGATACCGGGAATAAGTTCGGCAGCAGCACCAGCAAAATTGGCACGGCGAAATTCCGTATCGGTTATTATATCACCAATGGTGGAATAGACGGCGATCTTTCTCTCGTAAAGGCGAAGAACAAGAGCGGAATATCCAGCCTTGTCGGAAAGACTTTGTCTCTGGGTAAAGGTGTCGTAGGCGGTACTGTGAAGACGAGCAAAAGCGGCAGAACGACAACCGTAAATAATCTTAAAGTCAACTCTTACAGCGATAATCTGAACCCGATTGTCGTGCAGGGAACCAATTCCGCGAAGAAGACTTATGCGAAAATCAACAACGCCAAGATCAATTTACTCGGTAAGAGTGACGGCAATGGTACAGTATGCGACTTCAGCGCATGGGGTGCCGCGATTTCAACTTTTGATAATTCCAGCACAATCATCGACAAGGCGAACATTCATACCACCGGTGTTGCCAGATGTGCGGTGGAAGGCGACGATGGTTCTGACACATTGATTAAGAACTCTAAGATTAAAGTAGACGGCGGGACACTCTATGACGGATATGTCAATTCAGCAGACACCGAGACCATGGTAGCACCTCCGTGGGTGCTGGGTATCGTTGGGAACGCCAGAGCGACCAACCTTCTCGGCGACAACTCTACTATGACTGTGTACAATTCAAATGTATATGCGGCAAAGTGGGGCGTATTATCTACAGACGGATGCAGCAACGTCGTGCTAAACGCCATCAACAGCAAAATCAACATGGATCTCAGTGGAGACGACTTGACAGAAGATAGCGGTTATGGCGCTTATGCAATCGGAAGCGCAACGGAAAACTTCTACGGCTCAACCTTTAACGTACCGACCTATGCAGTCATCTGTGCAAATGGAGATAATGTTGTCAACTTTTTATCATCTAAAGGCAACATCCAGACCATGAAGTACAGTGATGCGAAAAAGACATACGTCAAAGGCCAGTATTCCTTCAAGGATTCACAGGTCAAAGACCAGAAGACCACAGTCAACTCAGAAAACTTTGGTGTCAGCGTCTGGGGCGGCGGAACGGTTAATGTAAAAGACGGCACTACCTTTAACACCGGCTCTACAGCATTCCTGTTTAAGACAGGCGGCCAGCACACAGGGGCTGCGGTAAACATCGACAATGCGAAGATCAATGCAGAAAACGACACCTTACTTCAGGTTCTTGACAACGAGGATTCTGCAGCCACCGACCCAAATAACGAAGGCATGGTATTTGTAAACAAATACTACGAAGAAAAAGAGGGCTGGTTAGGACTTGAGAACGACACGCTGTATAAAGCAGGAGAAAATGATAAGGCGACAACAGAGGCAATCAATGTCACGAATGCAACTCTCAGCGGCGATATCTACAACGGTTCTGGCTACAAGCAGATGGCGGCTGAATTGAATGTAACTTTAGGAAAAGGTGCCAACCTGACTGGAGCCATCAGTGCTTCCACGATCAAGCACACGACAAACGGGGGTAAGACACAGAATACCAATATTCCGATGTCAAAATACTATCAGTTCGGTCACGTGATCAACAAGGCCTACTACAATGGGGCAAACGATGTCAACCTGACATTGACAGACGATGCTGTTTGGAACGTAGACGATGAGTCTATCCTTACGTCTCTGACGGTGGGTGCGAATGCGAAAATCAACGGTACTGTCTATGTAAACGGAACAAAGACTGCAGTTGAGGCGGGTAAGACTTATACTGGAACAATTACAGTAAAACCTTTATAATCATAAAAACTAGACAGGGAAACCCTCTGGGAGCGGATGAAACTCCGGTGCCAGGGGGCTTCTTTGCTGTGTCTGTTTATTTTTTCTTGTACCCTGTCATCTCCTGTTCTTCCAAGAATTTTATGTGATCCTCTGCTGTCATCATTCCTTCGTGATTCGGATAGTAATAGCCGTACCAGAAAGAGAAGGGATCAACCCAGTCGTTTTCACGGATGAACCTGGCGCCGTCGGCGGCGTAATCGTCTCCGAAGTATTCTCTTGTAATCTCTCCGATGCGGGTCATCAGCTTTTCATTGGGTTTGATATTCCAGTCGGCATACTTCTCTTTCCAGGCTGCCTGCAAGTCAGCGATATCCTGTTCCTGATAAGTCTCTTCGTGAACCATGACAGAAGGCGGGTATTTTCCGGAGATGGTGCCTTTGTTCTTGCGATGGCCCAGAGAGACCATGATGACAGGCAATACCTGCTTCGGCAGGTTCAGCAGTTCGGCCACCTGCTTTTGATTTGTGACGATGTTGCCGATGAGAACGCAGCCCAGTCCCTCGGCCTCTGCGGCTATGCATAGCGTTTGGGCGGCGATGGCAGCGTCCATGATGAACATGGAGAGACTTTCGTAATCGAACTGGATGTTGGGCAAAACGGAATAGGACTCGGCGATGCGCTTCTCGCGGTGCAGATCGACACAGAAAATCAGATTGACTGGTGCTTTGCCAATAAAACCTTGATTTCTGCAGAGCTTGGCCAAAGCTTGTTTTCTCTCTGGCTCCTTGACCTTGATGATAGAATAATTTTGAAATCCGCCTGACGTAGGCGCGCAGACTGCTGCCTCCAGGAGCCGCGAGAGCACCGTTTCGTCTACGGGCTGGTCGCTGAAGTCACGGCAGCTATTTCTATTTTTCATGATATTCAGATAATCCATATGTAACCTCCATCTATAATTCTTTCTATCTATCATAATGTTATTTTGCATAGATGTCACTATATAAATGATAAAAGATTGCGACAAAAACATATCATATCAACCCGCTTTCCGAATAGGATAGGATAGCGGGGGGCAAGTAGGATGAAAAAGTCAATTTTAATGATTATGATGATGGGCGTAATATTTTTTGGCACAGCTTGCGGCGGTGCAGGTGCAAAATATGCCGATTATGGCATGAAAACTTTGATGGAGGCTTCGACGGCGGATTGGGTAAAGACGATTGAAAAGGACTGTAAGATTACTGGGTTTGGACGACCCTACGGAACGGTCAAGGAAACACTGGACAAAGATGAAAAGAAGATGGTTTGGAAAGTGACCTTTGAGATTGATGAAGACATCACGCAGGAGATGGTAGACGGTTATGCGAAGGCCGTATGGGATGCCTGTGTAAAAGCTGACGGAGGCAAGATGCACAGCTGCAACGGGTATTTATATGATGAAGCCTGGGATGCGGAGCGCAGCCAGGTGCCGCTGAACTATTACATCTGGTATTATACGGTCAAACATAAGGAATTTCGTGTCGGCATTTACCCAACAAATATGGAAGACGGTATACCAGGGGGCATCGTGCTGAAATTAGAACGATGGAACTATATTAAGAAATAGAAATAATCTAGGCAGGTATTCCTACCTGCCTAGATTGTTTTTTGCCAGGAACATCGGTGTTACTGTGGATTATCAGGCAGAGCTTCGGTGTATCTGGTTGTTTTCAATTCTTTCACTGCCATGACGATGGCGGTGACCCCAGCCATGAAATCGGCGATGGGACCAGCATAGAGGATGCCGTCGATGCCGATTAACATAGGCAATCCGATGATCAGAGGCAGAAGGAAGATGATCTGTCTTGTCAGCGACAGGAACATTCCCTTTGTCGGTTTGCCGATGGCAGTAAAGAAATTAGAGGTTATCGGCTGTATGACATTGAGAAAAGTGAAGAACAAAAAGATCCTGAAGTAACTGACTGCGAATTTGTAGTATTCCGCTGATCCGTCGCCGAAGATGGAGATAATCTGCCTCGGCAGCAGCTGGAACATGAGAAAGGCGAAAATTGCAATCCCAAATCCATAGGCAATGGCTTTCAAGTATGCCTTTTTTACCCGCAGGTAGTTCTCAGCGCCGTAGTTAAAGCTGACAATGGGTTGTAATCCCTGTGATATACCGATAGGGAAGGAGAAAAAGACTTGATTCACCTTCATGATGATGCCGGCACAGGCCAGGGGAATGGCTTCTCCGTAGATGGACAGGGCGCCATAGTAGGCCAAGGATTTATTGAGCACAATCTGCACTACCATCATGGCAATCTGATTGGTGCATGGTGCAGCACCGAGAGAAAGCACTCTCTTTACGTACTGCCATCTGATCTTCAGATGTTCTTTGGTGAGTTCTATCGTCCGGCAGTGGCGCAGATAGTGAATGGCCATAACTCCGGAGAGAACCTGACCGATGATCGTAGCCGCAGCAGCACCGGCCATGCCCCAATGAAATCCGAAGACGAACAGAGCGTCCAAAACAGTGTTGACCGCGGCACCCACCAGATTGCAGATCATGGCAAAACGCGGGTTGCCGTCAGCGCGGATCAGATGGCCGCCGCCGGCTGCCAGAATCAAAAAAGGGAACCCTAAAGAAGTAATTCGTGTATAAACCTTCGCATATCCAAGGACATTTTCCGGTGAGCCGAAGAAACGCAGCATCGGTTCCAGGAAAAGCTGGGTGATCAGGCAGAGCAGGACGCCGCAGATCAATATCATCATCACCGAGTTGCCCAAGAAATAAGCCGCCTCCTCTTTTCTCTTCCTGCCCATGGCCAGATTAAAAGCAGAGGCACCGCCGATACCGAACATCAAAGCGATAGCGATGCAGGAAATGGACAGCGGGAAGGCGATGTTCGTCGCCGCGTTACCCAGCTCGCCTACACTGCGGCCGATAAAAAATTGGTCGACAATATTATATAAAGCGCTGACCAGCATGGCGATGATGCTGGGAACGGCAAATTTCTTCAGCAACTGACCGATCGATTCTGTCCCCAAGGGATTTTTTACAATTGTTTCTTCCATTAACTCATCTCCTTTTTACGTTATCCGTCATGCGAATCAGCACTTGATAAGCCGCATCACGTTCTTCTGCATTCATGCCTGACATCAAAATTTCATTCCACTGATCCAAAGCTTCCATAATGCGCGGTCGAACCTCAAGACTGCGGGGCATCAGTGAAATCCGATTGCATCGTTGGTCGGCGGCATCCTTTTCTTTGTGTATAAAGCCTTTTTCTTCCAGAGAGTGGATTGCCCTTGCCACAGCAGATTTGTCCAGATGAAGCCGGCTGGTCAGATCTTCCTGCGTTAAGCCGTCATCATCGTATAGCACCAACAAGATGGGATACTCCGATGCGGAGAGGTCCAGCGGCTTCAACACGGAACTTAAAAAAATCTGATTCTTTCTATATAGAATCGATATAAATCGTCCAATTCTTATTTGCATAAAACAGCATACGCTCCTTTTGAAAAATTAGTTGACTATGCAACTAAAATAGTATACTATTTTTCTCTTTGAAATACAACCGTTTTTTTCTGAGGACATAATGCACAATTGTTTTTATGACGTTAATGTGATAAAATAAGCAAAATGAAGGAATTAGGAGTAAGTGGTGAAAGCAGTCATCATAGTGGGTTTATGTCAACGAATCTTGTAACCAATGTAGTAGATACTAGCAAATTAGAGCTTACCGCTGAAGAATTATACGAGATGATTCCCTGTGGAATCATCTGGTGTTCTGTAGAAGAAGAACCGAAAGTCTTATTCTGTAACACAAAGGCTGCTTCCTATATGGATTTGGCAGACAAGGATGTGACAGGAGACAAGATCGGACTTCTTTCTTTTATCGATCCCAACGACCGTGTGCAGCTGCTGCAGAGCATATGTGGAAACAGAAAGACGGCTGAAGGCGGTTTAGAAGTGAGAATGATTGGTGCCAGGGGAAGCCGGCGATGGCTTTCACTGACGTTTCAGCCTTTTGCCGCAGCAGAGGACAGGCAGTTTGTACAGATTTGCCTCAGTGATATAACAGAGAGAAGGCTCTATAAAGATATTGCCAACGAAGTCGCAGACGGGATCTACATCATCGACCGTGAGAATTATGACCTGCTGTATGCCAATGAGTCAGCAGGCCTTTTTTTAGAAGAAGAAGCGACGACCTTAGGAAAAAAATGCTATAAAGTCCTGCAGGGAAAGGACAGCCCCTGTGAATTCTGTACCTTGAGCGCTGGTGTTGCAGAAGGAGAAATCCACGAGATGTATGCGCCCCATACGGGCAAAACTTACGCGACGAAAATCAGACATACAGAGTGGAACGGCGCGCCGGCGTTTGTCAAGTATGTCACTGACATCACAGAAGAAAAAGAGAGCCAAAGAGAGAAGGAACGACTGGAAGTCTATTATCAAACATTGATTAAACATCTGCCGGGCGGACTGGTGGTAACCACCTTCAAAGAGGGTACTATTTATCCAGAATTCTTTTCTGAAGGATTTGCGGCAATGATGGGAATGACCGTCGAGGACGCTTTTGTCTTCTACAAATTCGGCATTGAGTCGAGGATTCACCTAGAGGAGAGGAAAGAAGCCCTGCAGGTCCTATTTCAACACATTGAAGAGAAGACGGACTCTTGGGAGAGCGTACATCGTCTGCAGAAGGCGGACGGCAGTTACATATGGGTGAGAAATATCTCCAGCTTGATTATTGAAGAAGATGGAATGGTGAAGATTTACGCTGTCTGCAGTGATGTGACCCACGACATGAAGAGCCAGCAAGAACTGAGACAGAGATATAACGACATGCTGTTCAACCATTACAAATCCATTGCACCCAATGAAATCATCTCCGGGCACTGCAATGTGACAAAGGATGTCATCATCGACATTACAGATACCACGAAAAATGACTTGCTGAACCACTTCGGCTACAATCGAGACGACTTTTTTTCGGGAGTTGCAGGTTTTATCGTAGATTCGCAAGAACGAAGACAGTTTTTAGAGCGGTTTCTGACCAAACCCATGGCACAGGCTTATGCGAGAGAAGAAACGAAACACGAATTAGAGTGCTTTGTAAAGCTGCCAAACGAGAGCAGAGGCCGATATGTTCATATCAGCGTAATTCTCATCAGTTCGCCAGAGACGGGGGATATCATGGGATTCTTGTCTGTACTGGACGTTACAGAGATGAGGATTTCCAGTAAGCTGTTTCAGCGGTTGGCCGAGGTCAGCTATGATTTTATCGCCGACGTGGATTTAAAAGCTGATCGATATAAAATGGTCGCTGTCAACGAAAAATCCAGCTCCATTCCTTTTGAAGAAGGCAGTTTTATAGAGGTAGCCAGAGCCTCACTTTACAAGGAGGTGCTGCCAAAAGACTTAAAAATCTGCAAGGCTATGCTGGATTATGCCTATATAAGGAAACGGCTGCAGGAAGAGGATTCTTACTCCTTCCACTATTCTCTCATGGATGAGAGTGGCAACGTGAGAACGAAGAACATGCTGGTGTTCTCCACTGATAGGAAGCTGGACAGGATCTGCCTGGCACGGGTGGATGTGACGGAATCTGTCAGGGAACAGCAGGGTCTGCTCAATATGCTTGCCTATACTTTCGAGCTGGCAGGATTTCTCGATGTGACGACGGATCACTTTGTCATGTATACCAGAAAAAGCGTACTGGAGAATCTGGCACCATATAGTTCGGGCAGTTTTACAAAGCTGATCGACCGGGTCATCGAAAAATACTGCGAAAAAGAAGACCAGGAGGAGATGCACAGGCAGTTGTCGAAAGAAACCATGCTGCAGAGACTTCAGCAGAGTACGGAAGGATATGATTTGACCTTCCGATTTCATCACAAAGAGAATGTACAGCATAAACAGTTCAATATTCTCTGGGGTGACGAAACGCACAAGACGATCTGCCTGGTACGCGCAGATGTGACAGACGTCTTGACCAGGGAACAGCAGTCTAAAGAAGAATTAAAGAATGCTCTGGTCCTTGCGCAGGAAGCGAATCGCGCGAAGAGCGATTTCCTGTCTTCCATGAGCCACGACATTCGCACGCCGATGAATGCGATTATCGGCATGACCGATCTGGCTATCGCAAATAGAGCAAATTCGGAGCAGATAGACGAGAGCCTTTCCATCATCAAAAACTCCTCGGAACATCTGCTGAGACTGATCAACGATATTCTCGATATGAGCAGAATTGAAAGCGGCAGAATGGTCCTTGCCAAGGAGGCCTTCAATCTGAGAAGCGAGATGGATAAACTGGCGGTCCGCTCCCGCGCACTGGCAGAGAAGAAAGGGCTGGTATTTACCTACTTTGTGAATATCTGCCACGACCACTGCATCGGGGACTTGCTGCGCTTGACGAAGATTTTGGAAAATCTTCTGGGCAACAGCATCAAGTTCACTCCGCCGGGCGGCAGGGTCTCTCTCACCATTACAGAACTGCCATCGGGCGACGGCAAACGGATTGGCTGGTATCGCTACGAGATCGCCGATACCGGAGTAGGGATAGAGAAAGAAAATCTGACCCATATCTTTGAACCATTTTATCGCACGGAGAGTTCTACCATCAGCCGTACAGAAGGCTCAGGCCTGGGACTTTCCATTGTGAAGAATATCATAGATTACAAAGGCGGTACTATCGACGTCAAAAGTACGCCGGCAAAGGGAACCACCTTCTATGTAGAATTGCCGATCCATTTCGACGATGAACAGGCGGAATCGCCGTCGGCTGATTTGAGAAAAGAAGCGGCTTCTGCTGACTTTTCCGGCATCAAAATCTTACTGGTGGAGGACAATAAAATCAATCAGCTGATTGCGGTGAGGATTTTGGAAAGCGCTGGAGCACAGGTTTCTGTCGCCGCAAATGGAAGAGAGGGTCTGGAGCGATTCGAAGCCAGTGAAAAGGGCCGCTTTGATATCATCATGATGGATATTCAGATGCCTGTGATGAACGGGTATGATGCCGCCAGAGTGATTCGCAGCAGTGCACATCCGCAGGCCCAGACTATACCGATCATCGCCATGACGGCCAACGTCTTCGCCGATGATGTGAAAAAATGCCTGGATGCAGGTATGGACGCTCATATAGCAAAGCCGATAGATACAAAAAAACTCTACGGCGTGATCAATGAATACTGGGAAAAAAGAAAAGGTAAAGAATAATAAAAAGGAGATAGATATTATGAGATTTGAAATTGCAAAAGAAGTGTTTGATTTGCTGCCAAACGGTTATTTTGGCGTTGTCGCCGTCAAAGGGATGGATAATCGAAAGGAAATTCCAGAACTGGAACAGATGCTGCAGAAGAATATCGAAATCTGTGAAAAAGATTTTGAAGGAATCAAAGTGAAAAATGCGGAGGCCATCGCACCGTATCGAGACGCTTTCAAAGCAATCGGCATCAACCCCAACCGATATATGTGTTCGATAGAAGCGCTGCTGGATCGTATCGCCAAAGGGAAAGGCTTTCCGCATATCAACGCTGTGGTAGATCTGGGCAATGCGGTATCCATCAAATATCGCCTGCCTATCGGTGCCCACGATATGGCGACGATAGAAGAGGCACTGGAAGTGCGCTTTGCTGGCGCTGAGGACACCTTTATCCCTTTCGGCAATGGAGAAATGGAGAATCCGGAAGAGAAAGAGGTCGTCTATGTGTCGGGAAATCAGGTGAGGACCAGACGCTGGACTTGGAGGCAGAGCGAAATCGGCAAAATCACAGAGGATACTTCCGACGTGCTGTTCCCAATTGACGGATTTACAGACTTCAACAAAGACAAGGTCATCCAGGCGGCAGAAGAATTGGCAGCTCTTGCAGAGCAGTATTTTGGCGTAAAGGCCTCTATCGGTTATATCGACAAAGACAACCGCGTATTTGAAGTGTAAGCATAACATCCTATAAATTGGCCATATCGTATTGACAATTTACGAAATTATGAGATAATTGTACTGTAGTACAGAATTGTATTGCAGTACAATTTTTATTTTGCGTTCTGGGTAGTTATAAAAGAAGGATTAGGAGGCGTCTATGGCAGAAAAGAATAACAGACTCAGCAAGAAAGAAAACAGGATTCAGGTTCTCAAATTTGCAGTATTTTCTATATCAGCAGGTGTCATTCAGACGATTTCCTTTACACTGCTGAATGAATTTTTAGATTGGCCCTATTGGCCTTGCTATTTGATTGCTCTGATTCTCTCGGTTCTTTGGAATTTCACGCTGAACAGAGAATTTACCTTTAAATCGGCTAACAATGTTCCGCTGGCCATGGCAAAGGTCTTCGGTTTTTACTGTGTGTTCACCCCCCTCTCGGTGTGGTGGGGCAGCGCACTGACGGACGCGGGCTGGAATGAATATCTGGTCCTCTTTGGAACCATGGCAGTCAATTTGAGCACCGAATTTTTGTACGACCGTTTCTTTGTATTTAGGAACAGCATCAACACCAACAAGAGGGCACAGAAGAAAAATGGATAACAGAAAGATAACAGGAAAAAAAGAGAAGAGCAGGCGCAAGATCATGCATGCCGCCAAATATCTCTGTGAAAAGAATGGCATCGAAAATGTGACCTTTCACGATATTGCCGAGGAAGCTGATGTCTGTCGAACCACGGTATTCAACCACTTTGCTTCTACAGACCAGTTGATGATCGCCCTGTTTTGTCAGGAGATCGAGGATATAGACGAGTATTGCAGTGAGATAAACTGCAGCGGGATGGCTTTGATTGAAGCGGTCTTTGATAAGCTCATAGAGGATACGGCTTACTACCCGGTTCTGACTTATAAAATTGCTTCCAGTACGATTCTCCGGGGAGGAGGAGAAGAAAAATCACTCAGTTATATAGAGAAGATGATTGCTGACAATCTTCCTAGGCAGTACAGAGAACAGAAAGAACTTTACACGGTCGCAATTATGGGAGCTTATTATGGACTAGTCAATCATTATCACTCATTGCATAAACATTTTGACGCAGAGCAGATGAAAGAAGAATTTCATCAATTGCTCAGATTGATTTTTGGAGGTGGAGAAAAATGAACAATTGCGGAATCAGCAGATGGGACGATCCGGATCTCATCAACAAACAGCTGGAAGATTTAACGCAGCAGCCGATCTGGGAAGTTTCAGACGATTACTATGAGAACGAGATCCTCAAATTTTATGAGGAACGATGTAAAGGGTCTAAGGCCATCTTTGAAGAGGCGAAAGAGTATATTCCAGGAGGCGTTCAGCACAATCTGGCGTTTAACAAGCCGTTTCCTGTCTGCTTTGACAAGGCAGAGGGCGCCTATCTCTATGACAGAGACGGAAACGAGTATATCGACTTTCTGCAGGCTGGCGGACCGACAATTCTGGGCAGCAACTATGGACCAGTCCGGGAAGCGGCGATCGAACTGCTGCAGACCTGTGGACCGGTGACGGGTCTGCTCCATGAAGCGGAACTTTTAATTGCCAAAGAAATCCACAGGCATATGCCCAATGTAGAGATGTTCCGCATGCTGGGCAGCGGCACGGAGTCAGTTATGGCTGCCATGCGTATTGCTCGTATTGCCACTAAGAAAAAACACATCATCAAAATCGGAGGAGCTTATCACGGCTGGAGTGACCAGGTGGTCTACGGGCTGAAGATACCGGGCAGCAGGGCGCTTTTGGAGTCTCACGGCATTCCGGGCAAAATGTTTTCCCTGGTTGATGAGGTGAAACCAAACGACCTGGAAATGCTGGAGGAGATGCTGAAGAAGAATCGGACAAAGGGCGGCACAGCCGGCATCATCGTAGAACCGGTCGGTCCGGAGAGCGGAACCCGTCCTGTGGCAAGAGACTACAACAAAGGGGTCAGAGAACTCTGTGATAAATATGGTGCCCTGATGATCTTTGATGAAGTGGTGACTGGTTTCCGTGTAGCATTGGGCGGCGCCCAGGCCTATTTTGACGTGATACCTGATCTGACCATATTCGGCAAGATTGTGGCGGGCGGATATCCGGCGGCTGGCGGCGTAGGCGGTAAACGGCAGTATGCCGGCATCATGGCGGCAGGTCTGGGTAACGCGGGACACAGAGCCTATGTGGGAGGCACCCTGGCGGCAAATCCTCTGTCAGCGCTGGCAGGGTATACAGCCATTAAGGAAATCGAAAGAACCAACGCCTGTGAAGTGGCAGGCAGGGCAGGTGACAGGCTGGCCGACGGGCTGAAAATGCTCCTGGACAAATACGGACTGCCATTTGTGGCGTATAACCAGGGCAGCATCGTTCATTTGGAATGCACGGGGGCTATGAGCTTTGACTTCTCCTCCTTCTCTTTTGTCAAATCAGCGGTGGGTCTCTTGGCGCACAAGAAGATGATGTACGAAAGAAAAGATTCCATGGAGAGAATGGGCGCCGCCTACATGGCAAACGGCATCGTGACCCTGGCTGGAAGCAGGTTATACACATCTCTAGCGGATACGGACGAAGTTATCGACGAGGCACTGAACAGATTTGAAAACGTGTTCAAACACGTTGTGAAGACGGAGAAGTGCAAGCTGTAAGGGAGGCACCTTATGGGAAAATATATTTTATCACATGACATTGGAACCAGTTCGGACAAAGCCGTGCTGGTAGATTTTAAAGGTGACGTCATCGCCACCAGCAGCGAAGCCTATCCCACCCTCTATCCAAACCCGGCCTGGGTGGAACAGAAACCAGAGGACTACTGGCATGCTGTCACGGCTTCCAGCCGTGCTCTTTTGGAGAAGACAGGAATCGACCCGGCAGAAATCAAGGGTATCGTCTTCTCCACCCAGGCCCAGGGTGTGATTCCTGTGGATAAAGATGGCAATGTGCTGTATAATAATATTACATGGGTGGACGGCCGTGCACAGAAGCAGGCGGAATCCATCATGAAACATCTGGGCGGCAAAAAGGTCTTTTCTCTGGTGGCAGGAACACCCATCATGGGCAAGGACTGCATCGCAAAGATTATCTGGCTCAAAGAAGAGAGACCGGAAATTTATGAAAAGACCCATTTGATTTTGGACGTCAATGGGTATCTTAAATATCAGTGCACGGGAAAGATGGTGACGGAACTGTCAGGCGCGTCCTCCTACGGACTGGATCTGAAGACGAAGCAGTGGCTGTCCGTCATCAAGCTGACGGGTATCGACATGGAAAAGCTGCCGCCTCTGGTCTGCAGTACCGATCTGGTCGGCGGATTGACTGATCAGGCAGCATGTGAAATGGGACTTCTGGCAGGCACGCCGGTATTCGGCGGCTGCGATGATGTACAGGCGGCGGCTGTCGGCTCTGGAATGTGCGGTGACGGCGATATCCACATCTATCTGGGCACATCTGCCTGGGTGGCGGCTACCAGCAAAACTGCCGACAAGTTCAGACATGGGGCGGCGGCTATTCAGAGCGCCGACCGGGAGATGAACCTGATTGCGGGCATCACGGAATCGGCGGGAGCCAATATTCAGTGGATCTGCGACCAGTTCTTTGCCAGCGAAAAAGAAGAATACGGAGAAAATATCTACAAGTATATGGATGATGTGGTGCAGAGCATTCCTCCAGGCAGCGATCATCTGATCTGTACGCCGTGGATGTTAGGCGAGCGCTGCCCGGTTTCCACTACCACGACCAGAGCGACTCTCTTCAACATGACCATGGTACATACTAGGGAACATTTGATGCGGTCGGTCTACGAGGGTATCGGCTATAACCTGAGATGGATTTTGGAAAATTACCGGGACGACTATGGATTTGCCTGCGACAATTTCCGGATTATCGGCGGCGGTGCTTTAGACGACGGCTGGATGCAGATTATCGCGGATATCACTGGCAAAAGCTTTTCCATCGTGAAAGACCCCCGCAATGCAGGTGCCGTCGGTGCCGCCGTAGTGGCTTTGATCGGACTGGGGGAACTGTCCGGATTCAGTCATGCCAAGGATTTTGTACAGATAGACAAGGTATATCACCCGGACAAAAACAACAAGGCGGTCTATGACCAGCTCTTCACAACTTACAAAGAGGTATACAAATCCTTGGAGCAAGCCTATAAATTTGCCAATGGAGAAAGGTTCAGGACGGAAGAAAATGGACAATAATATATATGAAATCATAGAAAAATACGCTGGCGAGCTGGCAGCCATGGAAAGCTATGACTGCAATACATGGAAGATTCTGGTAAAGCTTGGCGGCAACTGTTATGAGACGATAGATGGTGCAGACTTTGCTGCCCTAACGCAGGATGATATCGGGACTGCCTGTGGGGAGGACAGTGTTCATCCTATCGAAAGACAGATTTTGCAGGCAGACAACGGAATCAACGCTTTGGTCTTGTCAAGAACGCCTTACTGCCTGCAGGCGGCAAAACAGGGAAGACCGCTGGCGGCGGCCTTAGATGATATGGCGCAGATCGTAGGCTACCAGGTACAGACCGTATCCTATGAGAAGGAAGCTGTGGACACGGCTTTGAAAAAAGCGACAGGCTGCTTTATCAAGGAAAAGGATCACGCAAAGAAGGGCTTCACCATCACTACGGGACGAAATCTGTACGAAGCTGTCGTGGCGTTGACTGTTTTGGAAAAGTCTGCGGAGGTCAATTTGAAAGCCGAAGCGCTGGGTGGGGCGAAGCCGCTGCCGAAAATTGAAGCAGACCTGATGCGGATGATCTATAAGAAAAAATATTCTGTGGCAGAGCAGGAAGTGAAGTCCAAGGAGGGCGATGCATAAATGAACGAAATGGAAATTAGAGAAAAACTGGTGGACTATGGAAAGCGGCTGGTTGCGGCGGGACTGGTGCAGGGCACCTGGGGAAATCTCTCTATGCGGCTGGACGAAGGCCACATGTTGGTCACGCCTTCGGGTCTTGACTACAACAGGCTGACTCCTGAGGATATGGTGAAGGTGGATGTGACTACTCTCGACTACGAAGGCGAGCAAAAACCGACTTCTGAAAAAGGACTTCATGCAGAGATTTACAGGCGCAGACCGGAAGCGGGGGCGGTAATCCACACCCACTCCAAATATGCTTCCGTCTTTGCAGCGGCCAGGCGGGCTGTGCCCGTAGAGCGGCCTGATTTGAAAAAAGTCTTCGGCGGTCAGATCGCAGTAGGCAAGTACGGCCTTCCCGGTACAAAGACCTTGTGGAAGCACACCATCGAGGCCCTGGGCAATAACCAAGGGTGCATCATGGCTGCCCACGGCATGATCTGCTGCGGCAGGACCATGGAGGATGCATATGACCATTGTCTGAAGTTGGAGGAGTGCTGCAGGCAATATGTCGAAGACGGCAATGAAAGGGATGAAGAGAAGATGGATATCAAAGAAGTTTTGGTCAGGCAGAGAGCTTTTTTCAATGAGGGTGTAACGAAGGATCTGGCTTACAGGAGGCGCGGTCTTTTGAAGCTGCGGGCGGCGGTCAAACATCACGAGGACGAGATCTTTGACGCGTTATATCGCGACTTGGGGAAATCCACCTACGAGAGCTATGAGACAGAGGTAGGGCTGGTATACAGCGAGATTACCTATATGCTGAAACACTTGGACAGATTGGCAAAGCCAAAACGTGTGGCGACACCGCTTGCCAACTTTCCGTCAAAGAGTGTAATCTTCAGAGAGCCTTTCGGTTCAGTGTTGATTATGTCGCCATGGAATTATCCTTTCCAGCTGGCTATGGTGCCTTTGATCGGTGCTCTGGCAGCGGGAAACTGCGCTGTGGTGAAACCGTCAAATTATTCGCCGGCCGTTTCTGATGTCATCGCCAAAATCATCAGCGAGACCTTCAGCGAAGCTTATGTTCACGTTGTGACCGGAGGACGGGAGGCAAATCAAAATCTTCTGTCGCAGAAGTTCGACTATATCTTTTTTACTGGCGGAAAAGTCGTGGGAAGACAGGTCATGGAATCAGCGGCAAAGCATCTGACGCCTGTTACTTTGGAACTGGGCGGCAAGAGCCCGTGCATCGTCGACGAGAGTGCCAACATCGCTCTGACAGCCAGAAGAATCGTCTGGGGAAAATTCCTCAACTGCGGACAGACTTGTGTCGCGCCGGATTATATCTTGGTGCATAAATCCGTGAAAAGCAAACTGCTGACAGCGCTGGTGAAAAACATCGAAGCGCTTTACGGCGAGGATCCTATCAACAGCAAGGACTACTCGCAGATTATCAATGAGAAGCACTTTGACCGTCTATCCTCTTTGATCGAAGGCGAAGATCTCTATTACAGCGGCGGATTGGACAGAGCGCGCCTGAAGATGGGACCGATCATCATTGAAGATGCCTCGTGGGAAAGCAAGTCCATGGCTGAAGAAATTTTTGGACCGATTTTACCGATCATCGAGTTCGACGATTTGCGCAGAGTGAAGAAAGAAATCGAAGGAAGACCAAAGCCGCTGGCTCTCTATCTGTTTACAAGATCAAAGGCTTCCATCAAATACGTTACGAAAAATATTTCCTTCGGCGGCGGCTGCATCAACGATACCGTCATGCATCTGGCTACGTCCAACATGCCTTTTGGCGGCGTGGGAGACAGCGGTATGGGAAATTATCACGGCAGCTACAGCTTCAGAACTTTTACTCACGAAAAGAGTGTATTACACAAGAGCAATCTGATTGACGTACCGCTTAGGTATCCGCCTTATGGCAGAGATACCAAGTGGCTGAGAATATTTTTAAAATAAGGGCGGGGGATTATGACAGACGATAAAAATATAGACAAGAGATATGCGGTGCTTATCGATGCGGATAACATCGCTGGAAAATACATCAAAACCATCATGGACGAGGTTTCTAATTACGGTACAGCTACCTATCGGAGAATTTACGGTGACTGGACCAGTCCTAACCTGGAGGGATGGAAGAAATACCTGCTGGAAAACTCCATCATTCCTGTTCAGCAGTACGGTTATACTACGGGTAAAAATTCTACCGATGCGGCAATGATTATCGACGCCATGGACATTCTCTATTCGGGGAACATCGACGGATTCTGCCTGGTCACCAGCGACAGTGATTTCACCAGGCTGGCGGCGAGACTGCGGGAATCGGGCATGGATGTCATCGGCATGGGAGAGCAGAAGACCCCGAGGGCCTTTATCGCTGCCTGCAACAAGTTCAAATATTTGGATCTGATTTATTCAGAGAAGAGAGAGGTGGCAGAAGCGGCAAAGAAGCGGGAAAAAGAGGCCAGCGTCCTCAGCAGCTTGGACGAACTGAAAGAAACCATCGTAGATCTGATGGAGGAGAATTCCGACGAGGATGGCTGGATGTTCACCGGCAATCTGGGCAACATCCTCTCCAAGCGGTATCCGGATTTTGATGTGAGAAATTTTGGCTATACCAAATTGACCCCGTTCCTGCGTTCGCTGGATCTCTTTGAGGTCAAAGCCCATAAAGTAGGAAACAATAATAAATTAATCTATATTAGGAAAAAGTAGGCTTATGAATGAAACACTAAAACGGATATTGGAGAATTGCAGAAGGTATACCTTGAATGGCCATGTAGCCGATTATATACCGGAGCTGGCAAAGGCCAACAGAGAAGAAATCGGTATTTTTGTTGCCACGGCGGAAGGCGATTATTGTGCAGGTGACTGGGATAAACCCTTTACCATCCAGAGTATCGTAAAGCCCATTTTCCTGATGCTGGCGGCAATTGACAACGGCATCGACTTTGTCAAGGATCATGTGGGCGTGGAAGCCACAGGGAAGCCCTTCAACGCCATCGACTATGCGGAACCTCTTTTGCTGAAGGAGCACATCAATCCTATGGTCAACATCGGCGCGATCGCAGTCTGCGGACTGGTGAAAGCTTCGAGTAATGAGGAGCGTTTCCAGCGTCTTTTGGATTTTACGAAGAAGATTACTGGCAACCCTTTGCTGGAAATAGACAAGGAAGTCTATGAGTCGGAGAAAAAGACGGGCAACAAGAATCGAGCGCTGGCTTATCTGCTGAAAAACTCCGGTATGATCTACGGCAGCGTAGAGGAATTGCTGGACGTTTACTTTGCCATGTGTTCGGTCAAAGTGACCTGCAAGGATTTGGCCAATATGGGACTCCTGCTGGCGAATCGAGGCGTGGACTTGTGTGGGGAGCGGATCATACCGCGGGAAGATGCAGTCTTTCTCAACGCAGTGCTGACCACCAGCGGTATGTACGACGGCTCAGGAGAGTTCGCCACCACGGTGGGAATACCGGCCAAAAGCGGTGTAGGCGGCGGCATCATGGCGGATTGCCCGGGCAGAATGGGCATCGGCATCTATTCGCCGGGCCTCGACAAGAAGGGCAACAGCGTCGCCGGCATCAAAATGCTGGAAAAACTCAGTGCGGAGCTGGAGTTGAGTATTTTTTAAATGGTATGGATGGAGTTGTTGAAGTAATGAAGAAACGGCGTAAAGTATTGGTTTTTTGAGTGCTTTACGCCGTTTTCAGCAGATTCATGGAGGGGGATTGGATTCGTTTATATAGCCTCAAGCGATAGTTCCGTCCATTTTACTTTGTTACTACGCCCAATGGTACGTGGCCGTATTTTTATATTCTTACCGTCGAATAGAAAACCAAGGTAGTTTGTTCATATGGCAAGGCAATAATAAAGTCATCAGAATAGCGCATGTAAATACCTTGTTTATTTGCCACATGACGTTTAATGTATTTGTCAAACTCAATCATATAGATATTGGTTAAAATGGCGCTAATTGGTGCACCTTGTGGAATCCCAACCCCAGACATATTCTTCTTTATATCTTTCTTATTTTTCAGGAATTGCTCTATGGTAAGAATTGTATCTTTACTGTTAATTTTTGTGCGAACACCGCGTTCGGCAATGCTTTCCTCGGCGGCTCTACAAGCTGCTTCCAGTCCCAACTTGAAAAACGGGTGATGTTTTTGAACACAGAAAAATAGTCTTGAGGCAAACGTTCAACATCAAGCACTGTTTAAAGCCCTGTATGGCATAGCTAAAGACACACGTTAATCAAAATGAGTATAGGACTTAATGTCACTATGATGCTTTACCAATTCCATCCATGCTTGGCAAATATTATTTGAATTACAGCTTTGGCAAAGCATAGGTTGTTGACATTGATTATATTGTTTTGAGTTCTCATAATCACCTCACTCATAGAAACATCAATTCGGCCAGATTTGACAGAAATACCCCGCCCTTACATCCAAACGTGTAAGGTAATCTGCTTTAAAAAAGATAATGTCTTAAGTAAACGAAGCGAAAATGTCCTGAAGCGGGTGCATTCTAGTTACTAGATTCGTTATCATTGAACTGAATCACTATACTAGAACTGTAATAGCTTGCTCAGTTTATATGAAAGAAAGAAGGAGATGCTTCTGCTGCACAGCCATTAGGGAGGTCAGCACGCCATGTTTGGGTTCTATATCCCTAGGTGCCTTGCGCGAGAAGTGGATTTTGAAGGCGTTTCTGCCATGTTAGGGCAAAATAAGCAGTTAGCATTGCGCGACTCCCTTTGCAAAACTGGGCAAAATCTAGTGATTTTACAAAAAACTTCCAAATAGGTGCAAGTGACCCTCCGGAAACCGAAGAAACATGGTACTTTTATACTCAGGTTTGATAATTCGTGCACGTGGCAGACTTGAATTCGGGAGAACATGGCGCAAAGAATCGATTTCCGCAAGTGGCAGGCTGTATTCCCGGAGAACATGGCGCGGCGGGTTCCTACCTCGAGTTTAAGAGACGGATGAATACTATTTATTGCTTTCAGCCGTCTTTTCCTATTCACATTTTCTATCACTGGCAGAGCCGAAACCGTCTCCGCTGAGAATCCACCAGTCCGTCCTGCTTCAGCAGGCGAATTTCCCGCATCATGGCCGATCTGTCCACTGCCAGATATTCACTCAAATCTCCCAGTGTAAAGGGGATTTCAAAATATTCTCCGTCCTTGGCGCCGCATGCGGTCTGGGCATAACGGAGATAGGCCAGCAGCTTTTTTCTGGTAGTGTGCTGGTTAAGGATGGTGATATGCAGGGACAGCTCCTGGGATTTCTGCGCCGTCATGAGAAAAAGATTGCTGATCAGCTGCGAATGGTGCTGGCAGGACTTCTCGCAAGGGGTGATGATGTGCTGATAGCTGATAAAGACCGCATTACAGTCGGTTTCCGCAGTGACGATGTATTCGTAGTCCTCTAAAGGGAGGGAAAAAACGTCGCCAAAGAGGTCATCCTTGGCATAGTTCTCTAAAAGGCTGGTATCGCCGTTTTCATCGATGTAATAAAGCCGTGCGCGGCCAGACAACAGAATTGCCACCTTTTCCAACTGGTCCGAATATGCCAATATCGTCTCACCAGCTTGGTAAGACTTGAATTGAGGCTCGAAACAAACGATCATTTTTTGAATGGATTCTGAGGATATGTTGTCTGTAAAATACCTTTTTTTCATCATTGCCTCCTGTAATTTTTTTCTTTATGATAATTTTATCATAAAATTGTTGCATTTACCACAACTTCATAATTTTCAGAGAAGTATAATACATATATAAAGAAGAACGAATAAGCAGTCGTTATAAACAGGAGGTAGAGGTATGTTATATAAACTGACGGATAAACATGAAGATTTGCGGGCAAAGATCAGAGCTTTTGCGGAAGAAGAAGTAAAGCCGATTGCATTTATGCTCGACAAGAATAACGAATTCCCCCACGATATGGTGAAGAAATTAGCGGAGATGGGACTGATGGGAATTCCATATCCGACCAAATATGGCGGAGCAGGCATGGATGTTCTCAGCTACGCTATCGCAGTGGAAGAACTGGCGAGAGTAGACGGCGGCGCAGGTGTCATCCTGTCGGCCCACGTGTCCCTGGGTTCCTACCCGATCATGGCTTTCGGCACAGAAGAACAGAAGCAGAAATATCTGGTACCTCTGGCAAAGGGAGAGAAGCTGGGCGCTTTTGGCCTGACAGAACCTAACGCAGGCAGTGACGCAGGCGGAACAGAGACGACTGCTGTTTTGGAAGGCGACCATTACGTGCTCAACGGCGGTAAGATTTTCATCACAAACGCGCCGATTGCAGATACATACGTTGTATTTGCTGTGACGACACCGAACATCGGTACTCGCGGCATCAGCGCCTTTATTGTAGAAAAAGGCTGGGAAGGCTTTGACTTTGGCGATCATTATGATAAAATGGGTATCAGATCTTCATCCACAGCAGAATTGATTTTCAACGACGTCAAAGTGCCGAAGGAAAATCTGCTGGGCAAAGAAGGTGAAGGTTTTAAGATTGCAATGGCAACACTTGACGGCGGCCGAATCGGTATCGCTTCACAGGCACTTGGTATCGCCCAGGGAGCTTTTGAGCACGCTGTTGAATACGCCAAAGAGAGAGTGCAGTTCGGCATTCCGATTGCTCATCAGCAGGTCAACTCCTTCAAGATCGCCGACATGGCGACGAAGATCAGATGTGCGAGATTCTTGATTTACAGCGCTGCTGAACTGAAGGAACACCACGAGCCTTACGGCATGGAATCTGCGATGGCCAAACAGTATGCATCGGATATCTGTCTGGAAGTAGTCAACGACGCACTGCAGATTTTCGGCGGCACTGGCTATCTGAAGGGTATGGAAGTAGAACGGGCATACAGAGACGCGAAGATTACGACGATCTACGAAGGCACCAATGAGATTCAGAGGGTAGTTATCGCATCCCACATCATCGGCAAAGCGCCAAAACGTGACGCTGCACCGCTGAACCAGAAGGGACCGATCACCGGCCATAGAAAAAAGATGATCTTTGCCAAGGGAACAGCGCAGGAGAAAGTAGACGCTTTGGTAGAAGCGCTCAAGGGAGACGGCTTTGACTTTACTGTCGGCATCGACCCGATGACGCCGATTACTCTGGCAGACAGGGTTGTCAGCGCAGGAAAGGGCATCGGCGGCAAAGAAAACATGAAGCTGATCGAAGATCTGGCATATCAGGCTGGCGCAGCCATCGGCTCATCGAGACCTGTGGCAGAAACTCTCAAGTATGTGCCTCTGGACAGATACGTAGGCATGAGCGGACAGAAGTTCACTGGCAACCTCTATATCGCATGCGGCATCTCCGGCGCAGGCCAGCACCTCAAAGGCATCAAAGATGCTACGACCATTGTTGCAATCAATAAAAATAAAAATGCTCATATATTTAAGAACGCTGACTACGGCATCGTAGGAGATCTGATGGAAATCCTGCCACTGCTGACGGCTGCCCTGGACAATGGAGAACCGAAGAAACAGGCGCCTCCAAAGGTCAAGATGAGAAAGCCAACAATCAAAAAAGAAGCATCACCTTGGACGACTTACGTATGCAACGGCTGTGGTTATGAATACGATCCGGCGGTAGGTGATCCAGAAAACGGCGTAAGCCCTGGAACGGTGTTTGAAGCACTTCCGGAAGAGTGGATTTGTCCGCTGTGCGGAGAAGAACAAGACAGCTTTGTCGTAGTTGAAAAGGATAAGGAGGAAGAATAATATGCAGTGTGTTAGAAAAGTCACAGAAGATTTATATTGGGTAGGTGCAAACGACAAGAGACTGGCTCTCTTTGAAAACATTCACCCTATTCCAAGAGGAACTTCCTATAATTCATATGTCATGCTGGATGAAAAGACTGTGCTGTTCGATACTGCCGACTGGTCCGTATGCAGACAGTTTATCGAAAATGTAGAATATGTATTGGATGGACGTCCGCTGGATTACATGGTCATCAATCACATGGAACCGGACCACGGTGCCTCCATCGAAGAAATCCTGCTCAGATATCCGAAGGTCAAGATCATCTGCACAGCAAAAGCGACGATGATGATGAACCAGTTTGGCTTCCCTGTAAAGAACATTCACGAAGTCAAAGAAGGGGATACTATGTCTTTCGGAAAACACGAAGTGACCTTTGTAGCAGCACCGATGGTACATTGGCCTGAAGCTATGGTCACCTTTGACACGACTGCAGGCATTCTGTTCTCTGCAGACGCATTCGGCTCCTTTGGCTCCCTGGACGGCAAACTGTTCGCTGACGAGGTCAACTTTGACAGAGACTGGATTGACGATGCCAGAAGATATTATACTAATATCGTAGGGAAATACGGTCCACAGGTACAGAAGCTTCTGAAAAAGGCCGGCGGCTTGGACATCAAATACATCTGCCCGCTTCACGGTCCAGTTTGGAGGAAAGACATCGGTTACTTCCTGGAGAAGTATGATAAGTGGTCAAAGTATGAGCCGGAAGAGCAGGGCGTACTGATCGCATATGCTTCTATGTACGGAAACACAGAAAGCGCGGCCCACATTCTGGCGACGAAACTCTGTGAGAAGGGCATGACCAACATCGCTCTATACGACGTGTCCTGTACCCATGTATCCTACTTGATTTCAGAGGCTTTCAAATACAGCCACATGGCTCTGCTGTCCGTAACTTATAACCTGAAGATATTCCCGGTTATGCAGAACTTTATTGAAGACATGGCTGCCCTGAACCTGCAGAAGAGAGTGGTCGGCGTCGTTGAAAACGGTTCCTGGGCTCCGCAGGCAGGCTCGCTGATTGCAGAAGAACTCGACAAGATGAAGGAGATGACTGTGCTCAACGAACAGATGACAATTCTATCATCATTAAACGATGCAACTTATGATCAGTTGGATGACCTGGCTGAGAGCATTATTGAATCCATGAAATAAATCTATATATCAAAACGGGTGTCCGCTGGGCACTCGTTTTGTCGTGCTCGGACAGGCGGCGCTGGGTAAGGTCAGTTCTATGCCAAGGCCAGCCGCCGGGTTCAGGCCAGCCGCCGTTACGCAGAATCAGCCGATTTGCCGGAAATCGTTAAGCAAAAAGAACCGGCCAGATGTGAAATGCGTAACAGCCCGTTGCCAGGCAAGCCGCCGTTACGCAGAATCAGCCGATTTACCGGAAATCGTTAAGCAGAAAGAGCCAGCCAGATGTGAAATGCGTAACGGGCTTCGCGCTAAATGACAGCATAGACAAGAGCGCATTGCATATGGTACAATTATTTCACACCAGACAATGTGGAGGGGCTATTGATGGGGATAGAAATCAGAGAACTGCGAAGAAGAGATTACGGCAGAGCGATACAATTTGCAATTACGGGAATGCATTTTAACCTTTACTTAGACAACAAACTGCTGTTAAACTTATATGGCAGATATTTTTGGTACAGCGAACTGAACAGCGCCAGTCAGGTCATTGCTGCCTACGACGGAGAGAAACTGGCAGGCGTTTTATTGGCCGATATGCAGGGCGAGGAGAAAAAGTACAAGACCACCGGGCAGACGGCTTATGTGAAAATATTTGAGTTCTTGCAAAACACTTTTTACAGGGGTGGCGTCGGCATTTACGATGAGGCCAACAGAGAACTGCTGGATGCGTATTTGAAAGAGAATAATCCCGATGGACAAGTCGTATTTTTGGCTGCCGATCCAGATGCGAAGGTAAGAGGAATTGGTAGCAGACTTCTGGAAGAACTGGAACGAAGAATACGCGGGAAGGAAATTTATCTGTATACAGATGATGCCTGCACTTATCAGTTTTACGAGCACAGAGGGTTTCAGAAATCGGGTGAAAAGGAAATCCTAATGGATTTAACAAGTAAAAAAGTACCCCTTAAATGTTTTTTGTATAGTAAAAGAATTTCTTAACATGATTATCACAATTCTTTAGTATACTAAGCTGTATCTGCAAAAAGGAGAATTAGGCATTTAATGAGAATACTGAAAAGACTATTGATTATTTTTATATTGCTGATTTTAGCTGTAGCGGGGTGTATTTATTATGCCTTCAAGATCGAGCCGTTTCGTGTTACGCTGAATGAGTTTACCCTCAATGAAGAAAGTTCTGACAGGGAGCATTTAAAAATTGTACAGATTTCTGATCTGCATATCAAAGCGGATTTCACATTCGAAAATTTGGACAAGGTCATTAAAATGGTCAACGCGCAAAATCCGGATATCGTTATCTTTACAGGTGATCTGTACGATAACTACGCGATATACCGCGACGACGAAAATGTGACGGCTGCCCTGCAGAAGATTAAGGCAGGCTATGGGAAAATCGCCCTTTGGGGAAATCGTGATTATGGCGGCGGAGCGGAGCGGGCTTATGCCTCTATAATAGAAGCGGCGGGATTTACTTTGCTGAAAAACGAGAATTATCATCTCACACTTGACAATGGTAAAAGAATTTTGTTCACAGGCCTTGATGACGCTTTGCTGGGTCATCCTGTTATGCCGGCTGGAACGGAAAAGGACGGTTCGGATTACAAGCTGCTCCTGTCCCATGAGCCGGATAATGTAGACCATTATCTGGATTATGACTATGACATCGCACTGAGCGGCCACAGCCATGGTGGACAGATCAACGTTCCGTTTCTGCCATTTATCAACGAAAGGGCTTTGACGACTTCCGCGCTGTCATCAAAATACGGCGGCGGCATGTATGACTTTGATGATGCAGCGTTGAAACAGTTGTACGTCAACACCGGCATTGGAACGACCCACATTTCCGCCAGGTTCGGCGTGGTACCAGAGGTCACGCTGTTTCACGTCTATGTTTAGGCATCAAAATAAAATACTTTGACTGATGTGCCGGCTGAGAAATATCTCAGCCGGTTTTGTGTTAGCAATCACTTTATTATTCGTGTAAAAAATCATCAACAGGTATATCAAAGAATGATTTTGCTGAAAAACTTCCAAGTTATAAAACGATAGAAAAACAAGAATATTTTGATAACGGAAATAGTGTCACAATCATATTGACAGACTTGTAACAATCCGATAAAATGAATTGAATACATTATACAGAAAGGAGCGCATTAGCATGCTCATGCAATAAATGCAAGGAGCGCTGATGCAAGATGTAATATGCTGGAACGAGAATATTATGATAAAACCGACGAAATTATTGCATCTCATGGATCGGGACAGGCGGCACTGATACCTATTATTCAGGACATTCAGGAAGAATACCGCTATTTACCTCCTGAGTTATTGACCTACGTTGCTGAGAAGCTGAAGATTAGTGAATCACAGGCTTACAGTGTAGCCACCTTCTACGAGAATTTTTCTTTTGAACCGAAGGGGAAATATATTATCAAGGTCTGTGACGGAACTGCTTGTCACGTGCGCAAGTCTATTCCGATCCTGGAAGCTCTTTATGGAGAACTGGGTCTTTCCAAGGAAAAACAGACAACCGAGGATATGATGTTCACTCTGGAAACCGTATCCTGTCTTGGTGCCTGCGGTCTGGCGCCTGTTTTGACTGTCAACGATAAGGTTTATCCGAAGATGACGCCAGAAAATGCTATTGCGTTAGTTCACGAGTTGAGAGGAGTTTAGAGATGAGCAAGATAGAAAACAGAGAGTCTCTCGAACAGGTTCGTGAGCTTTCTAAAAAAGAAATTGACAGCAATAAATGCAGAATTCTGATCTGCGCTGGCACAGGCTGTATCGCAGGCGGATCAGGCGAAATTTATAAGAAGATGTGCGATCTGGTCAGTTCCAATCCGGACATCGAAGTCTGTTTTGAACCTGAAGTCGCCCACGGAGACGGGGAAATCGCTGTCAGGAAGAGCGGCTGCCACGGATTCTGTGAGATGGGTCCGCTGATGAAGATCGAACCACAGGACATTTTATACACCAAAGTACAGTTAGAGGATTGTGAAGACATCTTTTACAGAACCATTGAAAAAGGCGAGTTGATTCCGCACCTGCTCTTTAAGCAGAACGGTTCGGAATGTAAGAAACAGGAAGACATCGCTTTCTATAAAAAGCAGCACCGTAACGTGCTGAAAAACTGCGGCCGTATCGATGCTGAAAACGTAGAGGAATTTCTCGCCATTGGCGGATATCGCGGGCTGGCTCACGCTTTGTTCGATATGACCAAGGAAGAAGTCATTGAAGAAATCACCAAATCAGGTCTGAGAGGACGCGGTGGCGCAGGCTTCCCGACAGGAAAGAAGTGGTCCCAGGTGGCCAGACAGCCGGAGAAGAAGCGTTACGTAGTCTGCAACGGTGACGAAGGAGATCCGGGCGCATTCATGGATAGAAGCATCATGGAAGGCGACCCGCATAAGATGATCGAAGGTATGGCCATTGCAGCTTATGCGGTTTCCGCTGATGAGGGATATATTTATGTCCGTGCAGAGTATCCACTTGCCATTGAACGTTTGAAAAATGCCATTGCGCAGGCAGAAGAAAGAGGACTTTTGGGAGACAACATCCTGGGTACGGATTTTAGTTTCCGCTTACATATCAACCGGGGTGCAGGCGCTTTTGTCTGTGGAGAAGGAAGTGCGTTGACCGCATCCATCGAAGGCAACAGAGGCATGCCGCGGGTAAAACCGCCGCGTACTGTAGAACAGGGACTCTTTGACAAGCCAACGGTGCTCAACAACGTAGAAACCTATGCCAACGTTCCGATGATCGTCGCTAATGGAGCAGACTGGTTCAAAGCGATCGGCACGGAGAACAATGCGGGAACAAAAGCCTTCGCCTTGACAGGAAGTGTTAAAAATACTGGTCTGATCGAAGTACCGATGGGAACGACCCTGCGTGAAGTCATCTATGATATCGGCGGCGGCATCAAAGACGACAGAGAATTCAAAGCCGTACAGATTGGCGGACCATCCGGCGGATGTCTGACCAAAGAACATCTGGACATGAAACTGGACTTTGACTCTTTGAAAAAAATCGGCGCCATGATCGGTTCCGGCGGCATGGTTGTCATGGATGACCACACCTGTATGGTAGAAGTGGCAAGGTTTTTCATGAACTTTACCCAGAACGAGAGCTGCGGCAAGTGTGTGCCATGTCGTGAGGGAACCAAGAGAATGTTGGAGATTCTTGAGCGCATCGTGGACGGAAAAGGAACACTGGAAGATTTGGATCTGCTGGAAGAACTATCGGAAACCATCACAGATACTGCCCTCTGCGGCCTGGGAAAATGCGCCGCTCAGCCTGTCATGAGTACATTGAAGTTTTTCAGAGAAGAATACGAGCAGCACGTGGTAGAGAAAAAATGTATTTCCAGAAACTGCGAAGCGCTGCGTAAGTTCATCATCGATCCTGATAAGTGTAAAGGCTGCTCCAAGTGTGCGAGAAACTGTCCTGCAGGTGCCATCGCCGGACAGATCAGAAAATCATATCATATTGACAATGAAACTTGTATCAAGTGTGGAGCCTGCCTGGCAGACTGTGCATTCGATGCGATACATATAGAGTGGTAGGAGGAAGAATTATGGGATTTATGACAATCAACAATAGAAAAGTAGAATTCACAGATGAGAAAAATGTTCTCACTGTGATTCGTAATGCGGGCATTGACATTCCGACCTTCTGCTACCATTCCGAATTATCTACTCACGGCGCCTGCCGTATGTGTGTAGTAGAAGATGACAAGGGAAAGGTGTTCACTTCCTGCTCAGAACATCCGCGTGATGGTATGGTGATTTTCACCAACACCCGCAGACTGCAGCACCACAGGAGAATGATTATCGAGCTGCTTTTGGCTGCTCACTGCCGTGACTGCACTACTTGTGCGCCAAACGGCATCTGCAACCTGCAGGAACTGTCAAAGCGTCTGGGTGTCAGCGAAGTCAGATTTGAAAATTACAAGGAAAGAGTACCTCTGGATGAAACTTCACCTTGCGTAGTGAGAGATTTGAACAAGTGCATTCTCTGCGGAGACTGTGTGCGTATGTGCCATGAAATCGAAGGCGTAGGTGTTTTGGGTTTTGCACAGAGAGGCTCCAAGATGCAGATTACGACACCGTTTAAGAAGGATCTGAAAGATACCATCTGCGTGGGCTGCGGACAGTGCCGCGTGGTATGTCCGACTGGCGCCATTGTCGTCAAGCAGGATATCAATCCAGTTTGGGATCTGATCGAGGACAAAAACGTCCGCGTCGTGGCACAGATTGCGCCAGCAGTCCGTGTTGCCGTAGGCGAGGCCTTTGGCATGGAGAAAGGCACCAATGCCCTGGGACATCTGGCAGCAGCTATGCGTTACATGGGCTTTGATGATGTCTATGATACTGACTTTGGTGCAGATTTGACGGTCATTGAAGAAGCAAAGGAGCTGGTAGAACGCCTGGAATCAGGCGAAAATCTGCCGCTGTTCACGTCCTGCTGTCCGGCCTGGGTGAAGTTCTGCGAAGAAAAATATCCACAGTTCAGAAAGAACATTTCTTCTTGCCGTTCCCCACAGCAGATGTTCGGCGCGTTGATTAAAGAAGAAGCCAGAATGAACAAAGAGAAAGATGGCAGAAGGACCGTGGTCGTCTCCATCATGCCTTGCACAGCGAAGAAGGCGGAAATCCTCCGTCCGGAGCATTTCACTGAGGGTGAACAGAATGTAGATTACGTGCTGACGACTACAGAAATCGCTGACATGATCAAGATGGCAGGTATTGACCTGGCAGAGATCACGCCAGAAGCGCTGAACATGCCGTTCGGCATGTCTTCGGGGGCTAGTGCTATCTTCGGTGCGACGGGCGGTGTAACGGAAGCAGTGCTGCGTTATCTGACCAACAGCAATAGAGCTGCCGAAATGGACGAAATCAAGTTCTGCGGCGTTCGCGGAAACGATGCTATCAAAGAAGCCACAGTGAATCTGAACGGCAGAGATGTGCGCATCGCCATCGTCAACGGTCTCGGCAATGCATCAAAGGTGCTGGAGCAGCTGGAAGCCGGCGAAGTCAAATACGATTTTGTAGAAGTCATGACTTGCAGATACGGCTGTGTCAACGGAGGCGGACAGCCTGTCCTGCTGGGAGTCGAAAACGAAACCAAGTTGGCCAGACAGGGAGGCCTCTATCGTTTCGACAGCCGTTCCCAGATTAAATCCTCCGGCCAGAATCCGGTTGCACTGAGTCTGTATGACGGCATTCTCAAAGGAAAAGAACATAAACTGTTACATAACGAAGAAGTATAAAAGTCTATAGAATGATATAAACCAGGACCGCCTGGTCAGCGATATGCTCATCGCAGACCAGCGGACCTGGTTTTTTTTGTTGGTGACAGATGCCTGGTCTGGGGCGGGCGGCGGCCTTTTGCAATTGATTTTGAAGCTCTGATAGTCTGGGAATGATTCTGTTGATATTAACTATTAGAATCAATTTCCCCTGGAAAAGTTGCAATTTGCATTTGGAGGTTTATAATCAAGGTAAAGAAAGAGAGGGATGGTCCATGAAAAAGTTTATCATTGAAGACGGTGTATTTGATATTTTTCCCCATTTGGAAATCGGCATTGTGACGTTGCATGGCGCTGACAACAGCGGACAGGGCAGAGGGGATCTGCTGCAGGCTGTCTGTGAGGAAATCGCCCAGGCAGGAGAGGTCTCCCCTTATGTCACTGAGTACAAAGAGGCCATGAAACAGATTAAGAAGAAAAAGGGCGCGGCAGCTTCCATCGACGCGATGACAAAGCGTATCTTGAAAGGCGGTACAATCGGTTCCATCAATAAAGTTGTGGATATCTACAATTTTGTTTCACTAAAGCACCTGTTTACCTGCGGCGGCGAAAACCTGGATAAGATTCAGGGAGATATGGTTTTAGGCTTTGCCCGGGGCGACGAGCCGTTTGTTCCTTTAGGGGAAGAAGAGAGCGCTCCACCCCGCGAGGGAGAGCTGATCTATTACGACGAGGCAGGTGCCATCGTCAGAAGCTGGCTGTGGAGAGAGGCGGATCGAACAAAAATCACGGAGGAAGCCGACAACATCTTGCTCTACATGGAGTGCATCAATCCACAGCGCCATGAAGCTTTTTCGCAGGCTGTGCGGGAATTGTCCCAGATTGTTATGGATAACGTGGGCGGGGAGGCATCTATTGCATTTCTTTCGAGAGAGCAGCCGGAGGCCGTTATCGAGAAATAAAAAAGACGCAAAGGTTCTTGCCATCCTTGCGGACAACACGAGTGCATTCCGCCATGCACTCGTGTTTGATTTTACTGGTGGATGATCATTTTTGTACGCTGGTCACTTTTTCTGTATTTATGAACTCTCATGGCTTTATCGTGTAATTCCCTGCACGAATATTAATATAATGTTTATAAAAAGTATGATATATGTTAAAAACGATTCTCTTAGGGCAATGGAAAACATGCTTTTTTGCCCAAAGGGTCATTTGCAGCCAAATTTGAAAAAGTTCTTTGAGCAAGTTTTTGCAAGGGTTATAGGTGACAATTTTAGAAAACAGCAGTTAATTTTTGCAAGAAATGGCTAAGTTTCAACGGGTAGAGGATTTTTTTCAAAAACAACCTTTTTGACGTTTTTTGCAAAAACAGCGCGGGACCCAAAATGAGCCCAGCGAGATTCTTGAGTGGGATTTGATGAGAATCCCTGTGCAATAAAAAGACTGAAATTTGTATACTGGATAATGCACAAAGTATTACCGAATAGTAACTATCTTTTTGTGTTCAAAAACAAAAAGCGCTGGCAACTGCTAAAGTCTTTTATTTTTTCTGCACAAATTATTGACAATTCAATTTTTTAGTAATAAAATTAGTTAAACTATTAACAAAAGTCACTATTTTCTGATTTATTTGAAGGAGAGCAAAATGTGTAACTGCAGCGAAATGACGAAAAAGTTCGAACAGCTTGACGAGATCATTGCCAAGCACAAGGAAGAGCGAGGCGCTCTGATTCCAATCCTTCATGAGGCACAGGAGGTCTTTGGTTACCTGCCTTATGAAGTACAGGAGAGGATTGCCGATGGACTGGGAGTTTCAATGGCAAAGGTGTACGGAGTTGTGACATTCTACTCACAATTCTCACTGAAAAAGAAGGGAAAATACAAGATCAACGTCTGTATGGGTACCGCCTGCTATGTAAAAGGCGCCAACGATATCATGGGAAAATTCCTGGAAAGACTTTCGATCGAAGTCGGGGAGTGCACGGCTGACGGCAAGTTCTCACTGGATTCTTGCAGATGTATCGGTGCATGTGGTCTTGCCCCTGTTGTAACCATCAATGATGAGGTATATGGACGACTGACGCCGGAACAGGTAGAAGAAATCTTAGACGAATATGAGCGTATGTAAATAGCAGGAGGAGAGAATGAGTAAGACAATAAAAGAGATCCGGGAAATCAAAGAGAAAACCCTCGAATCATTTGGAAACAGAATTGGAAACGATGACAATAAACTTTACATAATGACCTGCTGCGGTACAGGATGCACGTCATCAGGCGCAATTAAAAATAGAGAAAAGCTGGATGAGCTGATGGAAAGAGACAGTCTTCAGGATAGAGTACAGTTTGTAAAGACGGGCTGCTTCGGACTCTGCGCAGAAGGTCCGATTTTGATGGTCTATCCAGAAAACGTGATGTACACCAACGTAACACCTGACGACATCAACGAAATTTGGGAAGCTCATATCAAGAATGGCAGGGTCGTAGAGAGATTGAAGTCAGAAAACGAGCTGGACTTCTTTTCGAAACAGATGAGAATCTCGCTGAGAAACTGCGGCAGAATCGATCCTGAAAATATTGACGAATATATCGCTTATGGCGGATATGAAGCGCTGGGCAAAGTGCTGACGGAGATGGAACCGGAAGACGTCATCAAGACAATCAAAGACTCCGGCCTCAGAGGAAGAGGCGGCGGCGGATTTCCGGCAGGAACGAAGTGGCAGTTTGCGGCTGAGCAGCAGGTGAAAGAAAAGTACGTCTGCTGTAACGCTGATGAAGGCGACCCGGGTGCCTTTATGGACAGATCCGTATTGGAAGGTGATCCCCATGCCGTCATCGAAGCCATGGCCATCGCAGGTTATGCTATCGGCTCTGACCAGGGGTTTGTCTATGTCAGAGCAGAATACCCGATTGCAGTACAGAGGCTGACCATCGCTATTGAGCAGGCCAGAGCATACGGCTTGCTGGGTGACAACGTACTCGGTACTGGCTTCAAATTCGATTTGGACATCAGACTGGGCGCTGGCGCTTTTGTCTGCGGTGAAGAAACGGCCCTGATGACCTCCATCGAAGGAAACCGTGGAGAACCGAGACTGAAACCGCCGTTCCCGGCAGTGGAAGGTCTCTTTGGCAAACCGACAATCTTAAACAACGTAGAAACCCTGTCCAATATTCCGCAGATTATTACCAAAGGTCCGGAATGGTTCAGCGGAATCGGAACAGAAAAATCCCATGGAACAAAAGTTTTTGCTCTTGGCGGAAAGATCAACAACACCGGATTGGTAGAAGTTCCTATGGGTACGACTTTACGAGAAATCGTCTATGAAATCGGCGGAGGCATTCCGAAGGGAAAAACCTTCAAGGCGGCACAGACAGGAGGCCCTTCCGGCGGATGTATTTCAGCTGACTTCCTCGACACACCGATCGACTATGACTCACTGACTTCACTGGGTTCCATGATGGGTTCTGGCGGATTGATCGTCATGGACGAGGATACCTGTATGGTGGATATCGCAAAATTCTTCCTGGAATTTACCGTGGATGAGTCCTGCGGAAAGTGTCCGCCGTGCAGAATCGGTACCAAGAGGATGCTGGAAATCCTCACCAAGATTACAGACGGAAAGGGATCGCTGGAGGATCTGGATGAACTGGAATACCTGGCTATGAATATCAAGAAGGGCGCGCTTTGCGGTCTGGGACAGACGGCTCCAAATCCAGTGCTCTCCACGATGAAATATTTTAGAGATGAATATATCGCCCACGTAGTTGACAAGAAATGTCCTGCAGGCGTATGTGTTTCGATGCTCAGATACGTGATCATGGAAGATGCATGTAAACACTGTGGACTTTGTGCAAGAAATTGTCCTGCTCAGTGTATCACAGGCGACAAGAATACGCCTTATGTTATCGACAATGATAAGTGTCTCAAGTGTGGAGTCTGTATGGAAAAATGTCCATTCAAGGCTATCATGAAGAACGCATAAGAGGGAAAGTGAGGGCGAAAAATGAAAAACCAGAAAAGAGTACAATTAACCATAGATGGCATGGATGTCAACGTGCCAGAAGATTACACCATCCTCAAAGCAGCTAAAGAAGTAAACATCAAAATTCCTACGCTATGCTTTCTCAAGGACGTGTGTGAAATCGGATGCTGCCGTATGTGCCTGGTAGAAGTAGAGGGCATGAAAAACTGGCAGGCATCCTGTGTGCAGAAGGTTGCAGACGGTATGGTCGTCAAAACCCATACACCGGACATTCTCAATTTTAGAAAAAAGAACCTGGAACTGATATTATCCAATCACCCGGCAATGTGTCAGAGCTGTAACAGAGGGTCTTCGGACTGTGAGCTGAAAACTCTGGCCAACACCATGGATACAGAGTTTGCCAATTATGCAAGAAACCAGGAAGTGATCACAGCCAATCAGGTTATGGAAGTGGACGATGGTATTTCCATCATGCGTGACCCGAACAGATGTATCCTCTGCAGAAGATGTATCAGCATCTGTCATAACGTGCAGACCGTAGGTGCAATTGATGTAATAAACAGAGGCTTCAACACAGTAGTAGGTACCACCTTTAACAGACCGATTGATGAGTCAAAGTGCGTGAACTGCGGACAGTGTATCAACGTCTGTCCAACAGGAGCCCTGCAGGAACACGCCAATATGGATGATTTTTGGGAGCTTCTCAAGAATCCTGAAAAATATGTCATCGTACAGACTGCTCCGGCGGTCAGAGCGGCTTTGGGCGAAGAGTTTGGCATGCCAATCGGCACCGATGTAACCGGAAAGATGGCGACTGCCCTGCGCATGCTGGGCTTTGATAACGTATTCGATACGGATACTGCAGCAGACCTCACGATCATGGAAGAGGGAACGGAACTGCTGAACAGAATGAACAACGGCGGGAAACTGCCTTTGATCACCTCCTGCTCACCAGGCTGGATCAAGTTCTGCGAACACTACTTCCCGGATATGCTGGATAACCTGTCTTCCTGCAAATCCCCACACGAAATGATGGGGGCAATCATCAAATCCTATTATGCAGAGAAGATCGGCAAGGCGCCGGAAAACATCGCGGTTGTTTCGATCATGCCTTGTACTGCAAAGAAATTTGAAGCGCAGAGAGACGAACTCAATGTAGACGGACAGCAGGATGTCGACGTAGTTTTGACGACAAGAGAACTTTCCAGAATGATCAAAGCCTTTGGCATCGATTTCCCCGCTCTGCCGGATAGTGAATTTGACAATCCACTGGGTGTTTCAACTGGTGCTGGAACCATCTTCGGCGCCTCTGGCGGTGTAATGGAAGCGGCGCTGAGAACTGTTGCCGATATCGTCACAGGTCAGAGTTCGGATTCTATCGACTATATGCAGGTTCGCGGTCAGGAAGAAGGCATTAAAGAAGCGGAAATCAAGATTGGCGATGTGACGGTCAAAGCTGCCGCAGCCCATGGCCTTGGTAATGCCAGAGCCCTGATGGAGAGAGTGCAGGCTGGCGAACACTTTGACTTTATCGAAGTCATGGCATGTCCTGGCGGCTGCATCAACGGCGGTGGCCAGCCACAGCAGCCATCTTCGGTTCGCAACTGGATTAATGTCGGCGAAGAGAGAGCGAAGGCGCTCTACAGAAGTGACCACGAGAATTTCATCAGAAAGTCTCATAAAAATCCAGTTATCAAAGAATTATACAAGGAATATCTGGGTGAACCTGGTGGCGAAAGAGCACATAAACTGCTGCATACCCATTACCATCCGAGAGGCTGATAACCTAAATAGTGACAAATAGATAAAAATGCGGCAGGCCGGCAGCGGTCAGCCGCATTTTTACAATTATGTAGGAAATATAGATGAGGTCGATAACGAAGCTGGTTCAGCAGCAGAAATTTACTATTTAGGGGGCTTTTTATATAAATGAGTATAAAATTTTTCGGTAGATCGTCTCAATCTTTGATTTGAAGGAGGTTATTTGATTATATATGCCTTAAAAGGCAAGGACTTTTCCAGTTCATCCCCAAAAATTATACTCAATTTAAAAAAATATTCTCATATAGTAAAACTATACACAGGTTCACTTAGCCAGTTTTCTGGTGCCTGGTGCGGGAGACTTTACGCTGTCAGTCTTGACCGCCTGGGCCAGCGCCAGTATAATATGAATAAATAAATCCTATCGTTAATTGGGAGGAGAAATTATGTCTGATAAAAAGAAAGTGCCATTCTGCACCTGCGATGATCACCAGTGCCCCTTTAACCCAGTCAACCACGACCAGGGCTGTACACCGTGTATCGCAAAGAATTTAAAGGCCGGAGAAACGCCAAGTTGTTTTTTCAACAAGCTGGACCCGGAGAAAAAGGAGGATCGTGGCGATTATTTACATAAAGACTTTGCCAGAATCGTCATGAAATTGCATGAAGATTGAACAGCTGCAGCAGCTTTTAAAGATCGTAGAAGAAGGCAGTATCAACGAGGCGGCAAAAGAACTGTATATCGCCCGTTCCTCACTGAGCACTTCTATGAAAAATTTAGAGACGGAATTAGGTGCACCGATTTTCAGCCGTAACAGTAAAGGCGTCTGTCTGACTGACTTTGGCGTCGACGTTTACAATCAGGCAAAAGATATCTGCACCAAAATTGATTTTATACAGAGTGTTCCTCATGAGGAACATCCAACGAATCTCTCCATTTCCAGCATGTATTGCTCCCTGGCCAATGATGCCTTTGTAGAACTTTATCAGAGGCATTATCAGGAGGATTTTACCGGAAGCATAGAAGAGTGTACGCTGAACCAGGTGATTAACCAGGTTCAATCTGGACTGAGCGAACTCGGCATGGTGACGCTGTTTTCTGACAGCGAGTCGGTGGCGCTGAAAAAGATCACGGAAAATCATTTGGAATTTCATAAGGTGATTGACCGCCAGCTGCACGCCATCATCGGGCCTAAAAATCCTCTGTACCTGGAAGAGCGAAGCTCGGTCTGTTTGACTGATTTGAAAGACTTCCCCTATATCGTCAACTATGCGTCGCCTTCGGACTACTCCTGGGAACGGACCTTAGACGGGCGCAAGCGGAAGCGGGCAGAGATCCAAGTCAGCGATTTAGGCTGCGCCCTGCGGCTCATAAACGCCACTGACGCCATTATGATCGACACCTACGATAAAGACACCTACGCGCAGCTTTATGCGCCTAATGGCTGCAAATTTATCCCTCTTGCAGATTCACCTCTCGCCTGCAAATTGGGCTGGGTCAAAGCAAAAAACAGGGTGTTGTCTGCCGCGGCAGAGGAATTTATTGAAATTTTGACGGAAAAGAGTGAATAGAAGAAAGAGGGAAAGACCATCTCTGCGGAGAAATATGGTCTTTTTTTCTTGCCATTGACCACTGTCGAGATTCCCGGCGCATTTTGTACGGAATACTGTATGACCAGACCACATAAAATTATGGTAGCATATAGGTAAGGGATGGGATGAGTTTGAAAGAAAAAGTAAATATATTGAGTGTCATCAAGTACGCAGGTGCATATATCGCCTTTGAAATAGGATCAGGCTTTGCGACGGGACAGGAGATTCTGCAGTTTTATACATCTTATGGCGTTTGGAGTATTGGAGCTGCCGTCATCAGCATGTTTCTCTTCGCTTGGGCTGGCGGCAGCGTGATGAAAATCGGTTATGAGACCAGGAACGTGGAAGACCTCAAGCCATATCAGCTCCTTTGCGGAAGAGTTATGGGGACCTTTTACGAGTATTTCGTCCTGTTTTATCTTTTCGCCGTTTTGGCAGTGATGATTTCGGGCGCAGGCGCATCGCTGCAGGAATACTGCGGTGTCAGTTATTATGTCGGCGGCCTGTTCATGGCTCTGCTGGTATTCGTCGCTTTTGCCTTTGGTCTGGAGAAACTGATCGACATTGTGGGTCTCATGGGTCCTCTGATTATTGGATTTTCCATCTTTATTGCCATTTGCACGATTACGGCTAATTTTGGAGACCTGATGGTAGGCAACATCGATGTCAGCAGATTGGTGACGTCAAAACCCACTGACAGCTGGTGGATGAGCGGGATACTCTATGTGGCATACAACGTGGTCAGTTCTATCGCCTTTCTGATGGCCCTGGGCAGAGATGCAAAATCCGCCCGTGAGGCAGCGGCAGGAGGCATCACAGGTGGTATACTGCTGATGGTCACCGTCATCTTTATGAATTTTGCGCTGCTTTCAAGGCTGGATTTAATTGAAGGCAGCATCGTTCCATCGCTGAAACTGGCAAATGAAGTATCCTCCTTGGCTGGAACCATCTTTGTCGTGGTCATGATCTGCGGCATCTTTTCCACTGCAGCGCCGGTGCTCTGGACTATTTGCAATAATCTGGCAAAACCGGGAAGCAAAATCTCCTTGGTGATTGCCTTGCTGGTCAGCCTGGATGCTTTTATCCTGGGGCAGATGCCCTTTGATAAGCTGGTCAGCGTCATCTATCCTTATACAGGATATTTGGGGATGATTCTGTTGTTCTGTATTTGGAGATACAAGAAGTTAAAACATAAGACAATTGGCAGGTGAATACAAATGATGAAAATTAGAGAAGAATTGCTGGCCTTGAAAAAGAACAGCTACGCTACCGGAGATTTTGAGATTCCAGAGGGCAGCATGGACTGCACAGAAGGCGTGAACCCTTATGGCTGCCCTGAGGAAGTTCTGGATGCGTTTAGACAGATAAAACTGGAGGAAATCATCAACTATCCTCACGATGTGAAGGTGTATGAGACAGTCTGCAATTACTGGTCAGATATGGCCTCCTTGAAAAAGGATAATATCATGTTGACAGACGGCAGCATTGCGGCAATCTACATCGTCAACAACATCTTTGCGCAAAAAGGTGCAAAGGTTCTCGGTGTAGCGCCTCAGTTCTCTGACTACGTGTCCAACGCCAGACTTCTGGGCATGGAGTATCGCTTTGTGGCACTGGATCGGGCGGATCGTTACAAATTCGACGTTAATGCGCTTTTGGAACAGATTACGGAAGATTTGGCCGTAGTATATCTGGACAATCCTAATAATCCGACGGGTCAGATGATTACAGCAGGCGAAATTGAGATGGTACTGCGCAGAGCAAAAGCAAAGGATGTCTGCGTCATTGTGGACGAGGCCTATGGTGATTTTGTATCAAAGAGGGAGTCTGCCATGCAGCTGATGGATGAATACGAGAACCTCATCGTATTGCGGACCCTGTCGAAGGGATTTGGCATGGCGGGAATTCGAGCGGGTTACATCGCTGCCTCAAAAGAATTGATTTCCTTTATGAATCAGATTACAAATCCTTATGCTGTGGGACAGATGTCGCGCAGGATGATGGCAGTGGCTTTGGATAACGCCTATAGACTGGAGCGGGATACCCAGGAGTTCGCCTCAGCAAAGGTGAAAGTGAGACGAGTGATCGGGGAGAACATCAAGATGGCTGCCACCGATGACAGAGTGCCGATTTTTCTTCTGTACCATAGAGATCCTGCGGTGGATCTCTATCGACTGCTGGCAGAGAACGGCATCGTCGCCGTAGCGGGCAGCGCTTTTGACGCCATTGATAACAATTGCGTCAGAGTGAGACTGTCTTCGGAAGAGGACTTTCCGCCATACCTGGAAATGCTGGCTAAGGCGGAGAAAGCAGCGGGACAGATTAGCGAGACGAAAATGGCTTGAAGCTTTATCTACATCAGACAGGCAGATCAAGATGTGATGTTAAATAAATGAATAGAGAATGAAATAGCTCTGATCAAGATACGGAGGAACGGCGATGCCGGCTTCCGTATTTTTAATGCCGAAATTACAAAATAATTTGACAAATCTGAAAAATAAGATATAATGGGTATATAATATTAAATGCATTTAATATTGCGCATTTAATATTAATCGCTTAACCATAAATGAAAGGAAGGTTTGCCATGAAAGAAAAGAAAATTGGTTTTTTCTCTGTAACTTGTCTAGCCATAGGAACCATTGTTGGAGCAGGTGTATTTGGAACAATACCGGCGGCTGCCGGTATTGTAGGAACTGGCATAGAATGGGCCTACTTTATTGCATTTATTTCAATCTTGATCTGCTATATCCCGCAGATGGTGACAATATCTGTGCTTCCGGCGCCATTCACGTTTTATATGCATACTACCCGTCTTGTTCATCCGACGGCTGGCTATATGTTGGTGATATTTGGTTTCAACTATGTATTCATCTTGTCGGCCTTGGCAGGTGTCTTTGCAGAATATGCGTCTGTTTACATACCTGTTGATCATCGTATTTTAGGCGTGGGGGCCTTGCTCTTTTTCGCCTTTATTACCACTCTGGGAGTTCAGGCCAATGCCATTGCCCAGAATATCATGGTAGTATCACTGTTTTCTGCTCTGTTCCTCTATGTCTTTGTGGGAATGCCCGAAATCCGTCAGGAGTTTTTGTCCTTTGGTGACATCATTAAACCGGAGAATCTGACTATCGTAACTCTTGGATCTGCTGTGGCATTGCTCAGTGCTAGCCTGCAGGGCGGTGTGAGCATTGCTTTTTATCCAGAGAAAATCAAGAATCCGGGAAAGACTATCCCTCGGGCATTTGTATGGGCAACGGCTATTTGCTGTTTTGTTTTTATGCTGGTAAGTGCTGTAACGATTGGAGTGCTGCCTATGGAGCAGGTATCCTCCCTTCTCGATGTGGCAAAGGTTGTCTTTTCACCTGGCATATATCATTTCTTTATTTTGGCTGGGGCAATCTTTTCCGTACTCACATCTTTGAACGGAATCTTTATTGCAGGCGGAAATGTGGGCAGTGCAACCGCGGATGATAAGGTCATGCCTATGTGGTTCGGCAGGCTGAACAAACACGAAGTTCCTAAAAACACGGTGTGGCTTTTGGCAGGCGTTTCTTCCGTATTTGTCGCCTTCGGCTTTCCTATCGGCACGCTACTGACGGCATATTCGTTGTTAAATCTATTTTGTCTTCTGCTCCTGTTTATTCCGGCGCTCAAGGTGCATAAGCTTTATCCTAATTCTTTCCGAGCAGCATCTTTTCAGATTCCGCCGACAGTAACCGCGGTACTGAGCTTGCTCGGTGTAGGTATTTGTATCTGGCAGTTGGTTTCAACTTTGATTACTCTGGATATGAAAATGATCATCACCATTATTATCTGGTATGCCGTTTGGTACGCATTTTACTTTGGCAGACGTTATTGGCTAAAAAATCAGGGATTTGATTTGAACCGTCAAATGAGGCAGCCTTATCCAGAATGGGTAGAGCGCGAGAAAGAATTATCGAAGATTGCTGAGAAGAAGGAGTGTAAGACAAAATGAAGAAACGGAAAATTATCGACTCTCATTCACACCTGGCCTGCAAGATGTTTGGCAACCCAGAGGAAGGCGCAGGACATCTGTTCCGCTATAGAGCAGCGCCTGACGTGCTGGTTCCGGAAACGGAGGCTTTTGGAAACGTAAATTATTATGAACTATATACAAGGGGACAGTTTCAAGGGGAGCGGATGTGGCCCGACGATCTTTGGCAGAGGGCAGAGGAGGATCCTGCACTGAAAACAGCTATGACTGCAGCTGATACGAAATGGATGGGCAATCGCTGTCTGAAGAATACCTTTTGGAATCTGCAGAAAATTCTCGATGATAATGAAGTTGACTATATTTGTACGCTGCCTATATGGCCGGCTAATAGTTTTGAGGATTATAAAGTTGCAGCGAGTCTGGATTCAAGAATCCTGCCTTTTACTTGCATCTATAATACAGAAATGAATGCGGAGGATGCCATCAGTAAGCTGCTGAATGATGTGAAACAGGGGGCACGGGGATTGAAGATACACCCCATCATACAAAATCTGGACTTAAAATCAGATTACATAAAAAAGATTCTATCAGCTTGGGCAAGAACGGGTCTGCCTGTTATCAGCCATTGCGGTAATGTGGAGTATGGGATAGAAAATCAGGGCGCGCCAAACTACGGTAATCCGGAATTCCTGGCTGATTTAATTGAAGAGATGCCAGAGGTGAAATTTGTCGGCGCCCACTGTGGCGGTTGCCGTTCCTGGGAAGCAGAGTATTTTGCAAAACGGGTAGGAGGGCGGAAAAACGTCTGGGTGGATACCAGTTTCCGCAATCCGAAGGAAATTGCCTGGATGGTTGACGCATTTGGTGAAGACAAAGTATTATTTGGCGTCGATATTCCTTTTTCTGACATGGATGTGAGTATTGCATGTGTAGAAGAATCGCCGTTAAGTGATAGGGAAAAGGAAAGAATCTTCTGGCACAATGCCGCTGAATTATTGAAAATTGAATAAAATGATTGGCTGATTTCTTGACAAATTGGTGGATGCCATTTACTATTAAATAAGACGCTGATACGGCGGATATAATGAAATTCTAACGAAGACAAGGTGGTAATCATGGCAACGATTTTATCGGTGAAGGAACAGACCTATCAAATCATCAAGGAAAAAATTCTCAATCAGGAATATCCTGCCGGTGCTCGAATCAATATCAATGAATTGGCAGAAGAGTTGGGTATTAGCAATTCTCCAATTAGAGAAGCGCTCAGCCTGCTTGAACAGCAAGGTCTAGTCATATCTAATCGCAGCAGTGGGGCGACGGTGACGACTTTTACACACAGGGATCAGTATGAACTTTCACAGATGTATTTGTTTTGGATTGTAGAAAGCTATCGATTTTGTTGTGAGACCAACAGGCTTGGCAAATTGATAAAAAGAGCAGAAGAGGTTCTGGAAACGCAGAAAATCTATTTTAAGAGCAAGGACTACAAAGAGTGCGCATATTATGCTAATTTGTTTGAGCGATGCATTATAGAGGCGACAGGCAATAAGAGAATGCTTGCACAGTATGATAGTATTTTTCCCGTATTTTTCCTCGGTTCTATTTACTTTCTTGAGGGCAAAGAGGAGGAACGGAGGCTTGGGCTTGCACAACACGAAGAAATACTTGCTGCTATGAAAGATGGACGTCATTCTGATGTAATTGATATTTTTAAAAAACATTATTACAAACCGATGTGGGATTTGAGGCTCCAAGACGATGAAACAGAATAAAACGGAAAAAGTGCCAGATAAAAAGTCATCTGGCACTTATGTTTTTTGGACTACTCTTTGTCCTGAAACCGATTGTAGTGTTTAGATAACAGCGTCTTGGCAGTTTCAAATTTGCCGTTCATGATGGCGCCGAGAATCTGCTGGTGCTCCACAATCGCCTCCATACGGTTGGTGTCGATATACCATTGATCATATAGCACTGTCAGATAAAACAAGCCTTCGATTTCGGCGTACTGCTTTGATATATAAGGGTTGTTGCAGCATGCCACGAAAGCCGCTTCGAATGCGATAGAATATTTTGCGTATTCTGGCTGGCTCTCTAAATTCATGTGGCCCATCTGTTCCTTCAGCGCTTTCTGAAGCAGTTCGATCAAGGTGTCTGTCTGTTGGCTCTGCAGGCAGATTTCGAAGGAACCCAAGAGCATGCTGAGTATTGCCTGGGCGATGTGTCCCAGCCGCCTATTGGAAAAGGTAATCACGCTAGGGCCGGCGTTAGGGTAGATTTCTACCAGCCCGTCCCGTTCCAACATAGAGATCGCTTCTCTGACGGGAGAATTGCTCACATTCAGTTCTTTGGAAATGGACATGATAGAAAGTCTTTCGCCCGGCTGATATTTTAGTTCGATGATGTTTTTCTTGATAATGTTATAAATCTGTTCCCTGATGGGGGTTCTGTTCAGTCGTCTATCCATAGTCGTTCCTCACCTTCGTCATATCTATATTTTAGCCCTTTAAAGTGAAACTGTCAAGAAAACGTGAATAAATTAACAGAATATAATGAATAATGGGCAATGCGTGATTTATCTAAGACGAGATCAGATCTTACTGCGGTTATACATAAATTGGAAGCAGGTAAAAGCCTTGAACTTCAATTCTCCTGTCCCAATGCGATCCCAAAATTGTATCATGTATGCACTTGTATAATTAAACAAAAAATAATTAAAAAATTTAATGATAAAAACATGTTTCACTGTAAATTCGTAAAATCCTTCCCATTTAATCCCAAAAAATTTGACAAAGCTTTTTCGGAATTTTACAATAAAAGAAGAAACAGATATATTAGTCCAGCTGCGGAGATGCCGGTGCTCATCTGCGGCGTGATGATTGATAAAATTTAAAGGAGGACGAGAGACCTATGAAAAAATTAATGACAGGCGATGAAGCGATCGCTAGAGGTGCTTATGAGGCAGGGGTTAGACACGCATCCGCATACCCAGGTACTCCAAGTACAGAAATCATGGAAAACGTTTCTACATATGAGGAGATTTACGCAGAGTGGGCTCCAAATGAAAAAGTAGCTATGGAATCAGCTGTCGGCGCATCTATGGCTGGAGCGAGAAGCATGGCCTCCATGAAACACGTAGGTGTGAACGTTGCCGCTGACCCTCTGATGACATTTGCTTACATGAAAGTAAACGGAGGATCCGTTTTGGTTACAGCCGATGAACCGGGCATGTTCTCCTCGCAAAACGAACAGGATAACAGAAACTACGCCAAGATGGGCAAGATGCCGATGTTTGAACCGGCAGACAGCCAGGAATGCGTAGATATGATGAAAGAAGCTTATGAAGTGTCTGAGAAATACGGCGCTGTCGTCATCATGAGAATGGTTACTCGTGTTTGTCACTCCAAGTCACTGGTGGAAATCGGCGAAAGAAAAGAAGTCGGCGTAAAAGAATGGAAGAAAGATCCCCAGAGATATGTCTGTCTTCCAGCACATGCGAGAGTGATGAGAGTCGCTTTAGAAGAGAGAACAAAACAGCTTGCTGAATACAGTGAAACGACCAAGTTCAACTATGCCGAAATGGGTGGTACCAAAGTCGGCGTCATCGCTTCCGGACCTTCCTACTATTATGCAAAAGAAGTATGGGGAGAAGATGCATCTTACTTGAAACTGGGCTTCACCAATCCGCTGCCGGCAGAGAAAATCAAAGATTTCTGCAGCAAAGTTGACACAGTCTATATCGTAGAAGAAGACGACCCATATATCGAAGAATTTGTGCAGAGAATGGGTATCGAATGTCACGGAAAAGACACCTTCCCATCCTATGGGGAGATGACACCAAACGTACTGAGAAAGGCTCTCTACGGTGAAGAACTGCCGCAGGTAGAATACAACAAAGAAAAAGTCATCAAACGTCCGCCTACTTTCTGTGCAGGCTGTCCTCACAGAGGTCTGTTCTACAGACTGGGCAAGAGAAAAGACGTCATGATCAGCGGCGATATCGGCTGCTATACGTTGGCTACAGGCGCGCCTTATAACGCTATGGACGCATGTATCTGCATGGGCGGTTCCATTTCCATGGGCCACGGCGCACAGCAGGTATTTAACAGAGCTGGCGTAAAGAAAAAGGTTATCACTGTATTGGGAGATTCCACCTTCTTCCATACGGGTGTCAATTCACTGATTAACACAGTTTATAACAACAGCAACACCATTAACATCATCCTTGACAACAGAATCACAGGTATGACAGGCCATCAGCAGAATCCGGGTACTGGATTTAACGTAAAGGGCGAAGCCGCACCGATGATCAATATCGAAGAATTGGTTAAGGCAATTGGCATCAAACACGTTAAAGTCATTGACCCTAACAATCTGAAGGAAGTCGACGACGCCTTTGATGCGTTTATGGAACTGGATGAACCTTCTGTTATCATCACCAGATGGCCTTGTGTCCTGAAGAAATTCTCAGATGCAGATCTGGAAGAATGGCCGAACCTGTTTAAGACGAAGAACGTGGTTGACACAGAGAAATGTATCGGATGTAAGCAGTGTCAGAAAACAGGCTGTCCGGCTCTGATCTTTGACAAAGAGGCAAAGAAAGTACATATCAGCAGAGCTGACTGTGTAGGCTGTGACGTTTGTACGCAGGTCTGCCCTGTAGAAGCGATTGTGAAGGAGGATTAATTGAGATGACAAAGAATATTTTATTATCCGGTGTTGGTGGTCAGGGAACCATCACCGCTGCAAAGATGCTGACTTTTGGCTTGATGGAAGCAGGATATGACGTAAAGATGAGTGAAATTCACGGTATGAGCCAGAGAGGCGGAGATGTTGTTTCTCAGGTAAGATACAGCAAAGACAAAGTGTATTCACCTGTCATCGAAAAAGGAACGGCGGATATTGTCGTATCCTTTGAAAAGATGGAAGCCCTCAGAACGTTAGATTATTTGAAACCGGACGGTGCTGTTGTTGTCAATACCCAGGAAATTCCTTCCATGACAGTGCTGACAGGAGCAGAAGAATATGCTGATGATGTTCTCGACGAAATCGAAAAGTCTGCTAAGAAAGTGATCACCCTCGACGCTACGAAGATGGCTGAAGACTTAGGCAACGTCAAAGCTGCCAACGTTATCCTTCTGGGAACTTTAGTAAAGTCCATGGGACTGGACGATATCGATTGGGCGGACATCATCAAAAAGAATGTCAAAGAAAAGTTTGTTGACCTGAACTTAAAAGCTTTCCAAGTTGGAATGGATGCTGTAAAATAGACGGTAGCAAATTTAAGTAAAGGTAGGGAAAATAAGATGATTTCAAAAAAAATGGAGCCTTTGGTAAACAATAACTCTGTTATCAGAGCGATGTTTGAAGAAGGAAAACAGATGGCCGACAAATACGGTGCAGAGAATGTGTTCGATTTCAGTATCGGTAATCCTAACGTTCCTGCCCCAAAGGAGGTTCAGGAAGCGATTATCGACATCGTAACCAACGAAGATCCGGTCAAGGTTCACGGTTATATGAACAATGCGGGATTTCCTGAGACCAGGGCGGCAGTTGCCGGAAATCTAAACAGACGCTTCGGCACCAATTTCACAGAGAAGAATATCATCATGACCGTCGGAGCCGGCAGTGCGCTCAATGTATTGCTGAAAACTATGTTAGAGCCGGGAGAGGAAGTAATCGCCTTTGCACCGTACTTCGTCGAGTACGGTAATTACGTAGCCAACTATGATGGCAAACTAGTCGTCATTTCACCGAATCCAGAAGGCGGCTTCATGCCGAAACTGGATGAATTTGAAGAGGCGATCACACCGAAAACGAAGGCTGTTATCATCAATAATCCGAACAACCCGACAGGTGTTATCTATCCGGAATCTGTCATCAAAGAGATGGCGGCGATTATGGAGAAGAAGCAGAAAGAGTATGGCAGCGTAATCTATCTGATTTCTGACGAACCATATAGAGAACTGGCATATGACGGTGCAGAAGTACCATACCTGACCAAGTATTACGACAACACGCTGGTAGGATATTCCTACAGCAAGTCGCTGTCACTGCCTGGCGAGCGAATCGGTTATGTAGTGATTCCAGATGCGTCAGACAAGGCGGAGGAATTTATCGATGCGGCTACCATTGCTAACCGCGTCGGCGGATTTGTCAATGCGCCTTCACTGATTCAGCTGGTCATCGCCAGGTGCGTAGATGCCAAATGTGATGTTGCCTACTACGAGAGAAATGGCAAAACCCTGTACGAGGGTTTGACGGAAGCAGGATTTACCTGCACGAAACCGCAGGGTGCATTCTACATGTGGATGAAGTCGCCGATTCCAGACGAAAAAGCATTCGTCGCAGCAGGTAAAAAATACAACCTGCTGATGGTACCAGGAAGTTCCTTCGCCTGCCCAGGTTATGTGCGAATTTCCTATTGTGTATCTTATGATCAGATTGAGAGATCACTCCCTAAGTTCAAAGAACTGGCAAAGGAGTATTTCTAAATAATAAGGAAGGCTGAGCCGCACTTGGTAAGTCTATCCCGCAAATGATATTTGTTTATCCGAGAGCGTCGCTTCTCGCGGTAAGGACCTGGTCCGACCGCAGAGCGGCGTTCTTTTTGTATAAAAAACGCGGAAATGACGGAATCAGGCGGTCAAGTCCGTCAAATCGAGATTTGGGGACTTTTCGCATGAGACCTGCCAACGATTTACTTAAAGTAAATCGGACTAGGGCTTCAAGATTCCTATTTCCACATAAAAAACCTGCGCCAGAGACGCAGGCTTAAATGTATGCCTAATCAAGCTGTTCGCTGCCCCAGTCTTTTGTCGGAGCTGCCAGCAGGTATGTAGGTGCGGACAAGGAAGACTGATGCTAATACCAGGGCAAAAACGAAACCGATGACGTATGTCAGGCTGGTATAGCCATTGGCGCCCAGATTCAGGCCTTCTGGTGCGTAGAGGATGTAGGTCATGCTGACGGCAGACATGAAGGTGGCGGGAATTGCCGCCATGAGGCTGGCCTTCCTGCTGACAAATCTGCAGAGATAGACAGCGCCTGCCCATAGAGCCAGCATTGCCAAAGTCTGGTTTGCCCAGGAGAAGTATCTCCAGACCACTTGATAATCCAGCATGGAGATGAAGTAGCCGGCAATCAGCAGCGGTGCAGACAGGGCCAAGCGCTTCTTCATATCCTTTTGGTCGATTTTGAACCAGTCCGAGATGGTCAGACGGGCGCTTCTGAAGGCAGTGTCGCCCGAGGTAATGGGGCAGGCGATGACGCCGACCATTGCAAGTGCGCCGCCGATAGGCCCCAAAAGCTTCATGGACATCTCATATACGACTGTGGAATTGCCGCCGCCTAAATCCAGCAAGGCACCCATACCGTGGGTGGGGTTGTAATAGAAGGCGATGCCCGCAGAGGCCCAGATCAGGGCGATGATACCCTCGGTCACCATTGCGCCATAGAAGATGTTTCGTCCCTGTTTTTCGCTGGTCATACATCTGGCAATCATCGGCGACTGAGTCGCGTGGAACCCTGAAATCGCACCACAAGCCACGGTGATGAACATCAGAGGCCAGATTGGCGCACCATCGGGACGCAGATTGTCAAAGGTCAACTCCAGCATCGGTCTGGTCCCGCTGTGTAATACAGTAGAGCCGCCGATGCCGACAGCCATGACGATGAGACAGATACCGAAGAAGGGATACAGCTTGCCGATGATCTTGTCGATGGGAAGCATTGTTGCCAGGAAGTAGTAAACCAGGACTACGATGGTCCAGAACTTGACACTGAGAGTGCTCGGTGTCAGTAAAGCCAAAAGGCCGGCAGGCCCCACCATGAAGACGACGCCGACACCCAGCAGCAGAATGACGGAGAAGATGCGCATGACGGTCTTCATGACTGGTCCCAGATAGGTACCGACAATTTCTGAAATGCTGGCACCGTCATTGCGTTCCGACAGCATGCCGCACAGATAGTCGTGGACGGCACCGGCAAAAATGGTGCCGAATACGATCCACAGGTATACGACTGGCCCCCAGATTGCGCCGGAAAGGGCTCCGAAAATAGGGCCTAACCCTGCGATGTTGAGGAGTTGAATCAAGAAGGCCCGCCAAGGTTTCATGGGAACATAGTCTACGCCGTCGGGATGGGCCGTGCAGGGCGTCAGTCTCTCATCAGGCCGAAAGACCCTTTCAACGATTTTTCCATATGTGAAAAAACCGATAATCAGTAGTGATAAACAAATGAAAAAAGTAATCACAGAGATCCCTCCTTTGGAAATAGGAATCTTCGATTCCGTCATTTCCACGTTCTTTATTATGTAGGAGATATCGATGAAATCGATATTGACGGAATATCAAAGAACATACCTTGCAAAGAGTCGCCTCCCCTTGCGGACGACATCTGGAAATAGGAATCTTTGATTCCGTCATTTCCACGTTCTTTATAACTCTAGCTATTCTGTGCGTTTCTTCTGTGGCAGCAGAATGCTGACGATGCCGCAGACTGCCATCAAGTATGGATAGAACAGATATGGAATGATGGCGAAAGGTGTCAGTCCGCTGAGAGCGGCAGCTGTCAACAATTGTGCACCGTACGGGATGATGCCTTGGAAGACTGAGGCAAACATATCGAGAAGTGAGGCGCTTCTGGACGGTTCGATATCGTAGTCTTCGCTGATTTCCTTGGCTATCGGTCCTGCGATGACGATGGCGACGGTGTTGTTGGCCGTGGCGGCATCTACCAGAGAAATCAGGGCAGCAACGCCGAATTCTGCGCCTTTGTAGGTGTGTACATGGTTATGTATCTTCTCGAGGATAAAGGCGAAGCCTCCATTTTGCTTTACTAAGGCGCTGATTGCCGCTACCAGGATGGAAATGACCGTGATGTCATACATGTTGGTAACACCTGTGCCGATGGAAGTAAATACTGCGGAAGGAGCCATAGCGCCAGTGGCAATTCCGACGATAACGGAAAGCACCGTGCCGCTGATCAAAACGATAAATACGTTGATGCCGATGATGGCCGTGATCAATACCAGCAGATACGGGATGACCTGCAGGATGTTGTAGTCCAGATTGTCGTCCATGTTGAACTTGGAGCCGCGGGTCAGGAAAAAAAGAACAACGATGGTCACGATGGCCGCCGGCAGGACGATGAGAAAGTTTCGTTTGAACTTGTCCTTCATTTCGCAGCCCTGGGTTCTGACTGCTGCAATGGTGGTATCGGAAATCATGGACAAGTTATCTCCGAACATGGCGCCTGAAACTACCGCGCCGACACAGATGGCCATGGCAAACCCAGTCTTCTCGCTGATACCTACGGCGATGGGAACGAGTGCGGTGATGGTTCCTACCGAAGTTCCCATGGAGATGGAGATGAAACAGCCGATGACGAAGAGCCCGATGACGGCGATGCTCGGCGGCAGCAGTGACAGCCCCAGATTGACAGTGCTGTCTACGCCGCCTGCCGCTGAGACAGACCCGGAAAAAGCGCCGGCAGCCAGGAAAATCAGGCACATGGTGATGATGTTCTCATCTCCCACACCTCTGGCGACGATTGAAAATTTTTCGTTAAATGATTTGCCTCGTGTTTGCATAAAGGCTACAATGAGTGCGATGAGAAACCCAACTACCGCTGGCATGGTATAGAAGTCTTTCAATATGATTCCCGTTCCAAGAAAAAGAACCAGAAAGACCAAAATCGGGAGCAGGGCTAGTCCGTTTGGTTTGATGTTTGATTCGTTCATTTCTATTCTCCTTAATATTGTGGATAATTACGAAAAAAGCCCGGCCTCTGCGGACAAAGGTCGAGCCAAATACTATCGCTTTGCAAGAAATATTTTATCAAAATATTAACTGTGGTGCAAGGCTAATTTCTTGATTCTATGCTGTCTATAGGGTGAATACAGGAATCCCAGACTGCGATTGTATGCCTTGAATCCCCATGTGGCAGCAAAAGAATTTCTCTTTTTGTGTTTTCTTAAAAACACCCGTTCTGTTCCGCCGAAAGCGGCGACGCCACCTTCCTTGACGCATTCGATGAGATCATCGTTGCATGTGATATCGCGGTCGAATTCGGTAAAGGCCATGCCCACGTATTCTTCCTTGTGAGAATCAGAGCCGCCAAGGCACTGCTTGCCGTATTTTTTTGCCAGCAGCTGGGCAACCTGATTGGCGTGGACGGTCTCGCAGGTATTGAATCCTTCCAGGAAATCGAACTTTCTCACTAACTGCGGATTCTTGCGCATTTTGTTGAAGAACATGGCACTGGAACTGCGAGCGCCGAATGGATGTGCCGGGCCGAGGATTCCGCCAAAATGATGTACAATGCGTTCCAGCATTTCTACGGACATGCCGCGAATCTGCAGAACTCTGAGGCAGAGTTCGTCAGGCATGATGACGAGAAAATGTCCGGCATCTTTTGTATCGTACTCTACACCCATCAGTACGACAAAATCATCAGGCATCTGTTCCTTGTTTTGCTGCCAATACCTGAATCCTTTATATGAATCATGGTCTGTGACCAGCATGCCATCAAAGCCTTTTTCTTGCAGCAGCTCGATATATCTTTCGATAGAAATTTTCGAATCAATGGAGCCAGCCTTTGTATGGCAGTGCATATCAAATTTCATATTTATATCACTTCCTTCTTGAATATAGTTTACACCTGTATTAGACTTTATACAAGTTAAGAATTGATGAAAATCATAGTAATTATTTGTGAATGAGGTAAATAATGTTTGTATCCTTGGAAGAAATTTTAAAAAACGCCATGTTTGATGACGCAAAGGTTTTGGCCGGCAGCAGAGGCTTAAACAAAAAAATCAAACGAATTTCCGTCTTTGACTGTCCCTGCAACAGAAATCTTGTTGACAGAGACATCATTGCAGCAGGCGATGTGTTTATTACCTGTCTCGATCAATTTAAATATGAGACGGAGAACATCTACGAGTATTTAGATACTTTAATCAAGACAGAGTGCTCTGGTCTCTTTGTGGTAACAGATGATATGCTGTACGTTTTAACTGATGACATTTTGCAATCCTGCGACCGCAGCAACTTTCCCGTTGTTTTAATTCCAGAAGATATTCCTTATGCGGCAATTATAGATACCGTTAACAAATATATTTCCATCGACAATTTAAATGCCATCAACACCCTGAAAATTGAAAAAATCATGTATGGCAATGTTCACCCCGGCGAGAAGATGGAAATTCTCTACAGCATCAACCCGAATATGAAGAACTATCTGCGCGTGATCGAAGTCGAAGGAGACTTCAATTCTGACATCGCTCAAGTGGAACTGCATTTTTATTATTTGAAACAAAAAAACGACATCTACGTGAGAAGTAACAATCAACAGATTTTTATTCTCAGCGATGATGACGAAAAGTCCCTTCGCCGTCATTCTGACGTAACTTCTATCCGCATCAAAGAGTTCATCAGTGAACCGGTGATGGGCTATAGCAGAATATACAACAGAAAGGACATCGGCAAAGCTTTGGAAGAGGCAAAAAGGGCCTTAGAAACCGCCAGGACCATGAACATGTCCTCTCAGAACTATGACCCGCTCTCGGTGCTGCAGCTGCTTTTGACTGTGAAAGATACACAGGAAGCCCATGACTTTTACAAAGCTTATGTTGACGCCATCAGGCAGAAAGTGTCAATAGAGAATGTAAAGGAAATCCTGCTGACCATGGAAGTTTATGTCGCCAATTCCGGCAATTTTCAAGCGGCCGCCTTGGAAATGAATCAGCACGAAAATACCATCCGCTATCGGGTGAACAAAGTGAAGGCGGCTCTGGGCATGGAGAATGACAACGTGAAATTTCATGAGACAGTAGCTGTGGCTGTCAAACTACGGACGCTGATCAACGAAAAACTCTGATTGAAATTATTTTAAAAAAACCATCATTATTTTAAAATAATAATAAAGTGGTTTCCTTCGAAAATTTGTATAATTTAGAAAAATCACATTGGAGGAGACCTATGGACGAGAAGAAAAAAAGAGGCAGCAATATAGAGACGACGACTCTTGAGAAGGTGCCTGTGGAAGAACGAAAAAATTGGATCGACGTCGCATTAATTCAGGCTGGCATCATGATTTGTGTTCCAAGCCTGCTGCTTGGAGGCATTCTGGCAGAGAGCATGTCACTGACAAATGCCATTCTTTCTGGCGTTGTAGGATATTTCATTGTCATCGTGTTGTTCTGCCTGATGGGTATCATGGGAAGCGATTTGGGTGTGCCCACCTGCGTAACGGCCATCGGCGGCTTTGGTAAAAAAGGAGCGAGGTTCATCATCAGTACGTTAATCTTTATCTCCATGATCGGTTGGTTTGCCGTGCAGACCAGCGTCTGTGGCGATGCGTTTTCCAATCTGATTGACCAATTTTTCCATGTAAACGTGTCCCCGATCATATCCATGATTATTTGGGGATTGATCATGCTGATTACGGCAGTTTACGGCATCAATGCACTGGACAAACTGAACAAAATCGCAGTGCCCGCCCTGTTTATTGTTACGATTGTTGGCTGCATCATGGCACTGAACAAATATGGAACACAGCAGCTGTCAGTTAATCCAGCGGTACCGTCTATGTCGTTTATCGATGGAATCGTATTGACCGTCAGCTTTATGGCGGCAGGCTGTCTCGCGGCTTCTGATATCACCAGATACCAGAGAACGAGAAAAGATACGATTATCTCAAGTTCGCTGGGTGTGGCACCAGCTGGTGTTTTGATGGTGGTTCTGGGCGCAATCATGACCAGAGTCGCTCAGCAGTATGACATCACTTTAGTATTTTGCGAGATTGGCATTCCAATTATCGGCATGCTGGTTTTAATTTCAGCCACTTGGACGACCAATACGACCAATGCTTATTCAGGCGGCATCAATGCCGTTTTGATGTTCAACTTGGCAGAGAACAAGCGGGCGGCAGCAACCATGGTCGCTGGGCTCATCGGTACGGTCTGCGCGGTGTTGGGCCTGGCAGATCATTTTGAGGATTTCCTCTACATATTAGGTGATGCACTGCTGCCGACCATGGGTGTCATTTTGGCCGACTACTGGATTATCGGCAGAGGAAAGCCTGAGAATTACAGAATGCCGGAGGGCTTCAACTGGATTGGCATCTTATCATGGCTCTGTGGTTATGCGGTCATCAAATTGATTCCTTATGGCGTACCTTTTGCACAAGGCATCATCACAGCTGCAGTCTTATACATAATCTTGGCAAAGGTGGTCAAAAGACCGCAGGACAAATTGAATTAGCAGTGGATAGGATTGATGACAAAAGAGGTGCACGTTTGATCCGCCTGTTTGGTTCGCAGCGCCAAGATTTGCCTGAAAGTGCCTTGAAATCAAGTCATTCAGGCGGATTTCGAGAATTGGCAGGGGTATAGCAGTGCAAGAGCGCTTGTGAGAAGGCAAAAAAGTAATCGAAAGATAGATGCGTGAATTATATAATATGAACGAGTATCATTGTTTTAACTGTACTTAATGAATTTTTTCGTCCTGAAACCCTTTGATGGGCAAGAGGAAATGAAAGAGATAGCGCAAAGGCAGGGAAATCCGCCCGAATCAGACCTAAAGTCGGATGATTGAGGCGGATTTTCTATGATTGCTGCGTAATATACGGAGGAGGGGTATGATTTGGACGATTTTACTAAATTCATATTGACAAAAGATGGAGATTATAGTATAGTTAGTTAAAACTAACTGAATGAGAAAACAGATAGTTTATAGTTCTCCTTAAGTGATTTTGATTAACGAATGTGTAGTCTGTAGGCGGGCATATAACATGCCCGCTTCCTATAGACTAAGCGGTTAGCCTAAACTAACTAGACGGAAAGGAAGACAGTATCTATGGAAGATTATTTGATTGAGCATTGTTCTCCAACTTTGGCATCATTGAAAACGGCCAATTTATTTAACTACATATATGATTCAGATGAGCAATTGCATGCATATATCGATGAGCTAAACCGAAATCTGCGGGGAAAAGGCGTTTCGATTGTGATATTGAGAAAATATGAGCACAGCGCTTTGATCTATGTCTATCGGGAAAAAAAGCTGCAGGCAGATTTGGCGCAGAATGGTGTCGAGGATTTTCTCAAGAGTTTTGGTTATGAAAAGTTTTCTGCAGGCGAGGCTATTTCAGTCTTACAGACACGTTTTGAGAAAGAAGGAACGTTTCCTCACGAAATTGGCATTTTTTTAGGATATCCTTTGGGCGATGTGATCGGGTTTATTGAAAATGCCGGCAGAAACAGCAAGTGCAGCGGCTGCTGGAAAGTATACTGCAATGAATGTGAAGCAGTCAGGCTATTTGCTAAATATGAAAAATGTAAAGAGGTCTATAAGCGTCTTTTTCATCAGGGAAAGACCGCTTGGCAACTGACAGTTGCCATATAAATATAAGGAAAGAGGTATGAATAATGAGCAAAATCGCAGTGGTATATTGGAGTGGAACTGGCAATACCGAAAAGATGGCAGAACTGGTTGCAGCAGGCATCAAAGATGGAGGGGGAGATGTGACCAGCTTTCAAGCGGCGGAATTCTCCGCAGAATTAATGGATCACTATGATGCAGTTGCCTTCGGCTGCCCGTCCATGGGCGCGGAAGAATTGGAAGAGGCAGAATTTGCACCTCTCTTTGAGCAGTGTGAGAAAAAATTGAAGGGCAAGAAGATTGCTTTATTTGGTTCTTATGGCTGGGGAGATGGAGAGTGGATGCGCTGCTGGGAGGACCGCTGCATTGAGGATGAAGCCGTCATCGCTTGCCCATGTGTGATCTGCAATGAGGCACCTGATGAAACTGCGCAGCAGGAATGCAAAGCACTTGGAAAATCCTTGCTCTAGGCATTGCTAGCGTAAAGATCAACATAATCTCAACGGGGAACTGCTTTGAGCTGATTAATATTCGGCTGCGAGAGCAGTTCCCCGTTTTTCATCATTCTTTAAGAATCTCCGCTTCCGCGAAAAGAACTGCCTTTCCGCTCAGTATCGTGCGTTCTCCAGCGTAACGACAATAGAGAACGCCACCCCGCTTTGAGGCCTGATATGCAGTAAGCTGATTCTTCCCCAGCTTGTCTGCCCATAATGGAATGACATGACAGTGGCCACGGCCGCAGACGGGGTCTTCTGTCACATTGCATTTTGGCGCGAAGGTGCGGGTTACGCAGTCACTGACGTCACCTTTTGCTGTAACGTGGAGCAAAAGGCCAGCTAGCTGGCGAATTTTTTCCTGATCGCCAGTAACATTTTTTACCTGTTCTTCACTTGCAAGAACACAGACCATATCTTCACCTAGGTACGCTTCCATGGGCTTTATGCCGATAGCTTCAATGATTTCCTGCGTAATGGGGGTAGGTGTCAGTGAAAAGGATGGGAAATCCATGGAGAAGAGATCGTCCTCTTTCTTGACTGTCAGAGTGCCGCTGAGGGTTTTGAAGCGAATTTCCTTCAATGCAGTCTCTGAAAATGTAGTGATGACATATGCAGTGGCAAGAGTGGCGTGACCGCAGAGATCGACTTCACCTCCAGGAGTAAACCAGCGCAGATGATAATCTTCGCCCTCTTTTACGGCAAAGGCTGTCTCCGACAGATTGTTTTCGATGGCGATTTTCTGCATGAGCTCTTCAGGAATCCACTGTTCCATCACACAGACGGCTGCCGGGTTCCCAGAAAAGACCTGATCCGTAAAGGCATCTACGATATATTGTTTCATTGCTTATCCTCCGTTTCCATCTATTTATCTATTGATCTACTTGCCCTCAGTATATCATCGTAGTACAATACATACAATGTAAAAATTGTATGTACAACAATGAGAGGAGGAGAATCTGATGCCGATAAACGCATTCGATCAATACCCATTGACATGGAAGCCGGAGAAGCATCGGCTGGAACAGCCGTATTATAAAGCACTGGCTGCGGATCTGGAGAACAAGATTAAAAGCGGGGTGTTAAAGCCAGGGACAAAACTGCCGCCTCAGCGTGAAATTGCAGATTATTTAGATTTGAATTATACGACCATCACCAGGGTCTATGAAGTTTGCAAAAAGAAAGGTCTGATTTACGGCACCACGGGAAAAGGCACTTTTGTTTCGCCCCACTCTTCAGAAGACATCACCATCACCGCGTCTAATCTCGATAGCCAATGTATCGAGATGGGGGCTGTCAACGGCTTCAGCGAATACAGTGAACTTGTGGAACGAGCTACCCAAACGGTGGTAGAAAGAGGATACCTGCGCGGCCTATATGGGTATTCGCAGCCAGCAGGCCATCCTCATCAGATTGCGGCGGGAATCAGATGGATGGAACAGCTAGGCGTTCATGGCAATCACGATCATACCGCCATCTTTTCAGGTGCCCAGAATGCCCTGACCGTGGCGTTGATCTCTCTGTTTTCACCAGGTGACAGATTGGCCACGGATCGTTACACTTATTCCAATCTGATCGAATTGGCGAAGATGCTTCATATTGTTTTGGTTCCTATAGAAGGGGATCAGGAGGGAATGCGGGCCGACGAACTGAAGAAGCAGTGTACTGTTAGCAGGTTGAAAGGGGTCTATCTCATGCCATCCTGCGGCAACCCGACGACGGTGACCATCTCGGAAAGACGACGGAAAGAACTGGCGGCGATCATCAAAGGGTACGGCCTGATTTTGCTGGAAGATGATATTTCCGCCTGGCTGACTGCGTCCGGCGGCGAAAGGGAGACCTCCCTGTTCGACCTGTTAAAAGGGGAGAGCATCTACATCTGCGGCATGACCAAAAGCTTGTGCCCAGGGCTAAGGGTCGCATATATGACTTTTGGGGAAGGTTTTAGACGTGAAATCCTTCATGGGTTGTTTAATGCAAACATCAAGACCTCTTCCCTCGATGCAGAAATCATCACGGAACTGATTTTAAGTGGTGATGCTTATAAAATCGCTATGCGTAAAAGAGAGATGACAGAGAAGGCCTGTGCGTTGTTTTCAGAGGTGTTCCCAAGAGAAGACGGGGATCCGTGGAAAGTCAGCTACTACCAATGGCTGCCCATTGCAACATCAAAACCTTTTCGCCGGGTGGAGGAGGATTTGCTGGAACGAGGGCTTCGCGTCTATCACTCTGAGCGGTTCGCGGTGACAGAAAACAAGCGCCAAAAGTACCTGCGGGTGGCGCTTTGTTCTGCAGGGAGTATGCATAAGCTATCAAAAGGATTACAGGCGCTCAAAGACTATTTAGAGTAGTAGTGGGCACTGTCTTGCTGAACCCTTTTTTCTTTATATTTCTATTATCATAACATAGGGGCGCAATACACCAAAAGACCTCATCTGACGATGAGGCCTCCTGGCTGCGATATTTTATTTAATTAAGAAAGAACGTTCAAAAGAAATTATCTCGTAACCCTGTATCCTTTTGACACTCTTAGTATAGCAATCTTTTGTGACGAGTATGCGAAGAACGTTTAACGTTTTTGTGGCGCTTTTGTCAAGGGAAAATGGTAATACCATTCTTCAGGCTTCTTCCTTTACTTTCTGCAAGAAAGCTTGGGCGGCTTTGGAAAAAATTTGATATCTTTTCCAGATCAGTGACATGCCTATTTTAGATTCTGGCACCAAGGGTCTGAAACACAACTGGCTATCGCCAGCAGTATTGATCAGCTGATCAAAGCATAGGGCGTAACCCATGCCTTCTTCTACCATCAGAGAACCGTTATATATGAGATTATAAGTGGCGACGACGTTAATCCGTTGGTCGCCGTTTTTGAATGCTTCCTGAAAAGCGGGGTTCTGATAAATCTGTCTGGAAATGATCATGGGCTGACCACGCAAATCCTCTTTCGTGACAGCTTCTTTTGCTGCCAGAGGGGAATCGCGGCGCATGAGAATACCCCAGATGTGGTGATAAGGCACGGGATGAGATTCAAAATGGGCAGAATCTACATCGCCGTGGAGGAGTGCGAAGTCGATCAGGCCCTTATCCAGCTGGTCCATCACTGTAGCACGGTCGCCGCTGATGACGTGAAACCGGATCAGAGGATATTGACGTTGCAGCGCCTGGGCAACCTGCACGAGAAAGCGTACCGGTTTTGCTTCAGCCGCACCGATGGTAATGTCACCAGCAACATTGTCATCGGACTGGGAAATTTCGCTTTCTGTTTTTTGCATCAGTTCTGTAATTTCTTCTGCCCGCTTGCGGAGAAGGATGCCTTCCTCTGTCAAAGTGATCTTGCGGTTTCCTCTGATAAAGAGCTGCTTTCCAAGCTCTTCTTCTAAATCTTTGAGTTGTCTGGATAGGGTGGGCTGAGAGAAATGCAGGGCTTCAGCCGCACCGGAAATACTCTGCTCCCTTGCTACAGCCAAAAAATATTGTAGTACGCGAAACTCCATCGGGTGAATCTCCTTTCTGCTTTATTTGTGAGGTCAGTATATCATAATTACACATGCCTGTAAAGCATGTGAATGTATTTAATATGAGTATTTGCTAAGTGATAAGCCGGATGCTAAAATGAAACTACCGACAGAGGATATAAAGGAGGACAAAACTCATGAAAAGAAGAATATCCCTTTTCCTGTGCGCAGTATTGCTGCTTTCGCTTTTCGCCTGCAGCAGCAATTCCAAACAGGATTCTGATGATGACAGTGCAGATCAGACTTGGGAATCAGAAGAAAATGACACTGATGTGCTACAGATTCGAGTAGAGGGAGCATCTGGACAGAACGTCGTATTTCAGCTCAATGACAGTTCAGCCGCAAAGGCACTGTACGAACAGCTGCCCCTATCAATTCAGGTGGAGAATTACAGCAATAATGAAAAAATCTTCTATCCGCCGGAGGAACTGGACACCAGTGATGCGCCCCCTGCTGAGGGTCCCTCTGGAACCTTGGCATATTACGCCCCTTGGGGTGATGTAGTGCTTTTTTATGGGGAATGCGGCGGCGCAAGCGGTCTGTATGAACTTGGAGAAGCGGTGTCGGGGGCTGACCAGATTGAGACATTGTCTGGGGTGATACAGGTGAGCAAAGTGGCAGCGTAAAAATAACTTTTGCAAAAATGAAAAATAACCCTTGACTTGGAGTCCACTCAAAGTGATAAGGTCTATACATGAAAGGAAGATAAAAATGAAAAAAATATTATTAAGCATATTGATTACTGTGATGGCTCTTGGATTCGCTGGCTGTGGTCAGCAGGAGGAGTCTGCGGGAAATGACAATCAACAGGAACAGACACAGAAACAAAGCCCAAAGGAAGATGGAAAGGTTTTGATCGCCTACTTCTCCAGGGTCGGCAATGTCCAGGAAGAGGATGGTGTAGATGCCGTAGCCTCAGCCAGCGTTCAGGTCGTGGGCGGCCAGCACGAGGGGAACACCAAAATCATCGCTGACATGATTCAGGAAGAGACAGGCGGCGATTTGTTCTTTATCGAGATGGAAGAGAAATACGACGTGGACGATTATGATGGGTTTGTCGATGCAGCACAAGGTGAAGGCAGTCAAGGAATTCGGCCGGCACTAGCGTCTCACGTAGAAGATATGGAAAGCTATGACACCATCTATCTGGGATTTCCGAACTGGTGGTTTGATATGCCGATGGCGGTGTACAGCTTTTTAGAAGAATATGATCTGGCCGGCAAAACCATCGTCCCTTTCTGCACCAGCGGAGGCAGCGGATTCTCGGATGCCATTGCAGCCATTGAAGAGGCGCAGCCAGAAGCTAGCGTGGCAGAGGGGCTGCATATTTATCAGGACGATGTGCCTTCAGCCGGTGACGAAGTGCGGCAATGGCTGAACCGATTATAATATTGGACACCCAGCCGAAAGGAGATAAGAAAGATGAATAAGAAAAGAATCAAAGTCTGTATCGACCTGCTTTTGATTGCTTTATTTCTGGCATTGATGGCATTTCATATAACGGGAAACCGTATCCATGAGTGGCTGGGTGTTGCACTCTTTGTGCTCTTCCTGGTGCATAACGGGCTGAATCTGAAGTGGTATAAAGCCCTGTTTAAAGGAAAATACAAGCCGGCGCGGATTTTTTATACCGCAGTCAATCTCCTGCTGGCTCTGGCCATGATTGGCATGATGATTAGCGGAATCCTGTTATCGACGGAAGTCTTCACCTTCCTGGAACTGCCCGCGTCGATGTTTGCAAGGAAACTCCATATGTTTTCTACCTCTTGGGGATATGCACTGATGGCGATACATCTGGGATACCATTTCGCTCTTTCCAGCCGCAGTGTCAACGATAAAATCAGTCGTGTCTCCGTGGGCATGGGTCTTGGCATCGTTTCGGCGTTTGGCATCTTTGCCGCTGATTCGCAGCAGCTGTGGCAGAAAATGTTTCTGCGCATCGAGTATGTGTTCTTTGATTTTAACAGACCAGCAGTATTTTTGTTCTTCGATTACATCGCCGTCATGGTGCTCTTCGCCTGTATCGGCTATATCAGTAATCGGTTCTTGAAGAAAAGGAGGAAAAATGAAATACAGAAATTTAGGGAAAACGGGCTTACGAGTCAGTGAAATCAGTTTAGGCTGCGAAGGTTTCGTGGATCACGACGGAACTTTGACGCCGCTTCTGATGGATAAGGCGGAGGAACTTCATATCAACTATCTGGATTTTTATACGCCGAATCCGAACCTGCGAGATCGTCTGGGCAAAGCCCTGGCAGGCCGCAGAGAAAAGTTCATTCTGCAGGCCCATCTGTGCACCACGTGGAAGGTCGATCAGTATGAGCGGACCAGGGATATCGAAAAAGTGAGAACCAGTTTTGACGATTTGCTGACTCGCCTTGAAACTGACTACATAGATGTAGGTATGATACACTATGTGGATTCTATGCAAGACTGGCAGGAAGTCTGTCACGGTCCGATTATGGAATTTGCAAAAGAACTGAAGGCTGCTGGAAAGATCAGGCACATTGGCATGAGCAGTCATAATCCTGTCGTATCAAAGGCAGCGGTGGAAAGTGGATTGATTGAAGTTCTCATGTTCAGTATCAATCCGTGCTATGACTTACAGCCAGCCAGCGAAGATTGCAATGACTTGTGGGACGACAAAAACTATCAGTCACAGCATGTCAATATCGATCCGGACAGAGAAAGTCTCTATGAGTTGTGTGAACAAAAAGGTGTCGGCATTACAGTCATGAAAGCTTTTGGCGGCGGTGATCTGCTGGATGCTTCCATGTCCCCTGCAGGCGTTGCACTGACAGCAAATCAGTGCATTCACTATGCATTGACCAGACCAGCCGTAGCTACCGTCCTTTCTGGCGCCCACACTTTGAAAGAACTGGAGATTAGCGTGGCCTATGAGTCGGCCGCAGATGAGGAGAAGGATTATGCGGTTGCTTTCGCTTTGATGCCGAATATCAGCTGGCAGGGACATTGCATGTATTGCGGCCATTGTGCGCCGTGTCCTGCGAACATCGACGTGGCTACTGTGACCAAGTTCCTCAACCTTACGAAAGCACAGGGTTCGATACCAGAAACAGTCAGAGAACACTACAGCGCACTGGAACACACGGCTGAAAACTGCGTTGCCTGCGGTGCCTGTGAAAAACGTTGTCCATTTGGTGTAAGAATTATAGATAATATGAAAGAAGCAGTTACAACCTTTGGAAGATAGTAGGAAAGGAATGTTTTATGAAACAGAAAAATTTAGTCGTATATTATACTCATTCTGCAAACACGCGGAAAATTGCCGAGATCATCAACGAACAGGTGGATGGCACCCTCTTTGAAATCATACCGACGCAGCCTTACCCTGCCGGATATGACGATGTGGTGAAGCAAGCCAAAAAAGAAATCAATGCCGGACACCGGCCTGCGTTAATGTCAGATATAGATATCGCAGCCTATGACGTCATCTATGTGGGGACGCCTAACTGGTGGAGTACCATGGCGCCGCCGGTAGCGGCCTTCCTGGAAGCCCATGACTTTGGCGGAAAAACGGTCGTGCCTTTCTGCACCCATGGAGGCGGCGGAATGGCGCACATCCAGAAAGATGTAGAGAAGCTGTCTGACGGCGCACAGGTCCTTGCAGGCTTTGAAATCTACGGCAGCGGTGGCAGCAATGCGGCATCCGCTGTAGAAAAGTGGCTGAAGGAGGTACAAAAATGATATATAAAGACTTTCAAGATATGAAATTATCGGCGCTGGGTTTTGGCGCTATGCGGCTGCCTACGGTAAATCGTGATCCGAATGGCCCCATTGATGAGAAACAGACAGCCGAGATGACCGCTTATGCCATAGAACACGGCATCAACTATTTTGACACGGCCTACGGTTATCACGACGGTCAATCCGAAGTGATCATGGGCAAAGTTCTGAGCCAGTATGCGAGAGAAAGCTACTATTTGGCCGACAAGTTTCCAGGTTACGATCTTGCCAATATGGATAAGGTGGAAGCGATTTTCGAGGAACAGCTGTCAAAATGCGGCACCGAGTATTTTGACTTTTATCTGCTTCACAACATCTATGAGAAAAATGTCGATCCCTACATGGACGAAAAGTACGGCATCATGGATTATCTGCTGGCGCAGAAAAAGGCTGGCAGAATCCGTCATCTGGGATTTTCTGCCCACGGCCGCTTTGAAACCATGGAGAAATTTCTCAAGGTCTACGGAAAGGATATGGAGTTCTGCCAGATCCAGCTCAATTACCTGGACTGGACGCTGCAGGATGCAAAAGCCAAAGTGGAGCTGTTAGCACAATATGAAATCCCGGTGTGGGTCATGGAGCCTCTGCGCGGCGGCGCTTTGACAAAACTGTCAGATGAGAATAAGGCAAAGCTGGCTGCCCTGCGCCCTGAGGAAAGTGTACCGGCATGGGCTTTCCGTTTTCTCCAGTCCATAGACAGCGTCAAAATGGTGCTCTCCGGCATGTCTGATCTAGAACAGATGAAAGAGAACATCAAAACTTATGAAGAAGAGAAACCTCTGACGGAAAAAGAAACAGCGGCTTTGATGGAGGTTGCGGACAGTATGCTGGATATTCTGCCTTGTACTGCTTGCCGTTATTGTACGGCGCACTGCCCGCAGGAACTGGATATTCCGGTTCTACTGTCCATGTATAATGAAACGCGTTTTTCCAACGGTCTGATCACCCATATGGCTGTAGACGCTCTGGCGGAAGAGAAACGTCCAAGTGCCTGTATCGGCTGCAAGAGCTGCGAAGCAGTCTGTCCGCAGCAGCTTTCTATCGCAGATGCCATGAGCGATTTTGTAGAGAAATTGAATCAGCCGGCAGGGCTGTAAAAAACGTGGAAAGGCCATACGTCATTATGATTGTGGCTGGTGTACCTAAAGACTGTAAAAGAGATATAAAGGCAGAGAAATTTATGGTAAAATAGGGACAGATTAAAACTAGAAAGGCGGCTATCTATGAAACTTACCATGCTGGGAACCGGCAACGCCATGGTTACGGAATGCTACAATACTTGTTTTGTCCTCAGCGAAGGGCAGCGGCATTTCTTGGTGGACGGCGGAGGGGGAAATACCCTGCTGCGGCAGTTGAAGGGTGCGGAAATAGACTGGAGGAACATCGAAGACATCTTCGTGACCCACAAACACATCGATCATGTGCTGGGCATCATCTGGATGCTGCGTATGATCTGCCAGAACATGAATGGAAATAAGTACGAGGGTGAAGTGCGAATCTACGCCCATGATGAAGTGATTGGGCTGATTGATCAGATGGCACAGATGCTGCTGCCAGAAAAGCAGAGCAGATTTATCGGTCAAAGGGTTCATCTCATATCCGTATCTGATGGAGAAAGGCGCAGCATCCTGGGACGAGAAATTGCATTCTTTGACATTCAATCGACCAAAGTAAAGCAGTTCGGCTTCACCATGTATTTTGATGACGGCAAAAAGCTGACCTGCTGCGGCGACGAGCCTTACAACTCTTGCAACGAAGCCTATGCGGCAAGCAGCACCTGGCTGCTCCACGAAGCCTTCTGCCTTTCTTCGGAGGCAGAAATCTATCATCCCTACGAAAAACACCATTCTACAGTGAAAGACGCCTGTCAGCTGGCAGAGAAGCTGCAGGTGAAGAATCTGCTTCTTTACCATACAGAAGATGAGAACCTCTTGCATCGAAAGAAGCTGTACGAACGAGAAGGCGCAGCCTATTTCAGTGGAAACCTGTATGTACCAGAAGACTTAGAAGTAATACAGATTTAGAATGCTGCCGCACTCATCATAACAAAAGCCCGCGAATGAACTTCGCGGGCTTTTGTCATGCGTTGTTATTTCACTGGTGAAAGTGCAGCCAGTTCCTCGTCTACAACGATACCTTCTTTCATGATCAGCTTGCCGTCCAGCCATACGGTGGAGTTCAGGCAGATGCCGTCTGTATGGGATTTCGCATCCTGGCCTGCTGGCGGCGCATCGATTGGGCTGACATAACCGATTCCCCATTCTGTACATCCCCACACTCTCTCATCTTCTACCACGTTGCCGGTCAGTTTTGCTCCCGGGTTGAAGCCGTAGGCGATGTGCGCCATCTTGAACATTCCTTCATCGTCAAAGGATTTCAGGTATTTTTCGTATTCGGCCGCTTCGGGACCACCTTCGAATTTGACGATTTTGCTGTTTTCAACGGTCAACACCACTGGCTGGGAAGGTACCTTGCCAAATGGAGGAGTGATGGTTCCATCGAAGACGATTTTGCCGTTGATCGTTCCAAAACGAGGGACGACGTTGATTTGTCCCGTCAGCATGTGCATGCCGGGAACAGTGGCATTGCCGCAGTCGTTGCAGACCAGGTGACCAGGGTCCAGCTCAAAGCTGACATCGGTGCCGGCAGGTGTTGTGACGTGCATCTCTTTGGCATCGATATGTTTCTGTGTAAATGCTTCCATGAAAATCTGCAGCTGTGGCGTTTCTACGTTGCCGACAGTTCGGATCAGAAGTTCCTGGGAGAAGTCAACAAGGCACATGTATCTCAGCTTCGGATTTTTTTCCATGGCGATTTCAAATGGCGTGGAGTAGAGCATCCATTGATGGTTGAATTCTACCCATACGTCGGCTCCCAGCAGCGCGCCTGTCAATGCTTCTACAGGGATATCTGGATCAGCGGCTTTGCCCACACCGCCAGGCGTAGCGATGGTGATGACCATGGGATAACCGCCGACGCTGTAGACGCTGGCGGCCACAGCATCCACAAGGCCTTCATCTGACATGGTGTCTGCGGTAATGACTACAGTTTCCCCTTTTTTTACTGCAAAGATCTCGTTGATCAGCTTATCAGCTGCTCTCTGTAATTCAAATTTTAACATTTTTCCACCTCGTGTAGTTTTCGAATTTTGTAGCTCCATTATAGCCAAAAAAGGGTCTGATTGCGTTGTAATAACTTCAAATACAAAAACTGAAATTTAAAATAAATACAAGGCAAAAGGGGAAGGGGAACCTTATAATGACAGGAAAATGTAAAGAGGAGGATTTGTCGATGACGATACATGAATTTATTGAAAGAAACAGAGAGGCGATGATTGCTGATGTCGCAGAACTGATAAATATTCCTACCGTTTTTTCTGAGGATGGAGGCAGCAATCAGCCCTTTGGAAAAGAGGTGGACAGAGGTCTGCGGTGGATTCTGCAGCGGGCGGAAGACCTTGGCATGAAAACTCGCAACTTCGACGGTTATGCAGGGGAGATTACTATCGGTGATGGACCGTTCATGATCGGCGTTTTGGCTCATGAGGACGTAGTGCCGGCTGGGGAAGGCTGGGATACGGATCCTTTTGATAGCGTTGTAAAGGAGGGGAAAATTTATGGCAGAGGCAGTGGAGATGACAAAGGACCGCTGATCAGCAGTCTTTACGCCATGAAATATTTGATGGACGAGGGCAGGATTCCTGCCGGGACTAGTCTGCGTTTGATTGTAGGTACCAACGAAGAAGAGAGCTGGGGCGGTATCAACTATTATACCAGCCATGTGGAAAGACTTCCTGACTATTCCATCGTTCCTGACGGATACTTTCCGCTGATTTTCTGCGAAAAAGGTCTTGTCGATTTTGATATGAATATATCGTTATTTGACGATAAGGAGGCAGATATCAGAGTTGTGGGGCTTTATGGCGGCAGCGGCAGAAATGTGGTTGCCGGAAAAGCCGGCTGTGTATTGCAGTGCCACAATGCCGATCCGACAGAAATCATTGCAGAGTTGAATGAATTTGAGGGCATCACGGCGGAATATGCTGACGATGAGATTATCGTCATAGCCCAGGGAAAGAGCACCCACGCCATGTCACCGGAAAAAGGGCTCAATGCCATCAGCCTGCTGATGTTGGGGCTGAGCAGAATCAAATGCACATTGTCAATAGACGATTTTGTTGAAAAATACAACCGGTACATCGGTATGGATTGGAGCGCAGAGAAGTTCGGCTGCGGCTTTGAAGACCAGTTATCAGGGAAAACGACGTTTAACATAGGGGTGCTGCGCTGTGAAGACGGAGACGTGGTATTGGAAGCCAATCTGCGTTATCCTGCTTCTATGGAAAAAGAGACTGTGGTAGGTGCCATTGAGATGACCTGCAGCCGGGCAGGATTTTTCTACAAGGAGAAAGATTTCCTGCCGCCCGTCTATACGGAACCGGACTCGGATTTTGTTGTCAAGCTGATGGAAGTGTACCGCAAGGTGACTGGGGATCAGGAACATGAAGCCTTTGCCATCGGCGGTGCAACTTATGCCAGAGCCATTCCCAAGGCAGTGGCATTTGGACCGCTGTTCCCTTACGAAGAGGAACTGGCCCACGAGGCCAATGAGTTTCTTGCAATCGACAGCCTGGAGAAGATGACCTGGATCTTTGCAGAGGGGCTGGAAGCACTGCTGGGAATGGGGGTAAATAAACGCTGAGATTGGAGTGCTGACCTGCTATCACCGTCATTTTACCCGTCATTTGTCAAAAAACCCCTCAAAACACCTAACAGTTCCCGTATTGCAAAGGGGGCAGCCTTCATTGCGATGGCTGTAACCTTTGAAACTTCGTTGTCAATTGCCGTCCTGCCACCGAATAGAAGAAAATTGTTAGGTGCTTTCATCAAAAAAGACGCAAATGACAGGTAAAATAGACAGGCGGCATGGCAGAATCGCCGATTTTGTCGGGCATAATTGTCACCTTTTGAATAAAAATGGGTTGACGAAAGAAAAGCGCTGGTGTATACTTTCTCTAACAAAAGAAAAGCGGGGAAGTATCTATGACGACGATAACGACAAAACGAAATAAAACTTATGATATGGTATGTATTGCTATTTTTGCAGTGCTGATGGCGGTCTGCTCCTGGATTGCTGTTCCTACGACGGTACCCTTCACCATGCAGACCTTCGGTCTATTTTTGACGGTCGGCGTGCTGGGCGGCAAGCGAGGCACTTTGGCAATTTTGATTTTCATTCTCCTGGGAGCAGTGGGGATACCGGTCTTTTCTGGTTTTACAGGAGGCCTTGGGATTCTCTTTGGAACGACCGGTGGTTACATCATTGGATTTATCTTTTCCGGTCTTGTCATGTGGGCCATGGAGAAGCTGATCGGTAGAAAAACATGGGCCCTGGCTTTGGCCATGGTCTTAGCCATGATCGTCTACTTCACCTTTGGTACGGCTTGGTTTATGGCAGTTTATGGGAGAACCGTCGGTCCTATCGGCCTCTCCGCCGTGTTGGGATGGTGCGTTCTGCCCTTTGTCATCCCTGACATCCTCAAGATGATGCTCGCTCTGATGCTCAGCGGCAGGCTGTCGAGGATGATTGAGAAGGTGTAAGCACAGGCGCCAGTTATGCAAATCGGTCCGTTCTTGGCAATCTGCCGCATGGGATGACATTTTTACCGTTGTTTTGCATAACAACTGATGAAGTCAAAGTTCGTATTTCTTGATTTTTCGATATAAGGTTGCCAGACTGATTCCCAAGAACTCGGCGATTTGTCTCTTAGCCTCCAGCGACGTTCCATTGGTCTGCAGGAGGCTTTTTATCTTCTCTCTTTCGGACATCTGCTCTATAGAACCGGCCGTCGTCTGCAGCGTGTGCTGAGAAAGCCACCTGGGCAGACTGGCTGCGTTGATCAAGCCGCCATCAAAGGTATAGTTGATGGCGTATTCTACCGCATTCTCCAATTCCCTGATATTCCCAGGCCAGTCATATTGATAAAGCAGATCCAGGGCATCCTCTGAAAGCCCCGTAATTTCACGATTTAAAACCTGCGCATATTTGCCGCAGAGAAAATGGATTAACAGGGGGAGGTCCTCTTTGCGCTCTCGTAGGGGCGGAATGGTCATAGGAATGACATTGAGCCGGTAGAACAGATCTTCTCGGAAAGTGCCAGTCTTTATCTTTGCACTGAGGTCTTGATTGGTGGCGGCGATGACCCGCACGTCCACGGGAATTTCCCTGGCGCTGCCGATGTGCTGTACGGTTTTCTCCTGCAGGACTCTCAGCACCTTGACCTGTAAATTCAGCGGCATATCACCGATTTCGTCGAGAAAAATCGTCCCGCCCTGGGCCATTTCAAAAACGCCGGGTTTGCCGGCTGCTTTTGCTCCCGTAAAGGAACCTCCCTCATAGCCGAAGAGTTCACTTTCTAAAAGAGCGTCGGGAATGGCACCGCAATTGATGGGGATAAAGGGATTGTCACTGCGCAGGCTGGCATTGTGAATCGCTCTGGCAAAGAGTTCTTTGCCGGTGCCGCTTTCACCGGTAATCAGAACCGTGGATGGGCTCTTTGCGATGGCGCTGGCGGCAGATTTGGCATCCCGCATGACGCGGCTCTGTCCGATGATGTTTGAGAAAGAAGCTGCATCGTCTCCCCGAAGAAGGCGGTGTGCGATACGAAAGAGGCTCTCATCGGTGTTGAATGACTCCACTGCACCTAGCAATTTCTCTTCTTTTTTAACCAAGGTGACGTTGGAAATCAGATGGAGGGGGCTGCCGTCTGCGGACTGATATTCTGTGCCCTTCTCAAAGATCGAGGTCTTTTTTTCCAGAGCGTCAACGAGCAGGGAGCCGGGAATGACCTCCGCAATCTGTCTGCCCAAAGCGTCGTCACTGGCGATACCCAGTTTTTTTTCTGCCGTCTCATTAAAACAGGTGATGATCCCTTCCGTATTACAGGCGATGATGCCTTCGTGGACAGAAGAAATGATGGTCTTCAGATATTCGTTGGTGCTGCTGAGTTCTTCTCTGATGATCAGTTCCTGAATCTTTGCAGCCAGTATTTCGGCCATTTTGCTGGTGAACTTCATGAAGGCGTAGCTGTTGTCCATGATGTTGCTGCGCTGTTCTTCATTAAACGCTACCAGGCTGATCATGCCATAGCAGGTGCCGCGAAGAAGGATCGGATAATAAAGGCCGGCTTTATAGAAGCAGCGGTCTTTTTCCGTACACTCCGCGCAGAGCTGGTTCTGACCGGGATCGGAGAGAAGCAGCGCACGCTTTGTCTCAAATACCTGTCTGGTAATCTTTGAGTTGGTGTTGTTCCATTCCATGACAGGAGCTTCGAATACCAGGCAAGTTGCGCCTGTCACCTGCCAGCTGTCATCGACGATTTCGGTCTCCACGTGAAGTGCCTCGGAAATGACCTCTGCAAACTGCTGCACTTCCGTCTGAATCTGTTCTAAGTAACTCACCTGCGATACCACCTTTCGTGAGAAAATTGAGAATAGTTCTCAAATGTGAGAAACCACTTGTATTACACACATTATACAACATCTGACAGCAAAAGGATAGAGAATGATTCTCAAATCTGAGAATTGCTTTAGTTTGAGAATGGGCTATGGGCTCACTTTCCTCCTTTGGCACATTTCTTGCTGCTATATGATGGTATACGAAGTGCAAAATCAGAATCTTTGATTCCGTCATTTTTGCATTTTTATAGCAGAACACTGCAAAGGGAAGGGTCCTGCAGCACAGTCACGATGTTTTTATGTTTTTGGAGGTTTTTTGATGATTTGTCATAAAATTCAGGGCGTAGAAACGCCAAAGGCGGCAGCCTGGAATAGGAAAAGTCACATTGAGCCATGGCAAGGAGCAAAATACAGCGCAGGGTTACTTTTGTGCCATTTGGGACAATGATTTGGGGCGTGCAGAGATGCAAAAAAATAACCAGAAGTGCCATTCCAGGCTTACTTCGGCTTCATTTGCGGATACTCATTATGTCAAACAGGATCAAATGTTCTCAAAAACACAAAAACATCGTGGAGCAGAATATTCGCCTGCGGCTCTTTGGACAGAATGCTACAGATTGGAGGGAGTTATATGAGTGAAAAGCAAGGTTATTTCACCCGCATGGGTGACGGCAGCGGGCTTTATATGACGGCGGAAGAGATTCGCAGTGACATAGAAGCAGGGATTCACGATGCGATGCGGCGCGGTAAAATTGACGGATTGACAGAGGCGGAAAAAAATCATCTCTTTGATATTATCGTCATGGACGGCAACGTGGTAGGCGTGACCCGGGGTCAGGAGGTGGTTTCTACTTCAGATTCCGGCTGCTTCAAGCTGAACTATCAGGCCCACGTACCTATGGACCGCTCAACAGCAGTGCTGATTAACGAGAGAGTTCTCGGGTTGGATTCGGTGGATATTGGCAATATCGACTACAGCTACAAAACAGTAAAACCGATTCTTCACGATGAAGCCAAGGTCATGGAAATCGCCCAGTCTCAGGCAGTCATTCCGGTGCTTTATGGAGGCATGCCGGATTTGGGCAGATATACCAAGCCGGATGGTCCAGTGGATAACTGGTCGGAGCTTTTGCCTATGGGCAAGATCGACGAGGCAAAGGCGGCACAGGAAGAGGCGGTGGAACATGCGGTAAAGGATATGGTCTACATTGCCAAAGGCATGGCGGCGGCAGGCGCTGACGGTATGAATCTGGATACCAGCGGTGCATCAGGAGATGCGGACTTTTTGGCTGCGCTGAAAGCCATAGAAGCCATCAAAGCGGAGCACCCTGACTTCGGCATCGAAATCGGCATGGCCGGGGAGTTTGTCATGGGTATGCACGGCGGACTGAAATACGATGGTGTCAGGCTGGCCGGACTGTATCCGCACAAGCAGGTGAAGCTGGCAGAAAAGGCTGGCGCCAATATCTTCGGGCCGGTGGTCAACACCAACTGCAACAAATCTTTTGCCTGGAATATTGCCAGAGCAGTGACCTTCATCAAAGCCTGCTCGGAGGCGGCGGAAATTCCCGTTCACGTCAACGTAGGTATGGGGGTTGGCGGAACACCGATGGCTTACGTGCCGCCAACTGATGTGGTATCAAAGGCCGCCAAAGCCATGGTGGAGATTGCCAAAATCGACGGATTGTAGATAGGCTCGGGTGATCCATTTGGAAACGATGCAACACAGGAAATTGCTGTCTGTATGGGCGGTATCCGCAGCGCTGGAGATCTGGTACTGCGGATGCAGCTGGCAAAGAGCATGCGGCTGGCAGAGGCGAAATCCTACGTTGCAGAAAAACTAGGCGTCAATGTAACAGATCTGGCGGACTGCTCCGTGATGAGAGAGCTGAGAGAGGAAATGGGGTTAGGATACTCCATGCCTACTGACGGTGCTGCAAAAGGGATACAGGCAAAGTTTCGCATTGCAGACCTTCTCGGCATCAAAATCAACTCTGTAGAGCAGTTTAAGCAGAAAGCAGGATTGGAGGCAGGGAAAAAGTGAGTTTTACATTTAGCAGAGAAAGACGTGGTTATCACATCCTGGACGATGCAGGTGTCCTGGCCATTCACGATGCAACTATGAAGCTGATGGGAGAATACGGTGTGCGGATTTTTGGCCAGGAGGCCAAGGAACTCTATCAGAAGGCGGGCTGCGACGTGGACGCGGGCAGCCACATGGTCAAATTTCCCAGAGATTTGGTGGAGTGGGCCATCGAGGTGACACCGGGTACCTTTACCATGTGCGGAAGGGAACCGAAGGATGATTTTGTCCTCGGAGACGGAACTGTTTCTTTTACCAGTTTCGGCACCGGACTGCAGATGTTCGATATCGAAACAGGGGAGGTCAGGGAGACCAAGACGGAGGACCTTGAGAACTTTGCCCGCTTCTGTGACGCGATTCCGGAGATTAACGCCTTCACCACAGCGGTTGCAGCCCAGGACGCGCCGGGACCGCTGAAGGATTTTTATGAAGCGGAAGCCATCTTTAAGAATACGACAAAGCACGCGATTTTAGATGCTGAAAACGGACACAATGCCAGAGCCATCATCGACATGGGAATTGCCATTGCGGGAAGTGCACGGGCGCTGCGGGAGCGGCCTTTTTTCACCCTCTGCATGTGTCCGAACAGCCCTCTGGAAATTCACGATGGTGCTTCTCAGGTCATCATCGAGACGGCAAAGGCGGGACTGCCGATCAGTATTCTCTCCATGGGACTGGCGGGCGGAACGACGCCGGCAACCCTGGCGGGAACCTTTGTCGTGACTAACGCGGAGATTTTGGCAGGAATCGTGCTGACACAGCTGGTACACGAAGGAAACCCCGTCATCTACGGCAGTTCCACCACGGTCATGGACATGAGACGTGCCACTTCCCCGGTGGGCGCTCCAGAACACGGTATGTTCGGTGCCATGGTAGCGGAGATGGGAAAATACTACGACGTCGTGACCAAGGTAGGCGGAACGTAGGCGGACAGCAAAGTCATGGATGTGCAGATCGGCCACGAGAAGACTTTGACCGGACTGATGCCGGTACTGGCCGGGGTGGACCTGGTCTATGGCCTGGGCATGATCGATATGGGCATGGCCATCAGCTACGAACAGTTCCTCATGGATGCAGAGTTTGTGCGCATGTTCAAGAGAACAGAAAAGAAAGTCATGGTGGATGAAGATGCTCTGGCGCTAGAGGTGATCGAGGCTGTAGGACCGGCTGGTAATTACCTGAGCCAGAGACACACTTTGAAACATATGAGAGATGAGATTTCTACCACCACTCTGATCGACAGACAGATGCGCGAGAAATGGGAGAAAGATGGTGCGAAGGATATGCCTGCGCGAGCCAGGGCGCTCGCTAAGGACATTCTGGCAAACCATCAGCCAATCCCTCTGCCAGAAGATGTGCAGGATAAGCTGCGGGCGATGATAGAACGCGAAGGAGAACTGTTATGCAGATAGAGATTAAAGTGTTCAGTGAAGAAGAAAAGCAGCTGGTTCACAAGAGGACGATGGAAATCCTCTCTGAGACTGGCGTATGGATCAAAAGCGACAAGGCTTTCTTTGCCTTGAGAGACGCAGGGGCACGCACTGACGAAAAGCGCAGAATCGTGTATTTTACGGAAGAGATGGTGCAGTCGGCCCTTGCCGCTGCGCCGAAGGAATTTGTCCTAGGCGGGCGAAATCCAGCCTATGATTATCCGCTGCCGTCAAAGGAGAGCCGTCACCTGATGAGCGGTATCACCACTAATATCTACGATCCCTACACCGGTGAGCGCAGGGAATCCACCAAAGCGGATGTGGTCAACGTGGGCAGGATCTTCCAACATGCGGAAACCGGTGTCGCCTGCTGGACCGGCTGCAGTGCAGGGGATGTTCCGGAGAAGACCCACTGTCTCCACGAGATGGCAGCCATCATAGAGGGGACTTCTAAACATGTGCAGTTTGAACTCGCAAGTCCCTATGAGTCGAAGTTTGCCATTGAGATCTTACGGGCGATTCTTGGCAGCGATGAGGAGATCAGAGCGCGAAAAATCGCATCGGTGCTTTACTGCCCCGTATCGCCGCTGACCCAGGACAAAAACATGTTGGAGGCCTATCTGGAACTGGCGGACTACGAGATTCCTGTCAATATCTATCCTATGCCCATGATCGGCATGACCTCGCCGGCTTCGATTTTCTCCACCATCTGCCAGATTAATGCAGAGGTGCTGTCGGCTGTCGTATTGTTCGAGACCGTAAAGCCGGGCTGGCCGCTGATTTACGGCGTGGCCTCTGGCGCAGCAGATCCCGTAACTGGTGCATATGTGAAAAGCGGTGAAGCAGCCCTTGTCAGCCTGGGCGGCACAGAGATGGCCAGATTTTACGGTCTGCCATGTGCGGTGACTGGTGGAGGCAGCTTTGAAACCATGCCCGCTTATCTGGGTCGAGCCGACCTGATCGACGGTATTGGCACCACGGATAACGGTATGGCGGTCAGTCTGGAAATGATTTTGACCGAGGACGAAATTGCGAAGCGTTGTCTGCGCATCGGCAAGGGTATCCGCGTCGGTGAGAATACGGATTTGACAGCAGATATCAAGGCGGAAGGACCGGGCGGTACGTTCCTGGCACACAAGTCTTCCATAAAGAATTTCCGCAATCCCGACGAATTGTATTACTCTAAGATGTTTCCGTCAAAACTGCGCGCGACTACTTATGAGAAGCGGGACAGTATCGAGATTGCAAACAGGCGGGTGCGGCAGATTCTGGAAGGTCCTGTCGTCGATGCCCTGCCTGATGAGGTGAAGGCGAAGATTGATGCAATCTGCCAGAGAGCAGATGAAACCATCTTTACAGGAAATAAGCAGTAAGAGAGAGACATGACTGTTTCTCTCTTTTTTGCTTTTGCATAGCCCGGCTCGGCAATTTGCGCAGTCCTGCCGGGATTTTTTGCCCAAAAGGCGTTTTTGGTTCGACTAGGAAAAAAGTTTTTAAGCAAGTGTTTGCAACGGTTCCAGGACTAAAATCGTCGAATCATCCTGGTAATTGATATATAAACGGCTGTATTCCAATGGGTACGAGGTTTTTTCAAAAGACATGTTTTTTGTTCGTTTTAGCAAAAATTCGATAAGATTCGACAAATAGGGATTCATTTTGATGTGAAAAACTCCTTGCCATATGGGGATGGTTCCTATAAAATTATAAACGTGTCCGAATGAGGATACGCCGCCCGGCCTGGTGAAATACAGGAGACTCGGAGCTTCGCGTCGCAACAAATAGACGAAAACTAAACTGAAGGAGACATAACCTTTATGATTTTACTGACAGCAGAAAATATAAAGAAGAGTTATACAGAAAAGCCGTTACTTACGAGCATCGATTTGACTATCAATGACAGCGATAAGATCGGACTGATTGGTGTCAATGGCAGCGGCAAGTCCACCCTGCTGAAAATCATCGCAGGCGCTATAGAGGCTGAAGGCGGCACCATAACTAAGGGAAAAGAGCTGCGCAGGGCTTACCTGCCACAAAATCCGGATTTTGATGAAGCTCTCAGTGTCATGGATCAGGCGGTCTTATATCTGGAAGCAATCAGTCCTCACTTTGAAATTTATCAGTGCCAGACCATGCTGACCAAACTGGGTATCAGCGATTTTGATCAGAAGATGGGAGAACTTTCGGGAGGACAGCGAAAGCGTGTTGCTATGGCGGCGGTATTGACTGCGGAGAGCAACCTTTTGATCCTGGACGAACCTACCAACCATATGGACAACGACATCATCAGCTGGCTTGAGGATTTTCTGATTCAGTATCGCGGAGCTGTCTTTATGATCACCCATGACCGCTACTTTCTGGACAGAGTGACAAACCGCATTGTGGAAATAGACGGCGGTCGTCTTCACAGTTATGATGGCAATTACGACTACTATCTGCAGACCAAAGGGGCTCGCAAGGAGATGGAATTAGCCAGTGAACGAAAGCGGCAGGCCATCTATAAAAAAGAGCTGGCTTGGATCAGGCGCGGTGCGCAGGCCAGGACGACAAAGGCAAAGGGGAGGATTCAGCGATTTAACGAACTGGCGGATAGCAAGCTGGTCATCGATGACTCTGTTTTGGAGCTGAATACCATATCCAGCAGGCTGGGAAAGAAAATTATCGAGATGGAGAATCTATCAAAAACCTACGGCGGCAAGGTTTTGATGAAAGACTTCAGTTACACCCTTTTGCGGAGTGACCGCATCGGCATCATCGGACCCAATGGATGCGGAAAATCCACCTTGCTGAACATCATTATGGGCCAGGTACAGCCAGACAGCGGCGCAGTTGAGAAAGGGGAAACCGTAAAAATCGGATATTTCTCCCAGGAAAATCAAGCGTTGGATGACGGCTCGCGAGTGATCAAATACATTGCGGATATATCAGACAATATCAAAACCTCCGAGGGGAGTTTCTCCGCGTCACAGATGCTGGAACGGTTTTTATTCCCGCCCGCCATGCATTCGGTGGAAATCGGCAGATTGTCAGGCGGAGAAAAGCGCAGGCTGTACCTTCTCAGCATTCTTATGACTGCGCCTAACGTGTTGATATTAGACGAACCGACCAATGATTTAGACATAGAGACACTGACCATATTAGAAGACTATTTGGACAGTTTTAACGGTGCGGTGATTGCCGTATCCCACGACCGGTATTTTCTCGATCGAGTTACAAGGAAGACCTTTGCTTTCCTAGGCGGCGGATGCATCAAGGAATATAACGGCGGCTACAGCGATTATGATTCCAAGCGGCAGGAAGAACTGGCTCAGGAAAAAGAAGTGCAGCGGTCAAAGGAGAAGCGGCCGAGTACAGAAAAGACAAGAACATTGCAAAAACCTCAGAAACCAAAATTTTCCTATAAAGAGCAGAGGGAATATGAGACCATAGATGAAGAGATTGCCAATTTGGAAGCGTCTCTTGCAGAGATAGAGACAGAGATGCTGAAAAATGCGACAGACTTTCCGAAGCTGGCCAAGCTGACGGAAGAGAAGGCGCATCTGGACGCACAGCTGACTGAGATGATGGAGCGCTGGGAGTACTTGTCTGAACTGGCGGAGAAGATTGCTAACTATAAGAACTAGAGATTTTTACAGTACAGACTTGCCGGAACGTTCTAAACGGGATTCTAAGTGACAAGGAGAAAACGGTTTACAATGAACCGTAAAAGTGTACAATATAAATGATGGGATTTATAGTCAAAATGATATTTGGAGGTAACGTATAGATGGCAGATATTAAATACGAGATTGTAGAAGAATTAGGCGTATTATCAGAGAACGCCAGAGGCTGGCGCAAGGAACTGAATCTTGTCAGCTGGAATGGGGCACAGCCCAAATATGATCTGAGAGATTGGGCGCCGGAGCACGAGAAGATGGGAAAGGGTATCACCCTGACCCTTGCTGAAGTGAAAGAATTAAAAGGGCTTCTGGGCGGCATAGAATAGAGTGTGGGGGCAGTACCATGAATACAGACGAAGTAAGAATAATAGAAACCGGCAGATATATGGAACTAGTTCCACTGTTTAGAGAATCTGGACTTGAGATTCATATTGAGGGCGACGCACCGCCGGCCATGATTACTTGTTGGCGGGCAGAAGATGCGACGGGATCTCTCCTCGGCGGCATTTCTATCGAACACAAAGGCGGCGAATTTGTCATCGGAGACATTGCAGTCAGAGAAGAATCCAGAAAACATAAAATAGGGGCACTGCTGCTGAAAACTGCCATGGAAAGAATCGCTGACATGGAAGGAGAGCGCATTTATCTGGTGGCTAAGGCACCAAAGTTCTTTGAGAAGTTTGGATTTACTTATCTAACCCCGGAAGAGACGCCGAATATTTTTAACTGTAAGACATGTGATCAGCTGAACGTCAGCTGTCATCCGGAATTTATGACATATCATTATTAAAAGAGGAGAAATTTAAAAAATGGAAAAACTTTTATTTATCGACGCATGCATCAGTACCCATGCATCAAGGACGAAGCGGTTATGCACTACATATATTGATCAATTTATGAAGAAAAACCCGGAGGTTACTCTGGAAACCGTAGTTTTGCGTAAAGGGAAGGTAGAACCTTTGACCAAGGAACGGATTATTGAGCGCGACAACTATATCAAGAAAAAAGATTGGAATCAACCCATGTTTGATTTTGCTAAACAGTTTCAAGAGGCGGATTATGTCGTAGTGGGAACACCGTATTGGGACTTGTCCTTTGCGTCGATTTTGAAGGTATATATCGAAAACATCATGGTGGCGGATCTGACCTTTGAGGCTACCAATACCGGCTTTGTCGGGTTGTGTAAGGGTAAGCAAATGGTATACATCACCACGGCCGGCGGGTTTATCGGCGATAAGAACTTCGGCTACGACTACATGTGCGGCGTGGCAGACATGTTCGGCATTCCGGAGACGGAACTGATCAAAGCGGAAGCCTTAGACATCGAAGGTTTCGACGCAGAGAAGATCATGGAAAAGGCGATAGAAGAGGTAAAACAGAGATTCTAAGAAAAAAGGGGCTGTCGCATTAGATAAAAATCTAATGCGATCTGCCCCTTTTGCTATAGATGTGTAATTTATTGCGATGCAGGTAAATGCGTCATCTTTCATTGGGGACTTTTCCTGTACCCAAAATAGGGGCAGTACTCTTACTGTCCCTGTTTTAACTCTATATTTGAATTGTTAAATTATGCGGCTTTTCCTGTATCTTCTTTCAATTCATACAGATGCAGGTCCAGCCTGTCATCCTGTATCCTGCGGTGCAGCCACCCGAGGTTATGGGCCATTGCAAAAAGGATGCTTTCCGCATGCACGTTGTCCCTACCGCGGCACAGGAACCTCGTAAATGCGCTGTCGGCCTTGATATCGCCGAATGAGCCTTCCGCCTGGATGCTCCTGTTCATCCTGAGCTTCTTCCCTTCTTCGCTGTCTATCAGCTCATATTCCATCGCCCGCAGCCTTTCAAATTCCTTTGACACGGTAAGGCTCTTGTACCTCTCTTCAACCGGCTTCTTCCAGTTCTTCCCCGGCATGCACGCCTCCCTGTACGGACAGCCGCCACACCCGTCGCAGCGGTAATGGGTCTCCATGCGCAGATAGCCGCCTGCCGTCTTCCGGCCTTTCTCATACTGCCTCTTTATCTTTCTGCCGTTATGGCATATGTAGCAGTCCTCCTGTGCATCATAGGCCATATTGTCCCTGTGGCCTATCTGGGCGGCACGTTTCTTCGTGCCGCGCTGCTCATAATCCGCCGGTTTGATGTATGTCTCCATCTCCCTGTCTTCAAGGAATTTCAGGTTCTCCTCGCTCTCATACCCTGCGTCCGCCACGATCCTTTTGAACCTGAACGGGAGGCTTTCCTCCATCTGTGTGATGAACGGTTTCAGGGTGGGCATGTCCCCGGGGTTTTGGAAGATGCCGGTCATGACGATGAACCCTGAGTTCACCGCATGCTGCAGGTTGTATGCGGGCTTCAGCTGCCCGTTCATCATATGGTCGTCCTTCATATGCATGAAGGTGGCATCATTGTCCGTCTTGCTGTAGCTGTTACGCCTGCCGCATTTATGCAGCTTCCCTTCATACTCCTTCAGCTTTTCCAGGGCGGCCCGCAGGTCCTCGATGTCCTTCTGCAGCTGTGCCTTCCTGTGGCCGCGCCCGTGTACGAACTGCAACCCTTCCCCTTCCGCCATCGCTTTCAGTTTCTTCAGGAGCTTCTTCACGTGCTTCTTCTTCACCTCCCTGTGCCATAAGGGACCGAAGCCGTACCGTCCAATGATGTCGCCCACCAGCAGGGCCGTCTTCTGCAGGAACCTTGCCTGGTGCTTTGTCGTGGACTTCTTCCATACAAAGGTGTACCGGTTGGCGGACGCTTCGATCTTTGTGCCGTCGACATGCACCTCCGCGTCCGTGACCTGTCCCAGCCCGTAAAGGAACCCCGTCATCTGTGCCAGGAGCCCCTGTGCACATTTTGCGAAATGCTTCGTCCTGAACCTTGCGATGGACGCATGGTCGGGCGCCTTCCTTCCCTCCAGGAGGTACATGTAGTTGATGTCCCGCCTGCAGTTCTTCTCGATGGCCCTTGAGGAGATGTCCGTCCTTTCATGGCAGGCGTAGAGCATGACCTTCAGCATGGTCCCGGGAGACGCGTATTTCCCCGACGGTATCCTTTCATAGGTGCCGTAGAGGGCAGCCAGGTCCAATTCCTCCACAAACTGGCTGATGAGTCTCACGCAGTCATCTTCTGGTATGCATGCGTCAAGTTCCATTGGAATTTTCAGTTGATAGTTCCGCTCGTTCAGTGTATACTGTTTACGTAAGATATTGTGTTTTGTCATACAATTATTTTACCATAAAAGCCTGCGTTTCCAATGGATTCGCAGGCTTTTTAGTGGTTTTTGTATGTTTTTTGTATACGAAAAGGGGCCTCGTCACTAACGGATATATATCCGTTAGTGCGACAGCCCCTCAGCACAACGGCATAAAACATTCAGAAGACAATGTTTTGCGCCGTTTTCGGGTTGATGATGCAGCCCTTATGCAGTTATGGAAAATCGAATTTATTGTAAAGGCCTCTCTCGTTCCTGTACGAAGTCACCGTCAAAGGTGATTTCTAAAGCGGCATAGTTTATTTTTCTCCCTGTGAGACACACAACGTATTCATCATCTTTTTTTACATTATTTAATGAAATGGAAAAGGTATCTGACTGAACCTCCCCGTCCCAGGTACTGCTCCATAAGACTTCCTTTGTCTTGTTATTTTTTACTTCCAAAATCACGCTTTTGCCATCCAAACGCAAAGTTCCCTCAGCAATGAAAGTCTCCATATCATCTGATACAGAAAACAATTTTTCATTTACAAAGGGCTCGGTATCATCATAGCCTTGATCTAATTCCATTTTTATGGTTAATTCATTTCCGTCTGATAGGTCAGGTGTATTTGAGCAAGCTGTCAAACCAGCCATAATGACAAGCATTATAAATAGAACTGCTATCTTTTTCATTAAAATTACCTCCATATGCCTTTACATCGGTTTCAGATTCTGATTGAGGCGGTCAACCATCCACGCCAGGCGTTTTTCACGGCCGGCATCTGTTTTTGCGTCAAAATACGCCCGCGTATAGGTCTTTTTTACTGAAGGCGACATTTTCTGGAAATTCGTATAGGCGGGTTCATAGTCTTTTAGTATGTCCGTTAGAGAAGCAATCTGTTCTTCTGTTATCACTGAAGTTTTGGGTGCGTCCCACTGACCGTTTTTCTGAGCTTCTGCGATTTTCTCTCGGCCATAATCCGTCATGATACCCTGTTGCTCCAACTGCAAGGCAATTCCTTTATTTTTCTCTGACCACTTGCTGTTTTCCCTGCGTTGCGAAAAGTATTTCTTGTAGGTCTTGTCGTCGATGCTCTGCATCTGGCCGTCAATCCAGCCAAAACAGAGGGCCTCTTCGAGGGCCTCTTTCGCCTTGATGGTCTTCGGACCGCCCGCCTTGCCAAATAGAAGCCAGACGCCGTCGCTAGCCAGACAATTGCTGTTTAACCACTCTCTGAAGTCGTTTCTGTTAGCAAACTCTAATATTTCATTCATATAAACCTCCATCCTGATCTATCCGCATGGGACGGTCTCCCGCCTTTTTCGTCTTTCCTTTGCCCTAATTTTAATATCTGGCTGTCCTTTTGTCAAACCCCTTTGATTACTGGAAAGATGGGGAAGATAGTGATATAATTAATAATAGAAAATTGTTAATTATCTGTAAATTTAGGTAAGGAGGATACCATGGAGCAGTATTATCAGATGGCGCAGAAGATTGCGTCTGCCAGTCAAAGGGGGACTGGAACGATACGTCACAATTTGGCCAGGGATTTTGACTACGAATATATTACCTGGCGTTTGGGCGGGGAAGACCTGCTGAAGAAAAAGTACCATCAAGTGTACCAGATGCTGCAGGAAACCCGCGGTCAGGATTTGAAGATGGCGGAAAAGGGCGAATGCCCGATGAACGAGTGCGAAGCAGATGGCACGGGACTGACTGACGCCATGAACATCCGCACACTGAACTTTCATCCGCAAACCACACTTGAAAGCACTTCCTGTATGGATATGACGCGGGAAAATCCGTCGATTGTCATCATCGGCGACGTGTCAGACGTGGTCAGCAAAAAAAGCGTGGACGGTTTTGCCATAAACGATAACTACTCGTCTTATCTGACAGGCGGTATCAAAGTGCCGGCAGCCAGCCTGATCAGAGGACAGGAACGCCATTTTCTCGCTACATCCACCTTTTATTGGACGGAACAGGATGAAGAAGGAAAGCCTTTGCTGAGGAGCAAAACCGACGTGTCTGATGTGGTCAAGATCATCGGCGCCAGCAGTCTGGTCACGTCCATGACTGTGGAAGCGCCTATGCCGATGCGGCATATAGGAGGGCAAAAGACCACCATCTACTATAACCGAAAGGGAATCCTGGACGATTCTCTTTGGGATTACTACTATGAAAAAGTAGGGACGACGCCAGAGAACATCAGTGTCCATATGCCTTTTAAAGGCAACGCCACCTTTCTTGACGGTTTTACACCAAAACCGTATATCGACCGCAACGAGGATTTCTTCCTCTACATAGAAAATAAGAAGAACGGCGTAGCAAACTTTAATTTGTCTCAGATGAGCGCCATCAGTCTGCGTGTCAGCGGACAGACGATATCCTGGGAATTTCCCATAGACTGGAAAACCACCATCGCAAAGAAAGCACTGACCGGCGCACAGCAGCTGACATTCTACGCCCACGTGCACATCATGACGGAGAAGGGAATCAGTGTGCCCCTGACCATTCAGAGCGATGGAGTTACCCATGAGGATCCATCCTATGCAAAGATTCCGAAGATAGATATCCTGTGGGGCTGCTTCGCAAAGGATACGCACATTACTATGGCCGATGGCAGTGAAAAAATGGTCTGTGAGATCAGGCCGGGTGAGCAGGTCAGAACCCGTAATGGAAACTGTAAAGTGGAAGATCTGATTCAGGGGCCTGAGGAAAGGTTGGTTTTGATCAGGTCTGTCAAGGGAAATGTAATCCGTTTGACGGAAAATCATCCCCTGCTGACTACGGAGGGAATAAAAATGGCGAAGGACCTCACATGGGGCAGCATCCTGGAAATGGAATACGGCAGGGACGCCATCGAGGAACTTCATATGGTGGAATATCATGATACGGTCTACAGCCTGCTGCTTGCAGACGAAGAATTTTTGATCGCGGACGGCTATTTCGCTGGTGACTTCAAGGCACAGAACAGGGCCATGAAAGAGGCAGAGGCGGCAGCCAAAGAAGAGAAGAACAGGAAGCTCGCGCCTTTCCAGCAGGAACTGAACGAGTTGATCGCATCTCTCGCAGAAGAGAAAGGAGAACGCCATGAAAGAGAATATGGTGAAAGAAGCCTATAACGCGCTTAGCATCAGCAACAAAGAGTCCCTGGGAAACTATGTGAGTGTAAATATTGCCAATCTGGTTACGAGTCAGTACACCTTGGATGTATGGTTCTACTTAGTGGAGGGAAGCAGTGACATGATCAGCCAGGAGAACGGAATTCGCATCGGCATAGAAAACGAGATGTTCTATTTCTATCACCCTGCGGCAGGACAGAAGGCTGTGCGGCCACTGGGGCCTTTGCCGCGGAAAAAGCAGTGGAATAATCTGCTGGTCAGCTATAACGGCAGCAAGGTTTCCTTTGTGCTGAACGGCGTTCCGGCAGGAGAAGCCGACGCCAGCGGCGCAGTCCTGATAGAGAATGCGCCATTCCGGCTGGGCTACAGCTTTCACGGCTATATGCGCAGCTTCCGCTGCTGCAACTGCGTCCTTACAGCGGAGCAGTATAAAGATTACGTATATGAAACGGTTTATGACAGTGGGTCTATGACCAGCCTGCTGGCTTTCGTCGATTTCTCAAAGGAGGAAATGCCGGATATCAGCAACCACGGAGCTACGGTGTCTCCTCACGGTTCCTGCGGAGTCATGAACTTGGTGCCCGTCTATCTGCCGTCAAAGGGCAAGTTTGCATCGGTCACCCTCGGAGGTGAAATCAATCCAGGAGGATTTGAGAGCGGAGAATTTTCCGTCTATATCAAGCTTTATCTCAGACCTTCGCTGAAACAGACGCAGGTGGTCTTTTCAAACGGAGATATTGTTGAAACGGGATCAGTCAGTCTCCATTTAACAGATCAGAACGATAAGATACAGTTCAAACTGCAGCTGGGTTCAACAAGTATGTCCTTGGGGCCGCTTTTCGATGTCTTTCAGTGGGTAGACGTTCTCCTTACCTATGGCGGAGGCAAGGTAACTGCATTTTTTAACGGCACCCCGGTGACAGCGTCCCATTCCTTTGCTAAGAGACAGCAAAAAGGAGAATTCCGCCTGGGAAACGGCTTTGATTCGGCGAACCCTGACATGGACTTCACCTGTGAACAATACCTCTTTACAGCAGCTGTATTTGACAAGAAGCTGGGACAAGCCGATGCGGACAGCTTTTTGCAGAACCATCCTTACATCTTTGAGGACGGTCTGACCGCGTTGTTTTCCTTTTCTCCGGAGCCAGCCGAGCTGATGACGTGCCGCCAGATTCATCTAGACGAGGACGATGTAATCTTGGCACAGAGAACTCTGGACAGTCTGTCGGGAGAGCCATATGATTACCGCATCAATTGGACGGAGCCTGTCGTATCAGATATGGGAAAATGGAAGGCAGAATCCATCTGGGCAGGCTTGGCGGCCTATTATCAGTCTTGTGCAAATCTGACGCCGATGGTGAAGGAAAATCAAAAGCAGGCCGTCATCCACTCTATTGCAAGTGACACTGAGCTGCTGCAGACCTTTATTCCGGCATTAACCAGTGTCTCTCTGTCTGGAGAACTGTTTGCAAAGTGCCTTGCTGCGGAGCCGCAGAGAAAAATGGGCAGCTTGCTCAGAGCAGGAAGATTTTTGGGCACTGCCACCGCAGGAGCAGGAGGCGGAGCAGCTCTTGCGAGCGGTCTGAGCCTGACCGGCGGCGCTGCTGCCGGTCTTGCCGAAATCGGAAAGGATTTGTTGGTACTCAATGCTTTGACATCTTTTTTCTTGCTGACCTTGGATATGGCAATGAAAGCAATCAAAAATAAACGAAAGGACAAGCCAGACCATGACGATGACGACACGGATGTATCCCTGTCCATCACCAGCATGTCCTTCCAGCACAGTCCTGATAATTTCACGTCCAGTGCAGTTCGCTGCCGCACCTGTGATGGCAGCGTATCCCCGCCGGAGTGGACCAGCGCCAAGAGAGAAGGTGCAGAAGCCGTATACATCGCAGATAAACTGCAGACCGTAAAAGTGAAGGTGAAATTCATCATCACAGATAAATCAAAGACGCCGACTCCGCCATATGATGTATCAATTGAGGCATATGCTACAGACAGCAGCGCAGTCTTTCAAAAACTGGAGTATTCGGCAAATGGACTAGCGGCCGGAGTCGAATATGAGGGCGAATTTACCGTGACAAAGGGCAGCTTAGCATGCGGTGAACTTTCCTATCAAGATCTGGAACTGTGGTGGAATTATACGATTAACAGCAATATCAATACCCTGGCCAACACCAAGGCTCGCATCTACTTCCTTCCGACTACGCCGACAGAGCCGATTTATCTGGACCAGGAACACAAGGACCGCAGCGTACCCTTGGAATTGCTGCGGATTTTCTCGGAAAAACGGACGGTTCTCGAAGCTCGTGAAAATACAGATGTAGATCAGGTTACGGCGGCGAACTTGAAGACCTATACGGATCAGATCTACGACTGTGCAGCGTTTAAGTATAATCCCAGCGCCCATCCCTTTGTGACAGTCTGTGATGTGAAGGAGAATGCAGCGCCGTACACCTTGCGCGGTTATGTGGACCTTTTGGACCAAAACGCTATGCTGCGGGATATTGACCTCTATCGAAGAAATCCGGCCAGAGCTAAGACAGAGGCCAACTGTAACGTCTACGCCTGTATGCTCAGCTATAATTTCTCTCTTCACGGGATTTTTTCCACCGTCTGTATCATCACCGCGGATCAACCGATGGCAGCGCTGCAAACCAATGCCATTAAAGGAGCAGGGGCGGCCATAGCACAGGCGTTCCAATTCCGATATCACGCCATTGTCAAAGTACCGCCGCAGGCAGGTGTTACAGCACTGGTACACAACGCATATTACGATGCCTGCTGCCGGACGGCAGGCGGAGAAACCCTGGCCAATCTGACCTTCCGCAGTGATTTTACGAGCCCGCTGGTGCAGGCAGGAGAAGCGGCCACTTATCGCGGCAAAGTTTTCCAGCAGGGAACCTCTGCCGTAGAAGCGCGAAACATGCTGTGCGTGCCATATGGCATCATTGCACCGTAGGATGCAATTAGAAATGAAAACAAATAAATGAAAAAATATTTGTAATATAAAACAAAAAAATATTGACAACCGCATCTGCTGGTAGTAAGATACATGTAAAGCAAAATGAAATAGAAACCAAAGACATTGACGGAGACAGTAGATTTACGCCGAAAAGGTCAGAGCGAACCGGGGATGGTGAGAGCCCGGCACCGAAGGTAGACGTTTTTCGAAGATCACTCCTGAGTTGCAGGGCAGAAAAGCCGCAATTGGCTCAGTAAGCGCTGACGGGCCTTCCCCGTAATCGGAAGAACATATGTTAGTATGTTGTGTAGCAGGTGGTTTAACGAAGATATTTTATCTCCGTCCTGATACAGGACGGAGTTTTTTTTTATGGCTCTCGCCCCAATTTGCAGGGCAGACATTCGTAGCAAATCCAAAGGAGGAACCAACAAGATGTGTAAGGACAGCAACACAGTAGAAATCAGATGGCATGGCAGAGGCGGCCAGGGTGCGAAGACGGCCTGCCTGCTGCTGGCAGACGTCTGCTTCAGCTCGGGGAAACAAGTTCAGGGATTTCCTGAATACGGTCCAGAGAGGATGGGGGCGCCGATTACCGCCTACAACAGAATTTCAGATGGACAGAACAGAGTCCACTCCAACATATATCACCCCGACTATGTCGTCGTAGTAGATGAGACACTGCTTCACTCCGTCGATGTGACAGCGGGGCTTTCAGAAGATGGTGCCATCATCATCAACAGCAGCAAAGAACCAACTGAGCTGAGAGAACTGCTCGGCGGCTACAAAGGAAGAGTCTGCACCGTTGACGCGGAGAAAATTTCCGTTGCAACTCTGGGGAAAAACTTTCCCAACACCCCGATGCTTGCGGCAACGGTCAAAGTCAGCAAGGTCGTAGAAAATGATAAGTTTTTGCAAGATATGGAAAGCTCTTTCAGACATAAGTTCGCGTCAAAACCGAACGTCATTCAGGGCAATATGGAAGCGCTGAAAATGTCCATGGAAGAAGTAAAAGTTGGTTAAGGAGATATCCCGATGATAGAGGCAAAGAATATAAACGAACAGAGCCCTTGGCAGGAACTGACTCCGGGAGCGGAGATTTATGAGCCGGGCACATCAAAATTAGTAAATACCGGAGAATGGCGGGTTCTGACTCCCATTTTCGACGAAGAGAAGTGCAAACACTGCATGCTGTGCGTCCCATTTTGTCCGGACATATCCATTCCTGTAGAGAATGGAAAACGGCTCGAGACAGATTTTTTCCACTGTAAAGGATGTGGCATCTGCGCTAAGGTCTGTCCTTTTGATGCGATTACCATGGGAAAGGAGGAAAAGTAAATGGCAATAAAAGATAGGATGAGCGGCAACGAAGCTGTCGCTTATGCGATGAAGCAGATCAACCCGGATGTCATGGGGGCTTTTCCGATCACTCCTTCCACGGAGATTCCGCAGTATTTTTCAAAGTACATCGCTGACGGAGAGGTAGAGACAGAATTTGTCGCAGTGGAGTCGGAGCATTCCGCCATGTCTACCTGTATCGGCGCATCAGCAGCCGGGGCCAGGGCTATTACGGCGACTTCATCAGCGGGACTGGCTCTGATGTGGGAGCTGCTTTACGTTGCGGCGTCCAGCAGACTGCCTGTCACCATGGCGGTAGTAAACAGAGCTTTGACTGGACCGATTAACATCAACAACGACCATTCTGATTCCATGGGCTGCAGAGACAGTGGCTGGATTCAGATTTATGCGGAAAACAATCAGGAGGTTTACGATAATTACATACAGGCTATGCCCATCGGTGAGCATTGCAGGCTGCCGATTATGATCTGCCAGGACGGTTTTATCACCAGCCACGCGGTAGAGAACATCGAACTGCTGGAGGACGAGAAGGTGAAAACCTTTGTCGGGACATATGAGCCGGAAAATTATCTTCTGAAGAAAGAAAACCCTCTGGCAGTAGGCCCTTATGGCATTTCACCTTACTATATGGAAGTCAAAAAGGCCCAGGCAGAAGCCATGAAAGAGGCGAAGGCGAGAATCATAGAGGTTGCAAAGGAATATGAGAAGGTTTCAGGCAGAAAGTATGGACTCTTTGAAGAATACAGGATGGAGGATGCAGAATGTGCGGTGGTGGTCATCGGTTCTTCTGCAGGTACTGGAAAAGACGCAGTAGATGCTCTGCGTGATGCCGGCAAGAAAGTAGGATTGATCAAACTGCGTGTCTTCCGCCCGTTCCCGATGGAAGAACTAGCTTGTGCACTGTCAAAAGTCAAAGCTGTGGCTGTCATGGACAAGAGCGAAGGCTTCTCCGCTTGCGGCGGCCCTGTCTTCGCGGAGACCAGATCGGCACTGTACGATGCTGCGAAGCGGCCGATGATGGTCAATTACGTCTATGGCCTCGGCGGCAGAGACGTTACAGTCGATACCTTTGGGGAGATTTACAGAGCGCTGTTCGAAATGATAGAAACTGGTGAAACAGGTGAAGTGTACAGACATATCGGTGTCAGAGATTTGGAGGAGCAGAAGTCATGAGCTACAGTTTGAAAACAGAATTAGAGAAGAAAGAGAGACTGGCGCCGGGTCACAGACTCTGTGCAGGCTGTGGTGCAGGTATTGCGGTCAGCGGCGTGCTCCGCGCATTAGACGAAGGTGACAAAGCAGTCGTTTCCAACGCCACCAGCTGCCTGGAGGTTTCTACTTTTATTTATCCATATACCGCCTATGAGGACAGCTACATTCACAGCGCCTTTGAAAATGCGGCGGCTATGACCGGCGGTGTGGAAACCGCATACAAAGTGTTGAAGAAAAAGGGCAAAATTGATGAAACTTATAAGTTCATCTGCTTCGGCGGAGACGGCGGCACCTACGACATCGGATTTCAGTCGCTGTCAGGGGCTATGGAAAGAGGCCACGACATGGTCTATGTCTGCTATGACAACGAGGCATATATGAACACAGGTATTCAGCGTTCTTCCGCAACCCCACGTTTTGCCGATGCGACGACGACGCCTGTGGGCAGAGAGTCCTACGGCAAAGTACAGAACAAAAAAAATCTGACTGAAATCATGGCGGCACATAACATCCCTTACGCTGCCCAGACCACCTTCTTAGGCGATTTCAGAGATTTACATACAAAATCCCATAAAGCAATCTATACTGAAGGTCCTTGTTTCCTCAATGTTCTCTCACCATGCCCCCGCGGCTGGCGGTACGAGATGGAGGACCTGGCTGAAATCTGTAAATTGGCGGTGGATACTTGTGTATGGCCGCTCTACGAGATTGAAGATGGCGTGTGGAGACTCAACTACGAACCGGCAAAGAAGCTGCCTGTTGAGCGCTTCCTCGAAAAGCAGGGCAGATTCAAGCACATGTTTGCAAAGGGCAACGAATGGATGATCGAAGATGCCCAGAAATACGTCGACGATCAATGGGAAAAATTGAAAAACAGGTGTGAATAACCTCGTTATATGTAACTGCCCCGCAGCTCTGTCTGCCGGGCAGTTTTTTTGACCAGAAATATCGTGAAAAGACCGTCTCCTTATCTTAAGAATTCTTAAGTAGTGTTTTTTCGCGATATCCGCTATAATAGAAATAGAATACGTAATAGAAGGAAGGGAAAGAACATGACGAAAGATAGAAATCGTTCCATCGCTGTGATTGCCATGCTGGCTTTGGTCATAAGTCTGATACCGTCAATGGCTTTTGGCGCCGCGAAAACGGTGAAAGCAGTGACGGGACTGGAAGTATATCAGATGTCTAACACCAGCGCAGAACTCAATTGGGATTATGTCAACGGTGCAGAAGGATATAAAGTCTATAAGGCTGCCAGTAAGACCGGCAGATATACCCTTGTGAAAACCATTACAAGTGGAAAAAGGACGACCTTTACCAGCAGAAACTTGAAGCTGGGGAATACCTATTACTTTAAGGTCAAAGCGGTGGACACCATATATGGAAAGAGAACCCTGAGCAAAAAATTCAGCAACATCGATTCGGTAAAGATGGAGCAGTGTATACCAGATTATACTATTGATTTCCCGAAGAAGCTAAATGAAGACGGCAGTCTGACCGTCACCATCACCAACAAGAGCAAAAAGGAAATCCAGCTTGCAGCATCCCCAGTCATTTTCAACGACCTGAAGGATTGGAGCAAGGACGGGATTCTCTTAAAGGCAGTCAGATATGAGAATCTCAATACAGGGGATGTAGATACCGAATATCTGAATTATCCTTATTCTCTATTAAAAGGGGAGTCCGTGAAGGTCACCTATGAACTGAACAAAGAGCTACAAGGGACGGTTTCTGGAATCAAAGGAGAGGAAACCCCGAAAGCCATCAATTACAAAGAAGGTGGAGAAGGCTTTGCCATTGGCCTCACCTACAGAGGACAATTTTTCTATATGGCGATACAGTATCCGGACGGACAGAAGTTGATGACTTTGGACGAGTATCTGCAGGAGATTCTCGATTCAATGGACGCAGCGAACTGAAATTGAAAAATAGGCAACACCTATTTAGAAAAAAATCTAAATAGGTGTTGCTTTTTGTTTGCTGTCGTGTTAGTATCTATTTAGAAAATTTTCTAAATAGATATCGGAGGGGGTGATTTTCGTGGGACTTCCGGAAACGTTTAAGGCGTTATCTAATCCGGTACGGCGCGATATTTTGATGATGCTGAAGAGCGGCAGGATGCCTGCGGGAGAAATAGCTGAGAATTTTGACATGACCGGGGCTACAATATCCCATCATTTGAGCCAGCTAAAAAATGCGGGTCTGATATTTGAGACAAAAGAAAAGAACTATATTTATTATGAACTGAATACGACAGTATTTGAAGAACTGATGCTGTGGTTTTCACAGTTCAAGGGAGGCGACGATAATGAAGGACTATAAAAAAACATTGATTATTTCATCTGTGGTATGCCTGCTGCCCCTGGTCATATCTGTGGCAGTATACAGCAAGCTGCCGGATCAGATTGCGATACACTGGGATGATGCGGGAAATCCAGATAATTACGCGGCCAAATGGCTCGCAGCTTTTGGGATGCCCCTATTTCTGCTGGCGATTCATCTGATTGGCATGATTACCATCCTTCACGATCCGAAGAAAAAGAATCAGTCCAATGCCATGCGTCTGCTCAGCTTCTGGCTGGTACCAGTGCTCAGCGTGATTGTAGTGCCCATCACGCTTTTAATCGGCATGGGGCGGGATATTCCGATATCGACGGTCGTCACCATGATTGTCGGCATCGTGTTTATCGTTACGGGAAATTATCTGCCGAAAAGCAGACAGAATTATACGATTGGCATCAAGCTTCCATGGACATTGGCGGATGTGGATAACTGGAACAAGACACACCGTCTGGCAGGGGCGTTGTGGATATTAGCGGGTGTCTTTGTATTAGTCAAGCCGTTTCTGCCAATACAGTCAGGCCTTTGGTTTTTCTCTGTTCTGGCGGTCATGGTCTGCCTGCCAGTGCTCTACTCGTTTATTTTATATCTGCAAAAGGGGAATCGATAAATGGATCAAAAGCAAAGCTTGATGGACAGTTTTTGATCGCCATACTCAGCATCGATGGAACCGCCCATTTCTTCCGTCAATGCCTTTGCGATTGCAAGACCCAGGCCGGTGCTTTTCCGGCCGGTCTCGACAGTGAAGAAACGGTCAAATAGGCGGGCAGCGGTAACGGGCGACAAGTCGGAAGTGGTATTGGTAAAGGCGATTTCGCAGAAATCATTCATGGTAATTGCGAGGTCGCCTTCACTGTATTTTACTGCGTTACTGATGAGATTGGCAAAAATTCGTGAAAGAGCACCCGGATCCAGGTGCCGCAGCACTTTATTTTCGGGCAGTGTAATGACGGGGGTGATGCCCCTTGCTGTCAGTGCACTGTAACTGGCGGCGATGCTGTCTGCCAAAATGGCGTCAACTGCCACTGTCTCCGGTTTCAGATTTTCTTTGGTGGAGACTACGACAGAATAGCGGAAGAGTTCTTCCGTCAGCTGTTTCAAAACCTCCGTGCGGTTCTGGATTTGAGCCAGATAACGACAGGCATCCTTGGACTTTTCCTCGTCTTCCAGCATATCTAAATAACCGCAGATTGCTGTCAGCGGCGTGCGTAAGTCGTGAGAAATATTGGTAACTGCTTCCTTCAATTCTCTGTCGCCATGCAGATAACGCCGGCGCTCTTTTCGAAGCAAACGAAGCTCCCGATTGATTTCGGCTGCCAGCCGTTTCATGGCAGGGTCGCTGCTGGAAATACAGATCAAAGCGTTTGTCTCTTCTGTCAAAGCGAAATCAAGCTGCCTGCAGATTTCTTCCGCCGACTTCTTCATCAAGTGAACTTTAGCTATCAGGACAAGGGTTGTGATGCCGAGCGCCAGGCTCAGCAGTATGAGAACTGTTACCATGGGAACTCCTTATATCTGTTAAGATCAAAAACAAAGTAGTCCGATTTCGGACTATTTTGTTTTTGATAATAGGTATGTTTGTTTATCGAATGTCTTTTCTGCCAAATAAAAACATTCCAAAGGCGTTTGTGACAAAAATGATGACGGCTGAGTACAGCGGCATCAGCTTTAAGTGGAGGGCTGACTGTCCGGAAAGCTGCAAACACTGGCCAGAAGGCAGAAAATCGATGATAAATTGGAATATCTTTCTCGCGCTGCCTGCAATGTACTGCTTGTTGGGTACTGTTTCCGTGCGCGTCTGCCCATCGACCATCTGGTACACTTCAACCATAGGAGGACCTTCCAAACGCTTCATCAGGTAAAAACAGAGAAACATGGAAGCCATGACGATGATGAGAGCCAGACACACGCACACTGTTTTATTCTGCAGCACCATGGCAAGCATATTGAAGACTGCAGCGTAAGCGATGATAGCCAGCAGACCGTCTGCCATCAAAAGCAGCAATGTGCCGGTTTCTGATTGAAATCCTCCGAAAAGGGGAATACCGATCAGGGCGGTCACGACCAGATAAACCAGGTTGAAAAAAATACCGCAGAATACACAGGTAATGAAGTTGGAGAGATAGATGTCTTTCCTTCTGTGACCGACGATCAGTTTGTTGCGCAGAGTGCCGTCGCTGAATTCTGTGCCGATGAACATGGAACAGAAAGCGGCCATGACGATACCGGGCACCGCGACAAAGCCTGAAACTCCAAAACTGTTGAGGAAAAGGGCGTCCATGGGAATCTGCGTATCGTTGATATCCATGCTGCGCCAACCGGCGGCAATGGTGATGACGGCATATAAAATCGTAAATAGTAAAGCAACCTTGAATACAGTATCCTTTTTTAGACGGCCGAGATTGGCACTTAATAATCTACTCATGCTGTCCACCTCCGATCAAAGTCACATAATAGCTTTCCAAGCTTTCATCTTTTTCTCTGACGGCGTTGACTTTACAACCTTCGTCCGCCAAGGCCAGGGTCAGTTCTGTGATATTTATTTCACCGAACAAATCAGCCTGATTGCCTGGAAGAATGGTATACTCCAGCTGCAGTCTGTCGAGAACGCGGGCGAAAGCTTTCGTATCTGTCACTGTCAGTTCCATACATTTACGACAGGCCTTTTCCAAATCTGCTGCGCTGATTTCTTTGATCAAACGGCCGCTGTCAACAAATCCATAGTGGGTGGCCAGCTTTGATAGTTCGTCCAGAATGTGGCTGGACATCAGAACAGTCATCTGATATTTGTGGTTCAGCTTCAAGATCAGTTCGCGCATTTCAATGATGCCCTGAGGGTCGAGGCCGTTAGCCGGCTCATCCAGAATCAAAAAGTCTGGGTCTCCGGCCAGAGCGATGGCGATGCCCAGGCGCTGCCGCATGCCGAGAGAAAAGTTCTTGGCCTTTTTCTTGCCGGTGTTTTCAAGGCCGACGAGAGAAAGCAGTTCCTCGATCCCCTCAAAGGATGGCAGGCCCAGGACGCGATACTGCATTTTGATGTTGTCTTCTGCGCTGAGATCTTGATAGATGGATGGAGATTCTACCACCGCCCCTATGCGCCTTCGCACTTCGCTGATCTCGGGAGAAGTATTTTCCTGACCATAGAGGGTGTAAGTACCTCTAGTTGGATGCTGCAGACCGCAGAGAAGGCGAATCAAAGTCGTCTTCCCGGCGCCGTTTCTGCCCACAAGGCCGTAAATGGCACCTTTTCTGATGTGCATCTGCAGATTGTCAACTGCCTTGAAATCCCGGTATTGTTTTGTCAAATTATCAGTCTGTAAAACGTAGTCCATATTTTCATACCTCACTTTTGATTTGATACTGAGATTCTAGCAGGCAGGAGTTAAGAAAACGGTTAAGGTTCTGGTTAAGAAATCGTAAAGATTTATTTTTTCTGCAGTTGAAAACCGATGCCCCAAACCGCCTCGATGTAGTTTTTGCCTGTGCTCTGGCGGAGTTTTCTGCGCAAGTTGCTGATGTGAACCTTCAGAGAACTTTCCATGCAGTCGGGGGTGTCATCACTGATACGGTCCAATATTTGATTCTTCGTGATGACCTGGGCTGGGTTTTGCATGAGCATCTTCAGTATGGCATATTCCGTCTTCGTCAGGTGAATCATTTGACCGCCTGCAGTGACCTGGTGCCGATGAAGATCCAGAGAAAGTTCGTCAAAGTGCAGCACTGTCCGATTGACCGGCTTTTCTATGTTTCTAAGCTGGACCGCGATACGGGCCAGCAGTTCCTTGGTATCAAAGGGTTTTGTGATATAATCTGCAGCGCCGGACAGAAGCAGGTTTACTTTGTCCTGGGTATCTGCTTTGGCGCTGACGACGATGACGGGAACTTGTTCGATTTGCGAAAGAACCTCTTCGCCGCTGAGGCCAGGCAGCATCAGATCCAGAAGAATCAAGTCAGGCTTTTCGCCAGCCAGAAGCAGCAGCGCTTCTGTTCCAGAGTAGGCGCGCTGTACTTGGTAGCCCTCTCGCGTGAGAAGTTCCGCGAGCATATCGCTGATAGATACATCGTCATCGATGATGGCTATTTTCTTCATTTTGTATTACCTGCCTTTATTTTGATCTGTAACTGAGTGATGTATTCCGATTCGACGCTGGTGTCGTGATTGTCGATGATGTAAAGCTCCATAGGATCACCGTCTGCAGCCAATCCGCGCTTTTCAAGATCTGTAAAAAGGGATTTCCAGGCTACAGGAATGCGGTCATAACCGCCTTTGACGGTGGTGCAGAGGTAGTCTCCTCCGGCAATGACCGTGTCAAAATCATCATTTTCACCCATGATACAAAAGACTGAATTGAAGTGCCCGTAATTCCCCTGACGGATGTAATCCAAAGGGATGGTAGCACCCATATCGCCGTTGCCGATGATGTATAGCTGATCCTCATTTTCCTTTTGCAGCTTTTTGATGACAAAATCCAGGTCTGCATCTCGATAGACGTTCTCTGAGAGTTTGAGAATTTTCCGCGGCAAAAGCGATTTGATTTCTATTTGACCAAAAGTGGCTTCTGCCCGCAGGTGGTCCTGAATTTCTTCTATTCTGTCGGCGAGCTGGGTTTTCAGGCTTTCCAGGCTTTTCACTTTTTGGTCGATGGTGTCGATTTCCTCTTGAAATAGATTGAGGGTTTTGGCTACGTCAAAATCGGCGAGGTGATTTTTGATTTCAGCCATGGAAAAACCGATGGATCTGAGCTCTCGCAAAATATTCAAGGTCCTGATATCATTGATGCTGTACATCCTGTAACCATTATCGTCCCGGCGCGGTTTTAATATGCCGATTTCCTCATAATATCTGAGGGAATCTGTGCCAATCCCGTATAATTTGGATATTTCTCCAATTTTATAATATTCTTTCATATTTTTTAATAAACTCCTTTACATTGGTATTATACCAAGGTTTATATACGGTTGTAAACCTTTACAACTTGTTTAGACGGGACTATTATGATAAAATATGAATATAAGGAGTTGTGATATGAGAATATATTTGGATAATTGCTGTTATAATCGCCCATATGACGATCAATCACAAATGCGAATCAATTTGGACACGCAGGCAAAATTGTACATTCAATTAATGATTAAAGATAAAAAAATTGAATTGGTTACTTCATATGTTTTGGATTTTGAAAATAGTAAAAATAGAGTGATACAAAAGAAATTAGCAATTTCAACGTTCATGGAAGAAAATGAATCATATTATGTCGGAGAAGAGCGACAGGATGAAATCAGAACGATGGTCAGACAGATTATGGACACAGGTGTAAAGGAAAAGGATGCCGCGCACGTAGCATGCGCAATTTATGCCAAAAGTGACTATTTCATTACTACAGATGATCGCTTGCTAAAATACACATCTGATCAAGTTAAAATTTTAACGCCAGGAGAGTTTATCAGAGAAATCGAGGTGAAAGCAAATGAATAATACTGCAGAAATCATGGATATGGGGATAGCCTGCTTGATTGATCAACTGGGAGTTGTCAAAGCAGAGCAATTCATTGCTGCAATAAAGAGGGATGATTTTGACTATACAGTTTGGCAGAGAGAATACTTTGACGGTATGCAGCCGGGCGATTTTTTATTGAAAGCCGCGGAATACGGAAAAGAACATCCACATAAAGGAAAAGGAAGAAGGGTATAATAATAATTCTACTGAAAGCCGGGAATCTCTCTCGGTTTTTTATTTTTTTAAAAAACTCCTTTACATTGGTATTATACCAAGGTTTATACTGATAGTAAAGATAATGATAATACGACAGGAGTTGTTAGTATGACGAAGAGTACGAAAAAAGAAATAAAAAATAGATTTATCAAATATGTCATTCCATCGGTGGCAGCCATGTGGGTGTATACCATCTACACCATGGTTGACGGCATGTTCGTAGCCAGAGGCGTGGGAACGACAGCTCTGGCGGCAGTAAATATCGCCATGCCATTCATTAACACCGCCTTTGCTCTCGGCATTCTGTTTGCAGTAGGAGCAAGTACCAAGGCATCTATTTACAAGGGTCAGGGCAATATGGAAAAGGCGAACAAAGTGTTCACCATGAGTACCGTCACGGTCTTTGGATTAGCTTTGATCGTCGCCATCGCAGCGCTCTTGAACTTGGAGCGTCTGGCTCTGATGCTGGGTGCCGACGAGGCGACATTGCCATATGTAAAAGATTATCTGGGCATCATTATCCCTTTCGTCGTGTGCTATATGACCAGCTATAACTTGGAAGTGCTGATCAAAGCTGACGGCTATCCGCAGAAAGCTATCGCAACGACACTGGCAGGTGCAGCCACAAATATCATCCTGGACTACGTATTCGTCATGGTTCTCCACTGGGGTATCAAAGGTGCGGCTATTGCAACCGGTATCTCACAGCTGATGACCTTGTCCATCTTCTTGGCTCATTTCTTGTCTAAGAAGTCGCAGTTCAGTTTTGTTAAAATCAAGTGGAACTTTAAAGAAGTGGCTTCAATGGCAAAAATTGGAGTGGCGGATTCTGTGACAGAGTTCTCCGTGGGTGCGATCATCTTTCTGTTCAATAATACATTGATCAGAGTTTCCGGTAATGACGGCGTAGTGATCTACACAGTCATCGCTTACGTTTCGCAGTTGATTTTGATGACCATGATGGGCGTCAACCAGGGCATGCAGCCCCTTGTCAGTTACTATCACGGCAGAGAAGAACACAAAATCCACAAATATATTCTGCGAATTGCATTACTGGTTGCCGGCACAGCTTCTATCGTCGCTTTTGCCTGGGGCGTGCTCTATCCAAACCCTGTGGTTGCCGTGTTTATCGATAGGAGCGCAGACGCAGTATTATATGAAAATGCAGTGGATGCCTTTAAACTGTTCTCCTTCTCTTTCCTGCCGCTGGGTGTCGTGGTGATTCTGGCCGGTTACTTTACGGCGCTTGAGAGACCAAAGTCGGCTATGACCATTTCCATCTGCCGAGGCCTGGTGCTGGTAGTCATTTCCCTGGTCATCATGACGATGTTGTTTGGGGAAATCGGAATCTGGCTGTCCATGGGCGTTTCGGAAACCATCGCCCTCATTCTGGCAGTCACTATGTATAAGAAAAAACTCCAATAAAATAGTAAAATAAAATAAAATCCAGAAAAATGACGACGTGAGTCGTTATTTTTCTTTTTTGAATTGGCAGAATCTAGCTTGTTTGCTGAAAAGAAGTGAGTGGTAAAAGTGCACTATAGAATATGCAGTTCATGGTTATACTAAGAGATATAGAAAAAGAACATAAATTTTTAGGAGGATTTAAAAATGAATGAAGAGAATCGTATCTCATCAGATAATTCGCTGAGTCTCAGCAAGCTGGTAGCCATGATTATCGGCTCAACCATCGGAAGCGGTATCTTTACGACTACAGCAGACATGGCCAGCGGCGGCGCGCACACAGGCGCGGTACTAGTCGGCTGGGCAATCTGTGGTGTCGGTATGACTGGACTGACCATGTGTTTCTTTGGTTTAAATAAGCTAAGGCCGGATTTAACCAATGGCGTATATAGCTATGCCAGAGAAGGCTTCGGCGAGTTCGTAGGTTTTAATTCTGCCTGGGGTTATTGGGTCAGTGCGCTTTTGTGCAACGTGTCCTATACGACTCTGCTGTTTGGCGCATTAGGATATTTTTTCCCAATATTTGGTGAAGGCAATAATTTGATTTCGATTATCTGTGCTTCAGCAGTCATCTGGGCAATCAATCTATTGGTACTGCGCGGAATTAAGGAAGCCGCCGCTCTCAATGTCATTGCTACGATCAGTAAGATGGTCCCGCTTTTGGTCTTTGTGATTGCCGTAATTTTTGTCGGCGCATTTGACTGGGACACTTTTACGAGCAATTTTTGGGGAGATGGCACAATGCCAGTGATAGATCAGGTGAAGGCGACAACAGCTGCCACGGTCTGGTCCTTTATCGGAATTGAAGGAGCCGTAGTCCTGTCCGCCCGCGCGAAGAAATCCAGCGATGTGGGCAAAGCTTCTATGACTGGTTTCCTAGGCATCTTTATCATCTATGTATTGGTAGCGGTGATGAGCTTAGGCGTTATGACGCCGGAAGAAATGTCCACCTTGAAGAACCCGCAGATGGCTGGCATTTTAGAAGCTGCTGTCGGTCCGTGGGGTGCTACCTTGATCAATATCGGTGTCATTCTATCATTGGCTGGCGCGCTGCTGGGTTGGACGATTATCGCTGCGGACTGCCCATATTCTGCGGCAAAACAGGGCGTGTTCATGAAGGCCTTTGCCCGCGCGAACAAAAACGACTCACCATCTTTTTCGCTTTATATGACCAACGGCATCATTCAGCTGTTTCTGATCGTGATCTTTTTCAACGATTCCACTTATCAGGCATTCTATGGATTGAGCACGCTGATGATCATGGTGCCATATCTGTTCAGTGGTTTGTACTACGCCAAGGTTGCCTTTAAAAAGGAAGGTCTGGAGCAAAGTTCTGCCAGCCAGGTTGCCTGGGCCAGGTTCTTCGGCATCCTCGGTTCTGTCTATGGTTTCTGGATGCTGTATTCTTCGGGTCTGTATATGCTTCTGGTTACGACGGTACTCTACGCGCCGGGCATCATCGTCTACGCCCTGGGCAAAAGAGAGAACGGCAAAAAAGTCTTTGAAAAAAAATACGAGGTGTTTATCGCTATCGCCTTGGTCGCCTTAGCAATCCTATCACTGGTGCTGATCGCGAGAGGCACCATCAATCCGTTCTAAATGGAAACAAAGGATCACTTATTATTAGCTAGGAGACTCGCTGCGGCACTGCATTTGGGTTATGGTCAAAAAATCGCGTTCATACTTGGAAACTTAGTGCCGGATATCAACCCTCTGTCCTATTTATCGCTCAGCTGTGAGAAAAAATTTGACGGTCATTCTTACGAGTACAGAAGGGGGTTCATTGAAAAGTCTCTCAAGATGTCTAGCTGCAGCCGATGGATTGATTGGTATCGAGGTGGAGTTGCAGTCCACTACCTTGCAGATTCCTTTACCAGGCCTCACAATCGGAGCTTCTCCTACAGGTGGAAAGAGCATGTCACTTATGAGCACAGCCTCCATCAAAAGTTCCAAGGCCAGGTGAAAGAGCTGAAGAAACTCAATCTTGAATTTGGAGATCTGACAATACCGGGTTGGTATGAGGAGCAGCATGGGCGCTATCTTAGGGAGAGCAGGGGATGTAATGAAGACTGTCAGTTCATTATCCAGATCACGGCAGAATTCTGCAATCACCTTGACCGTTTATAAAAGAGCTTGATACGAAAGATCAAGCTCTTTCTTTATAACATAGGAAATATCGTCCAAAGGACGTATTTCCGTATGTTTCAAAGAACGTACCTTGCGAAGAGTCGCCCCCTTGTGGGCGACATGTGGAAATAGGAATCTTGGATTCCGTCATTTCCACGTTTTTTACTTCCATTGGTTCATAAATACAAAATGCGGGCACCTCATAGTAACATGAGATGCCCGCAGGATATACCGTGCCAATTTTGATATTAGTTCTTGCTCTTCTGATCGTTTATGATTTTGACGATTTGAATCAGCAGCGTCGGCGCAAAGGCCAGACCACAGATCCAGCCGATTTGTGCACCGGTCAGAGATGCAATGAGGAAAGCTTTTGCAAAGAACGGGACAAGCAGGATTGCAAATAATAAAATTGCACCGACAACAAATGCCCCGATGGTGTATATATTAGTAGTAATTCCAAGGCGGAAGATAGATTGTTTTCCCCTGGAGTTGAAACCGTGCCAGAGCCTTGCAAGGCATAGGGTTGCAAAAGCCATAGTGGATGCAGTCACTGCGCTGGTCTGCAGGCCTACATAAAAAGCTGCAATGGTGGCAGCACCGATTGCCAGCCCCTGCAGGCCGATCTGGAGCAGCGTTTCTCTGGTCAGAACTGACTCATTACGCGGGCGTGGTTTGTCGTGAATCAAGGCCGGGTTGGATGGCTCCATGCTGATGGCCAGAGCTGGCAGGCTGTCTGTAATCAGATTGATAAACAGAAGCTGTACTGCGGTAAACGGAGAAGGCAGTGCCATGATTGAGGCGAAAAGCACGACCAGAATTCCGGCTGTGTTCCCGGATAACAGGAACTTGATTGCGTTCTTAATGTTTGCATATATATTTCGGCCGTTGAGCACGGACTTGATGATTGTCGCAAAGTTATCATCAGTTAAGATCATGGAAGCGGAGTCCTTTGCAACTTCAGTTCCCGTAATTCCCATGGCGACACCTACGTCGGCACTCTTCAGCGCCGGCGCGTCGTTGACGCCGTCGCCAGTCATAGCAACGATGCAAGCTTGATCCTGCCAAGCCTGCACGATGCGGATTTTGTTATCCGGACTGACACGGGCATAGACGCTGATGTGAGAAAGCTTTTCATTGAGCTCATCATCGCTCATGGCATCTAATTCTGTACCGGTAACTGCGATATCCCCCTCTTGCAGGATACCGATTCGTTTCGCGATAGCAGAAGCTGTGATTTTGTGATCCCCTGTAATCATGATCGGCTTGATGCCGGCTTCCATGCAGTCAGCAACTGCCTGAGCAGATTCTGCTCTTGGTGGGTCCATCTCAGCAACCAGGCCGAGGAACTCGAAATTGGATTCATCGTCGAATTTTAACTCTCCATCGGAAGCCATGTTTTTGCGGGCGAAAGCCAATACTCGGAGCCCTTGGTTTGAAAGGTCAAAGTTAGACTGACGGATCTTATCCTTTTCTTCCTCACTGAGAGAAGCGGTACGTTCCAAAATGACATCCAGAGCGCCTTTGGTGTACATGATATATTGGCCTTCAATATTGTGAAGGGTGCTCATCAGCTTTCGATCTGAGTCAAAAGGCAGTTCGGACAGTCTCGGCAGAGCAGCTTTTACCTGTTCATAGTCGTCGTGTTTTGTCATATAATAGTCGACCAGGGCTGTTTCCGTTGGGTCGCCAGCAGTAGCACCATCCACAATGGCTGTATCATTGCAGAGAATGGATGCCTGCAGCAGGGCGTTTTCCTTTTCTCCATCTGCCAGCACCTGTTCCACTGTCATCTTGTTCTGGGTCAGCGTGCCCGTTTTGTCAGAACAGATGATGGAAACACAGCCCAAACCCTCTACCGCATTGAGCTGTTTGATGATGGCATTTTGATCCGCCATTCTCGAAGTCCCGATGGCAAGAGAAATCGTGATGATGGAGGAAAGCGCTTCTGGAATTGCAGCTACAGCCAGAGCCACGGCAAAGAGCAGAGAATCCGCAATGGCCATTCCTCTGTAGACGTTGAGTGCAAAGACGACAGCGCAGATCAACATAATGCCGATCGAAAGTTTCTTGCTGAAATTGTCCATCGTGATCTGCAGCGGCGTTTTTCTCTCGGCTGTGTTGTTCATCAGGTCGGCAATTTTTCCCAGTTCTGTATGGATGCCGACACCAGTAATGACGGCCAATCCTCTGCCGTAAGTAACTAAAGAGCCAGAGAAAACCATATTGGTCTGATCGCCTAAAGCAACTGCGTCACCATCGATGACTTCTGTCCTCTTATCGACCCCTTCTGATTCACCAGTAAGAGAACTTTCATTTACCTTTAGTGAGTAGCTTTCGATGATACGTCCGTCACCGGGAACAACATCGCCGGCTTCCAGTCTGACGATGTCTCCGCAGACTAGTTCAGCCGCGTCGATTTCCTGTGGCTGGCCATTTCTGATCACCTTTGCCACTGGCGACGACAGACTTTTTAAGCTTTCGAGAGATTTTTCCGCTTTCACATACTGAACGGTACCCAAAATAGCGTTCAGTATCAAAACGGCGATGATGACCGCGGTACTTTCAACATTTCCTGTAGACATGGATATGATAGCGGCGATAATTAAGATGATGACTAGCAAATCCTTGAACTGCTCAAGAAAAATCGTAAAAACACTCTTCTTCTTCTTTTCGTAGAGTCTGTTTTCCCCATATTGCTCTCGGCTTTTTGTCACCGCGCTTTCGTCAAGACCGTTCTTTGTGGTCTGAAACTCTTCTAGGATTTCTTGAATTTGTTTGTTGTAATACATGTTAACCTCCTCCTCTAAACTCATTATGCCCAAGTCTCTCAGATATTAAAAAAGAGACTTCTGAGATAGCCTAAAAAGCTATCTTAAAAGTCTCGCTATTTCAAGTAAACGCGGATTACCGTGGTAATCGTACTGACGCATTTTACTGCAGCATGTGCTGCCAGCTACTCCCCTTTAAACATAATACGCTAGGGTATTTATTTGTGTGATTAAGAATATATCACTTTTTGGCTGGCAGTGCAAGTGGTTTTTTGAAAAAAATGGGTTTCAGTCTAAAGTATGATAGAGACAAAGGTGCCATCTGCGGCTTCTACATGAACGATCTCCAGACCTTTGTTTTCTATAAGAATTTCTCTGCATATTTCGTAAACGAGAAGAAAATTCTCCCTGGAGACGAGCCGATCGTAGGGGAGGGGAACATTTTTTCTCATCGCGGCAAAAGCCTGTTCGGGCATGACTTTGATGGCAGCGCCGGCGAGGGCTGTAGGCACTGGCAGAAAAAATTTGAAGTTCCCTGACCGTATTCTGATTTTCATAACGATGCCCCTAGTCTACGAATACGCGGACGGTGGTGCCGTCTGCAGCAGATACGTTGACAAAATCGCCTTGAATTTCTTCGTCCAGACACTCGCCGATGGCATCCATCATAGAAGCCAGATCGACACCCTGCAGACTTTCTTCTGGAATCGGCAGCTTGCCAGTGACCTGCAGAATCTTTTTAATTGCGCCTACTGGAAACTGTACATTGACTTTGTCTCCCTGCACGCTGTCCACGATGATGCGAAACATTTTTTTATCGTAAGTCTGTTTCTGTGGGAGACCTGCTGTTTCCTCCACGCCCATAGCGCTCATCAGTTCGGCAGCTTCAGCTGCGGTAATGGTTCCGTCTTCTACCATTTTTAATATTCTCATTTTCTCTTCCATTATTGTTTCCTCCAATTCTCTATTTAAGCCGTGTAATCGCTTCTTCTGCGGTGATTTCACCCCGCTCCAGCAGCTTTAAAACTTCTTCTCTCTTCAGTGCTTCTTCGTCTTGATGTGCTTCTTTCTCATATCCCAGTTTTTTGATTACGCCATCTAGTTTGGAGCGTACGGTGGGATAGGAGATACCCAGTTCCTTCTCAACTTCTTTGATGTTGCCGCGGCATTTGATAAATGTCTCTGTAAAAAACAACTCTTCGTCAGACAAATAGTCGAATTTGCTGAGTGCAAAGTCATTTTCAATCACGGTCTGGCATTCGCTGCACTGTAAGCGTGTTACCTTGAGTTCGTGATTACATACAGGGCAGCGGCTGATAATCTTCTTCATAATGTCACATCCCTTCTGTAATTAATAATATAGTCCTATCGATTCAAAAAGTCAATATAAAAATTAATATTTTTAATTATATTATTAAATATATTAATTTTATGGTTGAAATATGAAAATTTTGGCGATAATGGATGAGAGACTCTTGACAAAATCAGTTAAAAGATCTAAAATGTATTAAATGAATCGTTCATTCATAAACTGCAAGCAATAGAAAAGGAGTCGGAGAGAATGGAAAGAAGAATTGATGTAATAAGAAGAGAGGCGACGAAACTGTTCCTACGTCAAGGTTATGCCAAGACGCAGATCAGTCATATCGCTGAGGCCGCCTCCGTTTCGGTGGGCACCATATACCACGATTTTGTCGGCAAGAAGGAAATCCTGCATTATATCTTGAAGTGCACGATAGAACCCCAGTTTGCGGAGCGGGAAATAAAGCGCCCTATTACTGATGAACTGTTTGCAGATCTCGATGAGGAAATCATTGCAACCCTCAGTGCATCGCAAAATTCCTTCTCTTCCCGTCTTCAGGATGACGATTATACTTTTGAGGAAATGGTATCTGATGCTTTTGACCTGTTATCAAAATATGCCGCCGGCTGTCTTTTTATCGAGAGAAACCAATACGAGTTTAAGACACTAGCTGGATATTACAATCAGAGTCGCGAACAATTTTTTAAGACCATGGAAAAGTATCTGCGGGGTTTTATTCAAAGAGGCCAAGTGCGCCAGGTTGCAGATGTAGCCTTGATGACGACTCTGATTGTGGAGCTGCTGACTTGGTGGACTATGGACAGGAAGTATATACCTTATACAGAAAATGACATTTCTGACCAGATGGCAAAAGCAGTCTGTCTGGATAACCTGATCGCAGCCTATCAGCTAGGCTGATTTTTAGCTGGGAGGCCGACGCCTTCCTAATTTATTAACAGGAGTGTGAATGAACTATTCATTCAAAACGAAAGAGAGGTAATAAGATGAATAAAAGAATGCTGTTGTACCCGATGCTGTGCATCGGTCTGCTCTTGTTGACAGGCTGCGGAGGGAAAGATACTTCTCTGATAGAGAATGAAATGCAGTTTTCATTGAGCAATATTTCAAAAGTGAAAATATCCTATGATGAGGAAAAAATCACATTTAAACGTGGCACGGACAATCAATTGGTCATAAAAGAATACATGAGTGAGAACAAGAAGCCCTATCGGGCAAAGGTCAGAGAAAAGGGCAGGTCAATCGAAATCCAGGAGGGCGGTAAGCCTCTTTTTGCAGGAGATTTTGAACGTTATATAGAAGTTTATCTGCCCCAGTCTTACGATCAGGAACTTGTGGTGACATCAACCGATGGAGATATCGACATGACTGAAATAGATCAAGAACTGGAATCCTTATCAATCGACAGCACAGAGGGCACAGTGAGGCTGGGAGATGTAGAGGCCACCGCGGTGAAACTGAGCACCACCAGGGGAACCTTGGATTTTGATCACCTGCAGGCTCAGCGCATCCATTTGGAGACGACGGAGGGAACCGTGCGAGGCGATGAGGCAGATGGCAATATCAGATATACGACAACCCACGGAGATTTTGATGTGAAAACAATCAGGGGCAGCGGAAAATTTATGGTAAATAATGAAGGCACGCTGCAGGTAGACTTTGCGGAGATAACAGGAGACATCTGGCTGTATAACAAAAACGATAAAGTTCGTTTATCCATACCGAAGGAGCTCTCCTTCTATTTTGAGGCTGCGACGAAGAACGGCAGCATTTCGACCAGCTTTGATAAAGAGCTGAAAGCTGGTGAACAAAGCCTTGCGGGCACAATCGGCGATAAAGCTGAGGTCACGATCAGAGTAGAGACTAGAAATGGTGATATAGATGTGATACAATAGTCCCCATGAAAGAAGATCATTTTTTACTGGGTCAAATAGAAGATAAGATAACCCAATGCGAAAACAAATACATAGCGACACATACTGGATTTCTGGACAGTCATCAGCAGTCTTTGGCTAGGATTTATTGCCGCAAGGCGCATATCCCTACCTTTGATGCCGAGCCGCAAGGAGACGCTCTTCCACCAACCCGTTCTATCTTTTATGGCGGTCATGAAGAAGCAGAACGGGTGATTTTAATCAATCTGCCAGATTACGCAAAACTTTCAGATTACGACCCGCTGACGGTGATCAGAGCTGCAAAGGCCGAAGGTGGCCGTGAGCTGACCCATCGCGATTATCTGGGATCTTTAGCAGCCTTAGGTATTAAGAGGGAACTGCTGGGTGATATTTTGGTGCGCGAAGACGGGGCGGATATCATCGTCTTAACAGATATTGCCGATTTCATTTTGATGAACTATTATAAGGCAGGGCGAACCAATCTTTCCCTGTCGCAGCATCCGGTCAGCGAGTTGATCGTACCGCCGTTAAAGCGCACGACGATGACCGATACCGTAGCATCTCTGCGGCTTGACAGCGTCATGGCATCAGCTTTTGGTCTGTCTCGCGGCAAGGCTGCCGAGGCAATCGGCCGGGGACTGGTCTTTGTAAACCATGTGGAGGTGATCAAGCCGGATTTCCAGGTGAGCGAGGGCGACAAACTGACCCTGCGCGGAAAGGGAAAGGCCTGCCTGATAGAGGTCGGCGGCAGATCGCGAAAAGACAGACAGTACATCACCATAGAAAGATATTAAAAACCCTGCACCGGCTTTGCGCCAGTGCAGGGCTTTTGATTTCTCGTTATATCTTGCAAGTGCTACATCTTCTTTTCTTCTTCATATCTTTTGACCTTGCCGGTAGTGGTTTTGATCATCTCCTCATCTGTGACGATGACACGGAGCATGTGTTTGTAAGTCGGCAGTTCATCGTTGATGGTGTCGATGTCTTTCTTGATGATGGCCTCGATCTCCGCCGGATCATCTGTACCATAAGTCTCTTTCATATAGTCTGGCTTGTAGACAATCTTAGCGCAGAGGGCCAGGTCTTTGTGGTCACCGTCTTTGTGGCGAGGCTGCCCAAAGACCATATTTTCTTCCACATAAGGGAGATTGCTGACCAGGATTTCCAGCTCTTCTGGATAGACGTTCTTACCGTTTTTAAGAACGATGACGTTTTTCTTTCTGCCGCGAATAAAGAGATAACCGTCCTCATCTACAGAAGCCAGGTCGCCGGTATGCAGCCAGCCATCTGTCAATACTTTTGCCGTTTCTTCTTCGTTTTCATAGTAGCCAGCCATGATGTTTGGTCCGCGGGCAATCAGTTCGCCGATGCCTTCCTCGTTAGGTTGGTCGATTTTTACTTCCACGCCTGGCAGCGGTTTGCCGATGGAGCCAGTCTTTCGCTCCCAGGTATTTTCCGCTGAAATAACTGGCGCGGCTTCTGTCATACCGTAACCCTGTACGGCGGTAATGCCGAAGTCGTTAAATCCCTCCAGCGCGACAGGGTCGATGGCGGAGGCGCCGCTGATAACATAACGCAGTTCTCCGCCCAGTTGGTCAAGAATCTGCTTAAACAGCTTGCGGCGCACGTCGATGCCAAAACGCAGTAAAAGCTTGGAAACCTTGAGGCCGAAGGCCACTTTCTTCTCTAGACCTTCTTTCTTGACCGTCTGCATGATCTTCTTGTAGATAGATTCAATCAAAAGCGGTACGCAGACGAACATGGAAACCTTGTATTCCACGATGTTTTTTTGCAGATATTTGAGGCCGTCACAGAAGGTGGTGGTCACGCCTGCCGCCAGCATGACGACCTGGCCTGTGGAACCGAAGGTATGGTGGTAAGGCAGGAAGGCCATGTTGATGTCACCGTGGCGAATGTCTTCTGTCTGCAGCATGGCGTAAACGTTGGCGGTGATGTTGTGCTGTGACAGCTGTACTGCCTTTGACAGGGACGTGGTGCCAGAGGTGAAGAGAATGATGGTGGTTCCATCGGCATCGATGGGCAGATTGAGATACTCGTCAAAGCCGCCCTCCAAGGCGCTGCGCCCGGTTTCCATCATTTTGTTGACGCTGTCATAACCTTCGATGTCGTCCATACAGATGTATTCGGTCACTTTGGTGTTGTTCTTTTCTTTCAGTTCTTCGACGGTATCCAGATGGGCTTTATCAAAGATGAGGATGTCTGCGTAGCTTCTCTCCAGGGAAGATTCCACCTCGTCATAGGGAAGTCCTTTGTCCAGGGGAACACAGATACCGATGCCGCATAGAGTCGCAAAATAACCCAGCATCCACTCGTAGCGGTTTTTACCAATGATGGCGATGCGCTTGCCCAGGTATCCTTTTTTTAGCATGGCGGTTCCCAGATAGTTGACGTGGTCGCGGAAGTTTTCAAATTTTATATGTTCGTAGGATATGTCTTTTTTATTTCGCTTGTGTTTTACGATGAAAGCATCGTCGCCTCTATAGGCGTCGGCTCCGTAATTGATCAATTCCCTGAAATCTTTGTGGAAAACAGATGCAAAGACGGGTTTCAAATGTTTGATCTCTTTCAATGTTATATCTCCTTATTACTCTGTACATAGTTATTAAAACTATATTACCTTATTAAAAACACTTTGTCAACGGTTGACAATGACTTTCTCATGTGGTATTCTTCATTTATCTGTGGAATATTCCACTTGACATTTATTTTACCTGCTTGTTCTGAGAATTGTAACATGCGCGCTGTTGGCTCACGGTACTTTTGTGCTTTTTGGAGTGATTGGAAGCCTCCTGCACAAAAATCGGCCAGAGTTCCTTTGCCTTTTGACGGATGAGGCTGAAACTTGCGACATGATTTGCTCTGGGAGGGCAGCTCGGTTATTTTTTACTTCGAATTGACGTTTTCTGATGAGCAAAAATATTATTAAAGATAACCGAAATGGTAAATAAATCTAAATATGCCACTAGTGTATGAAAGATCATGGGGATATTTTGTGCAGGATTTATAAAAATGTTTCAAAAAGTACAAAATCAGCGTGGAGAGACTCGCAAAAACCTCATGAGAGGTCACGGCAGACTCCAGCAAATCGTAATCGCTCATATAATCAATCATACACAGAAAGGATGAAGAATGGGTAGAACTAGAGGATTAGAACAATTTAGACTGCCGAGATGGGAGGAACTGCCTTCTATGGATCTGTATTTGGACCAGGTCCTTTCTCTGCTGGACGAATGGCTGGGCGACTATCTCTCCTTTGACGGAAAGAAGATCATGACGAAAACCATGATTAACAATTACGTCAAGCAGAAGTTTATCGCACCGCCGGTCAACAAGAAATACGACAGGGTCGCCGTGGCTTCTCTATTTGTCATTGCCATTTTGAAGCCTGTTTATACTATAAATGAGATATCTCGACTGATTAAAATGGCTTTGAGAGCTTCTGAGAAGGAAATATCTTATAATCAATTTTGCCAGCTGATCGAAGAAGCGGTAGAGCACGCTTTCCACGGAACTTCCATGCCAAAAAAAGCCAATCCAAACGATCCGCGAGACCTTTTCTGGAACGTCTGTAATTCCTTTGCCTGTCAGCTTTACGTGAGAAATATCTACTTGCAGTCCCACAAGAAAGATGATAAACTCAAAGAGAATGTTTCATTTTAGCGGGAGGAAATCATGAGTGTATTGACAGTTGAGAAGGTGTCCCACGGTTTTGGCGGAAGACAAATACTGGAGGATGCCTCTTTTAGATTAAACAAAGGGGAACATGTCGGTCTTGTGGGCGCCAATGGCGAAGGAAAGACGACATTTTTAAATATTATTACAGGTAAGCTGATGCCGGATGCGGGGACAGTCAGCTGGTGCAATCATATCACAACAGGTTATTTAGATCAGCGCAGCAGTCTGACGCCTGGCAAGACCATCAGAGAGGTGCTGCAGGAGGCTTTCGGCCACTATTTTGATTTGGAAGCGGAAATGCTGGCCTGTTACGACAAGATGGGATCTGCCTCTGACGAGGAGATGGGCAAGCTGATGGAGGATGCAGCGGAGATTCAGGATATTCTGGAGCACAGCGGTTTCTACACCATCGATGCCCGTATTGAGGAATTTGCCAACGGCCTCGGTCTGGGTGATATCGGTTTAGACAAGGATGTCAGTGAACTCTCAGGCGGACAGCGATCAAAGGTCCTCTTGACCAAACTGCTCCTCGAGAACCCGATGATTTTGATTTTGGACGAGCCCACCAACTATCTGGATGAAAATCACATCGTCTGGCTGACTCGTTTTCTGCAGAATTACGAGAACGCCTTTATTCTGGTGTCCCATGACATTTCGTTCTTAAATGATGTGGTCAATGTGATTTACCATGTGGAGGAAGCGGTACTGACCAGGTACACGGGCAATTACGACGACTTCATGCATATGTATGATATCAAACGGGCGCAATTGGAGCAGGCCTACAAAAAGCAGCAGAAGGAAATCGCTGATCTGGAGGATTTTATCGCCAGAAACAAGGCGCGAATCGCCACGTCCAATATGGCGAAGTCCAGACAGAAAAAGCTGGACAAGATGGATAAAATTGAATTATCGAAGGAGAAGCCGAAGCCTGTGTTTCAGTTCGACTATTCCAGAGCGCCTGGCAAGTATGTCATCGAGGCGGAGAATCTGGTGCTGGGTTACGACGAGGCTTTGACAAATCCGCTGACCTTCCACGTGGAGAGGGGTAAGAAGATTGCAATCAAAGGAGTCAACGGCCTGGGAAAATCTACGTTGCTGAAGACCATGCTGGGTTTCATCCCGGCTTTTGACGGGGAAGTGAAGCTGGACTACTATGCGGAGCCGGCTTACTTTGAACAGGAGCATGATGGCAGCAGCAAAACGGCTCTGCAGGATTTTTGGGACGATTTTCCATCCTTGGATAACGGGGAAGCCCGCCGTGCGCTTGCCAAGTGCGGTCTGACCAACGAGCATATCGAGAGCCAGGTCAGGGTGCTCTCAGGCGGTGAAAATGCCAAGTTCAGGCTCTGCAAGCTGATGCAGAAACCCATGAACCTGCTGGTTCTGGACGAGCCTACCAATCACCTGGACCCTGTAGCTAAGGATGTGCTGAAAGAAGCTATTCGGGATTTCAAGGGTACAGTGATTCTGGTCAGCCATGAACCGGAATTCTATGAAGGTATAGTCACTGACGTTTGGAATATCGAGGATTGGACTAATAAGGTAGTATAAGGCGCTGCCGGCTCTTGTCAATGACATAGAGCTGGCAGCTTTTTTGTGCTAATTCGATGCGCTGCGCCTCCTCCTCCCCTTGATTTTTCCCATGTACCCTCGATTTTTGCCAAAATGACGTTTTTTTGTCGGATTGGAAAAAAGTTTTTGCGCAAGTGTTTGCAACGGTTTCAGAGATTTTTTTAAAAAAATTCTGCCGAAATCGAGTGATAAATGGCTGAATTTCAATGGTTACAGCAGTTTTTCCAAAACAGTCTTATTTCGTGATTTCAGCAAAAAACAGTGCAGCATGATGTAGATTTGGGGCGCACAGCAATTCTATATTGACTTTTTATGTAATTTTATGTAAAATAGTGGTAGAAACGGGAGGGGCTTTGATGAATTATAGAGACGCAACGGTGGCGCAGCTGGCGTATCTGCGCCACATAGTCAAAATTGAAAAACGAGAACTCAGAGCCATGCCATCCGGAAACCTGAAAAGAAAGAAGAGCCATGGCAGGACGCACTATTACCTTGAGAAAAAAGGAAATTTGATCAGTTTAAGAAAACAGCCAAAAGTAAAGGAAACTTATCTTCTGAAAGAACAGCTGACGCAGAGAATTCACAATGCAGAGATGGATATCCCCTTGTTGGAGAGGCTGCTCAAACGTTACCAGCCTGTTATCGAAACAGATGAATATTGGAACAAATTGCAGCCGGATAAAGACGAGTATAGAGAGAAGGAAAAGATCCATCGATTTAAAGGCATAAAGTATCGCTCCAAATCCGAGATCATCATCGCTGAGATTCTCCATTCTTATGGAATTGCGTATCAATATGAGATAAAAGTGAAAGTAAATGGAAGAAAGTATAGATCAGATTTTCGCATCAAAAGGCCCAAGGACAATAAAGAATTCATCTGGGAGCATTTTGGCCTGACAGACGATGAAAACTATTTGCAGAGAACTTACAGCAAGTTAGAAAATTATCACGATCAGGGGATTGATCTCTGGGACAACCTTTTGATCAGCTTTGATCAGGTGGATGGAGGCATCGATGTGGATGTAATAGATAAAATCGTAAGAGTCTTTCTGTTGTAGTAACGCAATAATCACCAAAAAAAGTGGTGTATTATAATAGAAGGGTTATTCATGCAGGGGAGGCGATGAAAGAATTGAGAAAGCATAGCAGAAGGAAGATAGGTATTTTGGGTTTGCTCCTTGTGACCATTGTGACGTTGTCTGGCTGCGCAAAAGAGGGGCTTGCAGATATCGACAACGGGGAACTTCGTTTTGAGGAGATTATGGCAATAAAGGTAAGCGCGATGTTGGCAGATGAAGAGGTTATCGGTCTTAACGACGAGGAGATCAAAGACTTTGTCAGTTTGGTGAACAGCTTTGATCTGAAAAGGGATGACGAGGCTCAATCTGATAAGTATGGCGCGCCTTTTGTCTTTACACTGGAGCAGTCTGATGGCGGCAAAACAAAGCTGCAATTCTTTGACAATATCCTGATGGTGAACAGCAAAGCGCGTTACAGAATCAGCGAGGGCGACGGCACCATGTTGATGGAGTATTGTGACCGCGTTTACCAGTACGAGCCAGAGCTGGTGAAGATCTGCAGACAGTATATCGAGGGGAAGAAGGAATTTTCTACGAAGGCCGGAAACATCGACTATTCTATCTACCGGATCGAAGAGATGACCTTCGATGATTACAAATCCGCAGCCTTTCAAACCGACGAGAAAGTCACAGAGAAAAATGTCGGCGATTATCGCATGGTAACTGTGGGTGATACCCAGCCGGACGAGATCGGCATGCACAACTATGCGGTGCTGCTGGTAGATACAAGGGATAAAGAGGTCAAAGGCTATGCGCCGACAAAATAAGAAAATAATTGCCAAAACGCGGACAGGTCTTGCACGGAAAACCTGTCTGCGTTTTTTAATTCTTAATAATTCTTAATTTTACCTAGGTTATATTGACTTTAAGAAAATAACAGAATAAACTGAAAATATAAAGAACTGGTTGAATTCCAAAGGAGGAGGGGATAGCACATGGATGAGAAGCTGTGAAGCGGCAGGAGATATTTCTTTTTCACTACCATAGCCGGATGCCTTTTGCTTGGGTACATACTGTTCCTCACTTTTCGTTTTGAAGATGCCATCCTTTATCTTGGCGAAAAACCGTATCAGTGGTCGGAAAATCCTTCCACCTGGTTCAATGACGAACTGAGCTGGTTTCGGATCGCCAGTGTAGCTGCTACGGGAGCAGGTCTAGGCAGGCTGATTAGTATGAGGAAAAGACCGTGGTCTCTGGTTGAAAGCAAACAAGCTGCCTGGATATTTTTCATCATGGGGGTGATTTTGCTGGCCAACGGGATTTACGAGCTGAATGTATACCATGGCAGGGAATTGTACACCTTTGACGGTTCCTACGTCAGCAGCGCGGGAGAGACCTACGTCTTCGATACCTTTATGTATCTGCCGATGGCTTTTGCCGCGGTTGAAACCGCAGGCGGCTTGTGGACGCTGTATAAGTTGTACTTGAAGAGGTCAGTGGAGAACTAGTGATAAAAGAAGAGGACGAGATAGGAGTGATGTCCAGATGAAGACCAAAAAAGTATTGATTGCATTACTGGCAGTCTTTGTCGTACTTTCCATAGCGATGTCTGTGATCTGTTTTAAGCAATATGACCAGCTGCAACGGCAGAAAATCTATTCCATTACGAATGCTTTTATGCTGATGCAAAAGGACCTCGACGTAGCGGCAGAGAACGATTACAAATCTTGGTATCCTTCGGGAACATTGGAGCTGCTGGACGGGCAGATTCCCGTTGAAGGCTATGATTCTATGGGGGATTACCAGAAGATTCACGATGTGATACACAAAGTCATACGGATGGATGGGCGCAATGCAGAGGAGATTGCCTATTTCGATCAGGTGCGACAAATGAGGATTTCTACCAGCACCGAGACTTGGAAATGGGCGGCCTATTTGAAGCAGGGTGACTGATACAAAGGGTGTGAAACAAATGAAAAAAGATGGAATAAAAAAGTGGCTGATGATCGGCGTGATCATAGAGGCTGTCGTCATATTAGCCCTTGTTGGACATACTTATCGCCTGAATCAGAATTTGTTAAACAGCAGACTGACGCTGTTAACTGCAGTATATCACGACCTGCAGTGCGATATCGCAAGGGCAGAGCAAAATGATTTTGCCAACTGGCCGAGTAATACTGATGCAACTGGCCGTATCTATATTAGTCCAGGCAGTTATGCTGACGAGGCAGACGATCAACAGTTGATTGAGTCGATTATTAATTATGCGTATTCTTCTGGCAGATTGAAAAAAGAGGAACGTCGTTTTCTCAGCGAACTGAAGGATATGGAGGCCGCAATGCAAAACGATGGCAAGCGCTTTTCAAAGAGCAGGGTTATATTTTTCGAAGATGAGGACAGAGAAAAGGTAAAAGTGTTTCTGGAGAAAAAGGGGCGTTTTTGAAGGCGAGCGGATTGGGTCGATGATTGGGAAAGGATAAGTGCTGATGAATGAGGAATTACAGAGCAGATGTAAAAAATATTATGGTTTCTGTTTGATTATCGGAGCGATGATGATGTGCTATTACTTATTTCTTTTCTTTCATTTTATTGATGGCAGAATCTATTTTGGCGAAAAACCTTATATGTTTGGCGTGAATTCTTCCGTTTTGTTTGTTGATATCATCAACTGGATTGGAATTGCAAGCGGAGGGATGATGGGAATCGGAGGTTGCTCACTGCTTTTAAGCAGTAAAAGGCCATGGTGTCTTTCAGAGGAGAGAAAGATTGGGTGGATCTGTATGATCGGTGGGATGATTTGCTGCATATATGGCGGCTATCAGTTTTTCAAGTATCAAGGAAGAGAACTTTACTGCGATACCTATCCCATTCCAGACAGCGCTGGGAAACCCTATGTCATTGACGTTTTCCTATATGTGCCGTTGGCTGTCGTAACCGTGGCAACCCTGTGGAGCAGTTGGCGACTCTATCACTTGCATCGCAAAAAGTGGAAAGGGGAAAGCCATGAAACTCAATAAGAAAATCGTTACGGGAGTTTTGATATCTGTCGTGGTAATGGCGGGGTTGTAACGCTGCATTATACCATTGAACGCAGACTGATCGGAAAAGATGTGGTCAAATTAAGTCTGCCGTCTGATGCTGCATCGGATGCGAAGGATTTTGACGGGGAGGAGTTCGAAATACTGTCCGATGGCGAGCTGCGGGCTGCGAAAAAGTATGCGGCTATAGACAAAGATGAGGTTTTCGAGTTAAAGGAGCCTATTTTGTGAAGGAGGTGCTGTTATGAGAAAAGACGGTAAAATAGGACTGAGTCGAAGGACTTGGATTATCATACTCATCATAGTATGTGCAGCGGGATTTTTGATCTACTCGACGATACTCTTGCTACTGAACCGCTTTATGCATCCAGCAGATTTAGCCGGAATGCCAAATTATATGGAATTAATTGATCAACGCTTGGAAATTCGCATATTTGCAGAAAAGGTACACGGGTTTTGCGCATCGATAGCCTTATTGGGCGGCTGCATGGTGATTTATGATTTTATCAAAGTCGGTTCGGCAGTGCCGTTTCAAAAACTGTTCGCTTTGTTTGGTGGAATCGCGGCTGGATTGTTAGCTTGTGCCGGCATTTTCTCGTTGCTGGATCAAAGTGCCTATGGGGACTACCTTTTTCAAATATACGAGACCGGTATTTATCTGATCATCGCATTTGTAGTAGTAATGATTTTTAACTTTGGTAAACAATGGCGGTTAAGACAGAAATAAAGGGAGTCATCTGGGATATAGGGGGGATAAATGATATGAATGGAACTCGCAAAAGAGTATTACTGGTAGCTGTGGGGGTCGCCGCCGTGGTGATTATATTAGTTGTTATCTATCACGTATCGCAAAGAGAAACCTACTTGTCGAACGACCCGCTATTCGGCTCTTTTACGATCGGCAATAGGGAACTAGTAGACAATATCTATCCAGCTGACTTTTTGCTCTCTATTGATGTTGCGGAAGATAATGAAACGCTGGTCGAATGCGCGGAAAAAAGCAATGTCGATATCTCAAAAGGCTGCTGGGTCTATAGCTTTGGTGAGAACAAAGTTTTCAGGGCAGAGAAAGAGGGGAACAAGCTGAATGCCTATGAGAATGGCAAGGTAATCGGCGTGTTTACGCACACTTCTGACAAAATTTTGTGGATCGACTATAACGAGAAATACGCAGTAAATTGGAGAGGACGGAATTTTGATCTGACAAAGATTTTGCAGGGCTTTATTTATCCTTAAAAATGTTCATGCGATTCGTTCTATAGGGGAGGATGATTGTTATGAAAGAGAATTTCATCTTTAGGCTGCGACAGGAAAAGGGATGGACGCAAAGTGAACTGGCCAGGATTTTGTCCGTCTCAGAAAAAACGCTGGCAAAATGGGAGGATGGCATTGGATTTCCGAATATAAAGACTTTTGAGCTTTTGATTCGCGTATCTGGCAAAACCGTGATGGAATTATTGGGACAGGAAGGGCAGGATGATGCGCTTTTAGAGGCAATTGCAATATATAAAGGCGAAATCAAAACGAAAGATCGCATAATAGTCATTCTTTTGGGGACGTTGATCTTTACCATGGTTTTTCTGTTGGACGCAATGGACTTGACCGGATTCGTTTTTCTATGCCTGCCAGTTCTCATCTCTCTCATAGGAATCATGCTCCTTTTCATTGGGCAGCAGCAGAAACGAAAGAGAAACAAATCGCTTTGGCTCTTCATCCTGGGCGGCTGCTTTTTAGCATCTCCTCTTGTATTTTATGTGTTTCTTCTTATCATCGTACCATTTGCTTATGGCGGACCGGTTCCAACGTAAGAAATTTATTGTTAATAGGTGGACCTTCGAGGAAATATGATACAGTAAGGAAATCATGATGAAAAAAATCATATTGGTCATCGGAACTGGCGTAATTCTTCTTTGGACATACTTAAGAATTCCGATTTCGTTTGGTGAATTGAATGGTGATCGACTTGAAAGCAGGGACTTGAAGCAGCATGAAAAAATAACTGCTGCTTTGCCGGAAAACACGCGAGAGTATTTTGATAAGCTGATTTGGGACCAGTATCAGTGTTTCTTTATCTGGCTTCAATTTGAGGACGATTATTACGGATTGGTCAATGACATGTCTGACAATAAGGGGATACTGTTAAAACTAGATTTGAAAAACGGTAAAGAAAAGGAGTTGCTTTCCGTTGGAGGTTTTGCCTGTGGAGTGAAAATGATGGATGACCATAAACTGGTGTTTGCTTCCAGAAATGTTGATTATTGCCTGGCAAGAGGACTGCTGATGTTTATAGATACTCCACCAAGTGTTAAAGTCCTGGTAGATCCTATGTATTGGGAATATGATGTTGAAAAAGAGAGGCTAAAAGAAATAAATGCGTGGGATTACTGGTTTGGGTGAGCAGGGAATTCTTACAAGCCTAAAACATCTGTTGAATGTTTGAGAATGAAACAAAGGGACTCATGAGCAGCTATATCAGCGCGCTGTGAGTCCCTTTAATAATATCACACAGGAAATACCATCCCCCTAAAGCGGTATTTCCTTATGTAACGAAGAAATGATGGAAGCTTGTTTATACTGCGGTAACCGTGCCGCTTGGTGAACACTTCAGCCCAAGCTCGACATTTTTGGTCATTGTCAGATACTTGAATGTGCCTGTACCTTTTGCTGTAGCCCCAGTCGTCCAACTGTCTCTTGATGTGCACTTCCAACCATCCACATAAATCTTATAGCTGGTTGAAGCGGCGGTCGCTTTAGCTGTTTTCTGGTCGTAGCTAAAGGTGCCTTTCAGAATGAAGTCCCATGCGTGTTTCCCCTGGACATTGTAGTATTCATAAGTGGTCTGTACGGTCTTTGATTTAGCCGTTGCAAAAGGTGTGATATTAGGTTCCTCTTCAATGGTAATGATTGCGTAAGAGCCATCAGGGAAATGTTCGACTCTTGTCTCCATGCTGGATGAACCTGTCGCAAATGATGGGACGGCGCTTACAATAAGCAGGGTGATGACTGTAAGTAGTACGATTAATTTTGATCTCATTTTAGAACCTCCTGTTCGTTTTACCGTTTACTCTTCTATTACTTCAATAGTCTGTACTGCTTTTGCCTGTGTTTGGCTATGTATCACATATAGATAACCTAGGGATACGACTAATACAACAATCAGCGCACCAATGATGATATTTCGTTTTCTTTTTGACTTGGCTATCTTTTTTGGATGCAGCTCTTCTGTATCTTCCAAGAACTCTTGTGCGATGGTTCCGGGATCGCCAAATTGTGAAATCAATTCCTCTAACGTACAACTTTCGGAAGTGCTCAATGCCTCTTGGAGTTCCTGCCTTAGGCCTTCGAGAAAAGTCTCGCATGGTACAAGGTTATGAATCGCTTTGCGGATATCTAGTAAGTATTGTTCGATTATTTCATCAGTCTTGTTCATCATTACCTCCATCAAATAGCGCTGTCCCCAATGGTGTGTGTAGTTCTTTCCCATATACGACAGACCAGATTACCTGGTCAAGTTCAGCATACAGCTGTTTTAGATTTTCTAAATGAGCAAGTCCGTCATCGGTGATTTTGTAATAGATTCTTACACGGTTATCCTCAGAGATGACCTTATTGCTTTCTGTAACGAATCCCTGCTCCTGCAGTTTATTTATTGTGGTGTAGAGCAGGGGCATCTTATACCTGCCATCGCTTCGCTGCAAAGAAACCTGTCCGATCTCGTAAGCGTACATCTCCCGTTCTGACAGTATCTTTAGCACCATCAGTGTCAGAGTGGCTTTCTTAAACTGTGCTTCGAAGTTTTCGGAAATATCTCGTTTTTGACTGTTCTTAGTGTCCTCTTTTTTCATCGCATTCTCGCTTTCCCCTTCTAATAAGGATTATATCAGAAAAATCGTAAAAATCAATACAATATGCAAAAAAGAAAAATACAAATACAAAAAATAGATATATATTATTGACGTATATAAATGTATGTGGTATCATTAAGAAAAGTTAAAGAAAATTCTGAAATCAGCCCTGTGCTATAAAAGGAATGCAGGATTATATGCAGGAGAGGAGAGATTCTGATGTGGAAATTATCATGAAAAAGAGATTTGTTTGAAAAATTAAGAAAGTATATAAGGAGGTAAAACAAATGAAGATGAGATGTATGCGACTATTGTCACTTATAATGCTAGTATCACTTTTGGCGACATGTTTCTCATATGCAGCAACAAAGGAAACTAGTTCAGTTTCACAAGAAATGAAGGGCTTTTCATACAACATTTCTGGTGAGCACTTAGACAAAGTTCTCAGATACTCTATAGCAACAACCTTTGAAGAAAGGATTGACTATGCATTGCTGAGTATAAATGACATATCAGAGAACTTAATTAATCAGGATGTAACCCGACTAAGTAAAAATGAAAGGACAATGCTTAATCATCCTTTAGAAGTTAAGCTGAAAAAGGTCTATGAAAATGTTTATACTGCAGAACTTTCAAATAATGTAAGTATAAATCTCACTGTAGAAGAGGGTAAGATTAAATTACTTGATTTCATTGTTGGCGAAATGGTATATGCTTTTGGCAGCAATAGGTTGCAGGCAGTAGAAAATGAGTGCCGAAAAATCAAAAATGAAATGTTGTCAGAAGAAAACGAGAATACGATTACGGATAATAAGCAGTTAAACGCAACAGGCAAAAACACTTTGATAAACTCGAAGACATCGGAGTATATTTATATGGCAGCATCTTGGAATCCTGAAAATGGTAATAATCGGATAGGTATTCGCATTCAGACAAGAAAAAATCAGGCGGTTACATTTTTGAGCAAGGTGCAGTTAACAGGTCGAGTTTATCATATTATAAATGCAGATACTGTAAATCGAAGGATTATATCTGTAAATCCAACAATACCTAATCCAAAGCCTGATTGGATAAAAATTATTGAATGGTTAACATCAATAAACCCAATTGGTATATCCGTACCATCTTTTCCGAGCAATAATTCATATGGGGGCTATAATGAGAATACCTTCACATTTAATTTTGCTGGAATGAATGCTCAATGGAACTCAATGCAGAGCACAGCGAACGTTAATGGTACTAAAGGGTTAGCATTTCACGTATATGTGGAAAATAAGAATACCTTGTCGTTGCCTAAACTAAATGGAACAGTAAAGCTATATCAGTTTGTGTCTACTGTTGGATCATTTACAAGGAGCATGAACTATTCTTTCTAAAAGGATGTGATTGAAAGTTGAAAAAGAATAAGGCTGAAAAAATACTCATAGCTTTTTTGTCCATAGCAACAGTTGCTATATTGATACTTTCAATTAGTATCTATCGCTCAAATTTGAATTTGACGGCTAGCAGGTTAATATTATTATCTGCAACCTATCATGACTTACAATGCGATATTGCACGGGCAGAGCAAAATGATTTTAGAAACTGGTCCGAAGATACAGATGCTACAGGACGTATATATCTGGATACTAGTTGCTATTCGAGCAAGGAAGATGATCAACTGTTGATTGCTTTGGCCATTGATTATGCTTATTCTGCTAGTAAATTGAATCAAGACAAAAAAATTTTCCTTAGTAAACTACAGAAGGCGGATGTAGCCGTACAATGGGAAAACAAATGGTATGGTAATATAAGCAGAATTGTCTTTTTTAATGAATCGGATAGAAGGATGGTAGAACAATTTCTTACTAAACAAAATTTATTGAAGTATTAAATTCATAAGTTTGTTGTAAGGTAAGTTAAAGTTAATCTCCATGTAGAGAAGCTAATTTATATGTAATGTCATATTTTAAATCCTCTCACTCCAAAATCACTATTTTGAAGTGAGAGGATTTTTGTTACTGTGTATTTTGTTCCAAGTTCACAAAAAAGAACAATAAATTTTGTGAAAAACCCTTGATTCTCACAAAAGGATGTGTTAAAGTAGTAACATCAAATCCAAGAAGGAAATCCACAGTCATGAGAAACTTATATTTCGCAGCAGAATATTACTTTTATTACTTTTTCTTTAGCGCAAGGGAAAAGTCGGTTTTGCTGCACAAAAAAGTTTTGAGTGATTGTCTATAATTAAAATCCTAAAATAATGACAAATTACTAGAAAAACTCCTGTAGCTTACCGGCCACAGGAGTTTTTTCATTTTTCCCCGAAGAAAATGGCGACAGCCATGACATTTTGCCAAAGAGCCAGCGGCAATCTGTCCGGAGTAAAATTTTGAAGGCAAGAGAAAGAGAGAGGTAAAGACATGATCACTACATTAAAACCAGAAACAACAGAGGAACAGAGAAACCAACTGATTCAGTGGTTCGAGGCCCAGGGGGTACAGGTACACGAGTTCATCGGCGCATACCAGACAGTCCTGGGGCTCATCGGAGATACCAGCGGCATCGACGTAGAGATGCTGGAACTTTTAGACATCGTAGAGAAGGTAACACTGATTTCCGATCCGTTCAAGAGCGCCAATAGGAAGTTCCATCCAGAAGATTCCGTTATCGACGTGCTGGGCGCAAAATGCGGCGGCGGACATTTCGCAGTTATCGCAGGACCGTGTTCCGTGGAGACACCGGAGCAGATCAGAGAAGTGGCAGAAGGCGTCAAGGCTGCCGGAGCCACCATGCTCAGAGGCGGCGCTTTCAAGCCTAGAACTTCCCCATACGACTTCCAGGGCATGAAGGCAGAGGGCATCGAGCTGCTGCTGGAGGCAAAAAAAGCCACCGGCCTTCCCATCGTCACAGAGATCATGAACGCCAACCACCTTCCGCTTTTTGAAGACGTAGATGTGATCCAGGTCGGCGCGAGAAACATGCAGAACTTCGAAATGCTCAAAGAACTGGGCAGAACCAAGAAGACCATCCTCCTCAAGAGGGGTCTGGCCAACACCCTCAAGGAGCTTTTGATGAGTGCCGAATACATCATGGCAGGGGGCAACGAGAACATCATCCTCTGCGAGAGAGGCATCAGAACCTTTGAGACGTATACCAGAAACACTTTGGACCTTTCGGCAGTACCGGTGCTGCACAACCTGACCCATCTGCCGGTGGTCATCGACCCGAGCCATGCGACGGGTCATGCAAACCTTGTAAAACCAATGGCCCTGGCGGCAACCGCATGCGGCGCAGACGGCCTGATGATAGAAGTCCATAACAACCCGGCAAAGGCGCTCTGCGACGGACCGCAGTCGCTGACTCCGGCACAGTTCAAAGACGTTATGGACCAGGTAAGAAAGATAAGAGAGGTGATCTAAATGAATATCGGAATTGTAGGACTAGGGCTGATCGGAGGATCTCTGGCAAAAGCCTATAAAAAAGCCGGTGCTACAGTTCTGGGGAGCGATCAAAACAATCTGACTACTGAATTTGCCAAGATGGCGGAGGCCATCGACGGAGAACTGGACGAAGCACACTTTAGCAAGTGCGACGTCATCTTTATCGCAATCACTCCGGTGGAAGCAATCAAGTGGATGGAACAGAATGCACCCAGACTGTCAAAAGAAACAATCATCATCGACTGCTGCGGAACAAAACGCAACGTATGTAAAGCCGGTTATGAACTGGCAAGGCAATACGGAATCACTTATCTGGGCGGGCATCCCATGGCCGGAAAAGAAAAGGGCGGATTCAAGCACAGCAGCGCGGACCTCTTTGACGACGCGCCTTTCATCCTGGTGCCGGACGATCACAATGATCTCAATCTGATGTGCAAAGTGAAGAAAATCCTGCAGATGGCAGGATTTGGAAGAATTTCCTTCTCCACTGCGGAGGAACATGACAAAGTCATCGCCTTCACATCTCAGATGCCCCACATTGTTTCCAACGGATTTATCAAAAGCAAAACAGCGATTTTGCACAACAAGAATATGGTCTCAGCCGGAAGCTACAAAGACTTTACCAGAGTAGCTTACCTGGACGAGAAAATGTGGACGGAACTATTCATCGAGAACAGAGATAATCTGGGGGCGGAGCTGGCAGGACTGATTGCAGAACTGCAGAAATACCAGCAGGCGCTGGCAGACAACGATCCGCAGGAACTGATCCGTCTGCTGAAAGAAGGAAAGGAATGTAAGAGCGAGGTAGAAAAATTATGCGACTTGAACAGCTTGGAAGCGAAGCAAGAAAAATTATCAAAGGCGACAGCCTCGTCGTAGTAACAGACAAAAACGTAGAAAAACTATATCTGGACAGATGCGTGGAAAGCCTCAGAAGCGCAGGCTTCGATGTCAAAAGCTATGTGGTTCCGCCAGGAGAAGACTCCAAAAGCGGTCAGACTTATCTGGAACTTTTGAACTTCCTGGCGGAAATTCCCCTGACCCGCGCAGACGCTCTGGTCGCCCTGGGCGGCGGCGTCGTAGGAGATTTGACCGGCTTTGCTGCGGCCACATACCTCAGAGGTATCAAAGTGATTCAGGTGCCGACCACATTGCTGGCGGCGGTGGATTCTTCTATAGGCGGGAAGACGGCGATTAATCTGCCGGCGGGGAAAAACCTGGCCGGGGCCTTTCACCAGCCCGCCCTGGTGTGCCAGGACGCGCAGCTCCTTGACAGTCTGCCAGATAATGTCTGGCAGGACGGCATGGCAGAAGTGATCAAATACGGCTGCATTGCCGATGGAGCCCTCTTCGAACTGCTGCAGGATAGAGCGGCAGCCGAAAATCGCATGGAGGGCATCATCCAGCGCTGTGTGGCAATCAAGAAAAAGTTTGTTGAGGAAGATGAGCTGGACACCGGCGTCAGACAGCTGCTCAACTTCGGACACACCATCGGCCACGCCATCGAAAAGGCGACAGATTTTGCGGTCAGTCACGGCAGAGCAGTGGCCAAGGGCATGGCGATGATGTCCGAGATTTCAGAAAGACAGGGATGGTGCAGCCGGGAAACGAAGGAGCAGATTACCAGCCTGCTTCGTGTGTACGAGTTCGATTTGACAGTTGCACAATCGGGAAAAGTGCTATATGATATCTGTATGGCTGACAAAAAGAGAAAAGGAAACTTCATCGACATTGTGGTGCCTGAAGGAATTGGAAAATGCAGGCTTCAGCGTCTGACGACAGAAGAACTGGGAGAGCTGTTATGCGAAAGATAAACATCATACCGTCAAAATCGGACGCCCACAGAGCGCTGATCTGCGCAGCTCTTTCGGCAAAACCCTGCCAGGTGGTCTGCCAGGCAGAATCCAAGGACATCAAGGCGACCAGAGCGTGTCTGGAGGCGGTAAAGGAAGGCAGGGAAGAGATGTACTGCGGTGAAAGCGGCTCTACTCTGCGGTTTCTCCTGCCCGTCATGGGAGCGCTGGGATATAAAGCGTCTTTTTATCCGGAAGGAAGACTGCCGGAGCGTCCCCTCAGCCCTCTTTACGAGGAACTGATCGCTCACGGCTGCAAGCTGAGTCCTCAGGGCAGCATACCTTTTACCATAGAAGGACAGCTGGCCAGCGGAACTTATCACATCCCGGGGGATGTGTCCAGTCAGTACATCAGTGGTCTGCTCTTCGCACTGCCCATTCTGAAAGGCGATAGCCGGATCGTCGTCAAAGGGGTTCTGCAGTCAAAGTCTTACGTGGATATGACGGTGAAGGCTCTGGCGGATTTCGGCATAGAAATCGTAGAGACGGCGGAAGGTTATCTGATTCCAGGCGGGCAGGCCTATCAAGGACCAGAAAACTACCAGGTGGAGGGCGACTGGTCCAACGGCTGTTTCTGGCTGGCGGCAGGCGCTTTGCTTCCTGAGGGTGTATGCGTCAAAGGTCTCAATCCGCACTCCTTACAGGGGGATAAACAGATTTTGGAAATTCTTGCGCAGTTTGGCGCAGTTGTAAATATAGAAGAAGAGGGAATCACCGTCAAAAGAGGAGTGCTGAGAGGCATCCGCATCGATGTGAGGCAGATTCCCGACATGGTGCCGGCTTTGGCAGTGGTCGCAGCGGCAGCCACGGGCACGACGGAAATCGTCAATGCCGAGAGACTGAGAATCAAAGAGAGCGACCGGCTGCAGACAGTGGCAGAAAATCTGAAGAACCTGGGCGCTGACATCGAGGAACTGCCTGCCGGATTGATCATCCGGGGAAGCGGCGATTTGTCAGGCGGCCGTGCAGATTCTTACAACGATCACCGCATCGCAATGATGGCGGGAATCGCATCCATCCTCTGCACAGAGACAGTCACCCTGAAAGGGGCAGATGCGGTAAACAAATCCTATCCCGGCTTCTGGGCTGATTTAGAAGCACTGGAGCTGGCAGACAAGATAGAAAGGGTATAAACGCATGTCTTCAACTTATGGAACAAAGGTGAAAATTTCGATATTCGGCCAATCTCATTCTGAGGCCATCGGCGTGACTGTAGACGGCCTGCCGGCAGGTTTCAGAATCGATATGGAAGCGCTGCAGGCATTTATGGATAGGCGGGCACCGGGAAAGAGCAAATATTCCACACCGCGGAAAGAGGCGGATCGTCCGGAATTCCTCAGCGGCTTGGCAGGCGGTGTGACCTGCGGGGCGCCGCTGACGGCGATCATCCGCAACACCAACACCCGCAGCGGCGACTATGACAATATCCGTGATATTCCAAGGCCGGGACATGCGGACTATACAGCTCACGTCAAGTACGGCGGCCACGAGGATGTCAGCGGCGGCGGACATTTTTCCGGCAGGCTGACAGCGCCTCTCTGCATCGCAGGGGGCATCTGCAAACAGATTTTGGAGGCAGAGGGAATCACTGTCCAGGCAGCCATCAAAGAAATCGGCGGAAACAGTGAGGATCCTTACAGCGCCATCGACCAGGCGAGAGCTGTGGGAGATTCTGTAGGCGGGATCATCGAATGCACCGTCACCGGCATGCCGCCGGGAGTGGGCGAGCCCATGTTCGACGGACTTGAGAACAAAGTGGCCCAGGCAGTCTTTAGCATCCCTGCCGTCAAAGGAATCGAGTTCGGCAGGGGTTTTGATGCAGGCCGCATTCGCGGCAGCGAAAATAACGATGAATTTTATTTTGATGGAGATACGGTAAAGACCCGTACTAACAATCACGGCGGCATTTTGGGCGGCATCAGCTCTGGCATGCCGGTAGTGTTCCGCGTGGCAGTCAAACCGACGCCCTCCATCTCTATAGAGCAAAACAGCATCAGCTACGCCAAAGGAGAAGATGCGAAGCTGGCTGTTCGGGGCCGGCACGACCCCTGTATCGTGCCGCGAGCGGTACCCTGCGTAGAAGCGGCCGCCGCCATTGCAATTTATGATTTAATCAGGTAAATAAGAGAGGTAAAGAAAAATGAGCAACATAGAAGACTATAGAAAGAACATCGACAATATTGACAAAGAAATCGTAGAAAAACTGGAAGAGAGAATGAGAGTGGCAGAAAACATCGCTAAATACAAACAAGATAACAACCTGCCAGTCGTAGATATCATCAGAGAACGAGAAAAACTTGAGGAAATTACAGAAATGGCCTCAGATGATATGGCATCTTACGCCAGAATATTATATAATACTATTATGGAGATGAGCAAAGACCATCAGAGGAAGATCACCGATCAGGATACGCCTTTGGTGAAATCTATCAAAACTGCTCTAGAAGAAACACCGAAGATATTCCCGGCCAAGGCAACCGTTGCCTGCCAGGGAGTGGAAGGCGCTTATTCACAGCAGGCTTGTGACAGATTGTTCAAAATGCCAAAGATCATGTATATGAAGAACTTTAACGGCGTCTTTGCCGCCATCGACCAGGGGCTTTGTCAGTACGGAATTCTGCCAGTCGAAAACAGTACGGCCGGTTCTGTCAACCAGATCTACGATTTGATGATGAAGTATAATTTCTATGTTGTAAAAAGCGTCAAGCTGAAGATTGACCACAGCCTTCTGGCAAAGAAGGAAACCAAGAGAGAGGATATCAGAGAAATTTTCTCCCACGAGCAGGCCATCATGCAGTGCGACGAATACCTCAAGGCTTTCCCAAATGCCAAGATTACCATCTGCGAGAATACAGCAGAGGCCGCCAAGATGGTTGCCGAATCTGAGAGAAATGATATCGCGGCATTGGCTTCTTATTCTTGTGGCAAGCTTTACGGTCTGACCTGCCTGCAGGAGGCTGTACAGGACAACGGAAACAATTATACCAGATTCATCTGTATCAGCAAAAAGCTGGAAATCTATCCTGGCGCTGACAAGACAAGTTTAATGTTAATCGTATCCCATACACCGGGATCGCTTTATAACGTATTGGCCAGATTCAACGCGCTGGGCATCAATATCTTCAAACTGGAGAGCCGTCCGCTTCCACAGAGAGACTTCGACTACATGTTCTATTTCGACATCGACTCAGAAGTACACTCAGAGGAATTCGTAAGGCTGATTAACCAGCTGGAAGAACTGAGCCATGAGTTCAAGTATTTAGGAAGTTATATGGAGATTTAAGATGAAAAAATTTGGATTAATTGGTGAGAAACTGCCACACAGTTATTCACCACTAATTCATAGCAAATTTGGCGACTATGAATATGAACTATGTGAGGTGCAGGAAGAAGAGCTGGAGGCTTTGCTGGGGTCAGAGGAGTACGGCGGCTTCAATGTGACGATTCCCTACAAGAAAAAAGTCAAGAAATACTGCGATGAGATTTCTGACACGGCTAGGCGGATCGGCAGCATCAATACCATCGTTCGCGGTTCGGATGGAAAGCTTACAGGCTACAATACAGATTACGACGGCTTTATCTACCTCTTGAAAGCGGCCGGCATCGAAGTCAGGAACATGAAATGCATCGTCCTCGGCAGCGGTGGTGCATCGCTGACAGTCCAGACGGTCCTTGCGGATATGGGAGCGGCGGAGATTGTAGTCATTTCTCGCAGCGGCGAGAACAACTACGAAAACATTCATCGCCATTTTGACAGTGAGATTATTGTGAATACCACTCCGGTGGGCATGTATCCGGGTAACGGCAGGACACCTGTCAATCTGGACGATTTCAAAAACTGCCGGGGTGTGGTGGATCTGATCTACAATCCAAATAAAACAAAACTTGTTCTGGACGCCATGGCCAAGTCCATACCTGCCACGGGAGGACTGGAGATGCTGGTTGCTCAGGCAAAGGAATCCAGCGAATTCTTTCAGAACAAGAAGATAGAAGACGAAGAAATCGAAAACGCCATCGACGAAATCAGAAGTGAAACCCTCAATGCCATTCTGATCGGCATGCCCGGCGCAGGCAAGACCCTGCTGGGAAATGAAATCGCCGCCAGGATGCACCGGAAATTCGTCGATATCGACGACATGATTGAAGAGCACGAAGGAATGTCTATTCCAGAAATTTTCGAGAAGAAGGGTGAGTCCTATTTCCGCAAGGTCGAAACGGAGATGTTAGAAAAGGCCTGCGTGCAGACCGGCCTTGTCATCGCTACCGGCGGTGGTATTGTCAAAAAGAAGATAAACTATAATATCATCAAGCAAAACGGCGTTGTCATTTGGATCAAGAGAGACCTTGACAAGCTGGAGACAGACGGCAGACCGCTGTCCCAGACGATGCCTCTCGATCAGATGTATGAGGAACGGAAAGACGCTTACTCCTATTGGAGTGATTTCTTTATCAATAACAACGAGGAGAGAGAATGATGAAAATTCTGGTAATCAACGGACCCAACATCAACATGCTGGGTATCAGGGAGCCGGAAATATACGGAAAAGGTACATATCGTGATTTGATCAGCGTTGTAGAAAGCGCGGCGGCCCGTCTCGGCGTGACCGCCGCTTTTTTTCAATCCAACCACGAAGGCGCTATCGTAGACGCCATCCAGGAGGCTTACGGAAATTATGACGGCATCGTCATCAATCCGGCAGCTTATACCCACACCAGCGTGGCAATTCTGGACGCCCTCAAATCAGTGGGAATTCCCACTGTAGAAGTGCATATTTCCGATGTTTCTGAGCGAGAAGATTTTAGGCAGGTTTCTTATGTGAGAGCCGCCTGCATCAAAACCATCATGGGCGAAGGCTTTGCTGGTTATATCCACGCTATGGAGGTGCTCTGTGAAGAAAGAAAAAAAGAAGAAGACTAGCATTCCCTGGCTGCAGCTGCTGGCGGGAGCGCTGCTGGGCGTGTTCTTTGCAGAAATCATATTTACTACTACGCGAAGCCTGGAATGGTTTATCGTTGGGTTTGCCTCTTTCATCATATCCTTTTACCTGCATATGATTCTCCACGAAGGAGGTCATTTGCTGGCAGGGCTTTCCAGCGGCTATAAATTCGTCTCCTTCCGCATCGGCAGCGTCATGTGGATCAAAATTCAGGGTAAGATCTGCAGGAAAAAACTCAGCATTCCCGGTACTGGTGGACAGTGTCTGCTGGATCCGCCGGAACCGACAGGCGGACAATATCCGGCCGTATTTTATAACTTAGGCGGCGGATTAGCCAACTTGCTTCTCGCCGCCATTGCCAGTGTCTCTGCTTTTGCCATGGGCACCGTGGCATCCAAGGTGATTTTGCTGCCCTTTGCCCTTATTGGCATCTATCTGGCTTTGATGAACCTGCTGCCTCTGAAAATAGGGGGCATCGCCAACGATGGCTACAATATCAAAACCTTTCGCAAAGATGCAGACAGCGCCAGAGCTTTTTGGATTCAGATGAAGATCAACAAGCAGCAGAGTGATGGCGGCAGGCTGCGGGATGTGCCGGAGGAATACTTTGATCTGGCAGATTCCGAAGAGAAAGGAAATCCTCTGATAGACGCGATCAAAGTCTTCCGCTTCCAGAGACAGATTGATGAAAAGGATTTTGCCGGAGCGCGCGAGTCTGGTGAAAAGCTTTTAGCCGAAAAAGACTTGCTCAGTGTCTATCGGAATCTGATCAAAAGTGACTTGTTATATCTGGAACTGATCGGCCCTTGCAGGACGGAAGTGGTGGAAAGGCTTTATACGCCGGAGTTTGAAAAATACCTCAAGCTGGTCAAAAGTTATCCCAGCGCTCAAAGGCTGCACTATGCCTATGCAGTGCGCTATGCCCATGATGAAGCCGCGGCGGCATCTGCCAGGGAGAAATTTGAAAAGGTGCTGAAAGATTATCCGATGCTGGGGGAAATTCAGCTGGAGAGAGAATTGATGGAGGAAATATGAGAGTTTACTGTTATTCTAAGTGTTCAACTTGCAAGAAAGCCCTTGCCTGGCTGGACGACAATGCTGTAAGTTATGAACTTATTGATATCAAAGAGGACAACCCGGGGATTGACGAACTGAAGGCGGCTTACGAGAAGAGCGGGCTGCCTCTGAAACGGTTCTTCAACACTAGCGGAAATCTTTACAAAGAAATGTCACTGAAGGACAGGCTGCCGCAGATGAGTGAGGAAGAGCAGCTAGCCCTCCTTGCCACAGACGGCATGCTGGTAAAGAGGCCGCTGGTCATCGGGGAAGATTTTGTTTTAACAGGCTTCAAAGAAGCGGAATGGAAGGAAAAGGTGTTATAAATGGACAGGGGACAGGAACTGAGAGAAATCAGGGAAGCGATTGACGCGGGAAATCTGACACTGCAGTATCTGAACCGGGCGAGGGAAGAATTGAACGCTGCTTCTAACTTCGGCATCGCCGATATGTTGGGTTTTGATTTTATCGGCGGGATCGGTAAACATATGAAGCTCAGTAACGCGCAGAAAGAGATGGAAGCGGCAAAGAGACAGGTCATGTGCTTCCAGAAGGAGCTGAGAGATGTAAGCACCATCTTGAATTTTCAGGTGGACATCGGCGGCTTTCTGACCTTTGCTGACTTTTTCTTTGACGGCATTCTGGCAGACGTCTTTGTCCAGTCTAAGATCAATGACGCGAAAAAACAGGTGGACAATGCCGTCTATCACATTCATCAGATTATGACGGATTTATACAGAATGGAAGCCAATGCGAGGTAGAGATGGTGTATTTGGAAGAATTTGAGCTGCCTGACATAGTGAGTGAAGAATGCTTTCTTGGCGGCATCATGATGACCTGCTTTGAAAATTTCTATCCTTTCGGGATTTTCCCGCCAAAGGAGCTGGGAACTCTATCTTTTGAACCGATTACGATTCTCTACGGCAGCAATGGCTCTGGCAAGACCACCTTGATCAACGTCATGGCAGAGCGATTGAATGCCTTGCGGGGTGCGCCCTATAACAAGAGCAGCTTCTTTGACGATTATGTAAAGATGTGTGACCTCCGGTGGAAGACGGCCTATCACGACAGCACAGTGATTACCAGTGACGATGTCTTCGACTTTATCTTTGACGTGCGCAGACTCAACGAAGGAGTGGATGATAAGCGGGACGAACTGATGGAAGAGTATCTGGAACTGAAGACGAAGCCTTTTCAGATGCGTTCTTTAGATGACTATGAACACCTGAAAAGGGTGAATCAGGCCCGTAAAGGTTCCAAATCAGAATTCATCCGAAAAAGCCTGGTGAAAAATGTACCTGAGCGATCCAACGGGGAAAGTGCGCTGATGTATTTTACAAACAAAATCCAGGAGAATCAGATTTATCTATTGGACGAGCCAGAAAACAGCCTGTCGGCAGAATATCAGCAGGAACTTCTGCAGTTTATCGAGGATTCCGCCCGTTTTTTTAACTGTCAGTTCATCATCGCAACCCATTCACCGTTTCTTCTGGCGGCAAAGCATGCAAAGATTTATGATCTGGACGCCAAGCCTGTGGCCGTGAAAAAGTGGACGGAACTGGAAAACGTGCGCAGGTATTTTGACTTCTTTATGGCTCACGTAGAGGAGTTCTGCAAGTAGCGGGTGGAAATCCCAGAGGACATGGCACAGAAGACTGGATTTGAGTGCTATGATTCTGTCAGACCGCCATGTTGGGTACCACATTCTAAAGTGACTTGCGCGATAAGCTGATTTTGATGGCTTTTCCGCCATGTTCTGGCGGAATCAGCAAAGTGACTTGCGCAACCCCCTTTGCAAAAAGAGCAAAACCTCGGTGGTTTTACAATAACTTCTAAATAAGGCGCAAGTAGATTTTTGAAAACCAAAGAAACATGGCGATTTTACACCCGGATTTGACGATTTGCGCAAGTAGAGAGTGGGAATTTGGGAGAACATGGCGCAGAGAACTTTTGCAGGCGAAAGTCCTCTGCGCCATGTTTTTCGTCTTTTTTCGTCTATACCGGCAGCCCCTTTTCTATGTTCGGCGGTGTCTTTTGACCAAACCGATAGCGAAGAGCAGGGCTGCCGTAAGAGAGGAGAAGAAGGTCAGATAAAAGCCGCAGTGGGCTGTGCTGAAGCTGACGGAAAGGTCGATTTTGCCTGTGATTGTCATGACGTGCCAGGTTAGAAACTGGAAAATGCAGGAGGATGGAATGAGCAGCAGGGCGACCAGGTTGACGATATTGACCATTTGAGAGCGCTCCCGGAGCAGGCTGAGGACGATGGAGCCGACCAGACCGGAGAAGAACAGCGGCGCAACAAGAAAGTCCAGACCTGTGGTGTAATCTACGCTCCGATCAAAATACAGCCACGGCAGGAAAAGACCGGCGACGCTGAAAAACAGCAGCACCAGGATTAATTTATTAAACGGATAGTTTGATTTCTTAACGCTCATCGTAAGACCCCTCCAACTTTGTCGAATTCTCAAAATCAAATTCTTATGACATCAAGACATGCGCATATAAAGGCATCAGAGTCATAATCAGACCGAATACAGCAATGATCAGCGGTATATAGTAATGTTCATTGCCGTTGACTTTTCTTGCGATGCCTGATGCTAAACCGAATACAAACATTCAGGGCCAGAGAATGATACCATAAAGGGAAATCACCAGGAGTAATTGGGGCATTGGCATGATTGTTCCTTTTCTTTGCTTTGTTTAAAAACAGTATAGCATGATATGTATTAGGTGTCAGTAGCAGATGGAAAAATTAAGAATTATTAAGAATTTGACGCTGGATAGCCGTTGTCGAATCCTGCGGTTATCGCCGAATGTACAGGCCTTTCAGAGCAAGAAATCGAAACCCTATAATATAGAATGTAAAGTAAAGCTGCCCCGCAGGCCATCGCTGCTGAAAAGGCAGTTTTTTCTAAAAAGAAACGTAGATTTAGTCATATCTTGTCGTTTTATACGAATTATGATATAATTTGTATAAAATAATTATAAAATATTTAAGGAAATTGGAGATTAACAATGAAAATTAAACCGTCCAGTTATATCAGAAATGATTATGCAGATTTATCTTCTTACTGCAGGGAAACTGGAGAACCAGTCTATTTAACCAAGAATGGAGAGGGAGATATTGTGGCGTTGAGTGTAGATGCTTATGAGCAGCTGCAGAACAGGATCAAGAATTTGGAAGCTAAGTTATTTTTGATGAGAGAATTTAAAAATGCAGAGGAGTATAACCACCTTCATCAGAGAACTTACACGCAGCAAGAAGCAGAGGAATTACTGGAGGTTTATTTAAGTGAGAAAGAAGCGAGAGAATAGAATCGTCTTTGATGAAAGCTTCATCAAAGACATGAGGGAATTGTTGGATTACATATCTGAACGCAGTCTCTCGTCTGCCAGACAAATAAAAAGCCGTATTTTTAAGGGGGTTTCTTTCCTCACGGAATTCCCTCAACTTGGTAAAAGTGCGGATGAGGTTCTGATGCCAGGGCGAAGATACCTGATTATTGAGGAATACATCTTTTTGTATGTGATTTCTGAAAAAGAAATCCACATACAGAGGCTGATCAGTGAGAAGCAAGACTATTTTAGATATCTTTAATTGCCCAACGTCCTTTTCCGCTCCAGTAACCAGGTCATCAACAGTGCAGACACGGGTACCACCAGGCAGCAGCCGATGCCGCTGATGGAGATGGAGATGAATTCCTGGCAAAAAGATTTGCTGTTGATCAGTTTGACGAAAGAGTATTCACCTGCGTACTGAATCATTAAAGTCATGTACTCCGCAATATAGATGTAGAAGATCGTATGAATTGATGTGCTGAGCACTGCTTTGCCGACGGAGAAGGCAGAGGTCAGAAGCTGCGCTTTGGAGATATTCTCGTTTGACTGTTGTATTTCGTAAATAGACGATGTGATTGCAACTGCAATGTCCGTGACTGCTCCAATCAAAGCGATGATCATGACAGAAATTTGCAGAGAGAGCATGTCGATACCGATATTTCTAGTATAGCCGTTGGAATCGGTAATTTCATATTGTTCGCTGGTAAAGCCCTGAATAGAGGCGCGTCCAGCGATATAGTAGACAAAAGGCACTACGACAAGAATGACAAGGACCACAGAGAGAAGAGCGGTCTTTGATTTGATGTCGGCCTCTTCTGGAACAAAGAGAGTGATACAGGCGATGAGGATGCAGACAGCAATGGTAACGAAAATCGGATTCAGTCCTCGATAAATCAAAAAAATCGCAAAGAGCAAAAGACCTGCGTTAATTGCGGTGGAAAGGATGGACTTAGACCCTTTGTCGCCGCATATCAGTAGGATTAATACAATTAAAATAGCGGTCAATATGATTAACATGTTTTTGCCTTTCTTCGAAGTTTATAATAATAGGCAGTCAGAAATCCAGAAATCGGAATGGACAGCACGACGCCGATGCTTCCGACCAGGAATCTGGCGAGCTCAAAGAATACGTGATATTTCAATATCGTCAGCACTGCGATACCGTTGCGCATGGACAAGATGAAAAAAGGCAGGCTTGCTGCGATATTGGTGAAAAACATGATGTTGATCATAGTTCCAACCACGTCATCCCCCACATTGCGACAGGACTTTATCAAGATTTTGCTGTTCAAGTCCGGCGTATGGGTTACCATTTGGTTGATTGTCATGACGACTGTTACGACCACGTCCATGATTGCGCCAAGACAGCCGATGAGCAGTTCTGACAAAAAGATGTAACCGGCATCTACAGGATCAAAAGGCTGCTGCAGATAATCCATAAATGTGTAGTCTATCTCACTGAACTTCATGACAACGGCTGCGATTGCTGTTGTCACCGCCACAGTAATGATTGTCGCAGCAAAAGAGAGCAATGTTTTCTCGCTGACGCCGTGCATGAAGAACAGCAGCATAGCAGTAAAGAAAATGACCATTGGAATGGACAGTGCGAGGATATTGACCCCGTGATTATACAGGACCAGCATGTAGTAAAATACAATCATATTCAGCACCAGGCTGAATATGGTCAACATGCCTTTCTTTCCGTCAATGAGAAGGAAAAGCCCGAAAAGAAGGGTCAGCACTAAAACCACATAATGGTCTCTTTTGATACCGGCAGCTTTTCCAACCAGCGTATCTTCTCCGTCCGTACTTTCTAACGATTCGACAAAGACATCGTGCCCCACTTGATACTTGGTATCATAAACGGTGGATTCGGCATAGGTATTGGCCAATTGAACGCTCTTTCCCTTGTGGCTTCCGTTCATCAGCTTGGCCGTAATTTTCTGATCGTAATATTTCTCTTCATATTCATGAGTTCCGTCAAAGCCTGTCTTCGTCTTGACAAGGGTATCTTCTACCGCAGTGACTTTTCCGATGGTCGTCTGATAGAGACCGTAGTCGTTCTTGACCAAAAAAAATATGACAGCTGTAATCACGATGAACAGCAGCAGGCTTCTGAGCCATTTTTTCTTTTTTTCATCTATATTCAAGAGACACCTCCATAAAAATCCAAAAACAATCATACCACGAAACTGTGAAGATATGATAAAATTTTGCATTTTTCTCCAAAGTAAAGGAGAGGCATTGAGACGACGTTTCTGTCGTACAAGCCTCTCCTTTTATTTAGAAATACTTATATGTTGTATTTGATCCAGTACGGTTTGTTTACGGATGTATAGATGAAATTGCTGAAGGAGGTAGTCTCCTTTGGTACTAAGAAAAATGCATACATCTGTGAACTGCCACCGCCGAATAAGGATAGTCCGGCCGTATCGAGGTTACCATTAGCGTTTAAGAAATATAGCTGATGGAAGTTTGATATTGACGCTTTACAATTTCCATCGTACAACTCGAATTCGCTGATAATTTCAGAACCCCGCAGAGGATATGTCTCAAATCCGGATTTTGCATTTACTTGGAATTGCAGTCCTATGATTTCAAAATCGGGATAAGCAGGCACACTGTATTCTTCGTGTTGATCCCAAGCTTTTGGATCCAGTTCTTTAAATTTCGTCATGGCATCAACACCTTTGTAGACATTCTCAAGCTCAAAAGACATTGTGCCAGCCGAGGTCTTTATGGTCACACCTTTTGTCGGGTCAGCAGGATTTAGTCTGGAACCGATGGGATTTTTGACCGTCACTCTGCAAGTATATTTTTTCTTCCCGATTTTTCCCGTAATCACGGCAGTGCCAGCTTTTTTAGCAGTAATTCTAGCTGTTCTGCTGCCTGTAGATTTTACTGCAGCAACTGACTTCTTGTTAGTCGTCCAGGTGACCTTTTTTGTGGTGTTGAGGATTTTTACTGACGCAGTTTTGCCTACATCCAGAGTGAGTTTTGATTTGTTGATTTTGATACTGGCAGCTGAGACAAATACTGTAGTCGTTAAAATCATCGTAATTGTCAGAATTCCGGTTAAAAGCAAATTGAAACTTCTATTTTTCTTCATTTTCTCACCTCTTTCTTTGCCTTTGGTACCGCTCTGTAAGCCTTGGTAGACCAACTGGTATAATACCGTTTACCATTTATTTTTACATAACCCCTTATCTTGTAATAGTATTTGGTGCCTTTTTTCAGGGACTTACTGTTGGTATAGTGGGTATTTTTTGTTTGGAAAAACGGTGTTTTTCCATAGCCGCTGTTTCGCTTTGTTGAGCGGAAGACCTCATAACCGTCCAGCCCTGCCAGAGAACCTTTGACTGCTTTCCATTTTACATATATATGATTTTTCTTTGTCAGACTGGAATTAGCTTGTAATTTGATTTTGGCTACCGAAGCGATGTCTCTCGTAAATACCACTTTGATTGTATGAGATTTTTGGACGGACTTGAAAGTGTACCGTCTTACTGCTCCTACGCTTTGACCGTCTACAATTACATCCTTAATAACATAACCTCTTTTAGGTGTCATTGCAAAGGTGATCTCTTTGCCTCCTTTGACAGTGATCTGACCTGAAGGGGAGATGGTGCCGCCGGTAGTATGACTGGTCTTTATGGTGTAAGATCCTGTGTTGTGCGGCGGTGTTGGTGTTGGATTCTGCTCTCCAGTCTCCTTGTACGCGATGGCGTAAGGCGAGAAACGGCTGCTTTCTGCGGTCAGGGTCGCCTCGTCGTCATCCAGGTCTGGCAGCACCTCTACTTTTCCATCGTATTTGTGGAGCAGGTAGTAATGGCGGTTCTTAGCCTGCAGTTCCTTAGGAATGGCAAAGATCAGTCTGACCGGCAGCTTCAGCGGCGTTGTGACGGTTTCCGTTTTTTGGACGTTGTCATCTTTGTCTTTGATCTCCTTCACCACGGAAATGTCCATGTGGGAGCCGAGGTTGTAGTCCTCTGCTTCGTTATCTTTGATTTTGTCCTCCTCGCCCTTTATGTCGGAGACGACCAGCTTCAAAACCACCTTTTCGATTTGATTTTCTTTTAACTGCTGAGCTTCTTCTTTCGTGATGGCGCTCGCCAGAGGGCTGAGATCTTCTGCCTCCACGTTGTCTGCCTCTTCTCCCTGCTCTATTTCCACTACCAAGTCGATGTCAACCTCGCCCAGGTTGGCAAGCTTGTCGTGGAGGTCCTTGATGATATCTGCTGATACCTTTTCCTTTTCCTCATCTGTAAGGGCTTCATAGTTAATCTTGGTGTCGAGGACGGTTTCCTTGTATTCTTCTTTTTTGTCTTCTGGTGCGTCAGGTGCAGGCGGTTTGATCTCCTCGACGGCATCCTTTACATCTTCCGCCGTCATTTGTACAAAGGAGACGGCCAAGGCATGGTCTGCTTGGACGTCCTTGAAAGTATATGTATTGCTGGATACGGTTACGTCCTCTCCGTCTACTGTGACTTTATCCACCTTATAGCCTGCTTCCGGTTTGAAGGTGAAGGTCTTATTGCCGCCGTGGGTGACACTGACATCACCGGAAGGGCTGATCTCGCCATGTTCGCCCGTAACGTTCGCGGTGATTTTATGTGCCGCGGCAATTTTCCAGACCGAACCTCCGTCTGCATCGCTCTTTTGCAGGGCAAAGCCTTCGCCGTTGTATACAAAGTTTCCATTACCCTTGCTTTTTTCCGTGACATAGGTTTGTCCCGCTGTCGGCGTACCATCAATCTCAAGTCTCGTATCGCCAGACACTGTCCCATCGACGGTGAAAGTTTTTCCAGCGTTCATGACCAAGGTACCGCCGCCCGTAAAGCTGCCAGAGATGGACTCGTCCTTCATATGATCTTGATTAACAACCGATAAGTTCAATTTTCCATCTTCATCTATCTGCAAGCTTTTTGCATTCCACAGCAATTTGTTAGAACTGCCACTTCGTATTAATGAAGCATTTTTTGTAACATGCAGCGATATATTAGAATCGTAGATTATAGGAGTACTCACTTCTGTATCCGTAATTCCATCGCCCACCTTTACAAAAAGACCGTTGCTTATGTCACCTCCCTTCCAGATGCCACCATTCAATGTAACTTTCCCAATTAAATTGATATCTGCCTTGGAAACTGTTCCGTTAACGGTAGCTCCACTTACGCTATTTTCAATATAGGCTCCGCCGTAAACCAACTTATTGATACTATTATTTCCTATAAAATTAATCGATGTCGTTCCAGAAACATCAGCAATACCCCTGTTTCGCACCTTTCCACCGCCATAAATTGGTGGCACTATATAGGCGTTATCCTCTATATAGATAGCCGTATCGCCTAATACACTGGCCTGCACGGGCATTTTATCGTATTCCTCGTTATTAGTAGTTTGCGTATCCCCTTTAGCGTAGCCTCCACCAATAATTGGAACTTGGTAATAATCGGAAACTCTTGCTCCACTCTTTATTGTAAGCTTTGTGCTACCCACATTGGCGCTGCTTACAACTGCGATATATGCGCTAGAGCCGTCCCCTGCAAGTCCGCCGCTCACAATCCCGTTTGCATTTTCATAATTTGATTTCTGACCGTCAATAGGTATGATTGTAGTTCTTGCTTCTCCAGAGACATTTGCCGTTCCCCCATAGGACGCCCATCCTCCGCCTACAATACCAAACCTTGCTTCAAACGATGGCCTGCCTGTAACAATTGTGGTATTACCGCCTACATTTGCTACCGTTTCAGGTCCGGTGGCTACCCCTCCGCCGAATAAGCGAGTGAATGCCCTCTTTGTAGGCTGAGAGCTTGCTGCATCTGCGTCTGTCTCTGCCGATACCCTTATATCACCGTCAACGTTTGCTTGTGCATAGCTGTTCCACATAGGTACGCCGGTACCAGTTTTAGCATGCCCACCTCCATATGCGTGCATACTGGAACTACTACTACTATGTTCACCAAATACGATAGATACACTTCCCGCTACATCTGCCACCGCTTTGTATGCCGTAAAATCTTTTAGACCGCCTCCTGCAGTGCCGCCGCCATAAACATCTCCTACGATGCCATCCAAATTCAGTTCTGAGGATCCCCCGACATTAGCTGTCATATAATAGACGACATCATCTGATGCAGTTTTATTTCTTACGTCTGCACAGCCACCACCGGTAATTTCCATCGGAACCTCTCCAGTGTCTGTCACAATTATCTTTGTATTCCCAGTTACATTAGCTTGAAAATATAGAGGGTTTGTCTTATCGTCAGATTCACATTCCGATTCACTCCTGCCAGCATAGCCACCGCCATGCACGGCTCTTGCACGTCCATTAATGATAATTTTTGTGTTGCCATTTAAATCTCCGTTATAGCCGCCACCATAAACTTGACAATTCAATAAGGTACCATCAATAGTAATTATTGGGTTACCTACGACTTCTTTATTATAGCCACCTCCAAATATGTAACGATCGAATACTTTATCGGTGATCGTTATATTTTTACCAATAGTTAAGTTTTTGCCATTTGCAAATAACGCACAGTAAGGAAGAGCGCTACTATAAGGGCTACTGTCGACAGTTCCGCCAAGGGAGAGACTGACAGCATTGTCTGCTAAGAAAGTAAGCGAGTCGAAGTTGTCGGGTATTTCTAAAATTTCGCCTTGTTTATAATGGGTTATACTATCAGACAATAAATTTACAACGATGTCACCGGTTAAACTTTCGTCAGCAAACAATTCCCATAAATCTTTATAGGTTGCACCAGTGTCAGCATTTCCCAACGTTACCTCGACGCTATGCTCTGCCTTCATTTCATAGTTATTTTGTTGGGTTCGTGTTTGATTTGTTTTTGGGTTACTACTATCTTCTAAAGCAAAAGAAAAAATATCCCAGCTGACTGCGGAAACGACCATTCCTACACTCAACAGCAGGGCTAAGAAGCGAGAGACGTTCTTTCTCACAATAAGACCTCCAATCCTTACGCGTAACAGAAAGCAGACTTACTGTGACAAAAATGATATAATTGTCGAAGGCAGTCTTATGCTAGGAATATTTAAATTTTAATAAAAAAATTAGGTGTAACAGAAAGTCTACTTTCCGTTACCTTTTTCAAGCTCTTTACATCTTCTAGAAAAGGTCATATGGGATATTCCTAGGATATTGCCCGCCTCACGAAGAGAGATTTGCCCCTTTTCCCAGGAGGATTTGACCTTTTCAAATTCCGCGGGGAGCGGGAGTTTTTCCCTACCAAATTTAATCCCTTTTGCCTTTGCCTCTGCAATCCCTTCCGATTGACGCTGTCTGATAAACTCTCTTTCAGTTTGTGCAACATAAGAAAGGATTTGCAGGACTAGATCAGCAATAAATATACCGGTTAAATTTTTTCCTGTGCGCCTGGTATCCAGCAGGGGCATATCGATAACGAGGATATCGGCACCGATTTCTTTTGTTATAAAACGCCACTGCTCTAGAATTTCGTTGTAATTACGACCCAGTCTATCAATTGACTTTACAATGAACAGATCTCCCTCTTTTAGAGAATGCAGCAGCCGTTGATAAGCCGGGCGCTCAAAATCTTTTCCAGTCTGTTTATCTACAAAAATATTTTTTTCCTCAATTTCATATTTTTCTAAAGCTCTATACTGTCTGTCTAGATTCTGATCTTTGGACGAAACTCGAATATAACCATACTTCTTCATAATTCACCTCCTCCCATAACAAAATAGATTAGAAGACTCCATCTAAGAGTTCCTAACCCTAATTATATCAAAATCCTAATCCTTCTTTGAGAAAATAATGGTTGACTAAATTACAGTGTCACCTAAATTAATAAATAGAAGACTCGAAGAATTTTGCATTTTCTTTCCTTTTGATGTATGCTATACTGCATAATAGATTAATTTTGGAGATGCAATAGAAATGAAAAAAAGGGTATTGGCGTTAATCGCCTTAGTTGCCGCAACCACTGCCTCTGCTGTAGCGGCTTTTGCACTGGAAATCAATCCACCTATGACCAACGTCATCGGCGCGTACGGTTCGATCTTAGCTGCACTGATTGCGGCAAAGATTTTTAAGGTCACAGATGGGCTCTATTACGCCGGTCTGGCTTTCGTATTTTTTGCCTCGCCTATGGGATCGGTTATGGACCTGTACAGGTCTTTTGGCCCTTATGACAAAATTGTTCACTTTTTCAGCGGAATTTTGCTGGCCACTTTGGGCATGATGATTATTACATATCTATTCAGGCATTTTGGACGTACGGACGAAAACCAATTGAAAAAACTGCTGATTCCTGCAGTTTGTTTTGCTTTTTTCTTTTCCAGCGCTGGGGCTGGAATCTGGGAAATCTTTGAATTTACCGCAGACAAGCTGGCTGGCGGCGGCATGCAGAGAGGCATGGTGGATACTGTTACCGATATGATCGCTGGAAATATAGGTGCCTTGGCTTATGCTGCCTTTTCAATGATAAAATACCATGGCAGGAAAGAAAAAGGTGAAGCGAAAGAAGCCATATCGTAAAGCAGCAGCGCAATGTTATAAGTGAAGCAGCGTAAGGATGCATTTGCGAAAAGCGTCTTTTTCAAAGTGAAAGGCTTGAAACGCGTCGGCATTGCGCATAGAATAGGTGTTCATCAGGCAGTGCATGGCGTTGGCAGTGGTCATCGCCTCTTCCTCAGTGAAATCAGTACAGTATTTTTTAATCAACTGATACAGCATCTGCCGGTATTTCTTTGACGATTGATTGATATGGGGGAAAGAATTTAATTTTTTAGATACCGCGAGGGATGCGTAGATGGCATACAGTTTGTTCGTAACCTCGTTTTTCGAAAAGTTCTCGTTTTCTGCAAGCAAATAGTCCATGGCAGAGAGCAGGGAGGTCGTCTTTTCCACTTCATTTAAAGTGTGCTCAATATTGGTACCTGCGTAATCATCCCAGATTTCCGCAAAAATCGCTTCCTTTGATGCAAAATGCCGATAGAAAGCACCGACGGAGAGACCGGTTTTTTGTGTAATTTCTTGTATTGATGACGCTTCATATCCTTTATTTAAAAACAGGTCGAGAGCCTGTTTTTTTAATTCTTCATGAGTCCTTTGGTACTTTGGTGATGTTCCGTTCATTGTATTCTCCTCAGTTTTCTTCATTGTGTTTCAGTATAGCACTGAAAAAGCAGCACTGTCAATTATCTGAAGAAAATAAGTGAATTAAATTCACAAATGAATTGCAATGCATGATATCTCGTGCTATAATGAAACCATAAAAGCGAATAACGTTCACAAATGAGAGGAGGAACCTGTTATGAGCCACACAGAGTTTTCGAAATTATTGTCGCCAGGAAAGATCGGTACCATGGAGATGAAGAATCGAATCGTGCTGCCGCCGATGGGCACAGATGCAGGAGAGGAGGGTTTTGTTACTGAACCGATTATCAACCGCTATGCCGCCAACGCGAAAGGCGGGACCGGTCTGATTATCACAGAGGTAACTTGCGTAGATCCGCCACTGGGCATCAATACGGTACACTATATCGCCCTCAGTGATGACAAGTACATACCAGGGTTTAAAAAGCTGACAGACACCATTCATAAATATGGAGCGAAATGCGCCATTCAGTTAAGTCACGCAGGCAGAGGCGCAAATCTGTCTGTCCTTCATGAGCTGGGGCAACCAGCGGTAGCGCCTTCCGAAGTAGCGATGCCCTACAGCTTTGTCACCGGCCTGAAAGGCGAGACGCCGCGCGCTTTTACCCATGAGGAAATCATCGCTTTGGAAGATAAATATGCAGATGCAGCAGTTCGCGCGAAGAAAGCGGGTTATGATGCTGTTGAGATTCATGGAGCCGGATACTATTTGGTTGCTCAGTTTTTCTCGTCTACAGCCAATCAGCGCACCGATGAGTATGGAGGAAATGCATATAATCGTGCCAGGTTTGCCTGCAATATCATCAGGAAAATCAAAGAACGCTGTGGCAAAGATTTTCCAGTCATGATCAAGATGAATGTCATCGACGGCGGTCGCAACGGCGGTGTTACCCCGTTAGACGGATTGTATAACTGCTATCTGGTGCAGCAGGCAGGAGCCGATGCTATCGAAGTCATCGCCTGTAATTGGGACGATGTAGCAACCCTTGAGGACGTACCCGCTGGCGGTCAGGCGAAGGGCATGGCTCTGCCACTAGCTGGCATGGTCAGAAAAGCCATGATAGCCGAAGGAGAGGAACGACCTAATATGGAAGGCAGAGGCACGCCTGCCATCACCATTCCGTTGATTGCCGGAGGCAGAACCTATGATCCTGTCATGGCGGAAGGTGCATTGGCTAACGGCGTAGCCGATTTCATTCATATGGGACGCGGCATGATTACCGAACCGGATCGGCCGAACATGATTGCTGGCGGCACTTATCCATATGCGCGGCCGTGCATCGGATGTCAGAAATGTATGGACAATCAGCTGATGAACGATGGAGAACTGATCTGTTCTGTCAATGCGGTTTTAGGCCACGACAACAACGACGATTCTCTGCCTACTGCGGAGATAAAGAAGAACGTCATGGTCATTGGCGGCGGCCCTGCCGGCATTGAAGCTGCCAGAATCGCTGCCATGAGAGGTCACAACGTAACTGTCTACGAAGCGGAGGACCATCTGGGCGGCCAATTGATACCTGCTGTCGTACCACCGTACAAAGAAAATTTAGCGGATTATATTCCTTATATGGAGAAACAGGCGGAGTACAGGAACTTTCAGGTGGTGACTGGTAAAAAAATCGATAAAGAAGATGTAAAGGCATTACAGCCTGATGCGGTCATCGCCGCTACGGGGGTAGTCCCGGCAGTTCTTCCAATACCTGGTTTTGAGAAACCTCATGTTTATAATGCGAAAGAGGTATTGCTGGGAGCACCTGTCACAGACGATGTGGTCATCATCGGCGGAGGAACTGTGGGCTGTGAGACTGCGGAATACCTGCTGAAAGCTGGGAAACGTGTAACAGTAGTGGAAATGACGAATCAGTTGATGACGAATATGGTGGAGACGACCAGATTTGTTTTGCAGTCACACATCAAAGAACTGGGCTGCGAGATCTTACTGGAGACAAAGTGCAAAGAGATCAGAGACGAAGAAGTCGTGGTAGAAGGACCTGCAGGTGAAAGATCTATATCAGCTGACACCGTGGTCATCGCCACCAAAGACAGGCCGAACCATCAGCTGGCTGATGAAATCAAAGAAATCTGTCCCGAGGTCTATGTCATCGGTGATGCCGGAGAAGTAGGGAGCGTGATGGAAGCGGTACGTACGGGTTACGTGGCCGGAAAGCAAGTATGATAATGGAACTGATGATAAAGAAAACTGCCGGCCAGGCAGTTTTCTTTTGCACTATGAATTGTGGCGGTAAAGGAGAATGGAGGAAGTAAAGACTTTTTGATCGTGGGAGAACTCGGCGATGCCGCCATACCTTTCGGCGGAGGCTTTGATGCTGGAGAGACCGATGCCTTCTGCATAATATCTGCCGGCCTTTGTCGAAAGGTAGGTGCCGTCGTCTTGAAGCACGATATTTCCAAAGCTGTTTTCCATACGGATGAATACCCTGTCGTCTTTTTCAATGACTTTGAGTCGAATGAACGGGTCTGCGTCAGTGTCGAGGGCGGCGGCGATAGCATTCTCCCAGAGGTTCCCTAGAATGATGGCCAGATCACTGCTTGATACACCAGGATTTTTTGATAACGCCACAGCGAGTTCAACTCTGAGTCCAGCCTGTTTTGCCAGGGCTTGATAGCGGCGGCAAATCGCATCGGCTGCAAAATTTTCACATAAAGGAGGCTGTACATTTTTACTGATCGAAGTCTCATAATCTTTTAAATATTCTCGTGCTTTTTCCACTTCACCGTTTGATAAGAGTCCTTTCAACACTTCTACATGTTGTCTCCTATCGTGACGGATTCTTCTCATTTCCTCGGCATGGGTTTCCAACTCCTCCATGCGTGTCTTCTGCAAATCGAACTGATGGGAGAGAAACTTTGTTTTCTCTTGTTGTTTGACAATTTCTTCGGCACGATTAAGAGCACTGACCATCTGTGTATAAGCCAAAAATGCGCAGAATATGATAAATCCTTCCATAATGCAGCTGGCACTGACTCCGACCTCTTCAACTGGAATCAATAGGCGCTGGGCCCATATACATACTGAAAAGAGCAGAGGAATCACACCGATTTTCCACATATTGGGCAAAGAGAGCTTCCTTAACCTTGTATAGAGACTGCGCATAAACCATGCGAAAGGGATCCAACAGAAGAGGAGCGGAAGGCCAAAAGCTATAATATCCTCATAAACATAGAACCCGGTGGTATATTGCGGCATCCATGCGACGTAGATTGCTGAGGTAATGGAACTACAGAAATAGATAAAGCTGAACGTCATACATACCAGGAAAAAAAGTTTGACGTGATTTTCTCCTGTTATCTTATGTAGATACCACCATCCGCAGACCAGACACAGCCCATATATAGGAAGGTAGTAGTTTTCATTATAATTTGTCGCGAAAATAGAGAAAATCACGCTATTAGCACATACAAATAGCAGCGTATGTGTCAATAATAAAGGGAGGCGGATTTTTATAGTATCACGCACGACATAAAGACAGAGAGACGCAGAACTGATAGCTTGTAGGGCTGTTATTGAAAATGATGATAAGTAAGCTTCTAACACTTTTCTTCCTCCATCTTACTGAACATGTAATCCAAATAGCGACTCTTAATCTGCACGCGATTATCTCTGGAAATGGGGATTTCCCGATTGTCTTTCATGAGAAAAGAATCCCCCTCGATGCGCTGTACGTGATTCATATTGATTAAAAAACAGCGATAGCATTTGAGAAAGGAATCCCTCGGCAAAACCTGCTCCAATGCTGCCAGTGATTGGGTAACGCTTATCTCACCCCGCAGGGTGTTGATGATGGTCTTGTGACCGTAGACTTCAATATAGCGGATGCCTTCGACATCCACGTTGAGTTCAGAACGTCCGATATTGACCCTGATGGATTTTTTCTCTAGCTCTGTAATTTTATTACAACGGCCAGCCGCCTTACAGAAGGCCTCCCAGGAGATCGGCTTTATCAGATAATGGGCCGCCGCAAGATCGAACCCTTCAGCGTAGTGCTCGCGGCTGGTAGTCGTGAAAATAAGGGTGCCTTTATATCCTTTGCCCCTGAGGATTTTTGCAGCGTCGATACCCGAGGCGCCCTCCATGTAAATATCCAAGAACAAAATATCTGCTTTCAGCACGTCTTTGTTCTGCAGTAAAGCGCCAGCATTTTCATATTGTAAAGTTTGTATTTTTAATTTCTTTTCTTTCCCGTAGCGGTCACAGTATTCTGCAAGTACTCTGCGATCTTCTGCAAGATCATCACAAATCAAAGCCAGCATAAGGACACTTCCTTTCTCAATGAACGTTTTTTATTATGTAGGAAATATCGATGAAGTCGATATTGACGGAATATCAAAGAACGTACCTCACGAAGAGCCGCCCCCTGCGGGCGACATGTGGAAATAGGAATCTTGAAGCCCTAGCCCGATTTACTTTAAGTAAATCGTTGGCAGGTCTCATGCGAAAAGTCCCCAAATCTCGATTTGACGGACTTGACCGCTTGATTCCGTCATTTCTACGTTTTTTATAGTATATCATGATTTACGTCGTTTTTCATACGGTTTAAGCCATTATCCTACGGCTTATGAAAATTGTTTCTCAAACTACTTGACCTGTCGTAGTAGTTGTGTTATAGTGAGAATATAAATTACTACGACAGTCGTACTACTATAGTCGTAATAGATTTTGAGGTGAGAACATTGATCAGTAGTGACGTTATCAGAGGGTACAATGATACCATTATCCTGTTTCTGCTCATGGATCAGCCTTCTTACGGTTATCAGATTTCTAAGATGATCAGAGAACTTTCGGAAGAAAAATACATCATCAAAGAGACTACACTCTATTCTGCTTTTACCAGATTAGAAAAGAATGGGTACGTGGAGTCCTTTGCTGGGGGAGGAGAATCCGGCGGCAAACAGAGAACTTATTACAAGATAACTGATGAGGGTAGGCGATATTATGAAGAGAAATGCCAGGAGTGGCAGGTTACAAAAGAAGTAGTAGAGAGATTTATCAGAAAGAAGGAACTATAATGGAGATTATTTTAAATTATTTAGACAGTATGTTTGCCCAGCTTCCAGATACGGAAGAAGTTAGAAAAGCAAAAGGGGAAATGGCTTCGACGATGGAAGATAAATATACGGAGCTGAAGGCAGAAGGCAAGAGCGAAAACGAGGCCATCGGCATCGTCATATCAGAATTTGGAAATATGGAAGAGCTGATTCGAGAACTGGGAATCAGAGAGAGGGATGCTTCATCTAATGCAATGCAGGAAACCAAGCCGAGTCCGGCTGTGAAAATCAATTTGAACCAGGGAAGGGAATATATTGAAGACATGAAAGGTTATGCCCGAAAAATCGGTATCGGCGTGGTATTGTGTATCTGCTCTCCGATTCTTCTGATCAACAGTGGTGTAAGAACTGACGCGGCTACGCCGACAGCCATAGGACTGGTCGTGCTCTTCGTCATGGTTGCTGCAGCTGTCGTTCTCTTCATCGTCAATGGCATTTCCATGTCAAAGTATGAATACCTGCAGCACGAAGTTTTTGAACTGGAACCGGGAGCTAAATCGGTATTTGGGAAACTGCAGGGGGAAGCAAGGCCGGTCTTCGGACGGAAGATGGCCATCGGCGTCAGCTGCATCATTATCGGCGTGATTCCTGCTATTGTCGCAGGAATTATCTTCGACGAGTCACAAGCCGCAAAGATTGGCGCGGCGGTTTCCCTGCTGCTCTTGTTCGTAGCGGCGGGCGTCTATATTCTGATTACAGCCGGCATGCCCTATGGGTGTTACGACGTACTTTTACAAAAAGGAGACTACTCTGTAGAAAGGAAAAAGAACAAACTGATTGACAAGGTTGCGACGATTTACTGGCCTGTAATTGTCGCGATTTATCTGGCCTACAGCTTCTTGACAGAGGACTGGGGCAGGAGCTGGATCATCTGGCCTGTAGCAGGTGTTCTCTTTGGTGCCATAGCGGGAATCTGCAGTATCAGTTCGAAGAACGATAACGATCGTTAAACAAGGGGTGATCCGGCGGATAAAAAGTAAAGACCGACATAGCCATTGCGATGAGAAAGAGCAGCAGGCTGCCGGATAGAGTGGCTGCGGGCATGACGGAAAGACCGCTCTCTGTCAAATGATAATCCGTACAGAAAACTGCCAGCGTGGAAAGCATAAAAACCGTCAGATCTATCCAAGGTACGTTTCTGCGCAAAACCTTTGCGGATAAATACAATAGCAAGATGAGGACCATCATCCCGGCAAAGAGGGTAACCGCTTTGACTGGGATGAAGTTTTTTGTGAACTGACCATAATGCTCATATTCTATCAGTGCCCAGAGCATGTACGGCGTATAAAGCAGCTTCAGTTGCTGAAAGATGCTGCCATCGACAGGCGCTACCACTGCAATGAATGGACTTCGATCTGACCACACATAGGTAAAGTGAAGCAGTATGCCGATGATGACCGTAAAAAGCATTCCGTAGATTTTCATCACAATAAATCACCTCGTTATATTGTATGTGACACTTGCCAATCTGTGCAGAATGTTATACAATATTAGTCAAATTAATGGTAAGGAAGTGAAGAAATGTCAGAACATAAATTCAATACAAACTGCATTCATGCAGGATACAAGGCAGAAAGCGGCCAGCCGCAGGTACTGCCTATCGTTCAGAATACTACATACAGATACTATAACGCAGAAGATGTAGCGAAACTCTTTGACCTCGAAAGCGCAGATTTCATGTACACCAGATTGGGCAGCCCTACGGTTAACGCTCTGGAGGAGAAGATGGCGGCATTAGAAGGAGGCACAGCGGCTATCGCAACCAGTGCTGGTCAGGCCGCTAATCTGATTACCATGCTAAATATCTGTGAAGCAGGGGATCACATCATCGCCTGTGCCAACATCTATGGCGGAACCCATAACCTCTTCGGCGTAACCCTCAAGAAGATGGGCATTGAAACGACCTTTATCGATCAAGATATCAGCAAGGAGGAAATCGTCGCTTTGGCAAAGCCCAACACGAAAGTCCTCTTCGGAGAGTCTTTGGGGAATCCAGCGCTGACTGTTCTCGATATCGAAAAATTCAGCCAGGCAGCAAAGGAGATCGGAGTGCCTCTTGTAGTAGATAATACTTTAGCTTCTCCGTACCTCTGCCAGCCGCTGAAGCACGGCGCTGATTTTGTCGTTCATTCTACGACAAAGTGGGCAGATGGTCACGCTACTTCCGTAGGAGGAATGGTCATCGAAGGTGGAAACTTTGATTGGAACAAATATGCTGATAAGTTTCCAGGCATGGTAGAACCGGATGAGAGTTATCACGGTATCAAGTATTATGAGAAGTTTGGCGGTCAGGCATTCTGCCTCAAGTTGAGAGCACAGATGCTGCGGGACTTGGGATGTACCATGTCTCCGATGAACGCATTTCTGACCTTCCAGGGACTTGACACTTTGCATCTGCGTATGGAAAGACACAGCAAAAATGCTATGGCGCTTGCGGAGTTCCTGCAGAAGCATCCAAAAGTAGACTGGGTAAAATATCCTGGACTTCCTGGCGACGATGACTACGAGAGAGCGCAGAAATATCTGCCGAAGGGAGCCAGCGGCGTTCTCAGCTTTGGCGTCAAAGGCGGCAGAGCAGCAGGCGAAGCGTGTCTGGCAAATCTGAAATTGGCCAGCATCGTAGTCCATGTGGGCGATATCCGTACCAGTGTACTTCACCCGGCATCCACTACCCACAGACAGCTCAGTGAAGAAGATCAATTGGCAGGCGGCATCAAGCCGGAACTGATCAGAGTGTCCGTCGGATGTGAAGACATCGAAGATATCCTGGCAGACTTTGATCAGGCATTGAACCAGGTAAAATAGGATACATTGTAAAAATGGCGGCGTAAGGCCGTCATTTTTTGTTGGATTTTTGCTGCGTTTTTGCTGAACTCGCTCCCACGAGTGTCGTTTTACCCGTCATTTTGCAAAAAATAGCCCAAAACGCCTAAAAAATTTGGAGCTTTGGGCGGTGTGCACGCTGTATATGCAGAGAGTGCTAAAAGCTGCGACGAAGTTCCAACGGTTACAGCCGACGAAGCAGAGGGCACACCCTTTGTAGCATCTAAGGTTTTAGGTGCTATTGGTTTTTTTGATCAAATAGAGGTTAAAAGTGATATCGTCCTTGACAGATTAGAGTGATTATATTACAATAATGTAAAATAATGTATATAAGGAGGGGCGATGTACGGATTTACGCAAGAGATAGAGGACGAACTGGAAAATATCCGATTTTTGATTAACGAACTGGAGACCCGTGGTTGTGAAGTGCCCGATGGTGCGCTCGTTTACAAAAAAATCAATGGACAATTCTATTATTATCGTCAGTATTACGATGGTAATATAAAGAAGTCTGAGTACCTGGGAAAATATAATGATGAGAAGGTTCTTAAGTTTAAATTCGCTAAATTCAATGCTCTGAGGCTGAAAGTGCTGAAGCAGGATCTGGCACTACTCATGAATCTGCGAGAAAAATATGTACGTTATGAGCCTGCGGAGATTCACAGGCGGCTGCCATCTTCCTATAAAGACCTGCCTGACGAGTGCTATGTGGATGATAAGTTTGAAAGGCTCTGTGACTGGGCAGCGGAAGATTATGAGTCCAGTTCCTTTCCTTTTGCAAGCACGGGATGCACGACTATCGATGGAACAAAGGTCAGATCAAAGGGGGAGTGCATCTGGTATGACACCCTCTACAGATATGCAGTTCCCTTCAGGTATGAAGAAACGTTGGAACTTAGAGATGAAACTGGGCGCAAGGTTGCCGTGCATCCGGATTTTTCAATCATGTGTTATAACGAGAGGGTAATCTACATAGAACATGCGGGGATGCTGCTGAAACCTTCCTATATGGAAGACTTTAAGTGGAAAATCACGACGTATCTACGCAACAATATCGTTATGGGAGATAACCTCTTTGTCACCAGCGATAATAAGGACAGCGGAATCAACTCACAGATGATCGACCTCTTTGTAAAAAATATGATCAAACCGCTGGTTTTTGGAAACAAAACGTAGTACAATGGTCTTAAATACAAGGAGGAAAGACATGGATTACAGAATCGCTTTGAAACAACTCATTGAAGAATATCGGGACGGTATTTTAGAAATTTATCAGGTGACATCGCCCACTGCCATGAAGGATGCAAAGAAACTGGGCCTTTTTAAGAAGAGAAAGTTCGGATCGTATATTGAGAGTTTCAGAAGCCATATGGAGACCGCAAAGGCACTGGATGTGGATGCCATAGAGATCCCAGAGACGGACGAAGAATCTGAGAACTTAGTAGAATTGTTGAGAAAAAGTATTGAATCCTTCTGCCTGTTCTGCGACTTGAGTATAGAGTTCTACGAAATAGCGGAGAAGAAACAGTACAAGGACGGAGGCGTTACAGTAGAGGAATATACCCAGGCTTTGAGCCAGATGCAGCGAGTCCTCATGCGGTCTTTCGAGGATTTGAACAACCTAGGACAGGGATACGACGCGTTCCAAGCCAGCTAAACGTGCAGCTAAACTGTACTCCTTCGCGGCAGATGCCGCTTCGCTGTCCCATTTTCCATTGCAGCTGAAGCTGCGGAAAATCGGCAAGCTGGGGAACGCCAGCAGTCAATTGCCGCCGGCCAAGGCCGGGCAATTGTTGCATAAGGTCTTCCCTGCAATTCGCTATGCGAATTGGGGCAAGAACCATTAACCATAAATTCTGTCTAGCAAATTGAAGCCCTAGCCCGGTTTGCACAAGCAAACCGCGGCAGGTCTCATGCACCGAATTCGCAAATCTATGATTTGCTGAATTCGACTGCCGCCCGAGGCTCTTTGGACAGAATGTCATACGACGAGTATCATACTGACGATCTTACCGATTAATACAGAAATTATCAAGCTTCCCAGCCAGATCAGACAGGCCTTGGGAAGTTTTTGTTGTTTCACCAGAAGAATGCTGGAGTTAAAACAGGGCACGGAGAAAGTCATCATCATCATCATGACGATGAGCTGAATCGCATCGAAGGTTCCTTTGCTGGCAAAGGACAACAGTGAAGCGGAGCCAAAGTCTCGTTTGAGGATGTTGAGCACGAAAAGGCTGGCGGCTTCTTTTGGCAGATGGAGAAAATGTTCCATAAAAGGACCAAAGGCCTCAGCGATGAAATCCAATATGCCATAATAGGCTGCAATGCTGATGATGATGCTGCCGCCGCAGAATGGCAATGCGGTGTCCGCTACGGAGAGAAAAGCTTCTTTGACAATGCGGAACAGGTTGAACGAAGACGCGTCACTAGAAATTTTCACCAGGCCCTGGTTTAAGGGATACACTTTGGAAATGAGAAAATAGATGACCGCCATGAATCCGAAACAGAAGAACAGATATAACAGGAAGACGCGCAGTGTGACCATAGCGGCAAAAGTGGCGATGATGGCCAGCTGTGAGGAACAAGGTACGACCAGGATCAAGAGCCAGATCATACGCGTTCTCATAGGCGGGTTTTTTATGTAATCCAAAGAGGCAAGGGCTACTGTCGTGCAGCCAAGACCGATAAAGCTATAAAAAAATTGATTGATCAGGGGGCTCGTTTTTTGCAAAAAAGGAATTTTCGGTAATATTTGTCCAGAAATTCCTAAGAATACCATAATAGGAAACAGCACCAGAAACAGATATCTGGGAGTCAGAGTTAGGAGACCGAAGTCACCGAATAAGATTGACTGCAAAAGAGTTGTAATATTGTTCATTTCTCCTTTTTAATCCTTTCAAAGAATGGTATACTATATGTGTATGTGTAAAAACAGATTTCATGAAAGAAAGAGGTACATCAGGTGGGAGCAATTGAAATCGTAATGATGATACTGTTAGGTTTGACACTGGTCATGCTCATCCTCGTCTACAGCAGGTTTTCTGCCATAAAGAGAGAAATCAAAGAGTCCAGAGTGGAGACCATTCAATATATCAATAATTCCTTTAAAAATTTTGGCGACATGGTTACGGGCAATCAAAAAGAAATCACTCAGATGCAGGACAGGAGGCTCTACGAACTCAACGAAAAGTTCAATCACATGGCTTTGGAAAATGAGCAGAAATTAGAGAACATCCGCTACACCATGTCTAAGAAAATCGGCGAGTTGACGGAGGATAACAACAGGCAGCTCGAACAGATGCGGCAGACAGTTGACGAAAAGCTGCAGAAGACTTTGGAAGACCGCATCGGACAATCATTCAAACTGGTCAGTGAAAGACTGGAACAGGTTTACAAAGGATTGGGCGAGATGCAGACCTTAGCCACAGGCGTGGGCGATTTGAAAAAAGTGCTCTCCAATGTGAAAACGAGGGGCATTTTGGGAGAAATCCAGCTGGGCGCCATCTTAGAGCAGATTCTTTCCCCTGATCAATACGAAGAAAATGTGACGACCAAAAGCACGGGGGCAGAGCGAGTGGAATATGCCATCAAGCTGCCAGGTGAGGACGATAGATTCATCTATCTGCCCATCGATGCGAAATTCCCGGCGGATGCCTATTCCAAACTTGCAGATGCCTACGATACTGGAGATACAGCGGCCATCGATGCGGCTGGAAAAAACTTGGAACGTGTCATAAAGTCAGAGGCAAAAGATATCAAAGAAAAATACATAGAACCGCCCGGCACCACGGATTTTGGCATCATGCTCCTGCCGTTTGAAGGGCTGTACGCCGAAGTGGTCAGGCGCGGACTTGTAGAGGTATTGCAGAGAGATTACAAAGTCAATATCGCAGGACCTACGACGATGGCAGCGCTGCTTAACAGTTTACAAATGGGCTTCAAAACCCTGGCGATACAAAAACATTCCAGCGAGGTCTGGGACATTCTGGGCGCAGTCAAAAACGAATTCGGCAAATTTGAAGATGTTTTGACGGCAGCACAGAAGAAAATCAATCAGGCAGGAGACGATTTGGACAAACTGGTGGGCACCAGATCGAGAATGATCAGAAGCAAGCTGCGTAAAGTTACCACACTTACAGATGAAGAATCAAACGCATTACTTGAATTAGAGGAGAAATAAACCTTGAGAATTTATGCAATAGGCGATTTGCATCTGTCCTTTGATGAGAGGATAGAAAAACCCATGGACATCTTTGGTCCCAGATGGGTCAATCACCACGAAAGAGTAAAAGAAAAATGGGAAAGTCTGGTCAGACCGGAAGACGTGGTCATCATACCTGGCGACGTATCCTGGGGTTTGCGGCAGGAAGAAGCTATTGCCGATCTGGACTGGATTCACAGGCTGCCAGGCAGAAAGGTGATTACCAAAGGCAACCATGACCTGTGGTGGACATCTGTGACGCGGCTGAACCGGCTGTATGACGATATGACATTTCTGCAGAATCACTGCTATCTGGCCGATGAGAACACCGCCATCTGCGGAACCAGGGGTTGGATCTGTCCTGGTATGGAGGGCTTTGACGAACACGACCAGAAGATTTTCAACCGAGAACTTCTGCGGCTTGAATTTTCCCTCAAAGAAGCGAAGAGCAGCGGTGCGGAGACGATTATTGCGGCGCTTCATTATCCGCCGACCAATGACAAAATGCAGGGGTCGGGTTTTACTGAAATGCTGACAGAATACGGCGTAAAAATCTGTGTATATGGACATTTACACGGTAAAGATGCTTTTAAAAATGGGATTAAAGGTGTTTTGAACCGCGTAGAATATAAATTGGTTTCCCTCGATTATCTCGAAGGACAGCCAGAGCTAATTGTAAAGGTGGGTGAATAAAATGAAAAGGGTAACATTAATCGTAATGGACAGTATGGGAGTTGGAGCGCTGCCTGATGCCGAGAAGTATGGCGATAAAGGCGCGGACACCTTTGGACACATTGTAATGAATAACGCAAAATTTGAGATTCCAAATCTGCGGGAGCTGGGGCTTGGCAATATTCCAGGCATCGCAGAAGGAACCCTGAAAATAGACGAACCGGTAGGGGATTTCGGCAAGATGAAGGAACGCTCCACCGGCAAAGATACCATTACTGGACATTGGGAAATCACGGGACTTGAGACGAAGACCCCTTTTAAGACCTATCCTGACGGTTTCCCGAAAGAATTCATGGAACAGTTTGAAGCGAAGATTGGCGTAGGCTGTCTGGGCAACTATCCGGCCTCTGGGACAGAAATCATCGAGGAATTGGGTCCAGAACACGAGAAGACAGGAAAACCCATTGTCTACACATCTGCGGACAGTGTCTTTCAGATTGCGGCTAATACCGATGTCATCCCTTTGGGAAGACTGTATGAAATCTGCGAAGCGGCAAGAAAACTGCTGGTAGGCGACTGGGCTTGCGGCAGAGTCATCGCCAGACCATATATCATAGAAAACGGCAAGAGGGTGAGAACCTCTGATCGAAAGGATTATGCGGTTTCACCCAGTGGAGAGACCCTTCTGGATAAAGTGAAGAAAACAGGCAAGACTGTCTATGCCATAGGCAAGATCAGCGATATTTTTAACGGACAGGGTGTGACACAGGCCGTACACACAGAAAATAATATGGACGGCGTAAGTAAGACCATAGAAGCCTTAAAACAGCCCTTTGAGGGATTTATTTTCACCAATCTGGTGGACTTTGATTCCAAATTCGGCCACAGAAGAGACCCGATCGGATACGGGCAGGCGATTATGGATTTCGACCGCAGACTGCCGGAAGTCATCATGGCTATGGAAGACGATGATTTGCTGATGATCTGTGCAGATCACGGCAACGACCCTGTTCACAGCGGATGGGATCACACCAGGGAATACGTGCCGATTTTGGTATGGGGAAAGAAGATCAAAGCTGGCATCGACTTAGGTGTGCGCAACTCTTTTGCAGATATCGGAGCCACCATTGCAGAGTATCTGGACGCAGAACCTACGCTCATCGGAGAGAGCTTTTTAAAGGAGATTTTTTGAAATGAATATGAATGATATCATTCTGAAGAAAAGAGATGGGGGGAAACTGTCACAGGCAGAGATTCAATACTTCATCAAGGGTTATGCAGAAGGGGAGATTCCTGACTATCAGGCCTCAGCGCTTCTGATGGCTATTTATTTTCAAAAGATGGATAAGGAAGAGACCTTTGAACTGACCAATGCCATGAGATATTCCGGCGATAACATCGACTTATCTGGCGTCAAAGGTATCAAAGTAGATAAGCACTCCACTGGCGGCGTAGGTGATAAGACGACGCTGATCGTAGCACCCCTTGCTGCCGCCTGTGGCGTTCCCATCGCAAAGATGAGCGGACGTGGTCTGGGATTTACGGGAGGAACTGTCGATAAACTGGAAGCGATTCCGGGATTTCAGACTTCTTTAGAGGCCAGTCAATTTCTCTCGCAGGTCAATGAAATCGGCATTTCTGTCATCGGGCAGACGGCCCATATCACTCCTGCAGACAAGAAACTCTATGCCCTGCGGGACGTAACAGGTACGGTCGAAAACCTGAGCCTGATTGCTTCCAGCATTATGAGCAAAAAGCTGGCGGCTGGCAGTGATGCCATCGTGCTGGACGTAAAGTGTGGTAATGGCGCTTTTATGGAGAATTTGGAAGACGCTACAGCTCTTGGCAGAATGATGTGCGAAATCGGTACTGCCGCCGGTAAGCGAACTGTAGCTGCCATTACGGATATGAGCCAGCCTCTGGGCAAAGCAGTGGGTAACAGCCTGGAAGTGTTGGAAGCCATCGAAACCCTCAAGGGCAGCGGCCCGGACGATATCACAGAATTGTCCCTGCGCCTTGCCGGGATCATGATATACCTGGGCGGCAGAGTAAAAACCCATGCAGAAGGTCAGATCATGGCACAGCAGGCGCTGGTCAGCGGCGCTGGCCTGGAGAAGCTGAAGAGCTTTATCGCCAGACAGGGCGGAGATATGGCCGTGACAGAGGATTACAGCCTGTTCCCTCACGCTTCAGTGAAAAAGGATATCCTTGCCCCTGAAAGCGGCTTCATCGAGTCAATCTGTGCGAAGTCCATCGGTTTGGCATCACAGCATACCGGTGCAGGCAGAGCGACCAAAGAAGATGTCGTTGACCTGGCAGCAGGCATCTACATACATAAAAAAGTGGGGGATCGTGTTTACAAGGGAGAGGCCCTGGCCACGATTTACGGGAATCATAAAAACAAAGTCACCAATGCGGAGAAGGAAGCGGCAAAAGCCTTCTCAATCAGCAGAGAAAAGCCGCGCAGACCAGAGCTGATCAAAGAGGTTCTAGGATTATGAGTGATACGAAATTAGGTGTGTGAATGAAATTGGACGAAGTGAAAGAAAAGGTACTAGTTGTAGACGATAACAAAATAAATCGGGCGATCCTGTCCAAGATACTTTCTTCAGAGTATGAAATCCTAGAGGCGGAAAATGGAAAAGCGGCCTTGGAGAAGATGAAGGAACAGCAGGATATTATGGCAGTCCTGCTGGATTTGCGTATGCCGGTTATGGACGGATACGAATTTTTACATGTGGTGCGGGCAGAAATGCATAACGATACGCTGCCCATTATCGCCATCACTGCCATGGAGGGAGACTCTTCCGAGATACAGGCTCTGAATTTGGGTGCAGACGATTATCTGGTCAAGCCGGTAGTACCATCAGTGGTTCGCAAAAGACTGGAAAATGCCATCAGACTACAAAAAGCATTAAAGCAGGCCAATCACGATATGATGACGAATCTCTTAAACCGCAGCGCTTTTATTGACAAAGTAGAGAAGATGCTCTTTGAAGCTGAAAAAGATGTAAAATGTGCATTCTTTGTCATCGACTTGGACAACTTCAAGAAAGCCAATGATACCCTTGGACATACCTATGGCGATCACGTCTTAATCGATTTTAGTCGTAAGCTCATCGAGATGGGTAACAGAAAACTGATTGCCGGCAGACTGGGCGGGGATGAATTCACCCTGTTCTTATATGACTATAAAGATGAAGAAGAGGTGAGCCGCACGGCGGAAAACTGTCTTGCAGCCATGGCGTCTCTTCACACATCGAAATTAAATGCTGCCCCTACCTGCTCAGTAGGGATTTCCTTGTTTCCCCAGGACGGCCACGATGTGAACAAACTATACTATATGGCTGATCAGGCCCTGTATGAATCCAAAGGTCTGGGAAAAAACCGCTATACCTTTTATGGATCAGGGAAGACAGTGGAAGAAAAATTCTCCCGGGAGAGCAGGGAATGGATTTTGGACGAGATGGATTCTTACATCTATATCTGCGACGCTGAGACCCACGAAGTTTATTATGCCAATGCGAAGGCTTTGAACTTACTTGCGGGAGCAAAGCGGGGGGAGCCAAAGTGTTTCTGTTACTTATTGGGATTGAGCGATAAAGGGTTCTTTTTCTGCAGTGAGATGAAGCTGCAGGCAAAGACCTCCACCGGTAAAATTGTCGGCAGCAAGAAATTAGGCAGAGACATGTTTTACCGTGGGAAATTGATCAATTGGGATGGACGCCTGGCCAGAATGGCTATCGTAAGCGAAATAAAGGATGACTAGCGGTCATCCTTTTCTTTTTGGGCAGATAATTCCTCCATGTAGCCTGCGGTGATGACACCGGCAGGCAGAGCGATGATGGCGATACCGACGATAGCTGATAAGATGGTGATGACTCTGCCCAGCGTGGTAACAGGGTAGATATCTCCATAGCCGACGGTAGACAGGGAAATGACTGCCCAGTAGACTGCCTCAAAAAAGTTATGAAAAGTCTCAGGCTCCACATTGAAGATAATCAGGGCGCAGATAAACACGTAGGACATGGCCAGCCCGAAGACGAAGATCAGTGCATCTTTTTGGTTGCGAAATACGTTGAGCAGGATTGTCACATTTTTAGAATAGCGGAACAGCTTGACCACTCGAAAAACCTGCATGGTGCGGAAGAGGCGAAAAAGCCTGAAGATTTTCAGGCCGTTGTGCATGACAATGATCAGAGACGGCAGGATGGAAACCAGGTCTACAATCGCCATGGGTGTAAAAGGGTAGAGAAAGAAAGCCTTCTTTCCCTTTTCTTTCAACAAAAAATCTGCTACGAGAAATCGCAGCACGTAGTCGATGATGAAGATACCGGCACAGACTTTGTCAGTATAGTAGAGGAACGGGGTGATGTGACTGCTTTTGACTAGAAGTGGCATCAAGCTGGCAAAAATCGTAAATACCATGCATATATCGTAACCTCGCGCATATACTGTAGCATTGTCCCCCACACTGACCAAATCATAAATTTTCACTCTCAAATTTTTCATATCTCACGCTCCGATTTGATTCTAACATAATTATTTAATATTGAAAAGCTTTCTATTCACCCTCATGGGAATACAATTTTGGTACAATTATACAAAACCATATTGACAAACAAACCGTAAACAATTATACTTGTATACAAGAGATTGTAGCACGTTATTGCGCTAAAGAACAGTAGTGGAATTGGGAGGTAATATTTATGCTGGAAATATCTAAGAAGTCAAACCTGTTGGAACAGGGTACATATAAGTACAGTCTGCAGGATATAAAAGAACCGAATCTTTACAGAGATATGTACAACTACGACGAAGTACCGAAAGTCGTATTTAACCAAAGACGTGTACCGATGAATATGCCGGAAGATATTTGGATTACGGATACTTCGTTCAGAGATGGCCAGCAGTCTATGGCGCCTTACACTGTGAAGCAGATTGTAGATTTATATCAGCTGCTGTCAAAATTAGGCGGCCCTTATGGACTGATCAGACAGTCCGAATTTTTTATTTACACCAAAAAAGACAGAGAGGCTGTAGAAAAGTGCATGGAGCTGGGACTGCGGTTCCCTGAGATCACCACTTGGATCAGGGCGAAGAAGGAAGATTTCAAGTTGGTCAAAGAGCTGGGCATCAAAGAGACAGGCGTACTGGTATCCTGCAGCGATTACCATATCTTCAAGAAGATGCAGATGACGAGAAGACAGGCGGTGGACTATTACCTGGAGACCATCAAGGACGCTTTTGATGCAGGGGTCGTACCGAGGTGCCATCTGGAGGATATTACGAGAGCGGATTTCTACGGTTTTGTCGTGCCTTTCGTCAACGAGATCATGGAATTGTCAAAAGAGGCTGGCATTCCGATCAAAATCAGAGCCTGTGATACCATGGGCTACGGTGTGCCATATACGGAGGCCGCTCTGCCGCGAAGCGTTTCTGGCATCATCTACGGTTTACAGCAGTATTCCAACGTGCCGAGCGAAATGCTGGAATGGCACGGTCACAACGATTTCTACAAGGCAGTAGCCAACGCTTCCACGGCATGGCTGTACGGAGCCAGCGCTGTGAACTGCTCTCTGCTGGGAATCGGAGAGCGAACTGGCAATGTGCCTCTGGAGGCCATGGTCTTTGAATATGCTTCACTACGAGGTTCCATGGACGGTATGGATCCGACGGTCATTACAGAGATCGCCAGGTATTTCAGGGATGAGATGGGCTACGATATCCCATTGCAGACGCCGTTTGTTGGTGAGAACTTCAACGTCACAAGGGCGGGCATTCACGCTGACGGTTTGATGAAAGACGAGGAAATCTATAACATTTTTAATACGAAAAAACTTCTGAACAGGACGCCAGGCGTGGCAGTGAGCAAGACCAGCGGACTGGCCGGTATCGCTTATTGGCTCAACGAACATTACGGACTCACAGAAGAGAGGAAAGTGACGAAGGACAGCCCTTTGGTCATACAGTTGAAGGAATGGGTAGACGAGATGTACGCCGACGACCGTACTACCAGCTTGTCTAATAAAGAGCTTGAGGATAAAATCAAGGAGTTAACCAAGAGTGAGGAGTAAAGGAGAATAGAGATGATAGAATACAAGTCAGTATCCCTGGCAAACCAGGTTTACGATACATTAGAATACAACATTTTGAGCGGAAAATATGCTTATGGGGAAATCATCAGCGAGACGAGACTTTCTGAGGAATTGGGCGTCAGCCGCACACCGATCAGAGAAGCCATGTCCAGATTGTCTCACGAAAAACTGATCAAGGATTCACCTAACGGCACTGTCGTCGTGGGCGTCACAGAAAAAGACGTGCGCGATTTATTTGAGGTGAAGCGGAGAATCGAGGTCATTGCCACGAGAAGAGCTGCAGAGAATATCAGCGAAGAAGGGCTGCAGCAGCTGAAAGAGAACATCGACCAGCAGGAGTTCTTTGCCCAGAAAGACGATGCCGTAAAGGTGAGGGACCTGGATACGGAATTCCACGACATCATCTATAGAGAATGTGGAAGCATCATCTTAGAAGGCATCCTCTCGCCGATTCATCACAAGATGATGAAATACAGACGGGTGTCACTGGAGAGGGCACACAGAATCATGGATTCCGTAGCGGAACACAGAGCCATTTACGACGCCATCGCTGCAAAGGACGGCGATAAAGTAGACACATTGGTACTGGTACATATCGACCACGCATACAACAATATCATGGAGGGAAACAATCAATATGGGACTGACAATAGCACAAAAGATAATTAAAGAACACTTGATCAGCGGGGAGATGACCGTGGGCAGTGAAATCGCTCTGCGCATCGATCAGACGCTGACCCAGGATGCCACAGGCACTATGGCTTATCTGGAATTTGAAACCATGGGTATTCCGAGAGTGAGAACAGAACTCTCTGTCGCATACATAGATCACAACACACTGCAGTCTGGATTTGAAAATGCCGATGACCATCGGTTCATCCAGTCTATGGCGAAAAAATACGGACTATATTTCTCAAGGCCGGGCAATGGCATCTGTCACCAAGTGCATCTGGAGCGTTTTGGTAAGCCGGGAAAGACTTTGATCGGCTCTGACAGCCATACGCCGACAGGCGGCGGTATCGGCATGCTGGCCATGGGCGCTGGTGGTCTTGACGTGGCGGTTGCCATGGGCGGCGGCGCTTACTACATCACTATGCCGAAGATGTACAAGGTCAACCTGACAGGTAAGCTGCGTGATTTCGTGACGGCAAAGGATGTCAGCCTGGAGATTCTGAGGATTCTCTCTGTCAAAGGCGGCGTGGGCGCCATCATCGAATGGGGCGGTCCAGGACTGGATTCCTTGTCGGTACCTGAAAGAGCGACGATTACAAACATGGGAACGGAGCTGGGTGCAACCACTTCCATCTTCCCGTCAGACGAAGTGACCAAAGCCTTCCTGGAAGCAGAAGGAAGAGGTGAGGACTATAGAGAGTTAAAAAGTGATGACGATGCGGTTTACGACAAGGTCATCGACATCGATTTATCTTCTCTGAAACCGATGATCGCATGTCCCCACAGTCCGGACAATGTAGTTACCGTAGAATCCCTGAAAGGAACTAAAGTGGACCAGGTCTGCATCGGTTCCTGTACCAACTCTTCTCTGCATGACATGCTGAAAGTAGCGGCATTGCTGAAAGGAAAGACGATCAGACCGGAGGTCAGCCTGTCTATTTCACCGGGATCAAAACAGGTTCTTTCCATGCTAGCTGACTGTGGTGCTCTGTCGGATATTCTGGCCAGCGGCGCAAGAGTTTTAGAATGCGCGTGTGGTCCTTGCATCGGCATGGGATTCTCACCGAATTCTGGCGGTGTGTCCTTACGTACCTTCAACAGAAACTTTGAAGGCAGAAGCGGTACTGCAGATGGCCAGGTTTATCTGGTGTCTCCAGAGACTGCCGTTGCAGCTGCACTGACTGGCGAAATTACAGATCCGATGCTCTTAGGAGCTATGCCGGCGGTCAGTATGCCGGAAGCATTCAAGATAGACGACAGCGCCTTGATTCCACCGGCTTCTCCGGAAGAGGCTGAGGAACTGCCGGTTCTGCGCGGACCGAATATCAAAGCCTTCCCGGACAGCAAGCCGCAGGAGGACATTTTAGAAGCACCGTTGGTGCTGAAGGTAGGGGATAACATCACTACTGACCATATCATGCCGGCAGGCTCCAAAATTCTGCCGTATAGATCCAATATTCCACACTTGTCACAGTTCTGCTTTGCCGTCTGTGACGAGACATTCCCAGAGAGAGCTAAGGCTGCTGGAACCAGCATCATCGTAGGCGGCAACAACTACGGACAAGGTTCGTCAAGAGAGCACGCAGCTTTGGTACCTCTGTATTTGGGTGTAAGAGCGGTAATCACCAAGAGTTTTGCGCGGATTCACGTTGCCAATTTGATCAACGCCGGCATTATGCCGCTGACCTTTAAGAATCCTGACGATTATGAGAAGGTAAGTCAAGGCGACGAGTTAAAACTGACTGACATTTATGCTGGCATGGACAGCGGCGAGATGACTTTGACCGATGTGACTACAGGAGAAAGCTTTATATTGGTGTGCAGTTTTACAGACAGACAGAAGGAAATCTTGAAGGCGGGAAGCCTTTTGAAATACGTAGCAAAAGAGGGAAAATAAGATGACGAACAAGGATTACATAGAAAAAGCCTGCGAGCAGTTCAAGTCTTTGATGGAAGAACAGCTGGCTCGTCAGGAGCGAATGGAAGCAGGCAGTGCGCCAAAGGACTTTGCGGCCATGGATCAAATCACCATCGGCGTCTGCGGCGGCGACGGCATCGGACCGATTATCATGGAACAGGCAGAACGCCTGCTGCGCAAAGTTATGGCAGAAGAAATCGCTGCCGGCCGCATTATACTGAAGCAAATCGAAGGACTTACCATCGAAAACAGAACAGCGCTGGGCAAGGCGGTACCGGACGACGTCCTGGCAGCTATCAAGGAATGCGACGTTCTGCTCAAAGGACCGACGACCACGCCAAAAGGCGGCACCCTGGAGAGTGCCAACGTGACCCTTCGCCGGGAACTGGATCTCTATGCCAACGTGAGACCGGTACAGGTACCGGAAGAAGGAATCGACTGGATCTTCTATAGAGAAAATACAGAAGGCGAATATGTTCTCGGCAGCAGAGGTGTTGAAATACCTGGTAAACTTTCCATGGATTTCAAGGTGACAACAGAGTCTGGAACTCGCAGGATTGCAAAGGCCGCCTTTGATTATGCTGCTGCTAACGGTAAGGACAAGGTAGCCATTGTAACCAAAGCGAATATCATGAAAAAGACGGATGGTAATTTCACTCGCATCTGCCATGAGGTGGCGGCTGATTATCCGAATATCAAGGCTGACGACTGGTATATCGACATCATGACGGCAAATCTAGTCAACAAGGACATCCGAAACCAGTTCCAGGTATTTGTACTGCCAAACCTGTACGGCGATATCATCACTGACGAGGCGGCGGAAATCCAGGGCGGCGTAGGAACTGCCGGCAGCGCCAATATGGGCGACCAATACGCCATGTTCGAAGCCATCCACGGCAGTGCGCCCCGCATGATCGAAGAGGGGCTGGGCGATTATGCCAACCCGTCCAGCATTTTTAAGGCGGCGGAGATGATGATTCGTCATATCGGTTTCACGGCACAAGCTGACAAGCTGGCAGCTGTGCTGGAAGAGTGCAGCGAAAAGGAAAAGAAGGTTGTCGTAACCGGTTTTGCTGACGGCGCTACCTGCAAAGAATTTGCCGATTATGTAATTGAGAAGTTATAAAAAGAGATAGAATGGAATTGAAAAAGCGCACAGCGGGAGAACCGTTGTGCGCTTTCTTGGTGTTGCTTACGCGCATCTGACGACGCCACGGTGTTTTTATGTTTTTGTTGGTGAATTGGTTGATTTGACATAATAGATTTCTTTCGAATACCTACGAGTCTGTTCATAAAAGTTGAATTTAGAGGATTTTGTTATTCTTTTGTACGGATTACCGTTTGTAGTGTAGGCTGAGCATGCAAAAAAATAACCCACTGTTCAATATGCCTTTATTATTGTAAGTCTAAGCGGCTTCATAGCTCTGAGGCAGTGCTTCTGCGTAGCTGATTTTATGTCAAATAATTTAAAATCCCTGCAAAAACATAAAAACACCGTGACACATTGCGAGCTGTCATAGGGTTTGACGGAGATACTATTAAAGTGTATAATATAACTACATATAAAGTTTATCACAGTAGTAGATTTTAAGAGGTAAATGATGAAATTATATTTTAAACAGAGATTCTTTTCCTGGCTGGACAGTTATGATATCTTTGACAAGAATGGAGATACAGTTTTTACGGTAGAGGGACAGTTGTCGTGGGGGCACAAGCTGGTCATTTATGACGCGAGCAGTCAGGAAGTCGGAATGGTGAAAGAGATTGTTCTCACTTTTCTGCCTAAGTTCGAGCTGTATACCAAAGGACAGCTTGCAGGTACGTTGTGCAAGGAACTGAGCTTTTTTAAGCCTCGATACGATATCGATTTTAACCGCTGGCATGTAGAAGGCGATTTCTTTGAATGGGACTATCAGATTGAGGATGAGCAGGGAAATCCGGTTGCCTCCATATCAAAGGACCTGTGGCACATGACAGATCATTATGTCATTGAGGTAAATCAGGCAGAGAATGCCTTAGATGCCCTGATGGTAGTGCTTGCCATCGATGCAGAGAAGTGCTCCAGACAGTGAGGAAAAATAATGGCGAGAAGAATTCTGGCACTGATAAAAAAGACCTCCGCTTAACTGGAAAATCATAATCGGCGTTAGAACAGAAGACAATTCTCTTCTCTTCCCATATCACCAGTGGCATTGACAAAATTGGAGATCGGGTGATGTAACATGGTGGACGGGAAGCTGGCACTCGATAAGCGGATCGAAGAAATCCGGGAGGATTTTGTCAAAATCAGACCCAACGCAGATGCCACTCTGGCTGAAGTTCACGAAAACGGCGGCATCATGGTGGAGTATGGCATTGTCTTCTACGGTTTGAACATGGATGAGGATTTCTGCGAGCGTATCGAAAAAGATATCATCGATGTAACCGTAGAGGATGTGTTGTTCTATTACAACAGGGGAGCGGGCGCATATGAATAAATTACAGAAGGCACTGATAAAAAAGGATCTGTTGTTCAGCCGCAAGCTGGCGCCGGTATCTCTGATCTGTGCAGCGGCGATATCAATTTACGGAGGTGCCTTTGCCCGCGGCGTGTTTGCAAGTCCTCTGGTGACGCTTTCCACAGCGTCTGTCATTGCAGTCCTCGCCTATCTCTCTGTCATCTGCTATCTTGAGGATAATCTCGAGACAGAAGGCTTTCTCGATGCGCTGCCTGTGGCGAAGCGCTCCAGGATCCTTGCCCGCTATGCTGTTATGCTGCTTCTGGTTATTGCGGCACATGCAATTGCGGCGGCAGCCTTTGTCATCGCTAGCGGCGGGCTGGCATTTGGCGATGTGATGTGGGCTTTATCCATCACATTGGCACTTTACAGCATATTTTTATACGTGTTTTTTCAGCCGGGGTTGCAGACTGCACAATACGTGCCTGTAACCGTTCTTCTTGCAGGAGCCGTTGCTGTGAAGACAGGGATTTTTGGCGATTTTGCACTGCCTGCCGGATACGGGTACGCGGCATTACCTGCAGCGGTAATCGTTTTTGTCGTCTCTGCTAAATGTAGTGCAAAAGTGTAGTGCTTCAATGCGTTACCGCGCGGATGTGGAAAACTTGTTCTTTTTGCGCACTCTGCAAACTTTGCAAAAATATGTGGATAACTCACCTATTGACAAATCAAGGTAACTGTGTAAGCATTGGAATCACGGACATATAGCGATTTTAGTTATCCACAGCAAGATGTGAAAAGAATTGTATACAATATCGTGGAAGCTGTGAATAAACTCTGGAAGCCCCGAAAAACAGAGGAATTCTCCATGTGGAAAATATAGCCGCTTTTTCATCCGGCTTAAATAGAATTCAAATACTGCGTCGGGCTGCTGCGATATTGATTCGGCGTGCAGCCCTTGATTTTTTTGAAGCAGGATGTATAGTAACTCTGTGTGGAAAATCCGCAGCGCTGTGCTACCTCGGCAATCGTAAGTTCGGTATTGGACAGAAGATCCAGGCTTTTTTTGATACGGTATTGGCCGATAAACGAAAAGAGGGACGTGCCGATGATTTTTTTGAAGTACCGGCTGCATTCTTCTGGTGAGAGGAAAATCTGAGCAGCGATAGAACGAAGGGTGATTTTTTCTGCGTAATGTCCTTCAATATAGGTGACGATCTTTTTGATTCGGTCATTTCCAAGAGCGCTGACGGGACTGCCCGCATTCTGCGCTCTTTTTAGTATGGACGGCCACAACCTCAGTATTTCACTTTGAATGAAGAGCTCGCGGCCCAGAAGTCCTTCCTGGTTAAATAGTGTGAAAATCCTCTTAAGAGAAGAGAGCACCGCGATTCCTTCTGGCGTATCGCCCGAAAAAATGAAGACGGGAGAACTCGTGTTTCGGAAAAAGGGTTCCACCATCTGCTTGTAGACAATACTTTCTGCGTCAGGACAGATCAGGTCGGGATGCGTATCTACACAGTAATAGGCAGCATCGGGCGATATAGGTTCTGCGGTATGGGCTAGGCGGCAGTTGATAAAAATTCCGCTGTCCTTGGGCAGAGTGTAGCTTTGATCTACCACTTGAAAGCGCACAGTTCCTCTGTATACCCAGCAAAATTGGAAATCTTCATGCCAGTGCCAGATGACAGACTTATATGGCTTTGCGGAAAAATCGGTCTGGTAGACGGATACCGGAAATCCCGGGGTTATGCGCTGCATGATTTCACGCTGATCCTCTGCCAGCTGTAGCTGATTTACAATCATAAACTCCTCCAAATCTCAATATAATGATAAAATGAACCACTTTTTTGATATACGTCTTATGTTAGCATCTATATAATGATAATGTCAAGATGATAAACATTTAGGAGGTATGTCGATGAAAGAGAAAGAACGTAAAAAAATAGGAACTTTATGCTGTGTTGTCGGAGCCATATGCTGGGGATTTTCAGGAACTTGCAGTGAGGCTTTGTTTCGCAGCTATGAGATAGATACGTCCTGGGTGACAGCAATCCGCATGAGCGTCACGGGGATTTTGCTTCTCGGGTGGACGGCTGTGCGTAAAAAAGGCACTTTGACGGCTATGGTGAAAGACAAGAAAACGGGTATACAGCTGCTGCTCTTTGCATTGGCGGGATTGCTGCTCTGTCAGTACACCTATCTTGCAGCAATCAAGTCGAGCAATTCGGGAACGGCGACAGTGCTGCAGAATCTGTCTATTGTATTGATTGCGATTTTTATCTGCGTTACTACGCGGTCTCTGCCAAAAAAGAAACAGACGATTTCTATCCTGCTGGCATTGATCGGCGTATGGCTGATTGCCACAAAGGGCAGTTTTACGAGTTTGAAACTCAGTGGACCAGGCCTTTTCTGGGGAATTGGAGCTGCTACTGGAGCCGCCAGTTATTCTCTGCTCTCACGCAATCCGGTGTCAAAATGGGGCAGCCTGCCGGTGACTGGCTTCGGCATGCTCATTGGCGGACTGGTGTTCTTTATCATCACAAGATCGTGGTATCTTCCAGCCGGCTTGGACACCTATGCTTACCTCCTGCTGGCAATCATCGTTCTCATCGGAACCTTGGGCGCGTTCACTTTGTTTGTCCAGGGAGTCAGCATGGTCGGACCGGTGACGGCTGCTTTGCTTGCCTGCTTGGAACCCCTGACCGCCGCTTTGCTGTCTGCGGTCTGGCTTGGCTCCGTCTTTACGGCGGCTGAATTGATCGGATTTACCTGCATTTTGTCAACGGTATTCCTGCTGAGTAAGGAGGTTTGATCTGTAGGGGGTGATTGTGCGAAGCTGTTTTGAAAATACCTGAAATTGCCTATGTACATTGATTGCTCTGTTAACCCCTATTGCCATAAAAAAACGTAAAAGCACCTAAAAAATTTGTGGGCTGAAAAGGGAATATTGCGGTCGCGGCGGCTGTAACCGTTGAAACTTCGTCAAATCTCTTACCGAGGTTATTGCAATGGCACCTCAAAAGTCGCAATTTTTAGGTGTTTTTAGCCCTTTTAATAAAATGACGGGTAAAACAGCATCAGGGGCGGTTCGTCACAGACGACGATGATGATAAAAGCGATTTGAATATATTCCATTTTTTTACAAATACCTGCTATTTTCGTTGACATCATAAATAAAAATGCTTATAATAAAAGAAACTAAAGAGAGAATTTTTCTTCGCAGATGAGACGAGTGACGGTTCCGACTCGTCGGTAAAATAAAAATTGACCGAGCGAAGATGATTCAGCAAGAGGACATGGACTGTCCTCTTGTTTCTTTATATAGGCAATTTCCCCATAGATTTTTAAGGACTTTATGATGGAACAAGACTTTGATTTTCAGATTTTATGCCTCAGTAGTACATTTTATAGAGCGTATCCTAATCCACCATACATAGAGATATTAAAAAAAGAAACGAGGCCGTATAAGTGCCTATTATTAGAAACTCACTATGACTATTATATCTGCATTCCTTTTCGAACAAATATCCGGCATAACTATTGTTTTTTGACCAGAAGTTCTGAAAGAACAGAGGAAGGCAACACGAGACTTGATTATACAAAGATGGTTGTTATACAGAAATCGGAATTCTTAGACAGCGAAACAGCAGTCATCGGTCATGATGAGTACGTAAAAGTAATAAAGAACCTTGATAGAATCAAAAGAGATTCGCTGCAATATCTGGAGCAGTATTGCAATCATCATAGAGGGATTTCTGTTTTGAGTTCCAGAGAATATAGAAAGTACAGATATTCTCCCCTTAAATACTTTCACAAAGAACTGGGAATTTAGGAAGGCATCGTACATTCCTGTCATATTTACCCCTCTCGTTAATATATTACTTATGAATGAGAGGGGTGTTTTTGTGAGAAAGAATATAAAAAAACTGATTTGCTTAGCCTGTATTTTATCTTTATGTGGAATTATGGGAGTGAAATACTTTTCAAACCCTCAGGAACCTGTGACTTTGGAAACGGTTTCTGCCAGCCTTGAGGATCAGGGGGCACCGTCAGAGGAACAGAAAAATGCGAATTTAAAACTAAATGTTAAGGCCGCGGTTTTGATTGATGCGGATACCGGGAAGGTTTTGTTCCAGCAGGACGCACACAAAGAATTGCCGCCGGCATCGGTAACAAAGGTCATGACCATGCTGCTGGCTCTGGAAGCGGTGGAGGATGGCAAAGTGAAGCTGTCTGACAAAGTGACTGTTTCCGAGCGGGCTGCATCCATGGGCGGCAGCCAGATGTACATGGAAATCGGTGAGGTACATACGTTAGAGGAAATGCTGGAGGGCATTGCCATCGTTTCCGCTAACGATGCATGTGTCGCTGTATCAGAATACATTGCAGGCAGTGAAGAGGTCTTTGTGGAGAAGATGAACCAGAGGGCGAAAGAACTGGGAATGAGAGACACTCATTTTGTCAATACCAACGGTTTACCTGTAGCAGAACACTATACCAGTGCATATGATATAGGGTTGATGTCGCGTCTCCTTCTGAAGCACCAGCACACGCAGAAGTGGTTCAACACGTGGCAGACCACCATCAAAGTGGGGCTGCCTGGCAAGGAGAAGGACTTCGGCCTCACCAATACGAATAAACTGATCAAGCAGTATCCAGGCGCAAACGGCATCAAAACCGGATTCACCCAGGATGCGGGTTTCTGCTTGTCAGCGTCGGCAACAAAGGAAGACACGACTTTGATTGCTGTCGTATTGGGCGCGCAGACATCAAAGATACGTTTTGAAGAAGTATCGAAACTTCTCAATTATGGCTTTGCAAATTATTCATCGGTAACCCTGGCTGATAAAGGACAGAAAATAAAAAAGGTCACACTAGATAAAGGCGAACCATATACCATCAACGCAGTTGCTAAGGAGAAAGCCACCGCTTTTGTAAAGAAGGGCGAAGAAAAAACGGCGAAGTTCAAGGCCTCCATTGATAAAAATATCAAGCTGCCTCTTAAAAAAGGCGCGAAGGTCGGAACGCTCAATGTGTACTGCGGCAAGGAAAAGGTCGGTTCCTGCGAGCTGGTCTCTGACAGAAAGGTAGAAAAGGTTTCCTTTGTGACCTATTACATACGAAAGATAAAAAATCTGTTCTAACAGTTAGGGGGAAGAAGCGTGGATAAAGAGTTTATCATGTCTTTTTCATCGTTTTACAAGGCGGCGTATGCCAGAGACGTACTGGAGGAAAATGGGTATCACTCCACTTTACGCAAGCTGCCGCCACAGGTCGCCCATTCCTGCAGCACCGGACTATATCTGAGAATCGACTCCATAGAAAGGGTGCGGAGTGTTCTTGATGAAAGACAAATTGTTGCAAAGGGCGTCTATCACATTTCAAAGAATGAAAAAGGCGTAAAAACGTATAACAGAGTGTAAAATAAGAGCGGCTCACAGAGCAGGGCTGGGGCGAAATGAACTCTCAATCAGAGTCTTTAGCAACAACTTGGCGGCAGAGCCGCTCTTTTTTTGCCTGTACTTAGATATCATTGCAGTTTCTTCCCCGATATGATATTAGGAATAATTATGATGGATTATCAAAAGATGTTGGTATATAATAGATATATGAGTGAAAGGACGGTGTTTGATGGTGAGGGATCGAAAAATCATAACGGATGATCAAGTCGTAAAAAGAGCAAATGCTGCCATAAGATTGGAGTTAGAGAAGAGAAAAGCTAGAAATCAGCCAATTGCTGTTTTTGATAGAGAAACACAGAAGGTATGCATGCAGGCAAGTGATGGAACCATCATAGAATCAAAAGATCGACTGCGGAGAGGACGGTATAGTGAAAGAAAAAGAAACCGCACCTGAGGTTGTAGTGTTTGCTGGACCTAATGGATCAGGTATCTAGCAGAGCAACAGCGCTTGCGACACTTAGAAAAGATGGAAGAATTCTGTTTTGAAACTGTGTTATCCACGGATCGGAATTTAAAGCTGCTCCAACAAGCTAAGGGAAAAGGCTACTTTATTCGATGCTATTATATTCTGACTGCAGACCCTTTAATCAATGTTTACCGTGTGAAATCGAGAGTGGCAGCAGGCGGACATGATGTGCCAGAGGAGAAAATCATTTCCAGATATGATAAGGCGTTGGATTTAGTGAAGAATCTTTTACAAGTATGCGATATCTGTATGGAGTTGAAAGAACTAAATTAATATAAAAAGAGGCAAATGAACCAATGCCATTAAGTTAATGACATTGAATAAACCGCCTCTTTTTTTGTTGGACATCTTGACTTGGAGTGTACTCCAGGTAGTATAGTAATAGAAAAGACAAATAAAAGGAGCAACAGATGGCGATTATATTCTACTTATTAGCAGCGGGGTTTGTGGTACCGGCGGGAATCTATTTTTACTTCTTTTTTCGTCGGCTGCTTACGCTGTTTGGAATTGAAAAGAAGACGAAGAAGAGCAGGGCTTTGGCAGTGCTGCTGGCTGCAGCTGTGGCAGCCTTGGGTATAAGGATGATGGATTTCAGTTTCATGATTATGCTGCACCTCCTTCTGGCGTGTTTTTTCATGGAGCTTGCTAATTTCTTACTGAAAAGAATTCCGCAGGAGAAATTCCAGAGGGTTTGGTCATTTCTTTACAAAAGCGGCATCATCAGTGTCGTCGTGGCCGTGGTAGTTTTGACCTATGGCTATTTTAACATGCACAATGTACAGCGCACGGAATATACGGTAGAGGCGGCAAAGGCGGTCGGCAGCGATCTGAAGGTGGTACAGATATCGGACCTGCATACGGGAACATCTCTGGATAAAAAGGAGATGGAAGAATGTTTTAAACAGATTCAGGCAGAGGAAGCCGACCTTTTGGTTTTGACTGGGGATATCTTTGACGAAACCACCACCCTAGGGCAGATGAAAGAAACCGTGGATATGTTGTCAAAGATTGAAACAACCTACGGATCTTATTACATATTCGGCAATCACGACGTCAATCAGTATACGGCCAGCCCGGCTTATACATCTGAACAGCTGAAAGAGGCACTGGCAGGAGCTGGTATCAAGGTTTTGGAAGACGAGGTTATAGAATTGGCCGATGGATACACCTTGATTGGCAGGCAGGATGCGTCCGTCAAAAATCGCGCGTCCATTGCATCTCTGACATCACAGGTGCCAGAGAAAAATTTCCTACTGCTGCTGGATCATCAGCCGGTGGACCTTGCGGAGAATGCAGAGGCAGGAATTGATTTGCAACTGTCCGGACACACCCATGCGGGCCAGATTTGGCCTATGGGTTTTCTGAGCAAACTGGTCGGCGTTAACGAAGAGTACTATGGAATACATGACATTAAAAATTTCAGAGTCATCGTCAGCTCAGGCATGGCAGGCTGGGGATACCCAATCAGGACAGAGGGGCCTTCAGAGTACGTTGTCATAAATATTGTGCAGCCTGCTTGAGCACTGCAAAACATGAGAGTCTGATCGCAGACGAAGTCGGTTCAGCTGCAACAGAAGTTTTACTATATAGAGTCTTTTTCAAAAAATGAGTATAAAAAAATCCCAGTGTATCCCATAAATAGACGTTAGAAGAGTCATTGCTGGTTAATACCAACAGTAAAAGCTCTCCAGTGCCAATGATTTTTACATTAACTTCCAAATAATTATACTCAAATTGTGAAAATAACGTCATATAGTAAAAATTGTCTCTGCAGGTCAACTTGGGCAGCTTTTATGCTTTTGCCGCGGTCCGCCTGAGGAAAATCCTTGCCTACCGCTAGTCCTGTGTGTTAAAATATGGTATTATGAAAGAGAAAAATAGAAAAGTATTATTTGTATTAGCGATTATGTTTATCGGGTTCAATCTGAGGGCTGCTTTAACAGGTGTCGGGCCTCTGGTGAGCATGATTCAAAGTGACCTGCACTTATCTTCCGGTGCTACAGGTTTTATTACGACCATACCACTGCTGGCCTTTGCGGCGATGTCGCTTTTGGTGAGCAAAATCTCTGCAAAGCTGGGAGAGGGAAAGACCATCCTGCTTTCTTTTTTCATTATGGCAGCAGGACTTCTGGTTCGCTCCTATCTTGGAACTGCAGGGTTGTTTTTGGGGACTGTTTTAGCCGGCGTGGGCATCGCCTTTGGCAATGTGCTTCTGCCCGTCATCATCAAAGGAAAATTCCCAGAGAAAGCGGCTGCTCTGACCAGTGTCTATACGGCATCCATGGGTCTCTTTGCCAGCATTTCAGCGGCAATCAGCGCACCTCTGGCGCTGCATGTAGGATGGAGAAACTCCATGGCAGTGTGGGTTATTTTGGTTGTAATCGGGCTTCTGTTCTGGCTTCCTTTTGTTTCGATGAAGATGAAGCAGGAACATGGCGATGCGGTGAAGGGACTGTTTAAAAATTCCATAGCCATCTGGTTGTCCCTCTTCATGGGGCTTCAGTCTCTGCTCTTCTACTGCTTCGTGGCCTGGCTGCCAACGATCCTGGCTGTCAAAGGTTTTGATGCAGAGACAGCAGGTTATCTGTTCAGCATCTATCAGATTTTAGGAATACCGGCATCCTTTATCACGCCGCTGCTGGCAGGGCGTAAGAATGACCAGAGATGGGTCGTATGTCTGATTGCAGCTGCTTACGTGCCGGGACTCCTGATGATTACGGCTTTCCAAATCAAAGCGGTCATCAGTATCGGTGTGGCCATCTGTGGTTTCTGTTCTGGCTGCTGCCTGAGCATTGCCATGCTGATGATCAATACCAGAGCCAGCAATGCCGCCGTTTCCGGTCAGCTTTCCGGCATGAGCCAGGCGGCTGGTTATATCCTCGCTGCTGTTGGACCTTCTGCTATGGGAGTTGTCTTCGATCTGACACAGAATTGGACCATCACTCTGACCATTTTGATCGTCATCATGGTGCCACTGTTTACGGCAGGCTGGAACGCAGCCAAAGATCGAAAAGTATAAAAGCGTATTAAGAAAAAATAGAATAATAAAAACCAGCTATTGAGAAATGAAGTATCTCGTTTTCAATAGCTGGTTTTTATATTGCTGGGTTTGATGCATATTTTTGTCTTCTCAGAGAAAAAGCCTTGACTTGGAGTGCACTCTAAGTAGTAAAGTGTTTATAGAACAGAAAAGGAGGAAAGAGAATGGCTACAGATCAATTTGCAGAGCAATGTCATCGGCAGATGTTCCCTGAAGGCAGTGGGACTATAAGAGAAACAGATCCAGAGTTTGCTGAACTCTTTGCGCATTTCGCCTTTCATCAAGCAGCGGATCAGGATGACTTGAATGACCACAGCCGCATGCTCGCTATTTTAGCGGCACTTCTTGGATGTCAGGGTCTGGACGTATTTAAAAATATGACAGGTGCAGCTCTGAACCTTGGCGTAACGCCTGTGGAAATCAAGGAAATTGTCTACCAGGCGACGGCATATCTGGGTATAGGCAGGGTATATCCGTTTTTAAAGGTGCTCAACGGAATCCTGGCAGAAAGAGGAATTCGAATGCCTCTGAAAAGTCAGAAAACGGTATCAAGAGAAGAACGGCTGACAAGAGGAAATGAAAAGCAAGTGGAAATCTTCGGCGAAGGGATGAGAGACTTTTGGAACCAAGCGCCGCAAGAGACTAGACACATCAATGCGTGGCTGGCAGAAAATTGCTTTGGAGATTATTACACCAGATCCGGTTTGGATAACGAACAGCGGGAACTGATTACATTTTGTTTTCTGGCGGCACAGGGGGCTTGCGAATCGCAGTTGACCGGCCACGCAGCAGGTAACATGAGAATCGGTAATGACAGGCAATTTCTGATCAAAGTTATATCACAATGTATCCCTTATATCGGTTATCCGCGGGCACTGAATGCGTTGCAATGTATTGATACAGCGGCAAAAACTATAGGGATAGACAAGGAGGAGCGATGAACACAAAAGTATATTTTACAAAAGAAATAACAGCGGAAAAGGTACTAGACCTTTATAAGATAGTAGGAAAAGAACTGAACGGTAAGACTGCCATTAAGGTTCATTCCGGGGAAGCGGGCAATCAGAACTTTTTGAAACCGGAGTTTTGGAAGCCTGTCATTGATCATGTAGGCGGAACTGTAGTTGAATGCAACACAGCTTACGATGGAGAGCGGGATACTACCGAAAAACATTTGCAGCTGATGGAAAACCATGGTTGGAGTAAATCTTTCGAGGTCGATGTTTTGGATGGAGAAGGGCCTGATCTGGAACTTGCTATTCCAAGTGGAAAAGTCATCCAGAAGAATTATGTCGGCAAAAATTTGGCCGCTTATGATTCCATGCTGGTACTGTCACACTTTAAAGGACATCCCATGGGAGGATATGGAGGCGCTATCAAGCAGTTGTCCATCGGTGTCGCATCGTCTTACGGCAAAGCATATATACACGGTGCGGGTAAGCCCGATGAAATGTGGACGGCTGATCACGACCGATTTTTAGAATCTATGGCAGATGCGGCAAAATCTGTTACAGACTATTTTGAAGGGCACATCATCTATATCAACGTGATGAAGAATATGTCCGTAGACTGCGATTGTTGTGCAGTGGCAGAAGATCCGTGTATGCAAGATATCGGTATTCTGGCATCTACAGATCCTATCGCCATTGATCAGGCTTGCTTAGACTTAGTATACGCAGCAGAAGATCCGGGCAGAGATCACCTTTTGGAACGAATTGAATCCCGCAACGGTGTTCATACCATCGAGGCCGCATCCGCGCTGGGTTATGGAACAAGGGAATATGAATTGATTACAGCAGAGTGAAGACAAGGGAGGTCGATCTATATGAATGATTTTATGGAAAGTTCCATTTTTCCTATCGGTGAAAAGAACGAGGCGTTCGCTCAGTATTTTGTTGGCCAGAGTTATCTCTCCATGCTGACGACCACAGGCGTTTCTATCGGCAATGTGACTTTTGAACCGGGGTGCCGCAATGATTGGCATATTCATCATAAGGGCGGACAGATTCTCCTCGTTACCGGCGGCAGAGGCTGGTATCAAGAATGGGAGAAACCAGCCAGAGAATTACACCCTGGTGATGTGGTGAATATTCCGCCAGAAGTAAAGCATTGGCATGGTGCGGCAAAAGACAGTTGGTTTTCCCATCTGGCCGTAGAGGTGCCGGCAGAGGGTGCTTCGAATGAATGGCTGGAAACTGTCGCTGAAGAGGAGTATAATCGTTTGTAATAGGAGGTGTATGTGATGACAATCGCTGAAGTGAGCAAAATAATGGATATCTCAGCAGATACGCTTAGATATTATGAGAGAATCGGTTTGATTCCGCCTGTCAAAAGAACGAAAAGCGGCATCAGAGACTACGGCGAAAAGGATCTGGGATGGGTTGGTTTTGCTAAATGCATGCGCGGCGCGGGGATTTCCATCGAGGCGTTGATAGAATATGTTTCCTTGTTTCAGCAGGGAGACGACACGATCACGACCAGAAAGCAGATTCTGATCGATCAGAGGGATGAACTGATCAAGAAAATTGAAGAGATGCAGGGAACCTTGGAATATCTGAATACGAAACTGGAGCACTATGAAGATACCTTGGTGCCGAAGGAAAGAGAACTGGCAGAGGAATAGCGCAGCCATAAGACTTAGGTTCGAAGAGCGGAGGGAAATTGTGAAATACAAGATTCCCTCCTTTTCTTTTTATAGAGTACAAGAATTGTTTCGTCGAGTGCCGAACTGATTCTTAAGATACTGAAGTGGTTTCGCTCTAAAGTTCTTTGAGTTCATAGACGTCGGTCCTGCGCGCTGAGAGGAGAGGCAGCTGGCGGCGAATTTTGTCCACATCGTCCAGGTTGATTTCAGAGATGATCCATCCCTCTTTTTCATCCATCTCCTGTATGATATCGCCCCACGGACTGACGAGCAGCGAATGTCCCCAGGCTACATAGGAAAAATCTGTATCTCGAGCTGGAGACGTACCGGCCACAAAACATTGGTTGTTCAGCGCCTGACTGCGGAACATGATTTCCCAATGAGCGGGGCCAGTGGTCATGTTAAAAGCGGCGGGCACTAGAATCAGTTTGGCTCCTGCAAGTGCCATCAGTCTGCCGAGTTCTGGAAAACGAAAATCAAAACAGATGCAGAGTCCGATTTTGCCGAACTCCGTATCGAAGACCGTAACCCGGTTTCCAGATGTCAGCGTATCGGATTCTTTGAAGGATTGTCCGCCAGCGATGTCAATATCAAAGAGGTGCATCTTTCTATGCTTTGCAATTTGAGAGCCATTCCGATCGAAGACATAGGCCGTGTTATAAATATGTCCGTCTTCCACTTCTGGTACGGAACCGGCGGAAAGATAGATGCTGTATTTTGCAGCGAGAGCACTGAGCTTTTGCCAGATATGGCCGCCTTCGGCTTCCGCATAGAGGGGAAAGTTCTCTGTAATGTAAGGGCAGCTGAACATTTCCCCTAAGGTGATGAGATCAGGGGCTTCCGGCATCACCTTGTCGATATGCTCCTCAAGACAGACCATATTGCGCTCTTCATCTGAAAAGACGTGGGTCTGCAGTTGTGCGATTTTCATAAAAGATACCTCCATCGTGGATTTTTCGATCAACTGGAACCAATATTGAGTTCATCGTACTTCTCATTTTACTCCTACTGCATGACTTGGCGCAAGATACAATTCTCAGCAATAGGAGAACCAATGTGTATAACTTTTTTTCTTAAATTGTAAATTTTGCAAAAATAATTAATATTTTGCAAATATATTGACGAAAGGGTGACTATGTGATATTTTATAATATATAAAAACATTTTGCAAAATTATTCCTGATTTACAACCTATTTTATCTGATGTAATTTATAAATAAGGAGAAAAAATGAGTAAAGGAAGTAATGCACAGATTAAGAAAATCGGCCTCATCGGCTGTATTGCAACAGGTATTGGCACAATTATCGGATCCGGCATTTTCGGATCTCTGCCAGAAGTGATTAACAGCATCGGTCCAGGTGCTGTAGGGGCTCTCATAATCGCTGTAATTTACATTATCGCTTGTCTAATTCCAAATATGTTTGCTTCTTCGGTGATTCCGGCAACGGGAAGTTTTTTCCTCTATCAGGCAAAGCTGGTTCATCCCATGGCAGGGTTGTTCATGGCAGTTCAAAATCTGCTGTTCCCCGTACTGGTATCGGTTTTTGCCGTACTGTTTTCGGATTACTTTGTTGCCTTAATCCCTTCGTTAGATGGCAAGCAGGTTTTGATCAGCATCGCCATTTTGATCATTTACACAGGGATTGGCTGGTTTGGCAACCATACCTTCGTATCGGTAAATAATATCATGGTGGCCATGCTGTTGGTAGCGATCGGACTTTATGTTTTTATCGGTGTGCCAAATATGAATCCGGGCCAGCTAGTTTTGGCAGACATTATTCGCCCCGGAGTAAAGCTGACCTCTTTCAGCGCTGCCGTCGGCATTTTGTCATCCTCTTTGTCGGGAGCGGGGTCAATTTCACAAATTGCAGGCGATGTGGAGAATCCGAGAAGAAATCTGCCTCTTGCCATGATCCTGGCTCCGGTATTGGTCTGCGTGGTCTATATCCTTATGGCTGTTGTCAGCCTGGGCGCTATGGAAGGCAGCCAGCTAGTGACATTGTCTGATGTAGCGAGGGAGTTCATGTCACCTGCGTTGGTAACCTTTTTTATCGTAGGCGGACCGCTCTGCGGCGTCCTGACTTCTATGGTACCGCAAATCATGTTGTCAGTAGCTTCTGTAGCCGTTGCTGCGGACAGCGGTGTATACCCGGAAGGCTTTGCAAGGAGAAACAAGCACAATGTACCTGTTGGAACCTTTATTTATGTCATGGTCTTTGCCATGATCCTGGCGGCTACCGGCGCAGGCTTTGGCGTGCTGATGACCATGTTTTCTTTTGTAAATACCCTTTCTAACCTGTTGATGGCATTGATTCCGTTTTTCTTGTACAAGCGGTATCCTCATGCGTGCCATCATGCCGGTTTTAAGATGAACAAGGCATTCACCTATGTCGTTTCAGTCTTTGCGGCGATTGCTTCTGGATATCTGTCCTTTACCATGCTTTCTACTCTGGGAGCAACCGTGTGGGTTCTGATCGGAATCGGGGCGGCAGCATCGGTGGTCTATTTCTACCTGAGAATCAGGTATTTGAAGAGGCAGGGCCGTGATCTGATTGCGGATATGAGATCCCCTTATCCAGAGTGGAGTGAGAGAGAAGAGGCGTGCAGAAAGATGGATGAAGAATTAAAGAAAAGTGTTTAAAATTTAGACAGATAGAAAAAGGATGTGGCCTTACATACAGCCGCATCCTTTTTCTTTAAATTCTTTATATGCGTTGAGAGCATAGACCATATTGTATTGAAGGTGGATGCACATGATAGCTGCAGCCTCTTCAAAGTCGCCTTTCTTGATACACTCCAAGATGGATAGATGTCCGTTATTGATGTTCTCTACTTGGATGGGATCACCGTCATAATACAAGTTAGAGAGGAGATCAATTTTTGCCCGCAGCCGTTTGGCGGAGTCATCCAGATAGTGGTTCTGTGCATGGCGATAGAAGACTAAGTGCGCTTCGTCGGAATAGTGTCTCCAGCTTTCAATATCCCCTTCTGCCAGAAGCTTGCTGCCGGTCTCTACAATTTTTTCTAACTCAAAAACTAGAGGCGCATGGGTAAACGAATTGCGGCAGAAACGGATTGCCAGTGCGTCAAACTCACTGATACACTGAAATAGTTCCCGAATATCTGCTTCCGTAAACTCGGTCACAGCAACACCCAGATTAGAGTAATAATTGATCAGCCCGTCTTCGGTCAGGCGTGTCAGGGCTTCTCTGATCGGCGTCTGGCTGGTGCCGAAGCGCTCTTTTAACTCCTTCAATGTAAGTTTTTGTCCGCAGTACAGTCTCTGTTTTGTAATATCTTGGTAGAGTTCTTGATATATTTGTTCTGATAGAGTGGTCTTGCTTCCCATGATAAACCTCCAATGTAAACCATCATTTTATAAGACCATTTTAGCATCTAACTTCTGAGAAATCAAATCATTTAATAATATAAGTATAAAATTTGCAAAAAAATCAAAATAGTCATTGTTTTTTGGAATAGTTTATGATATTTTATAAAAAGGGAATAAATTTTGCAAAATAATTCTGAAAGGAGAAAATGATGAAAGAGTATAAATGGCCGTACGAAAATGAGATTGGAGACGTACAGACCGATAAGGCGGAGGTCCTGGTACTGGGCGGCGGTCTGGCCGGATGCTTTGCTGCCATTGCGGCGGCCAAAAAAGGCAAGTCGGTGATTTTAGTGGAGAAAGGTGCCACCGTGAGAAGCGGCAGTGCAGGTACCGGTTTCGACCATTGGGAATCTGCCTGCACCAATCCATGCTCCCAAGTAACCCCAGAAGAAATTGCAGAAGCCTATGTGGATGAACAGAGCCATTACAGCAATGGAATCGCTCATTATATCGAATGCCGCGAAGGTTATGACCGCCTTCTGGACATCGAGCGCTTTGGCGGAAAGATCAGAGATACAGATGGAGAGTTTGCAGGCGCAGAATTTCGCGATGAAAAGACGAAGCTGATGTTTGCTTATGATTATAAAAATAAATTCACCCTCAGAGTATGGGGTTCTACCTTTAAACCAGCGTTGTATAAACAGCTTCAGCTTCTGGGCGTAAAAATCTTTGACCGTACAGAAGCTACGTCGCTTCTGACTGCGGTGGAAGACGGAAAGAAGAGAGGAATCGGTGCCTGCGGCATGAATGTGAGGACCGGCAAATTTCACGTATTTAAAGCGAAAGCTACGGTGCTGTGCATGTCCAGGCCTGCGCGTGTCTGGCTATTTAATCCGGATTTAGTCGGTCTCTGCGAATTTCGTCCAATGCAGAGCATCGGCAGCGGTCATGCCATGGGCGCCCGGATCGGCATGGAATTCACCATGATGGAAAAGTCCGTCAAAGGTGAGTTCTCTGCAGCAGGAAGAAGTTTTCCTCCTTATGGGGCGGGAAACAATCACAATACGTGGTATGCGGCCACCATGGTTGATGCCAGAGGTGTGGAAATCCCTTATCTGGACCGTGACGGCAATATTCTGGAGATGGTATCTCAGAGATATTATCCGGTAGAAGGGCAGAAATTCTTCCTCAAAGGCGGCGTTATCGATGAGCCGAAGTACGAGTACAGAGGTCCTGAAACCATGCCCTTCGATCAGCTGATGGAAAGGGGATATCAGCTGCCGTTTTACGCAGATCTATCCAAGATGCCGGAAATGGAACGCAAGGTGATCTGGGGGATGATGGTCGGTGAAGAAGGAAAGACGAAGATTCCCATTCTGCAGAATTATACGGAGAGGGGCTTTGATCCTGCAAAACATGCATTGCAGAGCTATGGCACCGGCTGGCAGTCGGCAGCGTTCTTAACCCAGGAACGCCAGCTTTTCGGAGCGCCGGGCGGCATCATGCACGATTGGGATCTGAAGACTAACATTGACGGCATTTACGCGGCAGGTGACCAGCTTTTCGCTTCTGACTGCTGTGGCTATGCCTGTGCGACGGGTCATTATGCGGGCAGAAAAGCCGCTGACTATGCGGGAACTGTAGATTACATAGCACCCGTTCAGGCGGATATTGATGCCGAGATGACGAGGCTGTATAAGCCTTTGGAAAAAGAAGACGGCATGGGCTGGAGAGAATTGAATATGGCTATTTCGAAGGCTATGCAGAATTACTGCGGCGGCGTCAAGTGCGCAGAACTTCTAAAGGAGGGATTGGATCTTCTTACAAGCTATGAGCAGGAAAAGGTTCCGCAGCTTTGCGCAGTTACGCCTCACGACTTGATGAGGACCCACGAAGTGCTGGATATCTTAGAGGTCTGCAAGCTAATTCTAGGCGCCTGCCTGATGAGAGAATCCAGCTCTGCACCGCTCTGCTTTGAGCGCAGCGACTTTCCTGCATTGGATCCGGAGAAGGACCGGCATTTTATCACGATCCGCATGGAAAATGGCAAGCCGGTGAAGGGGATCATACCTCATGACTATTTCGGCAACCTGAAGGAAGAGTATGAGAAAAGGAATCAAGACTATATAGGAGGTGCGCACTAATGGAAAAGAAGGAACTGTATACATCCGTCGTCAGCAGCAGCGCAAGGCCGATTCTTTATGATGAGCATCTCTGCATTGGATGTAATCGTTGTGCAGATGTCTGCCAGGTCGATGTGCTGGTGCACAGCGTCAATCAGGGAGAGCATCCCATCGTCATGTATCCTGGTGAATGCTGGTACTGCGGTGCCTGTGTCATGGAGTGTCCCGTCAAAGGCGCGATCAAACTACAGCACCCATTGATGAATGAAGCCAAGTTCATTCCCATAAAAGAATAGAAGAGAACGAAAAACCTGTGATTTGGGGATGCCCCAGTTCACAGGTTTTACTTTTCGTTTCTATTTGTTTTTGTCCTGATACTCTTTATAGGCGTTCAGCGCATAGACCATGTCGTATTGCAGGTGGCTGCGCATCAAAGAGGAGGCCTTGTCAAATTCGCCGTCTCTGATGAGATTAAAGATGTCCTGATGTCTCTCATTGATTTCTTCTACGTTGGTCTGTTGATAATACATGCAAGACAGGACCTCGATTTTCGCACGGAGTTTTTTTGCGGCTTCGTTGAGGTATTCGTTCTGTGCGTGGCGATAGAAAGCTACGTGGAAGTCTTCCGAGAATTCTTTCCATTCGGTGATTTTTCCCTGCTCCAGCATCACATTTCCTTTTTTGATGATCTGCTCCAGTTCAAAAAGCAGGGGTGCTTCGGAAAAGGCGTTCTTACAGAATTGAATGGCCATCGCATCCAGTTCTCCGATAAATTGAAATATCTGACGGATATCGGTTTCCGTAAATTCTGTCACTGTGACGCCGCAGTTGGAATAGTATGTGACTAAACCGTTCTCGGCCAGCCGGGTAAGAGCCTCCCTGATCGGGGTATGACTGACATTGAATCTGTCTTTCAGTACCTTCAGGGTCAATTTTTGTCCACAGATGAGACGCTGATCCGTGATGTCGTGATACAATTCGTCATAAATCTGTTCGGACAGTGTGGTTTTATTTGCCATAATTTTCTCTCCTAAATGATAAACTACACTTCTATTTTAACAAAACTATCTTAAAAATCAATAGAACCAGATAAAATGAAAAAATATTTTGCAAAATGTAATCGTTTGTTCCTAAATGACGTGATGTAATGCGTCATTTTAGATTCTCTGGATTCAGATTTTCTAACTCTGGCAGCACAAAGCTGCCGTCCTTGCGAATCAGCATGTCATCAAACCAGATTTCACCACCGCCGTACTCCGGACGCTGAATCAAAACCAGATCCCAGTGCAGAGCGGACTTATTGCCATTAAAAGCGTCGTCGTAAGCCATGCCAGGGGTGAGATGGAAGCTGCCGGCAATTTTCTCGTCAAAAAGGGTATCTTTCATCGGCTCCAGAATATGAGGGTGCACGCCCAGGGCAAATTCACCGAAATAGCGAGAGCCTTCATCTGTATTCAGCAGTTTGTTGATTCGCTTAGTATCGTTGGCTGTCGCTTCTACGATCTTTCCGTTTTTCACTTCGAACCGAACTTTCTCATAGGTAAACCCCTGTTCATTGGAAGGCGTATTATAGGTGATGATCCCGTTCATAGAATCTTTTACCGGGGCAGTGTAGACTTCTCCGTCAGGGATGTTCATCCTGCCATCGCACTTAATGGCATCGATGCCCTTGATGGAAAAAGTGAGGTCTGTTCCTGGACCGAGGATGTGTACCTGATCTGTCCGGTTCATCAGTTCTACCAAGGGGTCCATGGCTTTACTCATCTTTTCATAGTCAATGGTGGAGACATCGTAATAGAAGTCTGCAAATGCTTCTTCACTCATACCCGCAAGCTGAGCCATAGACGCATTGGGATATTTGAGCACGGCCCATTTGGTGTGGTCAATCAGGTAGCTGCTGGCGCGGCGCATGGTCCGCTGATAAAGATTCATCTGTTCTGTAGGAACGTCCGCAAGCTCAGAAATATTGTCGAAGGCGCGAATACCGATGTAGGCGTCCATACCCTGATTCTGACTAAGCGTATAGTCCGCTTGATATGCAAGTTGTTCTTCACTGCAGTGCATGGCCAGTTCTCTGATGATCTTTGACTCCCTGATGGATACATAAGGCCAGCCGCCGGCCGCATAGATATCTCGAATCAAAGCCTTGACCAGTGGCAGGCAGCAGGCACCCTCATATTCGATCAAAACCTTTTCTCCTGGTTTGATCTGGGTACTGTAGTTGATGAGAAGATTGGATAGTTTTATATCTCGGATATCCATTCTCTGCTCCTTTCTTACATCGTGTAAATATGCGAAAACCCCTGAGTTAGGGGTTTCGCATGGATATGATTTTATTCTTTTAGGATTTTACCATGAGAAGTCGTAAATGTAATAAACACCTTCTACTGGCAGATGATGAATCTTGAGGCCAGCGTTGCGTGCATAGAGCATGGTAGGATTGTAAAGTACCGCATAGACTGCTTCTTCCTGTACTTTCTGGAAGATTTCATCGTAAACCTTTGCACGATCCTCTTCCTTAATTGTCGTCACTGCTTTCTCAAAGAGCTGGTCGATTTCAGGATTGCTGTAACGTGCGTTGTTGGCTTGACCTACATACTGGGAACAAAGAGCCATTGCCACCTGCTGCGTGTCTCCCTCCAGTGACATCTGCAGTGTAGTGATGCCGAAGTCTCCCTGTCTCAGCTTATTCAGATAAGCGTTGAACTCAAGAATCTCGATTTTGCATTTGAGGCCGACTTTCTCCAGGTTAGCCTGCACAACCTCCGCCAGGGATTTATACTGTTCAGCCACGTACATCTTGCCCAAGTCATATTCACCTTTGATACCGGCTTCTTTCAACAGGGCTTTTGCTTTATCAAGATCATATGTATAGGATTTCTGATCTTTTGACCAGCCCAGTCTGTCTGGTGTCAGCAGGTTGGAGTTCTCTGTGGCATAACCTTCCTGTACGCTGTCGATGATGCCCTGACGGTCGATGGCGTAGTTGATCGCCTGACGGAATTTTACATTGTTATACGGCGCTTTTTCTGTATTCATAGCCACGAACCCAAAAGTTGTCTCTGTCGCTTCTTCCAGCGCCACGTTCTCATCGTCTTTTATGGTGCTGACTACAGATGGATCCACTTCCGCGAAGTCCACTTCACCTGTCTGAATGCCAACGCCCATGGAGGCTACGTCTGAAATGATCTTAAAGGTCACGTTTTTAATTTTAGGCTCGCCTCTGTAATAATCTTCATAAGCCTCAAAATCTGCTTTGTTGCCGTCTTCATGGCTGACCCATTTGTAAGGGCCGCAGCCGACTGGCTCCTGTGCGAACTTATCTTTGCCAGCCTTTTCATAATAAGCCTTGCTGGCGATGAACATCTGATCCATGCTGTCCAGGAATGGGGCGTAGACGCTCTTGGTGTAAACTTTGATTGTCGTATCGTCGACGATATCGTAGTGGTCAAAACCTTCGACAACAGCACCCTGATATTCTGATTTTGCGTAGAGGTCGAGGGTAAAGCCGATGTCTTCTGCTGTCAATTTGCTGCCGTCGTGGAAGGTTACGTCATCACGCAGATGGAAGGTATAGCATTTACCATCTTTGCTGACTTCCCACTTTTCTGCCACCCGTGGTTCCAGCTTTGTCTGGTCTTCATAATTCTTTCTCAGCAGCGTGTCGTAAATCTGGCTGTTCATGCGCTGCTCTACCGTGGTACTCCAGTTACATGGATGGAGTGTTGCGTAGTCGTTATCTACAGCAACGACCAGCGAAGTTTTGCCTTCTGTGTCGCTGCCGCCACCGCCGCAGCTTGCAAATAAACCCATAACCAGGGCCAGGGACAGAAGAAGCACTGCCGCCTTTGTCATTTTCTTTTTCATTATTTTTCTCCTTTCAGTTCTAACTTAATTCGCATTTATTCAGCGAAATTGAAGACTCTTTTGGTATACTTATCAGCAAGATCGATAGCGCCTCGTACATCTTTTTTGCTGATAATGGAGCTTTGACTGTGTGGGAAGCGGTCCACGATGGAAATACCGCATACCTTGACGCCGCAGCCAGATAAATTGATGCTGCTGGCATCGGTGCCGCCTCGATCCATGACATCCCTTTGATACTCGATGTCATTTTCTTCGCAACAGGCAAGCATTTCGTCTACCAGATATTCGTCCAGCATAGCTGACGGGTCGCCCAGCTTGACACCGACGCCCATTCCTACCGCATTGCTGCCCTCCAGATCGGAAGGGTAGAAGTGGTCTGGCGTCACATCGATGGAGATGCCGATATCCGGTCTGATTCTCTCACTGGCGCAGACAGCACCGCGACAGCCGATTTCTTCCTGTACGGAGAATACATAGTAGACGTCGTTGGGACCATCTCCCTGGTTTCTCTTGAGCGCTTCAATTAAAACGTAGCAGCCCACTCTGTTGTCAAAAGATTTTGCGGTGATTTTTTCATTCTGCAACTCGTAGTAGTTGCCGATAAAGCCGCAGTAATCGCCTACTTTTACATATTTTTCGGCATCCTCTTTCGTGGTGCAGCCGATGTCGATGTACAGTTTTCCGGCACTGTTTTTCGCTTCCTCGATAGGTCCTTGGCAGCCGACTACGCCGATGGTGCCGTTCTGAAATATGACTTTGTCGTTGTAGATCGCACTGGTCCAAATGAAACCTACGTTGCAGACTCTGATTCTGCCGTCGGCCTCTACCTTTGTAACCTGGAAACCGATTTCATCCATGTGCGCTGAGAGCATGATCTTCTTCTTGTCCGGCGTGTCAGCTCCTCTCTTTAAGGCGATGAGGTTTCCGATTGGGTCTGTATAGACTTCATCAGCCAATCCTTCGATTTCTCTTTTGATGATGGTTCTGATTGATTTTTCGCGGCCTGCGATACCCCAGGCCTGGGTCAGTTCTTTCAGCAGTTCCATTTATTTACCTCCTAGCAGACTTTCTTTCGTTACCCAGCGAGTCTGATTCATCAGTGGGTGGTGCAGCTTGATGGCGTCTTTCGGGCATTCCATGACACAGCAGCCGCAGTACCAGCACTCGTCAGGGTAGATGACGAGGGGATGGGTTCCTGTTTCTTCTCCAGGAATCATCAGATCCATCTGGCAGGCCTCCAGGCATCGGTTACAGCCGATGCACTTCTGGCTGTCGAAAGTGAGCGGTATGGAAGCAGGTGTCTGCCTGATCTGGAAATTCTTTATTTCTGCCATGATACTTCAGCTCCTTCCTTTAACTCTGCGATGTAGTCCTGGTTATTTTTTTCATAGTTTTCTTTTATATTGCCGGCATAGTCAAGAGGCACTTCTCTCGTAACGACTTTGCTGCCGTCCTGTCTGACGACGATAAACGGAGCCATTTCTTTGCCGTCGTCGTCAGAACGGTAAAATTCCAGTTTTTCACAGGACTGATGACGGGCCAGGCAGGACTGCAGGATGATCTGAGATACGGTGAGAATGTCGAACACTTCCAGAAGCCTTACCAGTTCATGAGGGTTGGCGGCATAAGTATGGGGCACAATTTCTCTTTCATATCGCTCAAGGAGTTCTACCCCTGACAAGAGCAGTTCATCTCTCTTGATTTCGCCGCAGTAGTTCTGCATTGCCTTAGAAATCGCTTCATTGAGTTCTTTCCAGCTGGTACCACTGATTGGGTCGCCTGACAGCGGGGCATAGACTCTGTCCATCTCCCGGTCGACCTGAGGCTGATGAGGTTCCACGAATGCGGTTTGTTTTGCCGCATAATCGGAAGCTTTTCTGCCTGCATAATAGCCTGTTGAAGCAGCATGTCCAAAGCAATTGGAGGCATAAAGAGAGTCGCCGCCGACAAAGAGGCCTTCGATATTTGTCATCAGGTCCCAATCATTCATGAAACCGCCGGGAAGACCGAAGAGCTGTCTTTCCTGAGGCAGGAATTCTGCCGATGTCCAGCCGACGCCGTAGCATTGAAGCACATGTTTTTCCGGATCAAAGCCGGCTTCTGTAAAGTTCTTGTATACTGGCACATTGGTTTTGCCTTCCTGGCCGACCATCATGCCCCAGATGACCTTTCTTTCCATTTCTGGCATCAGGGAGAGGTCAGCATAGAAAGGAAGCTTGTAACCCATCTCTTTTAATTTGTCATAAGGGAGGGTTTCTGGGCCTTCATATTCGTATTTCGCCTGTTCGATATTGCCGCCTTTCATAAAATAGTGCTGACCGTCAGCCGGCATGAAGCGAGATTTGACATCTTTCAGAATATTGCCGTCTCGATCGGCGTAAGGAATTTCTTTACCTTCTGCATCAATCAGGGAAGCAGGATACCAGGTATTGTGATTGTTTCCAGCACTATATGGAGGGAACGATCTGCCGGCAGAAGAGAACTCCGCACGGACGGATTTTTCCATCATATTGAATTCGGCACCAGCCCTCCAGCCCATGGCGTGACCGTCTCCTATAGTTGTCATCGGTCTGAACTCACAGAGGCCCGGATGTGCAGAAGAGAAGAGCCAGATTCTTGCTGGTCTCGACATGGTGATGATACTGGCTTTGCCGGAGAAGACGTAAAATTCGCCTGTTCTCGTATGGATACCGGTAGCGCCGATACACTTTGCTCCGTTCTTGCCGCCTTCCGTCAAGAGAGAAGTGACCATGCAGCGGTCGACAACCTTGACACCCAGACGTTTCAGTTCCTTTTCCATGGCAGGCTTGAAGGTAGTTCCCCAGATTCGGATGGTGAATCTGTTCTTATAATCGTAGGCGAACATCAGCTTCGTTTTTTCATCGCGGAAGTCTGCACCTTTGAATTCATCTTCTGTATCGCGGATTTTGCCGCCCATCTTCTCGATGTCCAACAGGCGGTCCCAGCCTTCTCTGCATTCTATGTAATGGGAAATTGCGTTGTTGTAGCCGTTATTATCATCCAGCATGGCATCTACCAGGTCCTCTGGCGTAACGCCTGAACACGGGTTTGTCGCGGCGGATTCCCAGTGGTCACAGCCTGAGCCGCCTGCACCGCTTCGCTTCGTCGCCCCTTTCTCAACGAGAATGACACTCTGGCCCTTTCTTGCTGCGGCAATTGCTGCCATGCAGCCGGCGATGCCGCCGCCCAGTACCAGTACATCGGCTTTCATGTGAGTAGTTTTGCCGACTTCTGATGGATAGGGCCATGAGTTATTGTTATTAGCCATAACGTTCCTCCTTTAGTTATAATATTGCGTTAAATTTTGCAAATCGTTATCTTGTTTATGCTATATTATCAAATATTAGAAAATTTTGCAATATATTTTTACAGAAAATTTTGCAAAATTCTTGACTTATTTTACAAAATGCGGTAAAGTTATGACAACAAAACGGTATTTTAACAAAAAACGGAGGAATTATTATGTATAAGTACGTGATAAAAAGGCTATTATTCACTATCCCCGTTCTGTTTGGAGCAATCTTCCTCGTATTCACCATCATGAATATGACCCCGGGAGATCCGGCGACGCTGATTCTGGGAATCACCGCCAAACAAGCAGATATCGATGCGCTGAATCACCAGTTAGGCGTAGACCAGCCCTTCTTTGTACAATTTTTCAATTACATAAAGGATATGGTCACGCAGTTTGATTTCGGTACATCTTATCGTACGGGAAAACCGGTATTTGATGAAATTCTTTCCAGGTTCCCGACTACCTTCTGGCTGGCGCTTCTGTCGATGATCATCAGTTCCATCGTAGGCATTGTCCTCGGCATCGTATCGGCAGTCAAACAGTATTCTGTTCTCGACAATACGTTCACTACCCTGGCCATGCTGCTTTCTGCAATTCCAGGCTTTTGGCTGGGACTGATGCTGATGCTGCTATTCTCCCTGCAGCTTGGCTGGCTTCCATCCAGCGGGATTGACACCTGGGCCGGTTACGTTCTGCCAGTTGTAACTTTGTCCCTGGGAGGAGCGGCCAGCCAGATGCGTCTGACCAGGTCCACCATGTTGGAAACCATCCGATCCGATTACATAAGAACAGCCAGATCCAAAGGCGCTCCGGAGAACGTGGTCATCTGGAAACACGCATTAAAGAACGCGCTGCTTCCTGTCATCACCTCCATGGGCATGAACTTCGGTGCAGGCCTCGGCGGTGCAGTCATCATCGAGACCGTGTTCGGAATGCCGGGACTGGGCATGCTGATCGTTAACTCCATCAGACAAAAGGATACGCCCACCGTCATGGCGGCGACGCTGTTCTTGGCATTTCTGTTCTGTCTGGTCATGCTCGTAGTCGACATCTTGTATGCTTATATTGATCCGAGGATCAAAGCAAAGTATCAGAACTGATGCAGGCAGAAAGGAGATAGAAATGAGCGAAGTAAAATTGAAACCGGCAAAATCGAAGAAAAACAACCAGATGAAGGAAATCTGGCGTAGATTTAGAAAAAGCAAGACGGCCATGCTGGGACTGATCCTCCTTGCCTTTGTCTTACTGATTGCAATCTTTGCAGATCTGATTGTCCCATATTCAGAGGCAGTCACACAAAATACATCTATGAGACTGCAGGGACCGAGCGCAGAGCATTGGTTCGGCACAGATAATCTGGGCAGAGACGTCTTTGCCCGTGTCGTCCACGGTTCCCGTTACTCCCTTTGGATCGGCGTTTCGACCAGTGTGTTGTCACTGATCATTGGCGGTCTCCTGGGAGCAGCAGCAGGTTACTATGGCAAGACAGTTGACAACATTATTATGCGTGTTACCGACGTAGTAATGACTGTGCCTCCTATTTTGCTGTCCCTTGCCGTAGTTGCCGCTCTGGGCGCCAATCTGAGAAACCTGCTGATCGCAATTACCATTTCCTGCGTACCGAGCATGGTCAGAATGGTGCGTTCAGTGGTACTCACCGTAGTTGACCAGGACTACATAGAAGCGGCCAAGTCTTACGGCGCTTCTGATATGAGAGCGATTCTGAAATACGTCATCCCCAACGCGCTGGGACCGATTATCGTCACGACAACCATGAATGTGGCGGCCATGATTCTCTCCGCAGCGGGGCTTTCCTTCCTCGGCATGGGAGTACAGCCGCCATCACCAGAATGGGGTGCGCTGCTATCAGATGCGAGACAGTTCATGTTCAGTGCGCCTTATCTGCTGTACTTCCCAGGCGTCTTTATCGTCATCGCCGCTCTCAGCTTTAACCTGGCCGGAGACGGTCTGAGAGATGCGCTGGATCCGAAGTTGAAGAATTAGAAGAAAGGATATACATATGAAAGAGACTTTCTTAAAGGTCAGAGACCTAGAAGTAATATATAAGACAGACCTGGAAACCGTATATGCTGTCAACAAAATTTCTTTTGATCTGAATAAGGGCGAGACTCTCGGACTTGTGGGCGAGACAGGCGCCGGAAAAACAACCTCAGCCCTTTCCATTCTGCGCCTTCTCCCGGAGAGAACCGCCCAGATTGCAGGCGGCGAGATTGAGTTTGAAGGCCGCAAGCTTTTAGAAATCCCGGAAAAAGAAATGCAGCGAATTCGCGGGGAGAAAATCTCCATGATATTCCAAGATCCCATGACAGCACTGAACCCTGTTCTGACAGTAGGAGACCAAATCGCAGAATCCCTGCTGCTTCACGACGATAAAGGGAGAGGCAGAGACGTCATCGAAGCTCGTGTAGAAGAAGTGCTGGAAATGGTTGGCATACCAGCCTCCCGTAAAAAAGACTATCCCCATCAGTTCTCCGGCGGCATGAAGCAGCGGGTGGTTATCGCCATCGCCTTGGCCTGTAATCCGATGCTGCTGATTGCCGACGAGCCGACCACGGCGCTGGATGTGACCATTCAGGCACAGGTGCTGGCAATGATGAAAGATCTGAAGGATCAGCTGGAAACCGCTATGATTATGATTACCCACGACCTGGGCATCGTCGCGCAGACTTGTGACAAAGTCGCTGTCATGTATGCGGGAGAAATCATCGAATACGGAACGGTCGAGGACCTCTTTACCGGAGAGGCGCACCACCCGTATACAGATGGCCTTTTCGGCTCTATTCCGAATCTGGAAGCGGAAGAAGACCGGCTGCACCCTATCGAGGGCATGATGCCGGATCCTACCAACCTGCCGTCAGGCTGTGCATTTTCACCTAGATGTCCAAAAGCATCAGAAAAATGCAGGCAGTTTCACCCCGATCAGTACACGGTGGGCAGCCACAAAATCAGATGTTTTCTGTATGAGGAAAACAAAGAGGAGGTGAAATAGATGAGCCAGCCATTAATCGAATTACAGAACCTGACCAAGTATTTTGACATCAGCAAAACGGCGAAGCTACACGCTGTGGACGGCGTCAGCCTCACCATCAATCAGGGTGAAACTCTGGGTGTCGTCGGAGAATCAGGCTGCGGCAAATCTACTTTGGGAAGAACAGTGCTGAAACTCCATGAGCCGACAGACGGTAAAATCATCTTTGACGGAAAAGATATCACCAATTATAGAAAAGGGCAGATACATAAGATCCGCCAGGACATGCAGATGATTTTCCAGGACCCTTACTCCAGTCTCAATCCGAGAATGAGTGTCCAGGATCTGATTGCAGAACCTCTGCTGATTAACAAAGTCTGCAAAGATAAGAGAGAAGTCTTTGACAAGGTGTCTGAGCTGATGGAGACCGTAGGTCTGGCGGAACGTCTTTCCAGTGCTTATCCCCATGAACTGGACGGCGGCAGGAGGCAGAGAATCGGTGTAGCCAGAGCCTTGGCTCTGAACCCTAAGTTCATCGTCTGCGATGAGCCGGTTTCTGCTCTGGATGTGTCTATTCAGGCGCAGATTCTCAATCTTTTGATGGATCTGCAGGACGAAAGACACCTGACCTATATGTTCATCACCCATGACCTCAGTGTTGTCAGACACATTTCTGATCAGATTGCTGTCATGTACCTGGGAAAATGTGTGGAACTTTGCTCTTCAAAGGAACTGTTCAAAAATCCGCTGCACCCGTACACCAAAGCGCTGCTCTCAGCCATTCCAGTTCCAAGCATAGAGATGCGAGACAAGAAAATCGAGGTGATCAAAGGCGAAGTGACAAGTCCGGTCAATCCGAAGCCGGGATGCAGATTTGCAGCTAGATGCCCACTTGCCAGCGATGAATGCAGAGGGACTGATATCCCATTTGAGGAAATAGAACCAGGACATTTTGTTTCCTGCTGCAAGGTAAAAAAATAGGGAAAATTTACTATGAATTATAATCAGTTCTATCGGAGAAAAGATAAGTATAAGAGGAAAATCACCCAGCCTGAGAAAGAAAATGCCCAGAGACTGGGTATTTCCTTTGGAAAAAGTATTTTAGCGGGAATGGTCTGCGGGCTGGTTATCCTGGCCGTCTACAGGCTGTTCATGTAAAGGTGGTAAGATGGAATTAAATAAGACGATACAGAATTTTAAAGAGCATCAGAAGAAGATGCATGCCTTTGATCACGTCATGAATTTGTTGACCTACGATGCGGCAACCGGCATGCCAGCCGGCGCTTCGGATACCCTCAGCGACACTTTAGCTGTGATGAGCGGTGAATCCTACAAGCTGACAGTGAGCGAAGAGTACAAGGACATGCTGAAGATACTCAACGAGCACAGAGACGAACTGGACTTTCAGACACGCAGAGAGGCAGAAGAATTACGAGAAGAACAGGAAAAACTTGCCAAGGTGCCGGAGGAAGAAGTGGTAGCGGCGGCAAAAGCGCAGAACGAAGCGAATCATTATTGGGAGATTGCCAAGAACAAAAATGACTATGAACTTTTCAAGCCTTATCTTGCGAAACTCATAGAGATTCAAAAGCGTTATGCTGGTTATATCAATCCGGGCGGAGATGTCTATGATACGCTATTGAACGAATTTGAAAAAGGCATGACCCAGGAACAGATGGATCCTTTCTTTGACGACATCAAAGAAAAACTGGTTCCTTTGATAGCAGCCGTAAAGAAGTCACCTGTTAAGCCAGACACTTCCTTTTTGGAGGGAAGTTTTTCTATTGAAAAACAGAAAGAGCTGTCGGCTTATGTGATGGATCTCATGGGCATCGACAAGGAACGCTGTACCCTGCGGGAGACGGAACACCCATTTACCACGGAGTTTTCCAAAAACGATGTCCGCATTACCACGAAGTACAAAGAAGAGGACCTGACCAGCAATCTCTACAGTGTCATTCACGAGAGCGGCCATGCCATGTACGAATTATGCGTATCTGACGACCTGCTGCATTCCGCATTGGGTCACGGTGCCACCACGGCGATTCACGAATCTCAGTCCAGGCTTTGGGAGAACTATATTGGCAGAAGCAGAGCTTTTTGCCAGTTGCTTTTTCCTAAGGTGAAAGCGCTGTTTCCAGAGCAGATGGAGGGTGTAACAGCTGAAGACTTTTACCGTGCAGTCAATGTGGCTCGCCCCAGCCTGATCAGGACGGAGGCAGACGAATTGACCTATTCTCTTCATGTGCTCATCCGTTATGAGATTGAAAAGAAGATTTTCAAGGACGAGATTACGGTGGATGAACTGCCGGCAGAGTGGAACAGGCTGTACAAGGAATACCTGGGAGTGGATGTGCCCGATGATACCCGCGGCGTTCTGCAAGATGCCCATTGGGCGGGAGGCGCTTTCGGTTACTTCCCTAGCTATGCCCTGGGCACTGCTTATTCTGCACAGATTATGAAATATTTGAAAGAGGTAGTGGATTTAGAGAAGTGCTGCTTCGAAGGAGATTTTTCACCTGTCAAAGAGTGGCTCAGTGAGCGGATTTATAAACATGGCATGCTGCTGACGGCAGAGGAACTGATAGAAAACACTTGCCATGAGAAGTTCGATCCAAACTATTATACGAAGTATCTGACTGATAAGTTTACGAGGTTATATAAGTTATGATTGCAGAACTGCAAAAACTAGTTTCTATAGAAAGTGTAGCAAGACCGGGAGAGGAGGGCCTGCCTTATGGGGCGGGTCCTGCCGCTGCCCTTACCTATGTGCTTTCACTCTGCGAGTCTTTCGGCTTTCGAATTAAAAATGCAGATGGTCTTTATGGTTATGCCGAAATTGGGTCGGGCGACGAGCTGATCGGCATCCTCTGCCATCTGGATGTGGTGCCGGCAGGTGAGGGCTGGGATTATCCACCTTATGAGGGTATCTTGATTGGCGATCGCCTCTACGGAAGAGGCGTCATCGACGATAAGGGACCTGCGATTGCCTGTATCTTCGCTATGAAAGATCTGTTAGACAGTGGCTGCCTTCTGAATAAACGCATCAGGATCATCTTTGGCCAGACAGAAGAAAACGGAGAGTGGACCGATATGGCAGCGTACAAACAGTGTGAAGAACTGCCTGCTTATGGATTTACCCCCGACGGAGACTTTCCCGCCATCTATGGAGAAAAAGGGATCATGCTGGTAACCGTCTCCATGGACAAAGAAGTCAGCGGGATTCTTTCTATTCGAGGAGGCAGCGCTCCTAACATGGTGCCGGATAGCTGCGTGGCAGAAGCAGGAGGAAAAACCTTTGAGACGATCGGAAAATCCAGTCACGGATGTGCCCCATGGATGGGTGACAATGCAATCACGAAGATGATGGAACGCCTCTGCATAGAAGGCTTAGACGTACCTTTTGCCAGAATGTACATGGATAAAATCGGCGGCTGCCTTCACGGTGAAAAGATGAACTGCGCTTTTGAAGATGGAGACAGTGGCAAGCTCTCTATGAACGCTGGAATGATCAAAGACCTGGATGAAAAGCTGACGTTATACCTGGATATCCGCTATCCTGTTACTTTCCAGTCGGATGAGATCATGGCGATTATCGAAGAAGAATTTGCTCCTTATGAAGTGGAGGTCAGGCTGATTCATCAGCAGAATCCTGTATACATGGATAAAAACGGGCCGATAATGCGGAGGCTGCTGCAAGCTTATAGGGCGGTGACAGGTGATCTGTCAGACCCCCTCGTCATTGGCGGCGGTACTTATGCCCGTGCTATGAATAATATTATCGCTTTTGGTCCCAATATCCCCGGACACCCTAACACAGAGCACGAAAAGAACGAGTACATACTGATTGAAGATCTGCAGACCATACGAGAGGTGTACAAAAGAGCTTTGGAAGCTCTTGCCTTTTAACAAAACAGTAACAACTAGCGATTATTTTACGCATCCTGAGATGTCATCGGCAGAATAAAGTCAAGCGCTTTTGAGACCATTTCGAATTGGACAGTCTTTGCGGTACTGATTTCTCCATCTGCACAGAGAAAGAAGTGATCTCTCTTTGGCTCCAGAGTCAGGCTTTGGCATTTTTTGATGGTCAAGATTTCCTCTATAGCGGGGACTTGTAGATGAGTGCCTTTTTTATATTTGGGAAAAAGGCGCAGGAAAGTCAGGCGGGGCACGTCTTTGATGATGTTGAGATCAAAGAAGCCATCGCTGATCTGAGCCTGCGGAGAGGTGTACATGCCGCCGCCACAATAGGAACCGTTGGCGATAGCGCATAGGAGCACTTCATCGTCAATTAATGTTTTTCCGTCTTCTATCAGCTTCAGTGCAATACCTTTTTTCTGAAGGAACATGCCCATGACGGCCATCAGATAGGCCATAGAGCCGGCAATCAGCGGTTTCTTCTTTAGGCGGCCTGTCAGTTCCACCACATTGCAGTCAAAGCCGATATTAAACATGTTGATACAATATCGCTCCTGGTAGGTGCCGTTGATAACGCCGCTGTACTTGATCAAGTCTATTTTCTGTGTTGTTCCGCAGAGCTGGGCTTTGATGTCCAAAAAATCGCCGGGAAAGTTTCTTACCGTGTCGTTGCCCGTTCCAATTGGAACGCAGCCGACGGCAATATGATCAAAACCTGCTGTGCCGTTAACGATTTCGTTGTTGGTTCCGTCACCGCCACAGGCGTAAAATCTGGCGGGCAGACCTGACAGGGACTGAGCGGTTTCGCGAGCCTTCCGCTCACCGTCGCCGACGCCTTTCGTTATGTAGATTTTGGTGCTCACGCCAAGGGTCGCTCCACCCGCTTCGATTTTAGCAGCCAGTTTGTCAATTCCCTTGCCCTGACCGGCTTTGGGATTTATAAAAAAATAATTGTCCATCCATCATGCCTCGTATTCTCAATAATAGATACATTTTAAGACACATTTCAATCAAATCAAACTATAATTTTTGACTATCTCTTTATAAGTTCTTATATGCCGGTATAGCCTGTATTTACAGGCTTCCCGGCGTTTTTCGTATCGGAAGATATTCTTAAATCTTCTCATATCCCCTCATGTTTCAGCGTTCAAAGGTAGTAGAAAGAGTAGTAAAACCTCTATTTACTACTACGCAATCAGCCGTTCCATTTCCGCTAATGCACTGTCAGAAGTGGCGTGAGCGTAATAGTTCAGCGTCATGTTGATGTTGGAATGTCCCATGATATACTGTAATGCTTTCGGGTTCATTCCGGCGTTTGCTAAATTGGTACAGAACGTATGACGTAAGGTATGCGGCGTTGTCACTTTCGGTAGTGCTTCCTCATGGCACTTGTTGTACTTCTTCACAAGCCCCCGAAACATACTTTCATAGTTTGCCGCCACTTTTGGCAAGCCGTTACGGTTAAGGAAAAGGAATTTGCCGTAACCGTCGATAACAATAGGCTTTGCCCGTCCTCTGTTTTTCAGCACACGCCCCAACGCTTCATATACGGCTGCGCTCATGCGGATTTGTCTGATACCGCTTTTTGTTTTCGGCGGGTCAACATGATAACCAATCCCCGATATTTTGGAAAGTTGGTGGTCTATGTTGATTAGCCTGTTCTCAAAATCTATATCGGTTTCAGTCAGCCCGCAAAGTTCAGAAATGCGAAGCCCTGTTCCTAACAGTATGATAATCTCGTCATAATACTTCTGATAGACAACATCATTCTGCACAAAGGACAGGAAAGACGCTTCCTGCGTAGGGGATAATGGCACCTTTGGTTCCGTGGTATCTTCTAACACCGTGTTCAACTGGAAGTCAAACGGATTTTTCCGAATACAATCGTCCTGTATGGCTGTGTAAAAAGCAGCTTTCAGCGAACGCTTGTGGTTGTTGATTACGTTATAAGAGAAGCCTTTTTCTTTCATTCGCAACGCCCATTCTTTCGCGTCGGACAGCTTCACGTTCTCAATGCTGCAAGCCCCAAGACTATCTTCTTCCAAAATCCGCATAAACTGTTTGCGCCCCTGTTTGGTTCCATGCCGTACATTCGCCCGGTGTCTTATCTGCTTCGCGTAAAGTTGGCAGACAGTCATTTGCTTTCCTATGGAGTCGATACCATCGTCAAGGTCTTTCTGGATTTCTTTTTCCTTTTCCCGAAGTGAAATATCGTCCCGCTTTCCTGCCGGGGTCTTGTCCGTGGGTACTAACTTCCAAGCATAAACAAACTGTGGCTTTCCAAAGGTATCAGTATATTTGTAAGCATATCTTCCGTCTTTTCTCTGGCTTTCTCCTGTCCGTAAGATACGGTTTTTGCTATCTCGTCTTTTCTCTGACATTTTTCGTCATGCTCCTTTCATGACGGAAAAAGCCTTGATATGCCTACATCTATTATAGCATATTCAAGGAAAAATTACATCATATTACGTCCAAAGTATCTATGATTTTTTCAAACTGTTTCCGCTTGATTTGTATACGGTTTCCATTCATGATTACCCAACCTGCGGTGGGGTTTTCCTCTGCCAGTTTGCGGAGTTTGTTCTCTCCAATGCGGAAATATTTAGACGCTTCCTCAATCGTCAGCGTGTACTTTTCCCAAATAGGCACATCAGCACTATTCATAAGTTAAGCCCCCTTTCATGGTAGTGCTAAAAGGTTGACAAGTTAAAAGGGACTTTAATCGGACGGCTTTCAGCAAAGCTCCACGGGAGTTTCACCCCTGCATGGTTCTCATGCAGCCCTACCCATTGTCTGCGACGCTTTTAACGCTCGGACTGTGGCGGTAAGGGAGTATCATTATCCTTTCTGTGCTGTCGTCGCCCGCAAGCCGCTACCCTTGCTTTCCGGCGCGGTGTTGGTCGCTCGTTCCCGGTAAACAGGGAAGTCATGGCGCGCCCGCCGTATGGCTCGGCACAAAAAGAACGTATCCGATTTGCCCTATGCTGCGCCGCCGTTATCTTGCGCCGCTTTCTTTGTCAAGGTGCTAAGGGGCAGACTGTTAAGAAGCTGAAAGGGGGACGCTTCCAACCGTGGAACGGTTTAGTCTGCCGTAAAGTTCAGGACTGCCAACATGAGTTTTGCTTGCAGACGTTCCCGCAAATCCTCGTCTATGCCATAGTAGATATTGCCGTTTTCATCACGGATTTTCCGCATAGACAGGTAGGATATGTAGCTGCGGTAATGCTGCAACACAATTTTCATTGCGTCGGGGTCGCCCTTTGTCGCGGCTAATATGACCGGGTAGGGTAATAAGCCGCGCTCGTTGTCGGTATTATTACCATTCGTCCCATTCATCAGCGCGTTCCTCCAAATATCGTTTTAGCTGTTCAAAAGAGCTTGTCCGACGGTACTGTACTGTGCTGCGGGGAATACCTAATTCCTCCGCAATCTCAACGTCTGACTTGTTGACAAAATAGTACAGCAGTACGGCTTTGCGTTTTTCGTCCGGCAAAGTCCGCAAGGCTTCGGCAAGCAGCTTCGCGGTAATCTTCAAATCGCCCACACGGAAAGCGTCGTCTTTTTCCTCGTTAGCAAAATATTTGTCAACGGTAAAGAGCTGTCTTTCTTCGTGCGGCGCAAGGTCTGAAAAGATTACCTCTCGTTGCTGCCGACGCTTGCTTTCTTTACTGGCATTGATAAGTTCGTTGCGTAAAGTGTGTTTGCAGTACGCATTAAACTCACAACGGGTCTGCCATTCAAAACGTTCATTGTTCATGTTCTCACCCCCTTTCCTGCCGGGGGGCGGCTTATTTATCCCCTTTCGCTGACCTTCCACAACGCTTTGAGGAAAATGCCAAAGAGAAACACAAACTTTTTCAAATTTTTTTCGGACAAAACAAAATGCGCCCGACTGCAAAACGCAATCGAGCGCATGTGAAAAATAAACAGTATTATGATGATATGTGTAATCATCTTTGAAGCCGGAATATCCCGTGGCGGGGGGCGGGCTTTTTTTGATAAAAAGGTTATTGTCAAATTCTGTCGATAGGTTATGTGCTTCATGGCAGCTACCTCCATTAGCCGCCGTATCTGTCAGCGTTCAGTCGTCATTACTTTTGAGGTTAAAAGAAACAGCGGCTTACTTACAATTCCGTTCCATATGAACGGTTTATATATCTACAAAAAAGAGAGCCGACAAACTGTGATTGCTCACAAGTTCGTCGGCTCTGCGTCTTTGCGTCTGGCTCTATGATAAAATGTTTTCTGATCTGCAAACTGAAAGTTGCCTATTGTGGCGTGACTGTTCCGTTTATGCTATTACTTCTTTAATGTTGCTCCTTCCAAAGCATTTTGAATAGCCTTTTGAATTACTTTGCTAGAATTAGTTGCTCCAGTGATAGCGTCAACCGGGAACGCCTGCGTGTCTACAATATTAGATATTACCTGTTCAGCCGCTTGCCCCCGTTCATTTTCGTGTTCAAAAAGAATTATATTTTCAATAGTGCCATTGGAAATAATAATTTCTACCTTTGTATAAATATAACCTGCGTCATACTCTCCAATATAGGTTCCATCAGCGATATTGCTGACGTCAAGCCCTTGAAGTTGAATGTTTTTGATTTTTGTTTGATAATCGCGGAAATCAAAACAATAAATTGCGATGTGTCCCACAATGAGCAGGAACATAACGCCAGCTAAAACTCTATGCCATTTCAGCCATTCTACGGTGTTTTTTCTTTTTACATGGCAAAAAAATATCATAAAAATTAGTAATAAAGCAATTAATATACCCGTGATATAAATAAACAAATTACGGGTTTTGAAAACAGGAATAACAAATATAAAGTGGAATATACAGGACACTGTTAAAATACAACAAAGCGGTTGATGTAATATTCTTAACACCTTGTCTGCCTTTGTGATATGAAATTTATGTGTAAAAATTTTTGCGCTCAATAGGATAAAACATAAAAGGCTGATATAACCTAAAACAATACCCATATTTTTTCTCCTTTTCACCTACATAATCGTTCAATTTTCTTTATTACATTAACCGGCAATTCTGCCCTGCCTTTTGCATTTGGAAAAACCACAGAACCAAGACGCTTCATACCGGAAGTTTTGAAGAACGCTTCCATTGTTCGCAAGGCGGCTTTACTTTGCCCCAGAAGCCATGAAAAAGGAAAGGGGGTATTGCAGGCCGTTAAAAGTATATAACGCTGTTTTTGTGATAGACGCGAACAAGGAAATCTTTTAGTATCTTCGAGAGCTGTTCCTAATAAACGGTCAAACAAGTTTTTGACTACCGCAGGGACATTCGCCCAATAGGTAGGTGCAGCTAAAATAATTTTGTCACACGTTTTAATTTGATTAGCAATTTCCTGTATATCATCATTAATAACGCATTTTCCTGTTTTGGTGCATACTCGGCACCCGTTACAAAATGCAATTTGTTTTTGATAAAGGTAGATTGTTTCAATTTCCCATTCCGCTAAATTGGTAGCCTTAATTGCACAATCTAACATAGCCGCTGTTGAGCCATCCCTATGTGGACTTCCCAATATAGCAATTAGTCTTTTCTTCACGTCTTACCCTCCGAGCTTTCTGCACTGCCATTTTGACAAACTGGAATTTATATCATTTGATTAATGCGTTAATTGTAATTGAGTCATCATTGGGCGATACTTGAAGCACTCCCCAATCAAACAACAATGCGTTATTTTCATCAGTTCCCGTCGATGTAGATTTATAATGCTCCATTAGGGTATCATAATCAGCTTCGGTTGTATCTTCAAAGGTTACAGTTAATACCGATTTATAGTCCGGGTTATCGGTTGTACCGGCAGAATAGTATACATTCCCAAAAGTGCCGACTGTCGTTTCCAATATATCGGGGATATCAGCATCATCAACGCCGGGAAAGGTACTATTTATAGGATCTTTTGCACTTGTACATGCAGTAAAACTGATTAATGTGATTAACAAAAGCATTGTAAAAATAGTTTTCATAATTTTCATTGTGATTTTCTTTTCTCCTTAAATTCTATTTTTTCAGTTTGACAAACTGGGAGTTGCTATTCTAATTCTTTAAATGTATTTTTATCATATCGCTTGATTTCTTTGCGAAACAGCGAATAGCATAAATGAAATTCTATACAATTTTCTTTTTCAATCCTTTTAACTTTAGGCTTTCCATTTA
>NZ_DBFWLQ010000019.1:0-36219 GCF_048465375.1 Emergencia sp. | reverse complement strand
AGCGCTTCTATGTAATCATCGTGTTCCTTGAGGGCCAGTTCAAAATCTGGCTTTCCCGGATACAGTCCGCTTGTGATACCTTCTACCATTGCCTTGCACGGTCTTCTTACGATTACGTGGTTAAACTTTTTCATTTTGTTTCTCCTCTCAAAATCAAGTTGCTTTGTTTTATAGATATATTATATACAATATTTTAATATTTTGTCAAGGGTTTCTCGATCAAAATATAAAATATTTTATATACAATGTTTGGAAATAGGATTCACTATTTGCATAAAATATGTTATATTTATGTTATAAGCTATTAGAAAGTGAGTGAAAACGGAATATGAACAAGTTTAAAACACTAAAAGACCATGTCTATGATTACATCGCTGATCAGATTTTAGCAGGTAATCTCAGACCAGAAGAAAAAATAAATGAAAATGTCATCTGCGCAGAACTTTCCATCAGCAGAACCCCTGTCAGAGAGGCCCTGATTCAACTCGCTTCCGAAGGTATTTTAGACAATGTGCCCCGCAAGGGTTTTGTCGTAAAAAGCCTATCCGAAAAAGAAGCTTCGGAGCTATATGTAATCATCGGTGATCTCGATGGATTAGCCGCTCGATTAGCTTGTCCGAACTTGAGCGAAAAGGATTTCAAGGATATGCAATTCTATATCGACAGCATGGCACTTACCATTCAATCAAAGAATTACGAGATGTATTTAGTCCAGCAGAAAACTTTTCATCAAGTCTATATCGATAAATGCGGCAACAGCGCTTTAATTGAAGAATTAGCGAAAATGAAGAATAAATTTCTGAAAAAAAGTTATCTCGATGATCCCGAAGGCGTAATCAGCCGTACTTTAACCGCAACGAATGATGAGCATCGGGAAATACTGAAACTGTTCGAGGAGTACAAAGCTGAAGAAGTGGCAAAATTCCTGGCAGAAGTCCATTGGGCGTCAGAAAATGCACATTTTGACCTGATGAGCCTCAACGAAAAATAAGACATAGGAGTTTCTACTATGAAATTAGAATACGATATCAGAGATGATGCAACAGCAATCATCACGGGAATCCCCGAACCTGAAGCAGTTATCATCCTGCCCTCTGCCATTGAAGGCTGCCCTGTCACTGAAATCGGTACAGACGTCATTTCCCTGGGGAAAAAATCTATTGCCCGGGAAATCATCCTGCCTGACACCTTAAAGAAAATTGCCCAGAGAGCATTTAGCGATCTCCGTTATCTAAAAAAACTCTCTATCCCCGATGGGGTAAAGGAAATTGCCGACTTCGGCATCTTTACCTGTCCGGATTTAACAGAATTGTTCATTCCCGCCTCTGTGACAGATCTTGGCCAGTGTGCTTTCGGTTATATGTATGAACATGCCCGGGCTTATAAACTCAACTATTTCACTCTGCTGTGCAAAACAGATTCTGCAGCAGAAAACTTTGCAAAAGACAATGGAATCACCTATCGCAATATATGAAGAAAAGCGGCAGACCAGCTTCTCTGCGATCTGCCGTTTTTATGTACCCTTCAGACGGAATCATGTTTTTAAGCAGCGAATTCTTTTCAGCTATAGTTTTTTCTTATATCCCTTGTTATTCTTTTGAAAGCCAAAGGATTCATAGAACTGGCATGCATCACGCCTCTCGATTTCCGTGACCAAAATCATCTGTGTGCAGCCCCTATCTCTTGCCATTTTTTCTAGTTCTGACAGCAAAGCGCGGCCAATGCCTTTTCGTCGTCCGCCCTTCTCGACAATCATGTTCTCTATGACCAGAAATGGACGGCATTCTCCATACAATTCTTTACAGATGACGCCCATGACAGAACCGATCAGGATTCCCTCCTCCTCTGCACCAAGGAGGAGATGACTGTTTTCCCGCTGTATGATGTCAAACTGTTTTTCCATCTTTTGTACGTCAGACTGTTCATCCCAAAATTGTCGATACAAATCTGAGAGCCTTTTCATATCACTTCTTAGCAGTGTTCTGATTTTCATATACACGACACCTCTTTTTTGCTAGATACCCATAGAATATGCAAAGCTTCATCTTTTTGCCCTTATCTGGGTTCGTAAACCAAATCCACAATCCCATCATAACTACAGGTTGAAATTAATCTCAGCGCTCTCTGTACAGATCTGTTCTGAAAGAGCGGAATTCCCCTGCCCAGAATCATCGGTATGATCGAAATGCAGTACCGGTCAATCAAATCAAGTTCTAACAGTTGGTTGACGATATCTGCTCCGCCACAAATCCAGATATCTCCGCCTTCTGTCCCCTTTAAATCTGCTAAAAGTTCCCCTGGATTTCTTTTGGTAAAGACGATATGCTCAGTGTCTGGCAAGTCCTTATGAGTCAAAACATAACTCTTTTTCCCACTATAAATCCATTTTTCTGGAAACAACTCTGTGGCCACTTGATGATAAGTGGTATATCCTAAAATCACCGTGTCGATGCTTTCATAAAATGCCGGGTAGCTTCCCTTACTATCCGGTTCAGAGCCGTCTCCCTTCAGCCAGTCCACTCCTCCTGACTGCTCTGCAATGAATCCGTCCAAACTCATAGCGATATATAAAACAATTTTTCTCATAGTTCCTCCAATCAGCGTGCCGCTTCCTGCACGGTGATTGGATACCCCATCCCGGCGCAGTTTAATCCGACAATTCGAAATAGGCTTTATTTAACAAATACAGATAATCGTCTACTGTGATTTCTCGCGGGTTGTCGAGGGTGGAAATATTTCGGAAAGAAGCTTCGGCAAGTTCGGGAAAATCTACAGGGCTGATGCCTTCGACTTCCCTCATTTTTGGAATCTTTACATCTTCACACAACTTCTGTAAAGCGCCAACACAGCTGTAAGCCGCTTCTTCTTTTGTCAGATTCGATGTATCTACTGCCAGGTATTTTGCCATGTTCGCATACTTCTCAAGATTGCTCGGGATATTGAATTCCGTCACTACCGGCAGCATAATAGCGTTGGCCACGCCATGAGGCGTGTCATATCTGCCCCCAAGTGCCTCCGCAATACAGTGGACTGCCGCTACATCAGAATAACCAAAAGCGATGCCTGCCATGGTACTGCCCAGTGCCATGCCTGTGCAGTTATCTATATCTGGTGATTCTACCGCACTGCGAAGATTTTTTTGAATGATATCGATAGCATAGAGCGCATAAGCGTCTGTATGAGGACAGGCTGCCTTGCAGGTATAGGCTTCTACCGCATGGACCAATGCGTCGATACCGCAGGCTGCCATGGCTCTCGAAGGCAGTTTTAGCAGTGTCTGCGGATCTACTAATGCTACCTTTGGAGCGATTTTCAAATCGAGAATATTCAATTTTTCATGGGTTTTAGTGTCTGTGATGACTGCATCAAAAGTCACCTCAGATCCTGTTCCTGCCGTTGTCGGTATGGCGATGAGCGGCGGAATTTCTCGTTCCAGAAGGTTTAATCCCGCCCAAGTTCTGATGTCCTTGCCATTTGTCATCAGTGTTCCAATCGCTTTGGCCGTATCGATGGAACTGCCTCCTCCGATGGCGATCATACCATCTATTTCGTGCTCCCTGCCAAACTCAGCACCTTCCAGGCAGTGGAAGTCTCTTGGGTTTGGCACAATTTTATCGTAGATGACGAAATGAATATCTTCTTCCAGCAAAGCTGCCTCAACGGGCGCTGTCAGCCCTGCATGGATGATGCCCTGGTCAGCGATAATCATGGCCTTTGTCATGCCCAATTTTTTAGCTTCTCGTCCAGCTTCCTCGATGGTCCCGGGACCGAATACTACTTTTGTCGCTAGTTCAAAGGAATACGTGTTTAATGTCATATCATTACCTCCAATGAAGAAACGGAGCCCGGGTCTCAGGTGGAAACCCAGGCTCCTGCTGTTGATGACTATTTCGTCTTGATAAAATCTTTCACCGCATCCACAACTCTCTCCACATCGGACAGGAGGTTATATGGAGCAAAACCGACTCTGAGGAATCCGCCCGCTGGCGCAAGACCCAGCACATTATTGATAGTCGCTATGGCGTAGAAGTCGCCGTCCCAGACAAACAATCCTCTTTCTGCAAAGAACTTTGCAATTTCATTGGCGTTGACGCCTTCTAGTGTGAAAGAAACCGTAGACGTTCTCGGGGACTCTGCGCCAGGTCCATAAATTTTAAGGCCGTCAATTTTGCCCAGTTCCTCTCTCAGTTTATTAGCAAGGCTCTCTTCATAGATTTCGAAAGCCCGCAGACCCGCTACGATATCTCTTCTCAGTCCCGATAAGCCTTCCAGCTCCTCTTCCAGTTGTCCTGCATGAAGTCTGCCGCAGTCGGCAATAAATTCCACTGCTTCTGCCGCACCGTTGACCAGTTCCATAGCAAGGGTCCCCGTTTCCATCTTCAGCGGCATTTCGGTATTGTCGCCAGCCATGACCCGAGTGGAAACCAGTTTATCGCCCAAAGCCCTGCGCACATATACTACGCCCAGGTGTGGTCCAAAGAATTTGTAGGCGGAACAAACCAGGATATCCGTATCAATTTCTTTGACGTCAATCACCTTATGCGGCGCATAGTGAACCGCATCTACGACAGTGATAGCTCCGTATTTATGCGCCTCTGCGATGAACTTCTTCACATCGCTTACCGTTCCGCAGGAGTTTGCCGCCCAGTTGATGGCAAGGATTTTTGTCTTGTCAGAAAGCTTCTCTTTGAAGTCTTCGAAGTTCAGAGTAATCGTCTGCGGATCGATGTCCACGCATTTCACGACGATGCCAAAATCCTCTAACACCCTCCATGGTGACCTGTTTCCCTCGTGGTCGATATTGGTGATCAAAACCTCATCTCCCGGCTTCAGCGCCCTGGCAAAGGCATAGGATAGCTTGAAGTTGATAGAAGAAGTATTTTCTCCAAATGCAACTTCCTCCGGGTCGCAGTTGAAAAATTCTGCAAAGATGCCTCTTGCATCGAGGACCGATTGGTCGCTCTCCTGAGATGTTTTAAACGCACCCATCTCGTTGGCATTTCGATAAAACATATACTCATTGACTTTTTCTGCTACCCGCTTTGGAACCTGTGTTCCTCCAGGACCATCGAGAAAAGCTGCCGGTAACCCGTTCACCGTTATGCTCAGTGCTGGAAACTGTTCTCTTATGTAATCTACATCGAATTTAAAATTTGCTGCCATTCTATTTCTCCTTTCTTGAAAACCATTACCCAAACCTTCAGCCGACAAAGGTATATATTAACTATATCAATTTCTGCAGAGAGTTCAATTGTACAAAAGCAAATTCCCCTTTTTCACTTTTGTACAAAATCCAATTATTTTTTGAATTTTCAATGACTTTCCAGCCGTGCTGATTTATAATGATTTATAACATCATATAACGATCGGAGGTTACAAGATATGGCAATTGTTTCGACGCTTCTCTCCCATCCTTTATTCAAAGATTTTCGTATCGCAGCTGGTGCGGGCGGTCTGCACAACGACGTCCACAGTACCGGCTATTTCGAGTGGGAAGAAGACCTCGACATCGTAAAAAATTTTCGCCGGGGAGAATTCGTCGTCACGACCCTTTATGCGGCAAAGGACGATGTGGAATTTGCAAAGAAGTGCCTCAAGCTCTTGATCAACAACCAGGTGGCAGCCATCGCCATCAAAGATCTTTACTACGAAGATCTGCCTGATGAAGTGAAGAGTTATGCTGACCAGCATCATGTACCGATTCTATTTTTTTCTGATTTATACGTCGATGATATCATCGTAGCCATTCGCAATGAATTATCGGATAATCTGCATACCACATTGAGCAATTCAATTTTCCATACTTTGATCTTTGACCGAAGCCAAAATGCTCTAGAAAAAGAAGTGCTGCTGAGAAAAATAAATGCTTTCTTTTACGCTGATACCGTCTTTGCCGCTTATATATCAAAAAAAACTGACACGACCGTCATTTCTCCTGCGGCCATGTCAGATTACAACAAAATTATGGAAGAACTGCGAGACGCCATCCCTCTTCAGCTGCAGGGAACTGCCTTTGTTCATTCCTTTGCAGCCTATAAGCGCGGGATGTTTCTAATCAGCACTTGCAATACGTCAAACCCGGCAGTTGCAGAGGCTTTTCAAGAGACATTGGAAGGTGATTTTTTTTCACAGGAACTGTTCAAAAACTACCAAGTCGGCCTGGGCAGTCCCATTCACGGGTTTACCGATATTTCCAATCTGCTATTGGAAGCCATCTTTGCCAATACCAGCTGCACCATAGATGAAAAGAGCTGTTGCAGATTCTCAAATATCGGTTCTGATGCTCTTTTCTTTGCCAATTGCTTTACGCCGTATTATGTCAAATACTACGAGGATATTCTGAATGCGTTATCGTCCACCGAAAGCAGTTCCTCAGCATTGATTGATACCCTGCTCAATTTTGTACATAATAGCGGAAATATCGAGATGACGGCAAAGGCCATGTTTCAGCACAAAAACACCATTCGCTACCGCATGAACAAAATCAGCACGCTGCTTTCCATCGACAACGATATCGAACTATACAGCAACATGTATATTTTCTCCCGCCTGTACCACAGCCGAAAATATCTGGATGTGTTTTTTGAAGTTTAGGTATCCGTGCAAAATTTCCTGCCATCTATTCCAGGTACTCCTCCAGGCAGAGTCCGCTCTCATACATCTCTGTTGCTGCCTCTACGCCTACATATCGGTAGTGCCACACTTCCTCGGCGATTCCTGTGATATTCTGCTTATCTGCAGGACAGCGGAAAATAAAACCGTATTTATAGCTGTTTTCCTGCAGCCATGGATAAATATCATAAGTGTCGCCGTTGATGTCTACAGCAAGGCCCAATTCATGTTCACTGGTTCCGGGAATGGCGACCCACTGTTTTGCCAATTCCCGCGCTTCACTTTCAGAGAATCCCTCTTGACGGAATTCGGCAATTTTTTCATCCATAAAGCGCTGTTGCACGGCTCTCGTCCTATAGCCAGACACTACGATCGGAGCCAGGCCTTCTGCTTCAGCCGCTTCCAGCATCTCCATCAGCGAATCATAGATTCGCTGGTCTACCAGTTCGCCCCCTTCTACCTCTGCAAGTTCCAAATCATAGTTTTCCGGCAAAGGATTCCACCTGTTAACCAGCGTTAAATACCACGGTCCAGCGTCAGTCTGCTTGTGATTTTTTGACGTTTCTGCCGGTAGCGGCTGTTCCTCAATGCCCGCTATCCCACATCCTGTAGTCAAGATGAGTCCGAGGCATAGGCTCGCTAAAAACAACCTGACTGTCTTTTTATATCGTTTCTCTTTTCTCTGCATATTTTGTTTCATAATAAAACCCCTTTCTCTGTGTACAAGATTAACACTCCTGTCAAAGACATTGTACTAGACAGGAGTGCTATGAGTTTTAAGATGAAGTTGTTTCTTTCCTAAGAAAATCTTAAGATCCATTGAGATTATCTTAATTTGCTGCAGGCAGGCAGACCGAAAATGTGTTCAGACCATTCTTACTGGCAGCACAGATTGTGCCGCCATGCAGAGCAACGATTTCCTTTGCAATTGCCAATCCGAGACCCGTACCGCCTGTGCCCGACATGCGGGATGCATCCAAACGATAAAACTTATCAAAGAGTAAAGCCAGTTTTTCATCGGGTATGGCATCCCCTCTATTCTGAAAAGAAATCCTCACTTGATTCTCGTTTTTTTCTGCCGAAATGATGATTTCCGTATCAACATAGCTGTAAGAAGCCGCATTTTTCAAAATATTGCCGAACACCCGCACCAGTTTATCTGCATCTGCGTAAACGGTCAGGTTCTCGTCTACGTTTAACACGACAGAGTTGCCGCGACCAGAAAGCACCGGCAATAATTCATCAGAAAGCTGCAGCAACATATAATAAAGGTCGAGGGAATCTTTATAAAGATTAATCTGCTGCAGATTGTAGCGAGTAATTTCAAAAAACTCTTCAACTAGTTTCTGCAAGCGATATGCCTTATCCAGCGTAATCTGCAAATATTCTTCTCGCTGGTCTGCCGGCATGTCTGCTTCCTCCTCTAAAAGATTCAGGTAGCCGATGACAGACGTAAGCGGCGTGCGGATATCGTGAGCGAGATACATCACTAAGTCATCTTTTCGCTGTTCTGCCAGCCGAGCTTCAGCGTTGCGCTGCGCCAAGGTCTGCTTCACGGTGTTTAGTTTTTTCTCAAAGGGCATCATCTCAGGTGATAAGTGAATTTCATTTTCATCTTCCGCCAGTAGAGAATCAATGCCCTGGTCGATTTCTTTAAAATATCGGGTCATCCAACGGAATAGCTGCCAAAGCAGAAAAACAAAGACGACGATCATGACGACAGAAAAGAAGACCTCTTTATACTCTCGAAAATAAAAGTAATAGATGAGAAGTGCCTCTTCTTCTTCGATCCTCATAAATAATTTCAATAGTCCAACGATCCAATTCCCCACTCGCTGCTGTAAAATAAACAGATAAAACACGATCACCACCAGGAATGCCGCCAGCGCGATTGCACAGAAACGCTGCATGAGTTTATGCTGAAAGACCCCATAGTCCGCTTTTTTATCAACTTTCAATTTTATATCCCAGCCCCCAGATTGTTTTAATATATTTTGGCTTATCTACAGAATCACCTAATTTTTCCCTCAGATGACGAACATGAACGGTGATCGTGTTATTCGCCTTGCTGTAGTATTCGTCCTGCCAAATCTGATGAAATAAATCCTCTGCGCTGACCACACTCCCCTTATTCTCTAAAAGAATGCGTAACAGAGAAAACTCGGTAGGAGTCAACGGAATGACTTCTTCATTCAGAGTGCATTCATGGGTCTTTCTATTAAGAATCAAGTCAGAATGAATCATCCTATCACCAGAATCGTCTATTTCTTGTAAAGGATTGTATTTTTTATAGCGGCGCAGCTGTGATTTTACTCTCGCCACCACCTCCAAAGGCCGGAACGGTTTTGTCACATAGTCGTCGGCTCCCAGCGTAAGGCCTGTAATTTTATCCATTTCCCCGTCTTTCGCTGTCAGCATGATGACAGGATAGGTGTATTTATCCCTGATCTTCTGGCACAATGTAAGGCCATCTATATCCGGCAGCATAAGATCCAAGATGGCTAAATCCATTACATTCGTATGGATGCAGGCAAGGGCTTCTCTGGCAGTATAAAATTTATAAACCTCATAGTTTTCATTTTTTAGATAGACTTCCATTAAGTCCGCAATTTCAGGTTCGTCATCGACAATCAGTATTTTATCAGACACCAGCAATTCTCCTTTTCATTCAGCTGCTATCATTATATCAGTTCCCGCCCCATGGTTTATCTCTTTTTCCATATAAAATTCTTAAGATTTTCCTACTTACATCCAGCTTTTCTTCTTATATAACAGTGCGCCAGTCATCATGCAGAAAACCATCACCACTGCTAAGATCATGACACTGTCTCGATATTCTTGAAGCGGCGCATCCCGAAAGGTTCCCTGCAAAATGTTTACCACATGGGTCAAGGGCAAAAACTTTGAAATTTGAACGATGCTTTCCGGAAAGAGTTCTTTTGGCAGGGTCGCTCCAGATAAAAATATCATCACAAAATAGGAAATATAGCACAACAGGTTATTGATCTTTGTTGTCGGTGAAACGGCTGTGAAGAAAAAACCCAGGGCAAATATGGCCGCAATAGATAATAACACTGCCATGGCGATTGGAAACCAACTGCCTTCCATCCGGATATCATACACCAGTTTCCCCACAATAAAGAGTAGAGAGAAACCGATAATCGTCATGAAAAAGTTTACCATTGCCTGCACCGCCATCATTTTTCCTTTTCCTATGGGCGTCGCATCAAAACGTTTGTAAATTCTTTTTTCTTTATAGGATGCGATCGTTAATGGAAATGCCATCAAACCTGTAACACCGATTATCATGGCCGCATACGCAGGGACGGACACGTCCATGGTTCCCTGTCCATTAAAATATGGGTTCGGTTCGTTTCCATAAATGCTCCCGTAAAGCAGCAGCAATAAAACAGGAAAAGCAAAAGTAAAAAAGAAACTGAAAAAGTCTCTCATAAAAAGTATCGTTTCTATGCGAAAGATGGTCATTGCTTTCTTCATAATATTCCCTCCCATTCCAGAGCTTTCGATTTCGGTGAAATCAAAAGATATACTTCTTCCAGCGAAAGTGATTCCTTCCATTCCGTAGTCGGTGCCTTGCTTCTGACAAACTGTCTGAATTGTTCTTGGGAACCGACAAAACGAGAGCAGCCCTTTTCAAGATAAACAAGTCGGTCTGCAAGATATTCTACTTCATCCATATAATGGGACACCATGAGAATTGTCGTGCCTCTTCGACGAATCTCTTTCAGACTTTCCCACATCCCTCGTCTGACTTCAGGATCTAATCCTGTGGTCAGTTCGTCGAGGATCAGTATCTTCGGGCGTGGAAGCAAAGCCAGTAAAATGGATAGCCTTTGTTTTTCTCCGCCAGACAATTTTTTCACCATCCGACTGGCTTTTTCAGATAATCCCAGCTGCGCCAGCAGTACCTGCCAGTCGACTGGATTTTCGTAAAAAGCGGAAAACAGCCTGCACAATTCTCTTACTCGAATGTTGTCAGGATACTCCGTTTCCTGCAGCTGAATGCCGATTTTCTCATAAATCTGGCGGCGGTTTCTATGAGGATCACGACCAAATAATTCTATTTTGCCGCCAGTCGGTTTGCGCAGTCCCTCCAAACACTCTACCGTTGAAGTCTTGCCGGAGCCGTTGGGTCCGATCAGCGCTAAAATTTCCCCTTCATAGAGTTCAAAAGAAACGTCACTAACTGCACGCACCGATCCATAGCTTAATTTTAATTGTTCAATTTGAGCAAGTTTTTCTCTCATCTGACTCTCTCCCTTCTTTTTTTCATCATACACATTGCAGTGATACGCTGCAATGGCTTCAGATCATCACGCCTCTTTGTCTGTGTAAGTTGCTGAAATAAGAGGATGAAATGCACGAAAAGAACACAGATATGTGGTACAATAACTACATGGAAGGAGGCTGCTTATGAGAGTGGAACTGCAAATAGACGTACACTGTGAGGAACCCTTTGCAGTATTACATATAGCTAAATTAACTCCGTCGATACAAGAGGCTATTAAAATATTAGAAAAAGAAGGCATGCAAAATATCATCACTGCCCAGTCAGCAGGAAAAGTTTTTCTGATTGACCCGGAGACCATTGAAGTGATTCGCACTGAAGGACGTGAATTAGTATTATATAGCAAGTCAAAAGAGCGTTATCTCCTCGCTAAACCGTTATACGAATTGGAAAGACTCCTGGGCAGTGATTTTATCCGCATTTCGAAGTCGGCCATCATCAACTTTCGCCGCATTCATCACGCAGAAGCTTCTTTTAATGGCACCATGGAAGTCGTCATGAAAAACGGCATCGAAGAAGTCATCACCCGGAGTTACCGGAAACAGTTTAAAGAACGATTGGGGGTCTAGCATATGTTGAAGAGAATATTGAAGTATCTTTTTTATGGCGTCTCCTGGGGCTGGAATTTTTTTATCATCATAAATATCATCGGCGTTATGACTTTCGGAGACTCGTTTCTAAAACCTACTATGGAGAATTTTGTTCATCAGGCCTTAGGCGCTGCTCTAGTCGGCATCTGCTGTGGTACTACAGCAATCGTCTATACTTTCGAAAAAATGCAATTCTGGCAGCAGATCGGCATTCACTTTTTTGTCGGCCTGACAGGTTACTTCACTGTGGCCTACAAGTTCGGGTGGATGCCTGTCACCGATGAGTTTCACATTGCCACTTACATACTGCTGGGGATATTGATTTTTGCTGCAATCTGGTCTTGCTTCTATTTTTACAACAGACACGAAGTGAAAAAGGTCAATCGGCGGCTGGGGGAATTAGAAAGTGAAAAAGAGGAATCGGTAGATTGATCCATTTACCCTTTATGATGCACCCTCTATTAGTTCTGAAATCGCATAAGGATATTAAAAATCACCAGCTAACTCTTTTCACTGGTGATTTTAATGTAAGGCTCGCCGCTAAATGCGGAAAATCTTTATAGTTTTTCAATTTCTTCTGGTGTAAGGCCTGTAACCCTGGAAATTAAGTCAGCTTCAAGCCCCTCACTTTTCATCTTCAGGGCGTTTTCCAAGTTCTTCTTCGCCTCACCTTCTTCAATTCCCTTCGCGATTCCCTCCGTCTTGCCCTCTGCATATGCCTGTTCCTGGTCGATCCTCATCTTCTCTTCCAATGTCATCAGCTTCCGCCTCCAATACGATGTATTATAGTTCTCCACCTGGCTGTGCAGGGCTTTTATGAACCGGTCATCCTCCGGCACATCCATATCGTTGATATAGTCAAAGAAAGCCTTCAGTTCTGGTGGGGTACTCTCTTTACTACAGGTTGTGTTTACTATTATTTTATAGGAGTTATCGCCGTATGGCAAGCTGTTTCTCATATCATAGTTTTCAAAGCTATATATTGCCTGGTCCAGACCATAAAAGTCAAAGGTGCAGATGAAGATAACATAGCTGGGTTTCAATTGGTTGTACCGCTCACCCTTTTTTATCTGGTCCATGTCCATGGAACAGCCATAATAACGGCCGCGCATGGGAAGATGTTCGTCAAAGGTGGTCTGGAGTTCCAAGTTATACCATTGGTCATCCCCGATAAATAACACGTCCAGGCGAACGCTTTTTTCGATGATGCCGTTGATCAGGCTCTTCTGACTTTCCACATATGTATCGCTGAATTTAAGCTCCGCAATCTTTCGTTCAGGAAAGATGCGTTGGATAAGCTCTTTACAGAGGTCAGTATCCTGCATGACCAAACTGAACACTAGGTCGTTGGTCAAGGGGAATTGGATGTTCTCATTGTTGGGATTGTGTTTATTCATAGATCCTCCATTCTTATTACGAGTGTATGAATTCCAGCACATGATTTTACATTAATTTCCACAACAATGATACATCAATTCTCCTTATATGTCAATATTTTACAGATACATCTATTACGCCTCTTCTTCCAGGATCCTGCAGAGGTTCCATATCACCGCCGCTACGGACATCTCATTTTCCATCAGTCCCTTTACTGTAAAATACTCGTTAGGTGCATGAATCTGACCACTGATTCCCAGACTGTAATCCACAAGTGGCAGTGAAACTGGCGGATCTGTAAATAAGTAGGCGGGGCCGCTGCCAGGGAAAATCGGCCAAACGGTGTTTTCCGGATAGCCGCTCTGTTCCATGGCCGAGATACAGGCTTTGGCGATGGCGCTGCCTGCATCCACCTTGGAATAAGGCGTTCCCTGTCTGGTGATCAGCTCGATGTCAGAAAACCCATGATCGTCCAGGTGTTTCCTAATCTTTGCCAACGTCTCTTCCGGTCTCATATTGGGAACCAGGCGTACGTCGACCTTGCACGTTGCATGATAGGGTACGATGGTCTTTGTGGCAGGTCCTGTATAGCCGCCCCAGATGCCGTCGATGTTCAGTGTCGGCTCCCAGAGCAGTGCGTGCAGCGCCTCTCTGCCTTTTTTGTCATGGAGGAAGCGACTGGTATATAACCGCTTGTTGAGATACATATCCTCATCAAAGACCTCTGCCATGCGTTCCGTATAGAACTGGTCCATTTCATTTAACGGCGCCACATCGTCATAGAAACCCTCGATCAAAATGTGATCGTTTTCATCGCGCATGGTATCCAGCGCATTTACCAGTCTCCAGATCGGGTTGGACACCCAGGCGGCGTTGCTGCCGTGGATATCCAGCTTCTGCGGTCCTCCCCACTCTCCGCCCCGCACTTCCATCTCAAAGTAGAGAATACCTTTGTTACCCAAGGTTGTGAAGGGTTTTCCGTTTTCGTCCTGTCTGGCGGATAAGAGGTACACGCCCAGGCACTTTGACAGTTCATCTGCATGTTTTTTGGTAAACGGCGCCAGACTTTCGCTGCCCATCTCCTCCTCCCCTTCAATGACAAACCACAAGTTGAGAGGAAAATAACCCAGAGTCTCCTTGATCACCTTTACCGTATTGAAGAAGCAGACCAGCGGTCCCTTGGAGTTGGCGATTCCGCGGGCGACAACACATTCTCCGTAAGGCTCTACATCGATGACAGCGCCTTCATATGGAGGCACTTTCCACTCTTCAAGCGGCTCCGGCGGCTGCACATCATACATGCCGTAGATTACCAGCGTCGGCGCATCCTCTACTTCTGATCTCAGCCTGGCACTGACGACCGGACTGTAGACATAGTGCTCCAAATGGCCTTCCTCACAGCCCAAATCCATCAGCATGTCTAAGACCATCTGTGCACATTCCTCAATTCCCTCCCCCGTGCCAGCGATGCTCGGCTGTCTGACCAAGGACAATACTTTTGGGAGATGTTCCTCTTCAAAACACTTTTCAATTTCTTCGTAAATTCTCGGAAGCCAGTTTTCCATCTATTTCACCATCCCTTTCTCAATCCATGTGAAGCAGCCGTTTCAGATTACCTGAGAAAAGCTTTTCTTTGCTTTCTTCTGGTATGTCCATAGCGCGGAGAGGTTTCAGATCACTTGCAAAACGCTCCGGATGATTCTGATTAGAATCGGAACCAAAGAGAATTCGGTCATCTCTGCGCATCCAATCATAGAGCATGTGATCTAACTGCGGAAACAAGGTCAGATACTCTGAAATGGTACTGGTGGTATCGATATACACATTCTCATGTTTTGCCACCATCACAGGGTCAATGCCGAAGGGATGGGCGTGGGCGATAATCAGCTTTGCCGCAGGATAACGAATGGCCAGTTCGTCGATATCCACAGAGTTACTGAAGACCATTCTCGATTCTCTGGAATAGACCGGTCCCGTATGTACCAGAATAGGAATATCATAATCAATGCAGGCCTCAATGATGGGTCCGACACGAGGATCCATCATGGAAAAGTTCTGAATCGGCGGATGCAGCTTCAAGCCTTTTAATCCGTAATCTTCCACTCCACGGCGAAGTTCATCCAGAGCGTTTAAATCTGCCGGGTGAACCGACGCGTAGCCGATGATACGATCGGGATGCTGCTTTACCAGCTTTGCTACATAAGCATTATCATGAAAACCCAGTTCAAGCGGTGCGATGGGCGAAATCACCGCCATGTCTACACCGGCCTCATCCATGCCAGCAAGAAATGCACCGATATCTTCGTTGCCTTCGCGTATATGTGTATGAGAATCAATAACCATAATCTACCTCCAATTTTAAGTTTCACATTGATTGACGCAGCTATTTACGGCTGCAGGTGTTTTTCATACCAATTTGTCATTTCCTCTAACCGCTTAATGCGGCTGACAGGCTTTCCGCTGCGGCTGAGACCATGAGATTCTCCTTTAAAAATACAGAGTCTAGCCTCTACACCTTTGAATTTCAGAGCCTGGAACATAGAAATCCCCTCGCTGACCGGGCAGCGGTAATCGTTCTCTGCATGAATGAAGAGTGTAGGAGTATGACAATTTTCTGCATATTTCAGCGGGGAATGCTGCCAATATCTTTCTGGATCCATCCACACGTCATTTTCAAAACTCCAACATGGGAACAGATAATTTGTATCCGAAGTAAAAAACATCCCATTCCAGCTTGCGATACTTCTCTGAGACACAGCGCATTTGAAACAGTCTGTACGGCAGATCATCCAGTTAGTCAGAAAGCCGCCATAGCTGCCGCCGCCGATTCCCATACGCTGCGGATCCATAGCAGGATAAGCCTTCAGACAGGCATCACGAAACGCCAGAAGATCCGCCTCTTCATAGAAGCCATAACGGCCTATGACGTCAGCAAATTCATCATCTCTGCCGTCACTGCCACGAGGGTTGCAGTAAATCACAAAGAATCCCCGGTTTGCCCATACCTGCATCTCATGGTAGTAGACAGGGCCAAAAGCGCACTTGTGCCCGCCGTGGATGTACAGGATAGAGGGATAGGCCTTTTCCTCTGCCTTCTCTTCATCGAATCCCACCGGCTTGATCACGAACCCCGCCAATTCCATATCTCTCCCCTGAAAAGTAATAGGCTCGGGCTGGCTGAGGGTACAGGCATCCACCAACTGACTGTTAAAGTCGCTGATTCTTGAGACTTCCTCATTTTCTAAGACATATAACTCCTGCGGACGATTCCCGTGAAGTCCCGCATAGATGATTTTACCCTCCAGTACAGCAAAATCGTCGGCAGTGCCTTCCTCATGGCTGGTAGTTACAATTTTTCCATCCGTACCCGCCAGTTTGATAAATACATTGCCTTCTTCCGTACTCAAATAGTAAACGCCATTCTCACTTGCTATGAATTCTGTAACTCCACCAAATTTCACGTCTGTGCCGACGGTATTTGATACACTTCTGTCGTTGCAGCAGAATCGTTCTGGTTTTCCGGATATATCAAAGCGATAAAAGGAGCTGTTTTCATTTTGATAACCGTGTTGCAGCCCCTGGGTCCCCATAAACACGGGGGCACCCTCTATAAAATCCACGCCATATACACGATAGGTATGATCATCCAGCAAAACATCCAGTGTGTCAGTGTTGGAATCATATACTTCTATATCGCCGTAAAACAGATAAGGCTGCCCCTTCTCAAACCTGCGCGCACTAAAGATGATTTTTCCATCTCTGGCGTTGATGGACTCAACATTTTGCCAAATATCACTCACAGCCTCGAGCAGTTCTTCGCTCCTGTGATAAACAAAGACCCGATAGCGCATACCGTTGGTGATACCGAGTCCATCCTGCCTGAAAGGCAGTTCATCAGCAACGATATAGTCTTCTTCCTGGCAGCACCAGGTTTCTCGCTCCGCTCGTCTCGGCTTAGGAGCACCCTCGTCTGGAATATAGGATTTAGCCAGAACTGCGAACTTGTCATCACCCAGATAGCTAATCCAGCTTACTTCCGCTGGAATCTGCATATACAACTCATTTTCATCGCCGCAGATATCCCTAAGATGATACGCCGTGACAGGTTTTCCTTCTTCCGCTTCATGCACTTCCTTCGATGAGAAGATGATATGATGCTCATCAAGCCAGATGGCAGCGCCTGCCGATCCGGAATCAGTGAGACGCCTTATATCGTTTGTCTGTGCTTCATATAAATAGAGGTCGCTGTCATAACCATTCTTCTCCAAATTCGCCTGGTGGAGGTTAAACACACAATGCTTTTTATCACCCGAGGCTTTAATTGAGGAAATATAGTGATAGCTGAGTATATCTTCGATTTCCAGTCTTCTTTTCACGTCGACGCTCCTTTACTTTACATTGAGAAAACATGCACACTGATGTCCGCTGCCGTAGTCTGTCAAGGCTGGTTCTTCCTCCATACAGCGTTGACTGGCAAAGGGACAGCGAGTGTGGAAACGGCATCCTTTTGGAGGATTCTTAGGGCTTGCGACATCCCCTTTGAGCAGAATCCTATTTCGCTGAAAAGACGGGTCAGGTACTGGTATGGCTGAAACCAGCGCTTTGGTATAAGGATGCAATGAATGATTGAAGATATCCTCTGTCTTCCCGATCTCGACAATCTTGCCCAGATACATCACGCAGATCCGGTTAGAAAGGTGTCGGACCACATTGAGCGCATGAGAAACAAAGATATAAGTGAGTCCGTATTTCTCACGCAGTGCTTTCAGCAAATTCAGAATCTGCGACTGAATGGAAACGTCCAGAGCCGAAACAGGTTCATCACAGAGTATCAGCTTCGGTTTCAGAATCAGCGAGCGGGCGATACTGACACGTTGTCTCTGTCCGCCGGAAAACTCGTGAGGATACCTGTCATAAAAGGACTCCTGCAGACCCACATTCGCCATGGTTTCAAGAGTGCGACGCTTTCTCTCCTCAGCATCTTTGACACCGTGTACCAACAAGGGCTCAGAGATCATTTCACCAATCGTCATTCTAGGATTTAAAGAAGAAAACGGATCTTGGTAGATGATTTGAAACTCCTTGCGGCTGTTTCTCAGTTCACGTTTTTTCAACGTAAATAATTCTTTTCCATCAAAGGTGACGCTGCCCGATGTGGCCGGCGTCAAGCGCATAATCGTCTGCATCAAAGTGCTTTTACCGCATCCTGATTCGCCTACCAAGCCAAAGGTTTCACCTTGATCCACTGAAAAGGATACGTCATCTACTGCATGTACATAACCTTGCAGTTTTGACAGCGGGCCTCCATACACAGGAAAGTATTTCTTGATGTGGTTGACTTCTAACAAGGGACCGTCTGTCTTTATCATATTTCCCAAATCTACACCTCCCTCGAATTTCCGGCTGCGTCTCCACAGCCTGGATACAGATGGCAGGAGACCAGATGATTTCCCATGTCAACAGGCTCCGGCATGACCGATTTGCAGATTTCCATAGCCTTTGGACAGCGGGGATGAAACCGGCATCCTCTGGGAAAATCAGCCGGTGTAGGCACTTGTCCCTCTATTGTCTCCAGAATCTCTCTGGTATCGTCTATACGCGGTATGCATCTCAGCAAACCTCTGGTATACGGATGGAGAGGGCTTGCAAACAGCTGCTCACATGCCGCCTCTTCTACCACACGGCCAGCATACATGACGATCACCCTGTCAGCAATCTCTGCTACAATGCCTAAATCGTGGGTCACAAATACGACGGTCATGCCGCGCTGTTCTTTCAAGGTTTGAATCAAATCCAGAATCTGTGCTTGTACAGTCACATCCAAAGCCGTGGTGGGCTCATCAGCAAGCAGCAGATTTGGATTACAGCTAAAGGCCATGGCAATCATCGCTCTCTGGCGCATGCCGCCGGAAAGCTGATGTGGATAGGAATCCGCACAGCGCACGGGATCCGGAACCCCCACCATGCGGAGCAGTTCCACCGCCCTCTGGTGTGCAGCTTTCTTATCTATTTCTTCATTGATAATCAGCGCTTCAGCAATCTGCGCACCAATCTTATGGACAGGATTCAGCGCTGTCATGGGTTCCTGAAAGATCATCGATATCTCTTTGCATCTTAGATTTCTCATTTCTTTTTGATTCATTTCCAGGAGATTTCTCCCTTCAAAAAGAATTTCACCAGATACGTATCTGCCAGGAGGCGTCTGCACCAGTTTCATGACAGATAATGTCGTCACGCTCTTGCCGCAGCCGCTCTCACCGACAATACACAAAGTCTCGCCCTGCTTTACTTGAAAGCTGACATCGTCCACTGCTGGAATCTCCTGTTTTTCTGAACCATAGAAATAGGTTTTAAGATGATTAACTTCTAGTAAATAATCTATCACCGGTCATCCTTCTTTCCTCTGATTAACTCTTTATTTTACGATTTTCATATCGCTGGCGAGCATTGCATAGTGATCTTCTGGTTGCCACTGAACACGTTCTGATACTGCATAAATGTCATATAGCCTGAATAAATACAAACAAGCGGGGTTCTCAACCATCATCTCTTGGATTTCTTTAATATAAGGGGCCCGCCCTTCCGCAGTCGTCTCCGCCAGCAGTTTCTCAATCAGCTCGTCATAACCTTCGATTTTGTTATAGGAACTCATACCTTCGGAACTCAGCACGCCAGTCAATGTAGATTCATACAGCCCTGGTTTGGTCCCCCAGTTCCAATCGAACATGCCCGGACATTTCTTTGCGCTCTGTCCGTTTACGATGATGGCGTAGGCAGTAGTATCGTCCAGAACCTTTACCTTTACGTTGATGCCGATGTCTTCCAGATAGGAGCCTACGGCTTCCGTCACTTCCTGTGCCTTTGCGTGGTTATCGACGTCGGTCATCAGTGTCAGATCAAAGCCGTCTGCATAGCCTGCTTCGGCGAGCAGTTTCTTCGCCTTCTCAGGATCATAGGAATAGTATTTGGAAAGCGCTTCATCAAAACCGTCATAATCAGTACGCCACAGATTAGATACTCTCTCACCATAACCTCCCATGACGGTCTCAATAATGGTATCTACATCGACAGCATAATTGAGTGCCTGACGCACCTTCGGATCTTTCAGCTCCGGCGTCTCACACCAGTCATAGGTGTTAAAGCCGATGTATTCGGTACGATTCAGCTTCTTTGGGAACACTTTGATGCCATCTGATTTTTCCAGCGTTTCCACGGATTCATTCTGGACATTCATGATGATATCTACATTGCCATTTACCATTTCGGCAATGCGTGTTGCAGCTTCAGGAATCGTCTTGAATACGACACGATCGGCATCTGGTTCTGTTCCCCAATATGTAGGATTTTTCTCTAACAGAATCTCCTTGTCTGCTTCCCAGTTTTTGAAGACATACGGACCCGTGCCGATGATGTCATTACCGATGGCTTCTTCTCCGATTTCTTCACTGTGCTTTGGTTCCAGCATTGGAACTTCTGCGATGTGTGCAGTAAAAAAGATATCCGGCTTGGAAAGGGTGAACTTCAAAGTCAGTTCATCCACCGCCTCGTAAGTCTTTACATAGTCTCTGAATTCAAAGGCCTGTCTTGGATGCTTGTCCGATGCTGCCCGCTTAAAATTCCAAATTGCCGCCTCTGCATCAAATGGTTCGCCATTAGAAAATGTGACGCCTTCTTTCAAATGGAAAATCCATTCCGTGTCAGAGACCTGCTCATAAGATTCTGCCAGCAACGGTGCAATCTCCCAGTTTTCGTCATAGGTTAAAAGTGTCTCACAGACATTTCTGAAAATATTCGCGCTGATGTCTCCCCCAACTTTGTGAGGATCCAAAGTCTGCGGATCAGAACTCTGCGCAATGGTCACAGATGCAGGCTCGTCTTTTCCATCAGAATCAGAACCACATCCAAATAAGGTTCCTGCTGCCATGCATAATATGAGCAGCAATACGGGTACTTTACTTTTCTTAAGTTTCATTGTTATTACCTCCTTATGCTTCAAACGTTCTACTCTTTGATTCAGTATCGTTTTGTCTAATCTACACCGCGCAGTCTCGGATCACGGATGTCGCGCAGCCAATCGCCTACAAAGTTTATGGATATGCAGCCCAGCAGCAAAGCGATGCCGGGAATCATCGTCAGCCAGCCCGCACTGAAGATATAGTCGTTGCCATTTGCAATCATATTCCCCCAGGTTGCAATGTTGGGCGGAATGCCCAAACCCAAGAAGGTTAACGATGCTTCAGACAGTATGATGGTTCCTATGTCCATCGTCCCCAGTATAATCGCAGAATCAATGACACTGGGCAGAATCTGTTTAAAGATGATGCGCCCATCGCTGCATCCGAGGGAATGAGCTGCCTTTACAAACTCCTTTTCTTTTACAGAAAGAACCTGTGCCCGAACCGTTCGCGCATAGGGTACCCAGCCTGTGATCCCCAAAACCAGTATGACGTTGGTAAGGCTCGCTCCCAGTGCAGCTACCAGCAAAAGCGCTAAAAAGATAAACGGAAATGCCAGCATGACGTCTATCATCCTCGATATGACCACATCTATCCAGCCGCCAAAGTAACCAGCCAGCAAACCTAGGATTACGCCGATGACAAGACCTACGATGCCAGCTACAATGCCGACGATGAGAGATATTCTGGATCCATAGATCAGTCTGGTGAGAACGTCTCTGCCCAGCTGGTCTGTGCCAAAGATGTGATCCATAGAACCATTTTCCATCCAACAAGGCGGCGCTAAACGCTGCGCAACATCGATGTCGTTCATTCCATAGGGAGCAAGGAGTGGCGCAAGAATGGCTGCCACGATCCAGATTACCACCACCACAAGACCAAATTTCGCTGTTCGCGTGCTATGTTTTATCATTTTCCAAACATCGTTCATGCAGCGCCTCCTTTGTTTCTGTAGGATATCCTCGGATCAATCAAGGTGTAACAAATGTCAGCAACACAATTGATCAAAGAGAATATAAGGGCGAATGCCAATGTACTTGCTTGTATCAGTGGAAAGTCGTAGTCCTTGATCGCCGTAACGATCAGTCTTCCCAGTCCCGGCAGCGCAAAGACTGATTCCACGACTACTGAGCCGGCAAACATATATCCGATCTGCAGTGCTACAAATGTAACGACAGTTAACAAGGCGTTGTGCAGGCCGTGTTTGACAATCACGGTGTTTTCCTTCGCCCCCTTGGCTCTGGCTGTCGTAATATAGTCCTGTCTCATGACATCCAGCATCGAAGATCTTGTCAGTCTGGTCACACTAGCGCCCATACCCGCAGCGACGGCAATTACCGGCATAATCAGCTGGCTGGGTTCACCATAACCAGATGGCGGTAGCCAGCCAAGTTTTACAGAAAAAATCATGACCATCAGCAGTCCGAACCAAAATGATGGAATGGAACGTCCCGCAACGACGAAAATCGTAACTGCGTTGTCCAAAATCGAATTGCGCTTTATGGCAGAGATGATGCCAAAGACAATCGCCAGCGGCAGTGATATCAGAAGCGCAATGCTCTGAATTTTCAAGGTCGCCGGAAGTCGCTCCTGCAGTAAATCCAGCACTGGCCTTTGGAAATAGTAGGAGTCCCCAAAATCACCGTGTAATATATTCGTCAAATATTCAATGTACTGCTCCCATATGGATTTGTCCAAACCTAAAGCGTGACGCACTTTTTCAAGATCCTCAAAGGTGCTGTCCGGTGTAACCATCATCTTCGTAGGATCGCCTACTACTCTGAGGATGATAAAGACCAGAGTCATCACGAGGAACAATACCAATATGGTCTGCAAAATTCTTTTTATGATATACTTTACCATTGTACCTCCGCCCTCCCGGCCAAGTTGTGATTAAGCTATTGGTTGTCAATGTGCTGTGCATCAGAAATATCGGCCATGATATAAGCGTAGTCTCCTGGATGTACTTTGGTCATCATCACACGCATATCGAGAAATACGGTTTCTTCGAAGGGCGCATACATTTCTTCAATGACTTCCATCGTCAGCGGATCTCGAATGACAGCTATAAGCGTTCCTTTTGGGACGGTTTTATTTATGTACTCTGGACCGACCAGCGGATAGAACATACCGCCGTTTTTAGGCCGTGTGACAGAACGGGTTTTAACAATCCACTGTGTTTTAGGAATCACTGGCTCGCCCGGATACATGCCCATGTCCTTCATAACATTGAACACACCTCTTACGCTGCTTTCAATAAATTGATCATGCAGTGAAGTGACACCTGTGCCGATTTCCGCAACAATAGAAGGTTTCCCTTTGATAATCATATAGTCGCTGAGGGTGCCCGCATATGCCGCATCCGGTCCAGCAGGTTTACCGCCGTACATGTGTGCAAGGCCAAAAGTTTTTGCCATATGGTTGATTCTGTTCAGCAGTTCATCGTCAGCGTCTTCGCTAGGCCCCAATTTCGACAATACATAATGGATTGCATCTCCATAGCCTCCACCATGCCAGTCAATCAGTGCATCCGCGTAATCACACAGTGGAGATATCACTGATGCCATCTGTTCTGTCACCCAGCCGCGAGAGTTGCCAGGGTAAGTCCTATTCATGTTGTAGCAGTCCTGAGGCGTGTTGCGCCAGTCCCATTCAAAGGCCAGAGGGTTCTGCACTGGCACCGCTATGACCGTGCCTTTCAGCTTTTTTGTATCCACTTGCGCTATCACCTGTCGAATCGCTTCAAAGCCCGTTGTCGCATCACCGTGTGACAACGCAGTCAACATGAGCGTTGGTCCCTCTTCACTGCCGTTCAGTATGTGCAAAGGCAGTTCCAGTGCCAAACCACTTGCTAATTTTGAAACCGGCATGCGATAAAATGCATGTTCTCCTGCTTTTGCCGTAAATCCATTGATTACTACGTCTCCCATAATCATTTCCTCCTACTAAATACTTTTAATGCGTCTGTTTTCTTGCACAAGTTCAAATTTCTTCACCGGTTTAAAGTTTTAAACTTCTTTTTCATCATTATAAGTCCTTTTATAAGTTTTTACAATATTCTTTTATTTTCGACATCTTTTCGACGCAGCTAGATTTTTATGAATATTTATTAGTAATTTAGCATTCATTCGGTTTTTAAGTCGTTTTTTATACTTTATTATGCATATATATTTTCATTTTCTGTTTATTTATCTAATTTCCCCAATAATATCAATAAGAAAAAACTATAATATTGCAGTGCATCAGAGGCAAAGAAAAACGGCATTTTCCTTATACTGGAAATTCCCTTGTAAAAAAAAGTGCCGTGTGCTACAATTCAAGAAATAAGTCTAAATGAGGTAGATAAAATGAATTTTAACACCTTGAGATATGTGGTAGCCGTTGCAAAGGAACGCAGCTTCACAAAAGCAGCGAAGAGTCTGTATGTTTCCCAGCCTACCCTGAGCCAAAATATTCAGGCCTTGGAAGCCCAATTGGGCACGCCTCTCTTTGATCGTAAGAGTTACCCGATTATGCCAACCTATGCGGGAAAGTTGTATATAGAATTTGCCCAGCAGGTCTTGTTTTCTGAGTCACAGATCAATCGTAAAATCAACAATACCATTTCCAATCCGCGCATGCGCATCCGAATCGGCATCTCCCCTTCAAAGAGTGTGCTGATCATGCCCGAGCTCATTCATTCTATTTTGGAGGAGTTTCCCGACTGCATCATCTCCCTGGAAGACGGCAAAGACGAGCACGGACTCTTTGCCATGCTTGAGAATAATGAGATAGATGTCATGATAGGAAGCCCCATCCATAACAACGTCAAATACAAAAGTCAATTCATTACCAACGAGTTGTTAGTTCTAGCTGTTCCAAAAGGCTTTGACTTTCCTGGGAAAGCTGACGCCCCGCTGCAGAAAGGCTTCCGCCGAATTCGTATGGCACAGCTGAAGGATCTGCCTTTCATCATCTTGCCCCTCAGTACATTTCTCGGCGAAACCCTGCGCCTTCTCTGTGAAAAAGAAGAGTTTTCGCCCAGCTATTCTATCGAATGTTCAAATGTACAGACTTCCTATAATATGGCAAAGCAGGGACTGGGTATTGCTTTGATCACAGAACTGATGGCAGTAAAAAATACTTTCAGAGATGATCTGGACTACTACGCCCTGCAGTCAGGTACCCCTCAGCAGGAAATCGCGGTCATTACCAATGGTGACGGAATTATGACACATCCTGTACAGCGGTTCATAGAATTGTTTAAAGAACATTTTTTGAACAGCATTAATTGAATATTCACGAAAATAACATTGCAATTGCTATGGTTTTGAATTATTCTATAAACATGGGCCATTACGGCACCGTAATTCCAAGATTTTGGGGAGGTAGAAAATGAAAAGAACCGCTGAAGACATTATGAAGCTCATAAAAGAAAAGGATATTAAGATGGTGGATTTTAAAATCGTCGATATAAACGGCCAGTTCCGCCATGTAACAATTCCTGCATCTCAGTTTACCGTGGACACCATGAAGGACGGCATCGGCTTTGATGCATCCAACTACGGCTATGCCGTCGTTGAAAAAAGTGATATGGTCTTTATACCAGACCTGGACACAGCCGTTATGGATCCTTACTGCGAGATTTCCACTTTATCGATTACAGGTAATGCGATGATTATCGATTATCCTGAGAACCGGCCGTTGGATCAATATCCAAGGAATATCGTAAGCGCTGCGGAAAACTATATGAAAGACAGCGGTATCGCCGATACGATGTTGATTCTTCCTGAATTCGAATTCCATATGTTCGATGATGCAGCCTGGTCTGTAAAGCCATATGATATCAGCGCCAATCTTGATACTGAACAGGCATATTGGAACAGCGACTCGCAGGGACAGGGCAACGTAGTCGCCCATCAGAAGCATTATCACATGGCGAAGCCTTTTGACGGCACTTATGAATGCCGCTCCGAAATGTGCTTAGAGCTGGAAAAAATGGGCATCGAAATCAAATACCATCATCCAGAAGTCGGCGCAGCCGGTCAATTCGAAATCGAACCGATGCTGGGTCAGATGTCGAAAATGGCCGATGCTTCCATGATGATCAAATACGTCATACACAATACCGCATTGAAATACGGCAAAGTCGCAACCTTTATGCCAAAGCCCGTCTACGGTGAGGCTGGTAACGGCATGCACGTGCACATGCTTTTGCTGAAAGACGGAAAGCCTGTATTTTCTGACGATAACGGTTATTCCCATCTCAGCAGGGAAGCACACTATTTCATAGGCGGTCTTCTGAAGCATATCGCTTCCCTATGCGCTCTCACTAACCCGAGCACCAACTCCTTTAAACGATTGATTCCGGGCTTCGAGGCACCCGTAACAGTTGGTTATGCCACTTCAAATCGCAGTGCCGTTATCCGCATTCCGGCTTATGCCAAGACACCAGAACTGCGCCGCTTTGAAATTCGTAATCCAGACGCTACCTGTAACCCATATCTGTGTTACGCAGCCATCTTGATGGCAGGTTTGGACGGCATCAAAAACAAGATTGATCCAGAGAAAAACGGTTGGGGACCATATGATATGAATCTCTACTCTCTGTCAGATGAGGAAAAAGCGAAATTAACGCAGCTGCCGGCTCGTCTTGACGACGCCTTAGACGCACTGGAGGCAGATCACGACTATCTCACTGCTGGAGGCGTTTTCCCTCTGCATCTGATAGAGAATTTTATCGCAATGAAGAGGAAAGAATGTCTGCAGCTTTCTGCCATTCCACATCCTGCTGAGTTTGATAGATATTTCAACTTATAATTGAAGCGGCTCCACAACTTCGATATTTTAAATCAACAAAAGTGCCAGAAATGTGCTGTTTTAAGTACATTTCTGGCACTTTTTGATTCTGAATGAGCCATTTTAGGAATGCTGACAAGCTGTACGCGCAAATTCACACTAAAAATCATTGATTTTTTATATATGTATCACATTATATAATATACACTAATATAAAATCAATCTCATTTATAGCAAATAATGTAAATAAACTCTTTTCCAAAATGAAAAATCCGCCTAAAAATGACCAAAAAACAGGCTTTTCAGGCAGATTCCCTGATTCTGCCTTTCAGATGTGAGTTATAATACAATCACGCTGACCGGATAGCCAATCGCCTCGACAAACCGAAGCAGATCAGCCGTCTTTATGAAGATCGTCTTTTCATTAGTGTTCGGATGAAAGCTCATTCTATTATTTATTAATCAGATGTTTTTGACTTGCTATCGTATTGTTAGTCAGACTTACCTCTCGTATTCTTCTCACTAATAATGATTATGATAAGTACGCCTTATCCATCGAAGGCGCACCTATTTCTTTCACATATATTACACTTTCAGAGCCTTTATTTCTTCCTGCAGACGTGCGAGGAATTCTGCTGCATGGCCGCCATCCATCTGCGTGTGATGGAACTGAAAGGATATGGTCAGGGTCGATTTCAAAAATCGTTTCTTATATCTGCCCCATATCATAAAAGGATTGTTGTAGAAACCGGCATAGATATTTACCGCGCCGTCAATTTCATATTGGGCGAGGGCAGAAGTACCGATCACCATATAACCGTCTCCTAAGTTATGGGTTTTGCAAGTATCGTGCACCTGTCTGGTCAGACTCAGATAACTCTCATTAAATTGCTGCAGGTTTCTAGAAAATGGCACATCGCATGTGTTAATCTCGCCGTCTTTAGTAGCAGTCACTGTATTTACGGCGAGTTGATCGTATTGTATCAGCTTATCGCCCACAGGCAGCAGATAAAATTCCTCTATCTGCGAAGCCGCCATGCCAATACACCAGCACATCAGCATATTGAACTTGTAACCACACTTACGGCTTACTTTGAGCAGATGTGTGATGTCTAAGGTTTTGAAAAGCGTTACCATCGGCATCGGCGTGTGCATCCATAGTTCAAAGGCCATCGCCCGTTTCGTTTGCTTTGGGTCTATCTCCTTCAATGATGATTCCTCCAGTTTGTCAATTTTGTCAATTTGAATCGCGTGAATCCCGCTGCTGTGCTTGCACCAGATTTTTATAAAAATCTACTGCCCCAGGCAGACAGTTATGCTGAATGTTCTCATTTAAGCCGTGCATGCCTTTCATCTGCTCTGGCCCGTAGATTACAGGCGCAAAGCGAATACAGCTCTCACAGATTTCCTGGTAGAAGTATGCGTCTGTAGCGCCAGTCATGACATAGGGACTCACCGCAAGCCCCGGAAAGGTTTCTCCGATGACTCTTTCCACTTGCGTAAAGGCCTCCCCTTTGATGTCCACTGGCTGAGAATAATCGTTGGCGCTGATCACTTCCATCTCCAGGCCATGTTTGTCTGCCAACCTGCGCAGTATAGACAGGCTTTCTTCCATACCTTGATGGGGGATGAAGCGCAGGTTCACGCCCAGGGTTGCTTCTTGAGGCAGTACGTTATATGCGTCGGAGCCGGACTGCATCGTAAAGGCAATGGTAGTCTGCAGCATGGCTCCTGCCTGTGCACTGATGGTACCCAGAATTGGTTTCATCAGAGGTCCAAAGAGCCACAGATTTCCCATAACCAGCTTCAAGCCAAAAGGCGCATATGGTGCCAGGCGCTTAAACATGGCTGAAACCTCCGGTAAGAATTTGCGTCGAAAAGGCCTGTGCTTTTCAATATCTGTCACAAAAGCAGCCAAACGTTCCACTGGCGTATGCTTCGGTGGTGCTGCCGAGTGGCCTCCGTTGCTGCGGGCAGTCAGACGAACATCTGCCTTACCCTTTTCAAAGACACCTACCATTGCATAGTTGCCTTTGATGCCGCCTATAGGCTCCGCGATAATGCCTCCACCCTCGTCACAGACGAGAAACAGTTCTACGCCGCGTCGTTTCAGTTCTTCTACTAATTTCGGTGCGCCGTCTCCACCCCACTCTTCTGTGCAAGATGAAGCCAGATAAACGTCACACTGCGGAACATAATCTGCAGCCAGCAGTTCTTCAGCCGCCTGGAAAAAAGCCATCAGAGAAGCCTTGGTATCCGACGTACCCCTGCCCCAGACTTTCCCCTCTGTAATTTCTCCAGAAAAAGGCGGATAAGCCCACTCTCCCTCTGCCGGCACCACATCCTGGTGGCTCATAAGCAGTATCGGTTTTTCTCTGCTCCCTCCCTTCCAGTAATAGAGCAGATTTCCATCAATCACAGTCCGCTCCAGCCTTTGGTGAACCAGGGGAAATTTTTCCTCCAGCACTTTGTGGAAGGCGGCGAACTGATCCCACTCCCGACTATTTTTGTGCGATGTGGTATCGCAGCGCACCATTTCCGCCAGCTTGTGAGCCAGCATCATAGATCTGTCGTCATCGCAAGGTGCGACATAATTAGAATTTTTGTTCGGTGTCATCAAAGTACGCACCAAAGCCGCCAACAAAAGCAGGACGATTGCAGCTGGTATCATCAAAAGGAATCTCATTTTTCACCACCTGCTTTCTTATAGAAAAAATATGCCATTGTAATCGCAATCGCCCCCGATGGGATAATCATAAAGCTGGTAGAACTGGTAAGAGAAGGCATCAGAACGAAAAGCAGTCCCATGGCGACCAGAGGTGCCGCTGCGATTTTCAGATTTCCCCGGAAATACTTATATGCCATAGCGCCGAAAAGTGCAGGCACCACGTTTTCAAAGGCTGGCTGCAGGGCAGGGCTTTGCAGAATCGGCTGCAGAGGAACTAGCAGCAACACGCCGAAAGCCAGCACCATGATTGTCACCAGCGAGGATGTCGCAATGGAGAGGGTCGATATGATCTCATTCTCCGGCGTTCCAGTCTTCGCTCCCACAATATCTCTCGCATTGACGGCGCAAGGTATTTTCATGTTAATTAAGTTACCCGTGATAAAAGCCAGGTAGCCTCCTCCTGCACCCAGCATCGGGGTATAAATCAGAAACTCTACGACGCTGCTCACCGTCCAGACCAATCCGACAGAAAGGAATGCCTTTGCGACAGCACCCAAATTTGGTGCTGCACCGAGAACCAAGCCCATCAAAAACGGTGCGCCTACTAACATAATCAAAACGATAACGGAGCTGATACGCCCAATGGTATGGGTGCGGGCATTATATTGTTCAAAAGAATTGTGTTCCATGTTGTCCATCTCCTATCTCCTCTCTAAACAAACAGTTTGACGACTACAGCTGCAGCCATGCCGATCAGCATACTGCATGCGATAGAAAAACTTTCGACCCAGGCCATATTCTTTTTCTCCGCCAAATAAACAAAGCCAGCCATGACGCAGCCCGATACCGCTACTACGATCAGCGGCAGGAAACTGCCAGAAAAAGAAAACATGCCGTTTCCAGAGACAAAACCTCCGATATAGCTGCCGATATAGGCAGACACCAGGCCGATAAACATGGCTGTCATGGCACTGTCTCCGAATCCACCTCCACTTGTACTGTCTTTGGTGCCACTACCTAGTTTCTTCAGATATTTTTTGTTGAAGAGAACTGACAGAATCATCCCCCACATGATGCAAATACTCATGAGAAGGGCTATGGTGGAAAACCCAGAAGCAGTCATTTCACTTGCCGACAGCTCCGCCATGCCAACCTGTTCAGCAGCAGCTTGCGCCACCTGGGTTTCATAGTGAAGAGCGCCGATAACCGAAAGCCGCAGCCATGGCCATGGCGTTCCAAGGCTGCCCGCCAGAGCGATGACACCTAACAAAATTCCTACGCTTGGCAGCAGTGAAAAGGTGGCGCTGGAAGTGATGACTCTTTTCATCTTTCCTCTGTCCATACCCATGGCAAGCCCCGCTCGGTAAGCCCTCACCATGAAGATAACACATACAACGGCGACAAATGCGATAATGCTGCCGCAAATCACGTAGATGGGAATACTGTTCAATTGATGTAAAATGTTCATATCACACGCTCCTTTTCTTTTGATGAAACAATCGAGTCAGACTGCAGGCTCCTTTGACCGCCATTTTTAGATATCTTCACAGTTCTCTACCCCTTCATTTTTTCTCCAATCAGTTCTGCAAACTGGCAGCTTATTACTTTTTTGCTGTAATGAGATACAGCGACTTCATCGTATGTGGGATAAGCCTTATACTAATATCCTCAAATCCTGCCGTGTTTAAATATCCGCTTACTCTTTTTTTATCTGTAAAGGTTCCACCATCTAATACTTGCATTAACAATCCAAGAATACGATTGCTCATCCAATCTTCAAGCAGCGGATCACCGATGATAAGTCTGCCGCCTTTTTTAAGAACTCGATATATTTCGCTGATTCCTTTGTCTTTTTCTTGCCAGTGATGTAATGACAGCACGGTAATAACTAAGTCAAACGATTCAGACGCAAAGGGCAGTTGTTCAACACTCCCTTTGATAAATGTTATATTCTCAGATGAAGACAACTTGGGAATCGAAGTGTCAATAGCAGTAATATCGCTATGCGGAAATGCCGCAGAAACCGCTTGTGTAAACACCCCATTCCCGAAGCCGACATCTAAAATGGTTTGCGGAATTGTCCGTGAACAACTAATTTCATTTAAAACTGCACAATGTATCGCTCTCAATCTCTTCACCTCAATCTCATATTCTGAATATCTAATAGTCCGTTAAATTTGGATTTGCTTCAATCGAATAGTGGAATTACAATCTATTTTTCCTTTGTGCTACCGATTTCAAGCAAATTCCCCTCTGGGTCAGCTACATAAAAGTTGCGGATACCAAAAGGATAAGTGATGGGTTCTCCTGTTGGAAATTTCACACCTAATTTTGAAAGACGCTCATATTCAGAATCCACATCAGCGAAGCTCGGCAACCAAAGAGCTATTTCAAAAGTCTGGTTGATACCTTTTGGTGGTACATACTCCTCTGCAATCGCCTTAACGAATTCTTCTCTACTATACATAAACAGAGATAACTCACCGCTTGCTGTTTCAAAGTCTGCAAAGGGTTCACCATTCCATTGAGTTTGAAACCCCAATACATCTCGGTAAAATTGAACCATATTTTCCATATTACCCACTAATAAGCTTACACCTATCTGCACATCTTTTCCAATCATGTTTTCATCTCCTGTAAATTACAAATTCTGATTTGACGGACTTGACCGCTTGATTCCGTTATCTCCACGTTTTTTATATGTAGTTTCCCAACAAACGGGTTCCTTTGTCGCGCAACCCTCCTAAAGGATGGACTGCCTGTGCTCTCCACGATGTTTTTGTACTTTTTGTGCATTTCTTCTCTGTTCTGCACAAAATATTTCACCAGGACCACTCTCTGATGCTGCGGGGCAGGGGCATCTATCTACACGGGTTATTTTGATGACTACCCGAGGGGTCTTTTGATGATAGAAACCTTTCAAAAAATAACCCGTACCCGTTTTTCGGACTCCCACGTCTGTAACAGCAGGAGTATCTTGCGCTGATACAACCTTTTCCGGGCACGTTTTTGTGCAGGATGCGCGCAAACGTGGCAAAAAGTACAAAACCGCCGTGGCACTTTTGTTCCAGGATCCAACAATAGAATTATAGTCGCCACCAGATAGTTGCTTCCCGTCTTTTTTCTGTGAAACCACAGCGCTGCAAAATACGTTGTGAGGCAAACCCGTCAATGTCCGTTTCTGCGATGATATGGGACACATTTTCTTGTTCCAAAGCCCACTTGCACATGACTTGTACCGCTTCCGTCATGTACCCATTGTGCTCGAAATCTTTCCCCAGCCCATAGCCGATTTCAACTTCTTGAGCCGCATTGGGAATATCCTTAAAATCGGCGGACCCAACGACAACCCGATCGCTCTTACGAATCAGAAACCAAAAACTGTGCCACAGATAATCGTTAGGATTCTTTTCTGTTTTTTCCAATTGTTCTTTTACGATTTCGAGAAAAAGTCCCTCCAATGGTTCACCTTGATAAGAACACTCTAGGTCTTTCTCCAGGCTCGGTATGTCCTCTACCCATAATCTTAATTGATAGGTTAGTAATGGAACTAATTCAAGATGCTCAGTTTTCAATATCATTTTTCTGCCTCGTTAATTTTTCGTCTGTATTGCATTATTCGCCTAAGGTGTATCACATCAACCCACTTGTTTTTTTCGGTTCAATTTGCGAAATAGCATTTTCATTCCATCTAAAACAACGCCATAAAACAGGAAAGTCAAAACAGACCCTACATACCAATAGATGGATATTTGACCAGTAATCGTATTACACGGCACTTGCCAGCCAGAATCCATGAAAGTATATAAAGAGCCTTGGGAATCTGCGATCATATTCAGCAACGGGTTGAATCCAATGAGTATAATGCTTTTTGAATCTTGTCCAATCTGGTGCATGAAAATCTCAAGAACAGCTATGATCAGACACCAAAAGGTAAAGGATTTGATTATTTTTTTCAATATAAAACTCCTTCAATGCAAACGACTGCCGTGCGCCTTATCCGCCAAAGCGAGCAAGTCCGATGGCTATTTCCGGTTCGGTTTTCTTTTGATCGCTAGCAATTGGATGAAATCATCAAACATGGAGGTATCAACAGGCTCAAACATGACCCATTTTCCATCGTGATAAGTTTTGGCTTCATCGTAGTTTTTTTGGACTTCTTCCGAAAGTTTCTCTCTGACCGCCTCCACCTTTGCTCTCTCATCTTTTCCAAAGATGATCATAAACCCTACGCAATTTTCTTTCGCGTACAGGGCGCACAAAGTCTTGCCGCCTCTGCGGTACTTGTATTCGTAAGTCCACGCCTTGCCGCCTTTATTCCAAAGACATTCCATGTCATACTTTTCCTCAATGGCAATACATAATTTCTGCCAGACATCATATAAATCTTGTCCGACCAATGTTGTCATTTCTTCTGAACCGGGTATTTTATCAAGCATCATAAACGCTCCTTTCTCAATTGGGGCTCTACGCCCTGAGCTTTCGACAGCAAAAAGATACATACTCTTTCACTGATATCTCTTTGCCGTGCGCAATTCCAATTACAATAAATAAAACTTCTACAACGGTAAGATAACAATCCTTCAGATCAAAAATAAAAAGACCTTGATAGTTTCGTGTTTAACTGCGGGTTAAACCTCAATAGGTGCTTTATATATCAAATTCGTCTTGCATATACCCTGATGAGATGATAGCTTTGATCATCTGGCCTGCCGCCATCAAACATAAGACGGGAATTAGAAAAGGCTTAAATTTTTGGATATCAGCACCTCCTGTTTAAAAACAAGACAAATCTGACAGCTATAGTTCTTTCACCATAAGGTATTCTTCTTCATTTTCATCGACAATCTGAAACCCGAGTCTCTGATACATTCTGACAGCAGCATTGGCTTGTTGCACGGACAGAGAAACGCTTTCGTATCCCTTCCCCTTTAATAGGGACAACATTGCCTCCATCAATGCGGTTCCAATTCCAAGTCCTCGATAGGGCTTATATAGCGAAATCGCAAGGGATGGCGTCTTCTCATCAATATGCCCGTAGTCGTTCATGATCCGAACCCAGACTGCTCCGACAATTTTGCTGTCCACCTCTGCGGCTAGGGCGTAGTCAGCCCGTCCTCTCCCAAACTGTTCCACATAAACCTGCAATTCAGGGTTATTAATGATTGATCTGGGCGGCGCTTCTGCATCTTGCGGAATGTGTATCGCTTCATACAGAAAATCATTGAGCAAAGGGTATTCTGTTTTTTTCATTTTTCGTATCATATCATCCATGTTACCCTCTGTGAATATACATTCTTGTCATATCGGGTTCCCCGTCTCCTTGTACCATGCAAAGAAATTTCCATCCATATCGTTCATAAAAAGAACTATGATCCGTTACTAGGTATAATGTATCAATTCCGTACGCCTTCATATCCGCACACGCATATTTTAGCAGAGCACCGGCGATCCCGCTGCAACGTTTATCTTCATCCGTATAAACTGCACAAACATTTGGGGCAAGGTCTTTTCTGTCATGAAAATCATTCTCAATGACACCCAGCCCGCCGATGATATCGCTGTCTTCCATTGCCACATACCACTGGGGAACCGCTTTACTTCCGGTCAGGCAGTCCTCCATGCTTTCCAGGTACGATTCTACAGGAATCCCCCATCTTTCGTGGAACCACTGCGCCGCCTGCTCTTTTATTTCGGGTTTGTCCAAAAGACGTATTACTTCGTAGTCGTTCAGCGTTTTTTCCATGACATAGTTAGTAAGCGTAATTCCCTGTCGTTCCACTTGCTGTTCTTTGATCACCGTATAACCTCGTTTTTCAAAAAATGGCCTTGCTGTAATAGATGCATGGGTAATAATATTTCCAGGAGCTGCCTGCTCCAATACATCACAAATAGCCGCAGCAATGCCTTTTTTCTGGTAATCTCTATGAACAAACAGCCGGTCAAGATAGCCGTCCTTATCTATGTCGCCAAAGCCTATTACCATTTCATTTTCAACAGCGACAATGCTGTAATGTTCTTGGAATGTTTGGTTCCATTTTTCTAAGTCCACCGTGCCTGTTGCCCACACGGCTAGTTGTTCTTCTGTATAATCTTTTGCATTTACTGTATGAACTGTATTGTAGAACAGCTCTGCTAACTCTGCACAATCCACCTCTCGGTATTCTCTGATCATCATTCCTCTGTCTTTACCCCAAAACTACTAATACTTTCTAACAAGCTGAGAAATCAGCGCTCTACAGGTGTTCATCTGAATGCAGCCATAGAATTTTTCTGTTACTTCTTTTCCCTGCCCTATCGTTGTTGCATTATTTGCATCTTCTTCTGTCTCCCAAAGGACAAAATCGGTCCATATGTTATCTTGTAAATAATGTTCCCAAGAGATAAATCCCTTCGCTTTAGAAATAACTTCATCATGTAACTTCTGTGTCAATTCAATAAATTGTTCTTCACTCACATTTTTCTTAAGCTTATAAGAAAAAATCCATGCTGTTTTCTCCATATTATGTATTCTCCCATTTATATTCTTTGTCGATTGTCTCTCACTTCTCTCTGTTGCTTTAGGGTTATTCTATCAGATAATTGCCCTCCTTGCCATAGATTATCAAAGATAAGCAGCAAAACTTACACTTTATAATACTTACATTAAAAAAGCTGTAAATCTCTACGATTAAAGATTTACAGCATAAATCAACTTTTACACCACATAGTTGGTCAATTTTCCTATTTCAGGAATTTCAACCGTGACACAGTCTCCTGGCTTCATGAACTTCGGTTCTTTCATGCCCAGAGCGACACCTGAGGGCGTGCCTGTAGCGATGATATCTCCCGGTTCCAGCGTCGTGCCGGCCGAAAGGTCTGCAATGATGCCAGGAATGTCGTTGAGAAACAGCGCCGTATTGGAATGCTGGCGTTCTTCACCGTTCACGG
>NZ_DBFWLQ010000018.1:0-143105 GCF_048465375.1 Emergencia sp. | reverse complement strand
ACACCGTCATCGTACCGGAAGGCTATCCGGCAGTGCTGAAAGCGGTACAGGACCTGGGCTACAAGACAATCTTAGTTGACACATCAGAGTACAGAAAACTTGATGGCGGACTTAGCTGCCTATCACTGAGATTTTAGAAAAATACGATTAGACTCCACGGGACCGATGGAGAGGTCGCTTCAATAAAATGAAGAAAGAGAGGACCACAAAATGCCAACCCTTAATGACAAAAAGAAAAAGTTTAAGTTTCCAAGTAGTACACTGATGCTGTTTAGTATCATCATCATCATCGCAATCATGACGTATATTGTACCGGCAGGACAATACGCCTATGTAGATCAGGGCGGTACCCAGGTCGTAGACGGCAGCAGCTTTAAGTATGTTGATCAGAACCCTGTCAACCCGTTTCGCATTTTCGTAGCCATTCAGGAAGGATTCCTCAACGGCGCACAGATTATTTTCCTGATTCTGTTCGGCTATTTCTGGGTATATTCTGTCATGCAGACAGGCGCGTTTACCGCGATGATCAACAGACTGCTCAGCAGTAGAGCAAGAGACAGCAAGCTGTTCATCCCGATTGTAATGCTGGTATTTTCACTGGCAGGATCTACATATGGCGAGTTTGAAACCGTGTACGGATTGATTCCGATTTTCGTTGCCCTGGCAATCGCTTTGGGTTATGATGCCCTGGTGGGCATGTGCATGTCCGGTGTGGCGGTTGCAGTCGGTTTTGCATCTGCGACGACAAATCCGTTTACCATCGGCATCGCACAGACCTTCGGCGATTTGAAGATGTTCTCAGGATTAGGATATAGATGGGTAATATTTGTAGTATTCTATCTGGTTTCCATGGCGTTAGTTATGAGATACGCGATGAAAGTCAAAAAAGATCCGACCAAGAGTTTGGTCTATGGTGAGGACTATTCCGCATTCAAAGTTGAAACTGATGCGAATATGCCATTTACTGCCAAACATAAGCTTTTGATGCTGGGCATGATCGTGACGGTCATAACCATCGTATACGGTTCGTTGAAACTGAACTGGTACATCAACGAGATGAGCGGCGTGTTCATCATTTCTGGTATCTTATCTTCGATCATCGGCGGAAAGAGACCGGAGGGCATTGCAGCAGATCTCATTACATCTATATCGGAAATGACCGTCGCCATGGTAGTCGTAGGTCTTTCCAGAACGATTTTGGTCATCATGCAGAATGGAGTCATCATTGATACCGTGATTCACGGAATGAATTCCTTGATGCAGGGTCTGCCTACATGGGCAACTGGCGAGATGATGCTGGTGGTTCAGAACATCTTGAACTTCTTCATCCCTTCAGGCAGCGGACAGGCGGCGGCGATTATGCCAATCATGATACCGCTGGCGGATTTGACAGAGCTGAACAGGCAGATTGCGGTCTTGGCATATCAATTTGGAGATGGATTCTCCAATCTGCTGTGGCCGACAGGCGCCTGTGCCATCATGTGTGGTATTGCAAAGATTCCGATGGGAAAATGGTACAAATTCTTCTTGCCGATCTTTGGAATTATGTTCCTGCTGCAGTCATTCTTTGTAATCCTGGCGGTATTCATCGGGTACCATTAATAGAGAGGTGTAAGGCAAATATGTTAGACGAGAAGCAATTAAAAGATCTGTTGCTGCCGAAAATTGACAGCTATAGAGAAGAAGTAAATGCACTAAATGATTACATGGCGGAAAACCCGGAGATCGGAAGTGCAGAGTTCCAAAGCTCTGCCGCCATTGTAACGCTGCTGAGAAAGCACGGTATAGAGACAGAATATCCTTTTGCTGGATTTGACACAGCCTTCAAGGGCGTGATCAACCCGGAAAAGAAGGAAAGAATGGCGCTTCTCGCAGAGTATGACGCGCTGAGAGGTCTGGGGCATGCCTGCGGACATTGTGCCAGTGGCAGTTCCAGCGTCCTCGCAGCTCTCGCATTGAATGAGGTGAGAGATCAGCTAGACTTTGGTGTCGATATCATCGGCACACCCGATGAGGAAATCAACGGTACCAAGTGCTTGATGGCAGATAAAGGTGTCTTTGATGGATATGATTTTGCCGCCATGGTCCATATGGGACCCTTCAGTACAGCGACGTCAGAATTCATCGCCCTCGACGGGTTGGGTTTTAAATGGCACGGACAGCCGGCCCATGCAGCTGCAGCGCCTGAAAAGGGCAGAAACGCCCTCAACGCTGCCAGACTATTCCTGGATGCTACCGATATGATGCGACAGCATGTCATCGAAGAAGCGCGCATGCACGGCTTTATCAAAAACGGCGGAGAGGCATCCAACATCGTGCCGGAGTTTGCAGAGGTCGAATTTTTGACCAGGGCTCCCCGCAGGGAAGATCTCAACGATATCACAGCCTGGGTAAAGGACTGCGCCAGAGCGGCAGCCTTGGCGACGAGGACAGAAGTAGAAATGTTCCCCGTGGGTGAACCCTTCCACGAGCTATATATCAGTGAGTTAGGTGCAAATTTAATGCGTGAGAGCTTTGATGAATTAGGCATTCCGTGTGCAAATCAGTCGGGCATGAAAGGTTCTTCGGATATTGGAAATGTGGACTACAGATGTCCGGCATTTCACCCTATGATGGGAATCGGCATAGAAGAAAACTGTCATACCCAGGAATTTGCCGATGCGATGATGACGCAAGGCGCTCATGATGCCATCAGGAATTCTGCATCTTTGCTCCTTTGCATGGCCGCAAAATTGTATGGCAATCCGCAATTGCTTCAGCAGATCAAGGCGGACCACAAGGCTTATCGAGGCTATTAAAATAGAAAAGAACATGATCACATGTGATAATCAGGGAGTGTAGAAATGCATTCCTTGATTGCGTATCAAAAAGAATTTATGGAGGTATATGAGTTATGAATTACGGATGTCAGAGTATGGTAAAGAAAATCGATACGATTATGATCAAACGCCCAGAGGCGGCTTTTGTCAGCCAAGAGAATCTGGACGCGACTTGGGAGGCTTTCAAATATTACGGCTGCCCTGATTATGAAAAGGTGTTGGAAGAATATGCGCAGTTCGAGAAAATCATCAAGGACAATGTGGAGAATGTATATTATCTGCCATATGACGAGAGAACAGGACTGGATTCTATCTATACCCACGACTCTTTAAAAGTGACTAGCAAAGGCGCCATCTATTTTCCAATGGGTAAAGAGCTGAGAAACAAGGAACGTCTGGCAACGGAAGAGTTTCTCAGTGCCAATGGTGTGCCAACCCTTGGCTATATCACTGCCCCTGGAAAGATGGAAGGCGGGGATGTCCTCTGGATTGATGAAAAGACCGTGGCGATTGGACGCGGTTACAGAACCAATGATGAAGGCATCAGGCAGTTCAAAGAACTGACGAAGGATTTTATTGACGAATACATCGTCGTGCCGATGCCCCATGGAGACGGCGAAGAAGCCTGCCTACATCTGATGAGCATCATCAGCTTTGTGGATACTGATAAGGCGGTAGTCTATTCCAAGTACATGCCGGTATTTTTCAGAGAATATTTGATTGAAAAAGGCATTCAGCTGATTGAGTGCAACGATGAAGAGTACGATTATCTGGGTACGAACTTATTGGCGTTGGAACCTGGAAAGTGTATTTTAATCAAGGGCTGCCCCGATATCCAGAAAAAAATCGAAGATGCAGGCGTGACAGTATATACATATGAAGGAAAAGAACTCTCATATAGGGGAACTGGCGGACCGACTTGCCTGACTTGCCCTGTATGCAGAAAATAAGAATACGAGGTAATGCTATGAAAAACACCGACATAGATTTTGCCGCCTTAGGCAGCAGAATTAAAGAGATACTATATGATTATGTCAAAATTCAAAGCTTTACAAATACACCAAAAGAAAGAGAAGTAGAAAGATTTTTCGAAAATCATTTTAACCAAGTTACCTATTTCAGAGACCATCATGAATTCTGGGGCTTATATCCCCTCGAGGATGATTCTCTCAACAGAAATGTATGCTGGGCTATGGTAAAGGGAAAGGGAAATAAGACGGTTACTCTCGTTCATCATTACGATATCGTGGATATCGAAGATTTTAAAACTCTTAAATCGTTCGCCTTTTCCCCTGACCAGCTCAGGAATGAGCTGGCAAAGCATCAGGATATGCTGCCTGACGATGCGAAGAAGGACTTGGAGGAAGACACATTTTTGTTCTGCCGAGGCGGCTGCGATATGAAGGCGGGCGGCGCGATTCAGTATGCTCTGCTGGAAAGCTACAGCGAACTTGTGGATTTTGATGGAAATGTCATCGTCATCGGCGTACCCGATGAGGAAAATCTCTCTGCGGGAATGAGGGGTGCTGCAAGGTTGCTTGCAGAATTGAAAAAGAAATATGATTTAGAATACATCATGATGATAAATTCAGAACCACATCAGAGGAAAGACTTTAGCAAAGGCGTTTTTTCTGAGGGCACGGTTGGGAAGATGATGCCTTTTGTATATGTAAGGGGTTTTCTTTCCCATGCAGGCAAAGTCTTCGAAGGCCTGAACCCGGTATCCGTTCTGTCAGAAATTGTGACGCGTACAGAGGTCAACATGGACTTTGCTGACGCAGTGAATGGGGAAGCGGCACCGCCGCCGACCTGGCTTTATCTCAAGGACAGCAAAGATCGATACGATGTGTCTATGCCGCTGACAGCGCAGGGTTGTTTCAGCGTACTCACCTTGAAGCAGACCCCTTCTGAGCTGCTGTCAAAGGTAAAGAAGGTCTGCCAGGAGGGATTCAGCGCAGTCATTGACAGGATGAACCGCAATTATGCCGAATTCTGCCAGAAAACCGGCCAGTCTGTAAAACTGCTGCCATGGTCTGCCAAGGCAGTCAACTTTAAGGAACTTTACGAAGAGGCGAAGGAAAACGGCGGCAGTGCCTTTATCAAAGATTATGAGGCTGCTTTACAGGGAATTCTCGAAGACATGGAAGACGGTAAAATCAATATGATAGAAGGCAATTTCTGCCTCATTGAAAAAATCTACGACTATATCGAGGATATCTCGCCGAGGGTAGTCTACGGTTTGCTGCCTCCATACTATCCTAACGTGTCAAACATCTATTTTGATGGTATTGCATCGGCGGCGCGCGGCATGAGTGAAAAGCTGTCAGCCTATGCGCAGGAGGTATACGGCCAGGAATACACCAAAGAGTATTTCTATACTGGCATCTGCGATCTGAGTTATATCAATATCGACGATCCGCAAAAGCAGAGGGCTTCTGTGGCCGATTCCATGCCGTTGCTGGGGCAATATTACGATATTCCGTTTGAGGAAATTAAAGAAATCTCCATGGCTGGCATCAACATCGGGCCGTGGGGCAAGGACTTCCACAAGCTGACAGAGAGGGTCTGCAAAGAGGATCTTTATGAGAGAACGCCCCACATTTTGGATGCGGCGATTAAAATGCTGCTGACAGAATAAGAAAAGTAAAGATAGCGATAGATTGTCTCAACCATCTGAAAATGAGCATATTTGAAAAAAGAGATTGTGTGTTTATACGATCTCTTTTTTTGTTCCTGTATTTAGTCTTATTAAATGTATTCAATTTAAATGCACTAATTCCAGTTATTAGCGTTAAATGTATCCATTAACTGCGTGCAACGCCGATTCTCGCAGCAATCAATATTCATCTCTATCGTTGGAAATCAGCCGTTTTCAATCATCGCTTTTATCTTGGCACGAGGATTGCTATTATTATACCCAAGTTCACAAATGAGGAGGTCAAAATGAAAAGAGAAATCAGCGTAATGGGTATCCAGGTGGGGATAACCGAGGACAAACACGATAACTTGAGACGAGCTTTGGCTCTAATTGACGAGGGCTTTGAAAGATACAAGAAAATTGATGTAATCTGCCTGCCAGAGCTATATTATTCCAATCCCACGAAAGAGAACCGCAGCAGCATAGGAGAGGTGTTGGATTCGGAATTCTTTCATGAGTTTTCTAAGTGCGCTAAAACACACCGTGTAAATATCATTACGGGAAGCTACCCGCTGATCAAAGGGGACAGGTTGCTGAACACTTGTCTGTGCATTGATCGAGAGGGAAACTTGATTGGCGACTACAGTAAGACCCATCTCTTTGATGCGTTTTCATCAAAGGAATCCGATACGGTGGACGCTGGCGATGAAATCGGTATCTTTGACTTTGATTTTGGCAAAGTGGGTATTGCGATTTGCTATGAACTGCGGTTTCCGGATTACCTGCGCACGCTGGCGCTGAAGGGAATCGATGTGCTGTTTGTACCTTCCGCCTTCTACACGCCGCGCCATGATCAGTGGGATATCCTGGTACAGTCGGCAGCCCTCGACAATCTGCTCTATGTAGTAGCTCTGAACCAGCATAATGATCACTTCTTCGGCAGAAGCTGCATGGCAGACCCTTGTGGTTTGATTGTTTCTCGGGTATCTGACCAGGAAGGGATCATGTATGGCATATTGGACATGGATTATCAGGAAAAGGTCAGAGAGCAGGTACCTACTTATCAGAACAGACGGCCGGAACTATATGATATAAAATAGGAGGAATAAAATGAGACTGAGAAATCTGAGTTGGAAGCAGTTTAAAGAACTGGACAGGGAAAAACCGGTTATCATACCGACAGGTGCTATCGAAGTCTACGGCCCCCATCTGCCTATGGGCGGTGATGCGATCGTAGCTGAGAAAGTGGCCGACATGATTGGCGATAAACTGGACCTTTTGATTACGCCGACCATTGAAATGGGCGATTCTCTGTCTTTACTGACCCCGGAATTCCCTGGCACCATGGTCATCAAACCAGAACACTTTAAGGGTTATCTGGAAGATGTCTGCTTGAGCCTGATTCGATGGGGTTTCAAAAAAATTTTCTTTCTGAATACTCATGTCAGCAATGTCTTTATGATTACCCAGTTGGGATGGGAACTGGAAGATCAGTACCAAATTCGCTGCGCATCTATGGATTGGTGGAGATTCATTCAGCCCTACTGCGAAGGTGTATGCGAATATAGCGGTATGATGGCACACGGTCATGCAAGCGAGGCGGGTACCTCAGTTTTAAAGTATCTCACTCCAGAGCTGGTTCATGACGAAGAGGCTGTTTGCACTTCGGAACTTTTCGAAGATAAATTTCCGGAGTTTAAGCAGTATATCAAGTTTGACAAGTATACTGACACGGGTACGCTGGGAGACGCAACAAAAGGAACAGCTGAGAAGGGGAAAGTGATTGTAGAACGCAGCGTCAATCGGATCGTTGCATTTATCGAAGAGTATTATAAGTAAGATGGAGGCAGAGAGATGAACATAATAAACACAAAAGTGAGACGGCTGGATGAAGCTTTGATTGAAAGATTCCAAAAAATCAGCCCCAGTGAACTGGGACATGCTCTGGAATTCGGTTTCATGAACAATGAAATTAAACTATTAGATAGGGAAAGCGGCATTTATGTCGTGGGTACGGCAATTACTGTGCGTATTCCGGCAACAGACTCTACTATGGTGTATAAAGCTATGACCTACTCAAAGCCGGGGGATATATTGGTTATCGACATGCAGGGAGAGAAACGTCATGCCTGCTGGGGTGAAATGACAACTCTGACAGCAAAACGTTTCGGATTGGCGGCCGTCATTGTAGATGGTCCCAATACGGACTCAGAAGAAATCAGAGCCAATGGATTTCCGGTGTTTTCTAAAGGCCAGTCTAACCTGACCACCAAGATTTCGGGATTTAAGGGCGATGTCAACGTACCAATCTGCTGCGGCGGGGCTGTGGTCTGCCCTGGTGATTTAATTCTAGCCAACAAAGATGGCATCGTCGTCATTCCCTTTGATTTTGCCGACAAACTGATAGAACTAGCGGAAACCTATGAACGATATAATGAAATTGACAAAGAAGGATTTGCCAAAAATCTGCCTTTGACAGAAATCATGTCTTTTGAGAAGAAGATTGCAAAGATGGAAGATGTATATTACCTTGAATAAAGGGAGGAAATGAATATGGAAAATACGAGAGAAAAGAAAGTTTCCGTGGCAATGGCGGCAGTCGCAATGATCGCCTTGGCTCTGGTGTTGATAGGTGGGTTCATCGTCTTGCAGATTTCTACCCACGTGGTCTTTCTGTTGGCAATCCTGGCAATGGGCATCATTGCATTACTCAGCGGATTTACGAAAGAAGATCTGCAGGACTTCTTCGTTGAAGGCTGTAAGAATGCAGTGCTGGTAGCTTTAATTCTGATGACGGTGGGAACAGTAATTGGGTCCTGGATTGTATCGGGCATCGTGCCGACTATCATCTACTATGGTCTGGAAGTTCTGTCACCCAAGGTTTTTCTAGTAGTAGGCTTTTTTATCTGCTGCATCATTTCCTTCTTCGTAGGCAGTTCGTATTCGGCCATTGCTACCCTGGGGGTTGCTTTTATGGGTATTGGCCTTGGACTACACATTAATCCGGGACTGACAGCTGGTATGGTAGTATCTGGAGCGATTTTTGGCGATAAGATGTCGCCCTTTTCAGATACAACGAATCTGGCACCAGCAGTGGCGGGGACAGATATTTTTAAACATATCAACTCCATGCTCTATACAACTGTGCCAGCTACTGTTATCGCAGCCATCATCTATACGGTCATCGGTATTAAAATTGGCGGCGAGGCCATGGATACATCGGCTATAGACGCAATCAATGATACGCTGCGCACCCATTTTAATATCAATCCTCTGCTCTTAATCGTGCCACTCCTGACGATTGTTTTAGCAATTAAAAAGATGCCGCCGTTGATTGCCCTGCTCCTGGGAGCAGTTGCTGGAACTGTCGCAGCCTTTATTTTCCAGATGGGCCATTATGACTACCAGGTGATTTTCAACGCCTTAGGCAACGGATTCTCGCTGGAGAGCGGCAACGCAGATGTGGATCGGCTGCTGAACCGCGGAGGCATCATGGGGATGATGAGCACTTCTTCCTTAGCACTGCTGGCTTTGGGTCTTGGTGAAATTCTGCAGAGAATGGGCGTGTTATCTGTCATTCTCAGCAAGATGGAAGTCTTTATCAGAAGTCCAAGATCTTTAGTGCTGACAACCTTGGCTACTTGTCTGGTTACGACCATATTGACCGCAAGCCAGTACATTGCAATTCTGCTGCCGGGACAAGTGATGAAGGAAGCCTATACGAAGCAAGGTATTGATAAACGTGTTCTTTCGCGAACCTTGGAGGACGGCGGTACGATTTTTACCTTTTTGATTCCGTGGTCAACCACTGGCATCTTTGTTTCCGGAGTTCTAGGTGTGGAGGTTTTGCAATATGCGCCCTATGCATTTCTGGCAATTCTCTGTCCTTTGATCGCTATCTTCTATGCTTGTACAGGGATTGCGATTTTTAAGGAAAAGAAATTTGCTAGAGAAGAAGTGATATAAAAAGATGCGGACAGCAGTCGGGTCTTTCCCAGACTGCTGTTTTTGTTGTATAATGGTTCCACGGTCGTATTTTCAGAGGAATCGTCATGACAAAATGATTCCATGGAGAGGCAGGGAAAGGAAACAACAATGAAGAGGATTATGGTAGTGGCTCTATATAAGGGGATCAGCGAGTACTATGGCGAATATCTGAAAAAAGTGTTTGGAGAGTTAGCGGAAATAGAAAATTATTACATCGAAAATAATTCTCTGGAGTTGAATTTTGATGGCGATCTGATTGTGACTTCATCTAATATTCTTTATGAGCATGTGAAGCGGCTGAACCGGCATCAGGTGGAGACGATCGTCATGAGAAGGACCTTTGCCAAGGAAGGATTTGAAAAGCTGAAACAAATCGACGACGACCGCGAAATATTCTTTGTCAGCAATTTCCACGAGATTGCTGTAGAATGCGTATCGAAGCTATATGAACTGGGAATTAAGAACTTGAAGCTGATTCCTTACAACACTTACTCGCCTTACGATGAAGGAACTTCTGGAGTTAAAACCGCAGTGATCGCTGGAAAAACGGAACGAATTCCGGCTTTTATTGAAGAAATTATTGATATTGGGGACAGAATCATCGACCTTTCAACTATTGCAGATATTGGAGCGATATTGGGACTGTCCAACAAAAAACTTTATCAGATATTGGATGCCTATAAGAAAGAAATCGTCTATGCTGATTACGGCATCAGTCAGATGCTCAGTGATTCCAACGATGTTAAAAAACAGCTGCGGACCATCCTGCACTTTACCAACGACAGTATTATCGCGACTGACCTCTCAGGTTATATTACAGAATATAACGAGGCAAGTGAACGAAACTTCGGATTGCAAAAGCAGGCGGTTCTCGGCAAGAACATTTGTGAGATTTTCCCGGAAATCCGTATCCAGGATATCATAGATCAGAAAAAAACTGTGACGAATGAACTGGTTACCATTCGCCATATCACATATGTCATCAACAAGTATGGTATCTACAGCGATGAGGGGATGCTTGCCGGTATCGTCATTTTTGGTCAGAAATATTTAGAATTGGAAAACGAACGAAATCAGTTGAAATCAAAGCTGATTCCGCGAGGTCATGTAGCGAAATACACGATGGATAGCGTTCTCGGCAGCAGTAAAGTCATTCAAGATTTGAAAAAGGTAGCTGTAAAGATGGCTAAAAGTGTCAGTACGGTTTTGATAACGGGTGAGAGTGGTACGGGGAAAGAAGTATTTGCACAGGCAATTCACAATGCTTCTAGCCGGAAAGACTTTCCTTTTATCGCTGTCAACTGCTCCGCGCTGGCTGCCTCCCTGTTGGAATCTGAACTTTTCGGATATGAAGAGGGCGCGTTTACCGGAGCGAAGAAGGGCGGCAAGCTGGGGCTCTTCGAGATGGCAGACAAAGGGACCATTTTTTTAGATGAAATCGGTGAGATGCCATATGAACTACAGGCAAAGTTGCTCCGAGTGCTCATGGAACGAGAAGTCATGCGCATTGGCGGTATGAATGTAATCAAAGTAGATGTGCGAATCATCGCTGCGACAAATAAGAATTTGCTGCAGCTGGTTGATGAAGGCCAGTTCCGCGAAGACCTGTATTATCGAATTAATGTTCTGCCGCTCCCGCTGCCTCCTCTGCGAGAACGAAAAGAGGATATTCCGCTGCTAGTCAAGGCTTTTCTGCAGGACTTTGGGGGAGAAAAGCATTTAACGCCCAAAATTCTCAAAGTGCTCAAGGCCTACTCCTGGCCGGGCAATATTCGAGAACTGCATAATTGTATCGAGTATATGTACCAGCTTTCTGATGATGAGATTGTGTTGGAGGACGTGCCCAAAAATATTCGCGGCTTTGGAGGAATCGACCCAGCTATGGATTTTGCCTTGGATGGAAAAGAGCAAGTGGTATTGCGGGCTGTGGAACATTTCAACAGTGAAGACCAACCTGCAGGAAGAAAAAATATCCATGCATATCTGCTGGAAGAAGGATGGAAAATTGCGGAGCAGGATATTCGCTTTATCTTAAAGAATCTGGAAGCAAGGGGGTTGGTGGAAGTCAACAAGGGAAGACGAGGGACCAGAATCACAGCGGTAGGGCAGCAAAATCTGCATAGAAATAAAAGAAACCCTGCTTCTCATCAATGAGGGCAGGGCTTTTCTTTGGATTGTTACAGTGTGCTGTAAGCCACAGCAATCTTTGCTGCTTCTCTGGCATTGTGGTAAGCCAGCTGCAGGTTGGAGGCCAGGGAGACGCCGTCGGTGTATTCCTTGATGTGGGCGAGGAGGAATGGCGTTGTCGCCTTGCCGTGGATGCCTTCTTCCTCAGCGGCTTTTAGAGCCTTATTGATAACCGCTTCCATTTCATCGTAGTCTAGTTCATATTCTTTTGGAATCGGGTTCGCTATCACAGAACCGCCCTTCAGACCCAGATCCCATTTTGCCTTCATGACTTTTGCCACAGTTTCTTCGTCAGGGGCATTGTAGTCTACGCCGAAACCGCTTTTCCTGCAGTAGAAGGCAGGGAAGTCATCTGTCTTAAGACCGATGACAGGCACGCCCATGGTCTCTAAGTATTCCAGCGTGAGACCGATGTCCAGCAGACTTTTAGCACCGGCACAGATGACGGCGACAGACGTATTTGCCAGCTCCTGTAGATCGGCAGAGATATCCATAGTGGTTTCCGCTCCGCGATGAACGCCGCCGATGCCGCCTGTAGCGAAGAAACGGATGCCTGCCATTTCTGCCAGCATCATGGTGGTTGCTACGGTGGTGGCGCCAGTCTGACCTGTTGCCAGACAGATCGCTACATCTCTGCGGCTGACTTTTGCAACATTTTCAGCCTTGCACATGATCTCAAGCTCCTCCGGCGTGAGACCAACACGGAGTTTTCCGCCGATAATGGCTGTAGTCGCCGGGACAGCACCTTCTGCCCGAATGATCTCCTCTACTTTATGTGAAAACTCCAGATTTTCCGGGTAGGGCATGCCGTGGGATAGAATTGTGGACTCCAGTGCTACCACCGGTTTTTTTGCTTCCAGAGCAGCTTTTACTTCTTCTGTGATACTTAAGTATTCGTTCATTTTGTTTACCTCTCTTTATATATTGTTTGCAATTGTCTCTTTTAGCAGCGATTCAGACATGTGTGGGTTAATTGTCTGCTCACTGAGAATGGCTAGCGTCGATACGGTCATAGCAGTTGTCAAGGTATCGTCAATATCGAGATCGTGAATGTAGGCATAGAGAAGCCCTCCCAGGAACGCATCACCCGCACCTGTCGCGTTGGCAATCTGATCTAAAGGCCGTGGCTGCCGAAGTTTTGTGATACCCGAATGGTCCTGATAATAGACGCCGTTTTTGCCCAGACTGATGAAGACGCGTCTGACTCCGCAGTCGATGATACGGCATGCAGCCTGCTGCAGATCGTCAAAGGTTCGAATCTTCACACCTGATAAAATCTCCGCTTCTAACAGATTGGGCTTCAGCGTATGGATGCCGTCAAGACGACCAGCCAGTTTTTCTGCATAGGTGGTAGACACCGGATCAGCAAAGACGGCTGTTTTACCGCAGTAGGTCTGAAGGAGATAGTCGATGGTCTCTTGTGGAAGACCAGTATCAAAGGTAATCGCTGCCGCATTTGCCAGCAATTCTCCTTTTTGCTCCAGGTGAGCCGGTGAAAGGCTTTGCAGTACATTCATGTCTGATACTGCGATATTCATCTCACCATCTCGATTGTGGACCGACAGATAAGTGGAACTGACTTGTCCGGAAAAAGCAAAAAAATGCTCTGTAGACAGGCCGGCATTCTCACAGGCTGTGCGAATCAGCGTGCCAAAATAATCATCTCCTGTAGCGGTTATAAATTTGACTGGAAGACCCAGGCGGCATGCATTTTCGCTGGCGTTGTGGGTTGCTCCACCAATGGAAATTTTAATCTGTCCTGGATTGGAATCCTCGGATACCAGAGGTCTTTTGCTCCGTCCCATGACATCGACATTGACAGCGCCTACGCCAACGACGTAAGGTTTTGCTTTCATATGAAATCCTCCTGCACAGGCGGCCGATGCGGACGCCTTTCTTGCCCCTAGTATAGCAAAGAGGATTGCGAAAAAATAGGACATATGGCATAATAAGGACAGAAATAATCAGAAAAGACGGGGAATAGAATGAAAATCAGTGATCAGACAACTAGGCTGCAATATATTGCCAAATATCCCATTCAGGACTTGTTTTCTGTACCGATAGAAGATTTTTTGGAAGTACATCTTTTTCAGAAAGGTGAATACATCTGTGAAGAACTGATGGTGCCAGAACGGCTCTACTTCGTGGCAGAAGGAAGGGTTAAGCTGTACGTGATTCATCAGGACGGCAATGTGTCTCTTGCCCAATACTATGAAGCAGGTGATATTCTTGGCGAACTGGAATTTCTCGGTATCCGCACCCAGTCGCAGTCCATTCAGGCCGTAGAAGCGTCTGTTTGTCTGGCATTGTCCTTCCATGAGCATAGGGAACTGATTCTCTCCGACGCAGTATTCCTGCGAAATCTGAGCAAGCTGATTGCAGAAAAAATGCTTCGCAGTGTGAGCAAGCTTGTGGCTACACAGTCGTATCCGTTGGAAAACAGAATGGCCGCCTATCTCATTGAAAAGGAAGAGGAAGTGGGCAGAGGAAATTGGATCAGAGTATCTTTGACAGATCTTGCCCAATACCTGGGAGCCAGTTATCGCCATTTGTCGCGTGTCATCAAACGCTTTGACGAGGAAGGCTGGATTGAAAGAGAACGCGGCCGGATGCGGGTCCGCAACTACAAAGCCTTAGAAGCGAAAGCATCGCAGATGCAAATAGAGTAGGAATGGGGGAAATACCGAATGAGCACGATCAAAGTAATGGCAGTCCAGGTAGGATGGACGCCGAATAAAGAGGAAAACTTGAGGCGGGCACTTGATCTCATTGAAAGAGGATTTCAGCAGTACGGTCAGGCAGACATCGTCTGTCTGCCTGAATTTTTCTATGAAAGCCCTACTTACAAAAACAGAGAGACTGTTGGTGAGCCTCTCGAAGGTGCTTTCTATCAAACACTTTCCCGCTGCGCTGCTGCACATCAAGTCAATATGATAACGGGAACTTTTCCCCAGAAAAAAGATGGCAAACTCTACAATACCTGCCTCGCTATAGACCGTGGCGGCAATTTGCTTGGAGAGTACAGCAAGGTACACCTCTTCGATGCCCTTGATCGTAAGGAGTCAGACTATCTGACAGCGGGAAGAAGGTACGGTATTTTCGAGTTCGACTGTGGCAAAGTGGGTGTGGCGATCTGCTATGAGGTGCGCTTCTGCGAGTATTTGAGAACTTTGGCCTTGCAAGACATCGACCTGCTGGCGATTCCAGCCATGTTTTACCGCCCGCGGCAGGATCAATGGGATCTGCTGGTCAGGGGTGCAGCGCTGAACCATGTGCTTTATGTTGTGACTGCCAATCAATACAACAAACACTGTTTCGGCAGAAGCCAGATTATTGACCCTTGCGGTCTGCCTTTGGCGCAGGCTTCTGATAGAGAAGACGTCATTTTCACCTGCATTGATACGGCATATCAAAAGCAAATGAGGGACGACTTGGCGGTTTATGAGAACCGGGTGCCAGAGATGTACGACATAAAGTAAGTATAAGTGAAAGTGCAGACCACACTTTTGTGAAAGCGGGCCTGCACTTTTTTAATGGAACCAGTCTATACTAAGCCGAGGAAATTCTGCAAAATAAGGCTGACACCCGTGATGCCAATCCAGCAGCATGCACCCATGGCAATTGGCTTGCCGCCGTTTTTAACCAGCTTGACGATGTTGGTGTTCAGTCCGATTGCTGCCATAGCCATGATGATGAAAAACTTGCTCAGCTCTTTGATGGGCGCAAAGAAGGAGGCCGGAAGTCCGAAGTGGATGGCGGTCGTGGTGATGATGGATGCGCCGATAAAAAACAGGATGAAGAATGGAAAAACCTGTTTTAGTGCAACCTTCTTTTCGCTTTCCTCATTTCTTGTGCGCAGGAACGCTAGCAGGAGGGTGATGGGAATGATGGCTAAGGTTCTGGTCAGCTTCACGGTCACAGCCTTATCCAAAGTGGCTGATCCCAGGTTCCACATGCTGTCCCAGGTGGCCGCTGTAGCAGTGACAGAGGAAGTGTCATTCACAGCTGTCCCTGCAAAGATACCGAAGGCTTCGCCGGAGCCAGTGTCAAAGCCTATCAGCTGCCCGAAAGCGGGGAAGAGCAGGGCTGCCAAGACATTAAAAAAGAAGATGACAGAAATTGCTTGAGCGACTTCTTCTTCGTCTGCTTCAATGACCGGAGCCGTTGCTGCGATAGCAGATCCGCCGCAAATGGAAGAGCCGACGCCAATTAAAGCCGAGGTCTTCGTGGGAATCTTCATCGCTTTGTGGAGAATGTAGGCGATGAGCAGTGAAACCGATATCGTGCATATGATAATCGGCAGGGATTGCTTCCCTGTTTGGAGGACGATATTGAGATCCATGCCGAAGCCTAATAAGATAACTGCCCATTGCAGAACTTTTTTTGATACGATTTTGATGCCTGGCTCGTAGGAAGCCTTATCCTTAAAAAATAGGGTGACAATCATGCCAGCCAGTATCGCGATGACGGCGCCGCCGATAATGGGAAATACACCGCCTAGAAACCAAGAGGGTATGGCGATAGCCAGGCAAAGCAAAATACCCGGTCCGTTCTTTCTCAGTAAATTCATATTGTGTTTTGTTCCTTTCTAAATTTGATCGTAAGTGCATTATAAAACAACAATATGATAATGTAAAATTATAAAAAATGATAAAATAATAATATAAATTTATAGTAAAAGATGAGACTGTAAAAGCCTCCTCTCTGCATTTTTCATTCTTTATAATTTCTTCGCAATCAGTTCGTGGAAATTCTTTTTATCTCCCGCGACAATCAAGTGCTGATCCTCAGAAAAGTAATACTCCTCTTTGTCGAGAGGAAGAATTTGATCGTGGCACTTGTATGCGATAACGTTGACATGATATTTTTTCCTTACATTGATCTCGGTCAGAGAGCGGCCGATCCAGGACTTTGGTGCTGCGATTTCAAAGATGCCGTAATGCTTACTCAGCTCGATATAGTCAAAGGCGTTCTGCGCGCTGTACTTCATAGCTGTTCGGATGGCCATATCACGCTCCGGATAAATGACGTCATCTGCACCGTTCTGTAACAGAAATTTGGCGTGAAGATCCTGGTTGACCTTTGTGACAATCTTGTGGGCACCCAGTTCCTTTAAAGTCATGGTGATGACTAAAGACGACTCCAGGTCATTACTGATACAGACAAAGCAGAGATCAAAGTTGGCGACACCTAAATCTTTCAACACCACTTCGTCTGTACAGTCTCCGATTTGGGCTGAAGTCACATAAGGCGCTATCTTGTTTACTACCGCTTCGTTTTTGTCGATAACCATCAGTTCGTTGCCCAGATCTGCCAGGCTTGTTGCAAGATGGCGGCCGAAACGTCCAAGGCCGATAATTAGTATAGAACGCATTTTATTTTCTCCTTTATATCATTAACCGATTGTGATCTTTTCTTCTGGATAACTGATCTTCGGTATAATCTTTCTTCTGGCGATCGCCATAGCGACTGCGATACTGCCCAGTCTGCCGCAATACATTAAAATGATGAGGCACAGCTTTGAGAATGTACCTAGCGCGGGCGTAATTCCCATAGTCAGTCCGACCGTTCCCATGGCGGACAGAGATTCAAAGAGACAGCTTTCAGCTGTAAACGACGGATTTGCGACTAATAGGCAAAAAGTACACAACAGGACTGCCATAACGTAGGAAGCGATGCTCGAAAACGCCTTTCTTTGGGCCTCTGCGGGCAGCCTGCGTCTGAAAATACTCAGATCCTGATAGTGCTTTGCATAAGAGTACATGGAAAGAAGCAAAGTCGCGAAGGTAGTCAGCTTGATACCGCCGCCAGTCGAGCCGGGGCCAGCGCCGACAAACATCAGAAACATCGTTAAAAACCTGCCGGCAGTTGACATATCTGCATAATCCACGGAAGCGAAGCCGGCAGTTCTCGGCGAAACAGATGCAAAGAAAGAATTGAGAACCTTATCTGCAGTGGGCATTTCCCCGAAAGAATTGGACCCCTCTACAAAGTAGAAAGCAAGTGCTCCGAACAAGATCATGGAAAATGTAAAGAACAACATGATTTTGGAGTGAAGCGCATATTTCCTGAAGTGGAATTTGTGATCCACGATGTCTCCCCAGACGATAAAACCGATACCTCCGGTGACAATCAGCGTCATGACCGTAATGAGCAGGACGGGGTCGTCAGAAAACTGTGTCAGGGAACTTCCGGGATCAAATCTTCCCAGCAGATCAAAGCCCGCGTTACAGAAGGAAGATACGGAATGAAAGACGCCGTACCAAAGTCCCTGCCAAAATCCAACCTGGGGAATAAATTTAAAGGAAATAATTAATGCTCCCAGTCCTTCAAAGAATAAAGTACCGAAGAGCATTCTCCTTATAGTTTTTACTACGCCTCCAATATGGAGTGTGCCTATGGATTCCATCAGAAGAGAACGCTGAAATATGGTGATCTTGCTTCCGATTAAGAAGGAGAAGGTCATAGCCATACCCATGAATCCAAGGCCGCCGATTTGTATGAGCAGTATGATGATGAATTGTCCTAAAAAGTTAAATTGCGTATACGTGTCATAAACTGCCAGTCCGGTTACACATGTGGCCGACGTCGATGTAAACAAGCCGTTGATAAAGGGAATGCTTTCGCCGCTCTTATTACAGAGAGGGGAGGAGAGCATAATACTTCCCATTAAGATAAGCAGGCCGAAACCGATTGCCAGAATTTGAACCGGAAATAATCTTATGTGTCTTGACATAAGTACCTCCGAATTTCTCTATAAATTGTTGTATTCACCCTATTATAGAATATTTTTTTGTAATGTCAATATATTGCATCAAAACTCCTAAATTTGCATAATAATAAGAAAATTTGTCTTGCTTTTTTACCTCGATCAGACCTGCGTCGACAAGTTTTTTGACATGCTGTGAAATCGTTGCCTGGGCGTAATCAAAGTTTGCCACAAGATCTTTGTTGCATACTGTTTCCATTGACTTATTACATTGCATAATATATCTGAAAAGTTTCAAGCGGACAGGATGGGCCAGCGCATCAGAAACTCTTGCAATCAATTCTATGTCTTTTTCTTCGAATAATTCTTGATCTTTTCTTATTCTCATAGTATTCCTCCATTTACAACAAATAGTCAAATACCAATATACAATAAATTTGTCAGTTTTTCAATAAAAATGTAGATGCAAAATAATTTGCATATGCTTCAATAATAGTGTAAAATAGTATTTGACATACGACTAACGCCTAGCTGCGCACTACGTTTGCAGGGCGTTAAAGCATAAGGTCTGCCTAACCAAATCAAAGATTTGGGGCAGAACCATTATACGCATAGCGTTTGGGAGGTACAAGCTATTGAACGCAGAAGGATATAAGAAAATTATCGAAGAATTAATCAAATTAATCGACGCAGGTGTATATGTAGTAGACCAGGATGGAATCGGTCTGTTTTATAATCGAGCTATGGCAGATATGGAGCAGATCAATATGGAAGACGTCATGGGGAAAGAGTTTCATAAGGCGTTTCCAGGGGTCAGGCTGAACGAGAGTACCCTGTACCAGGCACTGAAGAAGAACGTAGCCACGAAGAACAAGCAGCAGACCTATAAGAACCTGTACGGCAAGGAAATTACCACGATTAACAGCACGGTGCCAGTCATTGAGAATGGCAGAACCATTGCAGCAGTAGAGGTGGCCAAGGATATCACCAACATCCGTTCTATGAGCGATACGATTTTGAAGCTGCAGGAGAAAAAGATAGAACCTCATGAGGTAAAGCCGAAGATCAGGCAATATACTTTCGATAATATAATAGGAAATAACCCGCAGTTTGTTTCCGTTCTTGAACGGGCAAAACGAGCCGCAGACAACAATGCATCGGTTTTCATTTACGGAGAAACAGGAACGGGAAAGGAACTCTTTGCACAGAGCATTCACTACGCCAGCCGCAGGAAGAACAAACCGTTTCTGGCGCAGAACTGCGCAGCTCTGCCAGAATCTCTGCTGGAGGGAATTTTGTTCGGGACCTCGAAGGGTGGGTTCACTGGAGCGGTTGACCGAGCAGGATTGTTTGAACAGGCCAACGGAGGCACGCTGCTGTTAGACGAGATCAGCGCGATGCCGTATGAGCTGCAGAGCAAGCTGCTCCGCGTGCTGCAGGAGGATTATATCCGGCGCGTGGGCGGAACGACTGATATCCCCATTGATGTGCGAATCATTGCTACAGTCAACGAATTCCCAGAGAAGTTGATTGAAGAAGGAAAGCTGAGAAAGGATCTATACTATCGTTTAAATGTTGTGAGCATTGCAATTCCGCCACTGCGCAACAGGTTGGATGATATCCCTCATTTGACGGAAAAGCTTCTGGCAAAACACAATGAACGCTTTGAGAAAGAAGTATGGATGGTGTCAGAAGGTGCCATGGACAGGCTCTGCGAATATGATTATCCTGGCAACGTCAGGGAACTGGAGAATGTCATCATGCAGTCTGTCGCTATGGCAGATACGGAGCATGTGCTGACGGAGAAGCTCCTGCAGATGCCGATGCAGGTGAAAGCCATCGGAGCAGATGTTGAAAAATGGGATAGAAAGGGGCCTCTCGATCAATATCTGGCCAATTTAGAGGAAGAAATCATCCGCGAGGTTATGATTACAGAGGGAGGAAACATCTCGAAAACTGCTGAAGTTTTAAAGATCAAGCGGCAGACCCTGCAGCATAAGCTGAAAAAGTACGGAATAAAAGGGTGAAATGCAAATATATTTGCATTAAAAGTGCCCGAAAATTTGCACTTAATTTTTGATGGTTACAGTGTTCCTAAAATCTATGTGATTACTTTTTGGTAATCTAGTGATATTTACCAAAAAATGGACTGAAATTTGTTTGTTTTTATTAAAAACTGGCAATTAAAGTATGTTGTATACACAAAAAGCGTTGGCACAGAAGTTGCTTTATATATAAGCATCGCGTGCAAGCCACGCAAAATTTAAAACTAATGGTTAATGTTTATTAATTTTTATGTAAAAAGGAGAGAAAACTTATGGAAAATGTAAAAGTAATTATTTGGGGACTTGGCGCAATGGGCGGCGGAGTTGCAGACATGCTTCTGACGAAGAAAGGTGTTGACATTGTCGGCGTTGCTGGAAGAGGCAAGAAAATCGGTACTTCCATGTTTGACTACATAAAGACTGAAAAAGGCGACAGAGAAGACGTTCTGATTCAGGCTGCTGAAGACGTAATTAAACCAGGTGCTGCTGATATCGTTATCCTCTGCACAGACTCTTTCACAAAGAATGCTTTCCCTAGACTGAAGTTCATCATGGAACAGGGAATCAACGTTATCACTTCCGCTGAAGAGATGGCATACCCTGCTGCACAGAACCCAGATCTGGCAGAAGAATTAGATAAGATTGCAAAAGCTAACGGCGTATCTTGTCTCGGAACTGGTATCAACCCAGGACACATCATGGACCTGTTAGTATTAGTTATGACAGGATGCATGACAGACGTAAAACACATCCTTTCCAAGAGAGTTAACTCACTGTCACCGTTCGGACCAGCTGTAATGGAAGAACAGGGAATCGGCATCAGCCCTGAAGAATTCATGAAGAGAAAAGCAGACGGAACTATGGCTGGACACGTAGGATTCGCTGAATCCGTAGGAATGATGGCTGAAGGACTGGGACTTTCCGTTGAAGAATTTGCTCAGGACATGAGCCCGATTACTACTGATGTTGACAGAAAATCTCCTTATGGATTTGCTGCAGCAGGATCATGCGCAGGCGTATCCATGACAGCAGATGCTAAGCTTTGCAACGGCATGGAAATCCGCATGGAGCATCCACAGCAGATCGAACCTGAACAGGTTGGCGTTCAGACTGGTGACTATGTAATCATCGAAGGAACTCCAGCAGTTAACATGGTTAACAGCCCAGAAGTTGAAGGCGGCTTAGGAACAATCGCAATGTGTGCAAACATGATTCCGCAGGTTATCAATGCAGAACCAGGACTTCACACTATGATCACTCTTCCTATTCCAAGAGCTTTAATGGGTGACGTAAGAGACAGAATCTGCCCAGACAAGAAAATCGTAAAATAATTAACAAATAGAAAGATATCAGGGCACGCTTAGTTTCGGCTGGGGGTGCCCTGACAATCTGCGTCAAGTAACAAAAAATTTGGAGGTAGAAATGGCAAAAAAAGGCGATTGGGTGCGCATTCATTCTGTAGTTTTAAAGGCTGCAGAAAGAACTGCTAAAATCCCTGAAGATACACAGAAATGTGACTTAGAAATGTGGACCAAAGGCACTCTGCAGGAAGATGCAGAAATCGGAGATGAAGTAACTGTAGTAACAGCAGCGAACCGTACAGAAAAAGGAACTCTGATTGAAGTTGGCCCTTACTATACTCATAGCTACGGCAAATTTGTCCCTGAGATCATCGAGATCGACAAGCAGCTGAGAGAGATTATGTTTGGAGGTGACAAATAATGGCATTAGCAAAAGATTACGATTCCGTAATGGCGAGATCAAATGATATTATGAAAAAGGCACTGGGACTGGACTACAACGAGTTTGAGTCTGGCACCATTGCATTCGACTATGAAGCACTGATGAAATCTACTGGCTACACTTTGGAAGAAGTCGCAAAGATTCAGTCAAGAACAGCAGTTGGTAATACACCACTGATCGAGTTGAGGAACTTATCCGCACTTTCCAGAAAGTATGCAAAGCCGGGATATGGTGCAAGAATTTTTGCAAAGGATGAAGCTGCAAATGCTTCAGGAAGCTTTAAAGCAAGAAGAGCTGCCTGCGCAGTTGCTCATGCGAAGAAGTTAGGATACAAAGGTGTTATGGCTGCAACTTCCGGTAACTATGGTGCAGCAGTTGCATCCCAGGCAGCAATGCAGGGATTGGAATGCATCATCGTACAGGAATGCTACGACTCTCACGGAGTTGGACAGCCGGAAATCGTTGAAAAAGCAAGAAAGTGTGAAGCTTACGGCGCAGAAGTCCTGCAACTGACTGTAGGACCTGAATTATTCTATTCCTTCCTTTCTGTTTTGGAAGACACAGGATATTTCAACGCTTCCCTTTACTCACCATTTGGTATCGCAGGTGTAGAAACACTGGGATATGAAATCGCAATGCAGTGCCGCGAAATCGTTGGCAAAGACCCGGATATGGTCGTCTGCACAAATGCTGGCGGTGGTATGATGACTGGTACAGCTCGTGGATTGCTGAAGGCTGGCTGTGTTGATACACAGATGGTTTCCGCTTCCATCGACTTGACTGGATTACATATGGCTTCTGACGAACAGTTCAACAAGAAGTCATGCACAACAGGACACACTGGATTCGGCGTACCTTATGCAACAGATCCTGACCACTCAGACGTTCCTCGTTCCGCAGCTAGACCGCTTCGTTACATGGATCGTTATGTTACAGTAAAACAGGGTGAAGTTATGTACATGACAGAAGCGCTGGCAAACCTGGAAGGTATCGAAAGAGGACCTGCAGGAAATACTGCGCTTGCAGCGGCATTCTCACTGGCTCAGGAACTACCAGAAGATGCAGTTCTCGTAATCAGTGAAACTGAATACACAGGCGCTGGCAAACACATCCAGCCACAGCTTTCCTTCGCAAGAGAAAACGGAATTGAATTCAAATTCGGCGATCCACAGAAGGAAGACAAACCAGGAGAAAACATCGTATTCCCTAAGGATCCAAGCTTTATCAAGTGCGAAGATGCTGATATCGATCGTTTCAGAAGATCTCTGATCAACAAGGCTTGTAAGAGAGCCGGCATCACAAATCCAAGTGATTCCGACATCCAGTTCTTAGCTGAAGAAACAAAAACAAATGCAGATTTCGTAAAGAAAACTTTAGGACTTTAGTATAAAGGAGAAAAAGAATGAAAAGAGCAGACGATTTCCAAGAAAGAAGAAAGCATATTGCTAATCTTTCTGACGAAGAACTTTACAACAGATTCTGGGAACTGACAGAACAGGTTGTTGAACCTCTTCTTGACCTCGGAAGAAAGAACACTACTCCTTCCGTAGAAAGAGCAGTATTGCTGAGAATGGGCGTATCCTCATTAGATACACAGAAGATCGTAGAAGGATGCATGGACAGAGGACTTATGGGTCACGGAACTGGCCATGTTGTATACAAATTATCAAAAGAGAAGAACATCTCCATCAGAGAAGCAAGTGAATTACTGGCAAAAGGTGAATGCTGGGATGAAGTAACTGCAATGTTCAAAGGAGGTAAATAAAGATGGCAGACATGATTTTAAAACCAAATGAAAAATTGGATGTTAGAAACATCTTGAAAGACCTCGACAAATATGAACCGAGAAGAAAAGGATGGGTTTGGCGAAAACCAGCTCCAAATCTAAAGATGGGACCTTTTGAGTTCCATGACGTTTCCGAACCTCTGAAGAACAGCGTTGGCCTTCCGCCTGCAAAGTTCTTTGAGAACATTGACCCACAGCCGCTTCCAGTTATCACCACTGAAATCGCTTCCGGCAGATTTGAAGACGATATCAGAAGAATGAGAATGGCTGCTTGGCATGGCGCTGACCATATCATGGTTATCAGACATATGGGTCAGTCCCATATCGACGGACTGATGGAAGGTACTCCACAGGGTATCGGCGGTATTCCTGTAACTAGAAAACAGGTCAGAGCACAGAGAAAGGCTCTGGACATCATCGAAGATGAAGTTGGTCGTCCAATCAACTATCATTCCTATGTTTCCGGCGTTGCTGGACCTGACGTTGCTGTTATGTTTGCTGAAGAAGGCATCAACGGCGCTCACCAGGACCCTCAGTACAACGTACTTTACAGAGACATCAACTGCGTAAGATCTTTCGTAGACGCCTGCGAATCAAAGAAGATCTTAGCATGGGCTGACATTTTGCAGATTGACGGTGCACATAACGCTAACGCAACTGCAAGAGAAGCATGGAAGGTAATGCCTGAACTGATCGTTCAGCACGCTATCAACTCCCTGTTCTCAGAAAAAGTTGGTATCAAACCAGAAAACATCGCATTATCTACAGTACCTCCTTCAGCTACTCCGGCACCTTGCATGTACCTGGATCTGCCTTATGCAGTAGCACTCCGAGACATCTGTGGAAGATATAAGATGAGAGCACAGCAGAATACAAAATACATCTGCTCATCAGTAAGAGAAGCAACAGTTACTCACGTAATGAACATGTTCATCTCCAAGCTGACAAGCGCTGACATCCAATCCACAATTACTCCGGACGAAGGAAGAAACGTTCCTTGGCACATCTACAACATGGAAGCCTGCGACAACGCAAAACAGGCTCTCATCGGCATGGATGGTCTGATGGAAATGGTTGAACTGAAGAAAGACGGACCTCTGAGAGAGAATGCTAGAGACATCAAAGAGAGAGCATGCCTGTTCATGGAAGAAATCATCGAAGTAGGTGGATACTTCCAGGCTGTCAAAGAAGGATTCTTTGTTGACTCCGCTAAATATCCAGAAAGAAACGGTGACGGCATCGCTAGAAATCCAGAAGGCGGCGTAGGTTATGGATACATCTTCGAGAGAGAAGACGATTACATGGCTCCTGTTACAGCTCACTTTGGATATAATAACGTAGAGCAGTACGGCGGAGATCCTGCGGATCCAGCAGCACTGATCGGCGGATGTACTTTCGAAGACAGAAGCAAGATCGTATTCATCGATGAACTGGATGAAGAAGACAATGTAAATACAAGACTTGAAAAAGTGAAAAAATATCTGGACGGCGAAGCAATCAAGCCAGAAATGGAATGGTGTGCTGACGGAACAATCATGATTACCATGATGATTCCAGCCAACGCTAGAACTGCTGAAGCTGCAGCTGTTGAAATCGGTAAGAAGTTAGGTCTGGAAGAACCTGTAGTAACAAGCAAAGAAGTGATGCAGGAAGCAGAAGGAACTAGAATCGAGATGAAGGGTAAACTGACCTTCGACGTAGATCCTTCTAACCTGGAGATTCCACCTGAACCACATCACCTGGACGACAAGACTCTGTATGATGAATTCCAGAATCATGACATGGTAGTCGTTTGCGGAACTGTCGGCGAAGACGAACACTCCGTAGGACTTCGTGAGATCATCAACATCAAGCACGGCGGAATCGAAAAATGGGGAATCAAGGTAAACTACCTCGGTACTTCCGTTCCAGTAGAAAAGCTGGTTGATGCTGCTGTAGAATTGAACGCTGACGCAATCCTCGCTTCAACGATCATTTCTCACGACAACATTCACTACAAGAACATGAAGAGAATCAACGATCTGGCAGTGGAAAAAGGTATCAGAGATAAGGTTATCATCTGTGCAGGCGGAACCCAGGTAATTCCTGAGGACGCTGTGAAGACTGGTATCGACGCTGGATTCGGAAGAGACTCCCACGGTATCGACGTAGCTACATTCCTCTGCGAAGAGGCTAAGAGACGCCGCGGCGAAGAGTAAGCTTTGCGAACGTTGCCTTTTTGCCCCGGCTTTAGCCGGAGCGGCAAAACGGACAGCGGAAGGAGCGAAGCGACTGTAGGAGTGAGCTTTGCGAACGCTGCCTTTTGCGCTTATGGCTTTGCGCCCATAGCGCCCTGTGAACTTTTGACCTGGAGTCGTCGTTTTTACAGGACAAAAGAGAGCACTTCATAGAAAAAGGTAAATGAAGCCTAATTGGGGCGGGCAGTCAGCCCGCCCTCTTTTAAATTAGCAGAGTGGTGCGGTCACTTGATGAATCAATTTTCAGAGAGGCTTTTTGGCTTTTGTGCAAATTGATTGTTTGAAAGGAGAGCAGTGAATGTTAATAGATGTAACCTTAAAGATCACGCCCAAAATGGTAACAGATGCGCAAGGGAACGAGAAAAAGGCCTTAGTGGGTCATCTGGGAACCCACTTTGATGTGATGGACAAAGACTTCCCCTTGGATTATACTAAACGCATAGGAATTTGTTATGATGTGAGTGATATACCTGCGGATATAGAAATCAGCGATCAGTCTGTCAATTTGTCCTTGGTAAAAAAAGAGATGTTCGTCTGCTTTTATTCCGGGTATATGAGAAAAGAAGGGTATGGGTCCAAAGCCTACTTTGTGAAGCATCCGCAGTTGTCAATGAATTTGATCGATCAGCTGCTGGCAAAGGGGGTTTCATTGATCGGTGTCGACTTCGCAGGCGTGAGAAGGGGAAATGAACACACGCCGACGGATCAGAGATGTGCAGAAAAAGGCACGTTCATCATAGAGAACATGGATCATTTAGCGGATCTGCCAAAGGAGAAAGCGTTTGTCATTCACACCTACCCTATGAATTATGAGGGAATGACAGGTTTGCCATGCAGAATTGTTGCAGAGGTGTAACATGTTTACTTACAGGAAGTGTGAAAAAAAGGACGTAGACCTTTGGATTAAGCTGAACAGGGAGTTCATCGCCTATGAGAGTCAGGATGATGATTTGTGGAATGGGATTAACAAGGTGAGCGATCAGCGGTTTGCCCAGACCTTTGAGGAAGCACTGTCTTCCCCGGAACTGATCAGCCTGCTGATCTTTGAAGAAGATGGAGAGCCTGTTGGCTTTGCCAATCTTATGACGATCTTCAGCGTTTGGTCTCACGGCAAAGCACTTTATCTGGATGACTTGTTTATCAGAGAAGCGCATCGAGGAAAAGGCTATGGCAGAAAAACCTTGGAATATGTAGAAGAATTTGCTAAAGAATTAGGCTGTAAGAGAATACAGTTTCATTCCGAAGCAACCAATCCCAATGCCAGGGAGTTTTATACGGCAGTGGGATATGCGCCGGCAGAGATGTATTTTTATGTGAAATATTTTTAGAAGAGGTTAACTATGAACAAAGAACAATGGGAACAGGAAGTTCTCAGATTTGAGGAAGAATACGAAGACGACAGCCCCTTCGACAGAAAACTGGAAAGAGAGTTTTACGGCTGTGATTTTGAGGAACAGAGAATATCCCATCGCTTTCCGGCCCAGCCCTGGCAGAAGAACGAGAGAGGCGACGTCCACGGAGGAATCATCGGCAGTATGTTTGATTCTGCCATAGGATTGACGGCCGTATTTGCGGCAGGATGGCGTGAAGCCACCACCGTGGATCTGAATGTATCCTTTCTGCGTCCCCTTGACAGCGATTCCCACGCCATCATACACACTTATATTGTAAAGAATGGCCGAAGTATCATCAGATTGCGGGGAGAGATGATTTGCGAAGAAAGTGGAAAGCTGGTTGCAACGGCAACCGGCAATTGGTTTCCACTGTAGTTATAGAATAGGAAATATCCAATAAATAGAGGTGATAAGATGAAAGTAGACGTATTAGTAGCCGAAATCGGCTCGACAACCACAGTTGTAAACGCTTTTAAAGATTTGAATACTGACAACCCCATCTTTTGGGCTCAGGGACAGGCGCCGACATCGGTTCTTGATGGCGATGTGAGAATCGGCCTGCAGGGCGCCGTTGACGATCTCTGCAAGAAGATGAACATTGACAGTCTGGAATATGACGAGATGCTGGCAACCTCTTCGGCGGCAGGGGGCTTAAAGATGACCGTGCACGGTCTCGTGTATGACATGACAGCCAAAGCCGCTAAGGAAGCTGCCCTGGGAGCGGGAGGCATTATTCACTATATTACAGCTGGAAAACTGAGAAGGACAGATTTAGCCAAAATCAAGGAAATCAAACCAAACCTGATTTTGATTGCCGGTGGCGTTGATTACGGAGAGAGAGATACGGCATTGGACAATGCTGAGAAGATCCGTGCTCTGGGACTGAATACCCCGATTATCTACGCTGGAAATATTGAAAACCAGGAAGAGATGAAGTTGATTTTCGATGAGGAGAGCGGGCAGAAGCTATATAATGTAGAGAACGTGTATCCAAAGATTGACGACCTCAACGTAGAACCATGCAGAAAGGTGATTCAAGATGCCTTTGAAGAACATATCATCCACGCGCCGGGTATGGAACATGTGAGAGATATGGTCAACGGACCAATTATTCCGACACCGGGCGCAGTCATGGAGTGCACCAAACTGCTCTATGACTGTTTAGGTGATTTGATTGTTTTAGACGTAGGCGGTGCGACCACAGACTTGCATTCTGTGGCAACGGAATCGGATAAAATCGCCAGAATCATGATTGCACCAGAACCAAAAGCAAAGCGGACGGTAGAAGGTGATCTGGGCGTTTATGTCAACAGGATGAAAGTCATCGAGTCCATCGGAGAAGAGCAGATGAAAAAAGACTGTGAGAAGATGGGCATCGATTTAGAGAAAACCTTAGAAAGCTACGTAGCAATTCCGAAAACAGAAGATGAGTTCAAGCTGGTAGAACGGCTGACGAAAGAAGCTGTTCTTAAGGCAGTAGAACGCCACGCGGGCATTATCAGATATATCTATGGCCCATCTGGCAGAAGTACAGTGGCAGAAGGAAAAGATCTGACGCAAGTGAAATACATCGTCGGTACGGGCGGCGCTTTGACGAGACTGCCCCACAGAGTAGAGTTGATGGAAGGGATTGCAAAGCACAACGAGACTGGCATGATGCTGTTCCCAACGGAACATGCTAAGATTTTGGTAGACAATGATTACATCATGGCTTCCCTAGGTGTTTTATCAAAGAGGTACAGAGAAGCAGCCATCAGACTTCTCGAAAAGAGCCTTGACTTTAAATTTCCTGAAAAGAAAGAGCAGGAGTTTACGGTAAACGCGAAGTTTATGGCGGATGTGGATCGTGAATTGGCAGAAGCAAAAGCGAAAGAGGAAGAATACAGGAAACACATTGAGGAATGTGAGGCCATGGGCTACGATATGACAGCCTTTAAGGAGGAAGAGACCATTGGCGGGGCCAGTGCGGAAGAACTAGAAGCCGCAAGAAAAGCGGCGCTGGCGGATGCGGATGAAAAGGCAGAGATGCGCCAGGGCGGCGGCATCAAGGGTAAATGGGCAGCGCAGACGGAAAACGGCGGACAGTATATGGGAGACTGCACTCACGACTGCAAGCACTGCACCAGAAGAAATTGTCCGAACAGAGTAGAATAGAAAGAGATAAAAAGGAGAGAAATTATGTATCCAAAATTGATGATCAACTTGAAGAAACTTGAAGACAACTTAAACGCTTGTGCAACGATTACAAAGGATCACGGCAAGTGTTCTCTGATGATTGTCACCAAAGGGCTTTGTGCAGACAGAGAAATGGTAAAGATGGTAGCAGAAAATCCAAATGTTGATTTTATTGCAGATTCTAGAGTGAAGAATATTGCAGGGTTTGCCGATACAGCAAAGGCTAATGGAAAGAAAACGGTGCTGCTCCGTATCCCTATGCATTGCGAAGTAGCCGATGTAGTGAAATATGTAGATCTTTCTTTCAACTCGGAATTGTCCACCATCAGATTGCTCAATGAGGAAGCAGCGAAAGTCGGTAAAGTTCACGACGTCCTGCTGATGATTGATTTGGGAGATTTACGTGAAGGGATTTTCTTTCAAAATCAAGAGTTGATTTATGAGGCGGTGGAAGAGATTCTCAAGATGGAGAACATCAATCTCTATGGCATCGGTGTCAACCTGACCTGCTATGGCGCCATCATTCCGAAAAACGATAACCTCTCTCAGTTAGTTGCCATCGCTCAGGATTTAGAAAAGAAGTATGATATCAAACTGGAAATGGTATCCGGTGGAAACTCCAGTTCCATCTATCTAGTCGACAAAGGCGAGCTGCCAGCAGGCATTAACAATTTAAGATTAGGAGAGTCCTTCCTACTGGGCAACGATACGGCCTATGAGACAAAGCTGCCGGGGACGGTCAGCGACGGATTGGTTCTGCAGGCACAGATTATCGAACTGAAAGAAAAACCATCTCTTCCGATTGGTGAAGTCGGCGTCGACGCCTTCGGTGAAAAGCCGTACTATGAGGACAGAGGGATCATAAAGAGGGCCATCATAGGTATCGGCAAACAGGATACGGATTTGGGCAGCATGACGCCATGCGATCCCCAGGTGGAAATCATGGGAGGCAGTTCCGACCATATCATCCTCGACGTGACCCACTGTGACAGAGAATACAAGGTAGGCGATATCGTGGAATTTGAGCTGGGATACGGCGGCATGCTGAAGACAGCGACCAGCCCCTATGTAGAGAAAGCTTATATTAAATAGGATGTAATTGAAGAATGAGATTTCGTAAGCAATGTCATTAAGTTAAGCAAAGTGGGACATTAGCAGAGCGACCAGATGAATAACAGGGTGTACGAAGGGTATGCTCTGTTTTTTTTACCATATTACTATAATTTCCAAGGTCTTTTCGCAGCAGGGGCATTCCAGGAGGGAACAGTCTTCAAGAAAGAAAAGACCAGATTTGGGCATTGATGACCCAAAAATTGGCACACTGATGAGAAAAAGAAATAGCGCTATGAGAGAAACCTTCCAATTCCAACATGTCGCAAATTGTCTAAATGTGGCATATAATTTGCAATATATATGTAGCAGAACGTACAAAGGAGGTTTATTTTATGGATCTTGAAACAATGGGCTGGATATCCCTATTACCGGCTATCATCGCAATCGTATTATCTTTTGCTACCAAGAATACCATCGTAGCGTTGATTGCGGCGTGTCTGGTAGGTACTTTGGCGGCGGGTCAGGGCATTATGGGACTGCCGACCTTGATTAAAGAGGCCACAGGTACTACTGGCTTTTCTTGGGTTATGCTGCTCAATCTTTATATCGCAATTATCGTAGCATTTTTCCACAAGACAGGTGCCATTCAGGCTTTTTCGGACTGGGTGCACAGCAAAAATTTAAAAAGAAAAGGCGTGCAGCTTCTCGCCTGGTTTTTAGGAATTTTTGTTTACTTTTCAGACTCTTTCTCCCCGCTGTTCGTGGGAACCGTTATGAGAGATATCTCTGACAGAGCAAAGATTTCTAAGGAAAAGTTATCTTACATAGCAGATTCTACGGCTGCGCCAGTCAGCGTGCTGGTGCCCATTACGGGCTGGGCTGCATACTTGATGGGATTAGCCGTAGGTGTCGGCTGTATCGTGTCACAGTCAGATGCACAGAGATTATTCATCAAGGCTATCCCGCTTAATTTCTATCCGCTGTTTGCAGTGATCATGGTGGGATTGGTCGCTAGCGGTATTGTCAAAGACTTTGGTCCGATGAAGAAGGCAGAACTGAGAGCCATCAACGAAGGCAAAGTTCTCCGAGATGGAGCGACGCCTCTGATTGGAAAGGAACTGCTGGAGATGAAACCTTATCCAGGCATCGCTCCAAAAGTATTTTTGAACTTCGTGCTGCCAGTCATTCTGATTATCGCAGGTGCCATGGCGACATTTTTCGTATTAAAGTCTGCGAAGACTATGGAAGTATTCCTGGGCGTAGTGATCCTTATGGCAATCAGCATGCTGATTCAGGGAATTCCCTTTAGGGAAGTCATGGAGACAGTTACCCAGGGCATCAAAAGCGGTGTGCCTGCCGTAACGCTGCTGGCGCTTGCTTATTCTGTAAACAAGCTGTCTACTGATATGGGGACTGCTAATTATATCATCGAAAACTGTGAAAGCTTCTTGTCACCTGCTGTGCTGCCAGCAATCATCTTTGTCGTTGCTGCCGTCATGGCTTTCGCAACCGGGTCCTCATGGGGTACCTTTGCGATCTGCATGCCGATTGCACTACCACTCGCTTTTGCATATACCAATGATACGATGACCACACTGGTCGTTGCCTGCTTTGCCGCAGTCGCTGGCGGCGGCGTGTTCGGAGACCACTGCTCACCACTGTCAGACACGACGATTTTGGCATCCACGGGTGCAGGAGCTGACCACATCGACCACGTAAAGACCCAGCTGCCGTACTCGCTGATCTGCGGTGCACTGGCAGTCATCGGATATTTAATTCTGGGCTTTACTTCCTTATAATCGTACATCTTAATAATTAATCCATTTATCGATCACAGGCGGACCGTCTCATAATGAGGCGGTTTTCGCCTTTTTTGATTTGACTCCTTTTCAAAGACGAAGTACAATAAAGATACCATAATTGGATGCAAGGGAGAAGTGCCATGGATTTTATAAACAAGCTTTTTAACGGCAAAGGATATATAGAGGGGATTACGATTATTAACGTGGAAGGCGAGATTCTTTTCTCAGCCAAGTTTAACAACAAATTGGATACGAAAGATGAGAACTACGAAGTTGTCGGAAAGAAGTTTCTCGACATTTACGAGAATCTCGATGAAAGCTCCAGTACGGCTTATATTGCAATGCAAAGGGGTATGCCGGTTTACATGGAAAACCAGATTATTAAAAGCGCAGATCGGGAACCCATCGAAATTACTTCCTTGTCCATACCGATCAAATCTGGGCGCACTGTGGTAGGTGCTATCGATCTGTCTGTATCTGGAAATGAGCAGCAGGCACTTGATGGAGTTGAGATTATGGATGAAGTCCTCTTTGCTTATAACAATGTGGAAAGTCTGGGACACATCTCTGATGAAGCCAGGTACAGGATAGAGGATATTCAGACTTGTGACAGCAAAATGTTAGAATTGAGGGATAACATCGTCAAATTGGCCAAGACAGACATGCCTGTATTAATTTATGGAGAAACAGGGACTGGTAAAGAACTTGTGGCTCACTCCCTCCACAACGCCAGTAAGAGAGAGGGCAGGCCTTTTGTCGTACAAAACTGTGCGTCCATACCGGCTAATCTGATGGAGAGCATTCTTTTTGGCACATCAAAAGGCGCTTTTACGGGCGCGGTAGATAACATGGGACTGTTGGAACTGGCTAATGGGGGGACGCTTTTTTTAGACGAAATCAACTCTATGCCCCTTGAACTGCAGCCTAAGATTCTCAGAGTGATTCAAGACGGAACGTTCAGAAGGGTTGGTGAAAAACAAATAAAAAAGGTCGATGTCCGCATCATTTCCTCTACTAATGAAAAACCTGCAAAGATTGTAGCAGAGGGAAGGTTCAGGATGGATCTGTATTATAGATTGGCAGTGATGGTTCTGGAGATACCGCCGCTGCGAGAACGAAAAAAAGATATTCCTCTCTTGACGAATTATTTTATCAGTAAGTACAATAATTTGTTTGGGAAAAATATTCATAAGGTCTCGAAAAAGCTTTATGAGGAATTGGGGCAATATCAGTGGAATGGTAACGTGAGAGAGCTGGAAAATACAGTAGCCTACGGCGTAGGCATGGCAGAGGATCATGCGGATATTTTGGAACTGCGCCATATTGAAAGCAGGCTTCATATGCTGGACAAGAAGACAGCTGACTTTGAAGACAGCGATATGCCGCTGACGGACTTGGTAGCAGACTATGAGCGAAATATCATAAAAAACGTTCTTCAGAAGACAGAAGGGAATATTACCAGGGCGGCTGCGGTATTAGGGGTTCCAAGGCAGACTTTGAGCCGTAAAGTAAAGGAATACCAAATCCGCTAAACGCCAATTTGTTAGCCGAACCCGCTCATAAATTGGCACTTTTGTGAAATGATAATGATAAAAACGTTGATTGTTCAACGTTTTTATTTACATATAGGATGGCACAGCATTTGCAGTTAGAATATGACAGTAAATATTATCGCGCATATTGTTGCCTTCTGTGATGGGTTTTGTCCATGGAGGCAAGGGGAAAGGAAGTATAGAAATGAAATTTGGCGTATTAAAAGACATTAAAAACGGGGAGTACCGTGTTGTAGCGACGCCCGCAGAGGTCAGCATTCTGACAGAAGATGGACATGACGTATATGTGGCAAGTAAGGCTGGGTACGCTGCTGGTTTTGATGACGAGGAATACGAAAAGGCTGGAGCGACGATTACGATGGGAAATGAGGAAATTTGGCAGACTTGTGATTTCGTGGCAAAGGTCAAGGAAATAGAAGCGAGTGAATATGAATTGATGAGAGAGGGACAGTTGATCTACTGCTGCATCCATCCGGCGGCTCACAAGGAAGAGGTCGATGCCTTGCTTGAGAAGAAAGTCATTGCCATTACAGCAGAAGATTCTCATAGATACGGTTCTCCAAACTGTGAGGCGGCAGGCAAAGCCGGCGCCTTTATGGGGCTTTGGTCCATGATGAGCACTAACGGTGGCAGTGGGAAATTTGTCAGCGGTTTGGGCGCAGCTCCGGGCATCAAAGCATTAGTATGCGGCTGTGGAACCGTTGGTAAAGGTGCCATTGAAGTGCTTCAGACTATGGGGGCTTGGGTTACTGTAGCCGATGTGAATATTGGAGCACTGCGTGAGATTTCCGCAAAGTATGACGGAAAAGTAAACACCGTTATATCTAATAAATACAATATCGCGAAGGAACTGCCAACGACAGATTTGGTCATCAACTGTGTCAGATGGCCGAAGAATGCTGCGGACTTTATGATTGATCGGAAGATGGTGGCCTCGATGCGCAGGGGTTCGGTCATCGTTGACGTAAGTAACGACTATGGCTGCATCGAAACCTTTCACGAAACCACACATGACGATCCCATATATATCGAAGAGGGTGTCGTACATTACTGTGTCAGCAATATTCCAGGGGCGATTGCAGGTTCTGCCTCTGTGGCGTATGCCGCCTCCGTACTGCCACACTTCCAGTCTATCATGAACGAAGGCTTAGAGAAAGCATGTGTTAAAAACGGTTATCTGAGACGGAGTCTGACTGCGTATAAGGGATATTTGACTCACGAGGAGACCAGTGGGATTCAAGACAGACCTTGGGTACAGCCAGAAGTCATCCTCGGAATTGCAGATAAGAAGCTGGATCCTGCGCCGAAGACAACAATTACTAGATCGGATAATTTCTACTCAGAATTCTAAAAATAGAATGATAATCAGCCAACTGTGTCCGCAAGCGCAGTTGGCTATATTTTTTTAATTTGTAGGGGAGTAGTGAATGACTTAAAGGGGAAAATCAAAATAGTATTACTTCTTTTATGAGAGCAAAAACAACTGGAACTCCCCATACGAATGTGCTATGCTTATTTTAATTAATGGAAGACACCTATGCCGCATTGGAAGGGAGGAATTTTATGACTTTGACCAATGAAGACTTATTAGCGCTTTCGCAAATGATAGATACCAAGTTAGATACGAAGCTGCAGCCTATCGGTAAAAAATTGGATGCAGTGGATGACCGGGTGGCTAATCTGGAAGATTGTATGACGAACTTGGAAGACTGTATGACGAACCTGGAAAATTGTATGACGAACCTGGAAAATCGTATGACGAACCTGGAAGATTGTATGACGAATCTGGAAGATCGTATGACGAACCTGGAAACCAGATTTGCCGATCTGGAGAAGAGTGTTGCCAGCTTAGAGAAGGACATCAACTGGATGAAGCTGGAACTGCAGCGTATGAACAGCGAACTGATGAAGCTAAAAATCTGTCAGGAAACCAGGATTGTACCGGGTCTGTCCAATATCGAGACATGCTATCTGGACACTTCGTTTCGGTATCAGATGTCGGCAGACAAGGTGGACCTGGTTTGCGAGGATGTAGAGGTGCTCAAGAAGATCGTCAGTGAGCACGACGAAAAATTAAAGAAATGCAAATCGTGCTGCTGATTCTGGCAGGTAAGGACTTGACTTTGACCGCATAGAATTATAAAATAGTAAAAGAGTGTTGACTTTAAAGCCACACGAAGGGGCGCACCACCACGGGTGCGAATCTTTGTGTGGCTTTTTGTTTGCATGTGGGAGCTGAACGAGACGTTATATGCCTAAGACAGTAGAAAGGAGAATCATACACCATGGTAAAGATTAACGGCAGAGAGACTGATGCAGAAGGAAAGACTTTGATGGAATATCTGAAAGAGACTGAATATCCGCTGAGACGGATTGCAGTAGAGTGCAACGGGGAAATCGTGCCAAAGACAAGTTATGAGACGAAAGTTATCTGTGATGGCGATAAAATAGAAATTGTGAGTTTTGTAGGAGGTGGCTGATTGTGATACCAACGGAAGAAGAACTTAAAAACACTTTGGAACGACGCCATACCAAGCCTATACAGGACAAGATTTCGGCAGCTAAAGTTGCCGTCTGCGGCCTAGGCGGATTGGGTTCAGCCATCGCTATCGCCCTTGCAAGAACTGGCATAAGCAGATTGCACCTGATTGATTTTGACTGTGTAGACCTCTCAAATTTGAACCGACAGCAATATGCGTTATGTGATTTGGGCAAGCCTAAACCAGAGGCCTTGCGAGATGAAATTCTGCGGTTTTCCCCTTATAGCCAGATTCGCATTGATTTTGTCAGGCTGACGGAAGAAAACATACCAAAGCTCTTGGCAGAGGACGTGTATATCTGTGAAGCCTTTGATGCAGCGGAAGAGAAAGCCATGCTGACAAACTGTATTTTAGAGAAATTGCCGGGGAAATATCTGGTAGGAGCTTCTGGAATGGCAGGCTTTGGAGACAGCAATGCAATTCAGACGAGAAAAATTACATCTCACTTTTATCTCTGCGGTGATGGAGAATCAGAAATCTGCAGGGAATACGGCTTGATGGCACCGCGAGTCATGATTTGTGGAGCTCACCAAGCAAATATGATTGTGAGACTTATTTTAGGAAAGGAAGATGAACGATGAAAAAAGACACATTCGTATTAGGAGGAAAAGAATTTTCTTCGAGATTTATCTTAGGCTCAGGCAAATATTCCATGGAACTGATCAAAGCAGCTGTGGAGCAGGCAGAGGCTGAAATTATAACTTTGGCAGTGAGAAGAACCAACACCAGAGAAAGTGAAAATATTCTGGATTACATACCTGAGAATATAACCCTTCTGCCAAATACCTCCGGAGCCAGAAACGCAGAGGAAGCAGTCAGAATCGCTAGAATGTCCAGAGAGTTAGGATGCGGCGATTTCGTCAAAATCGAGATTATGAAAGACAGCAAATATCTGTTGCCAGACAATGTAGAAACTGTCAAAGCGACAGAAATACTGGCAAAAGAAGGATTTGTCGTACTGCCCTATATGTATCCCGACCTTTATGCCGCAAGGGATTTGGTTAATGCTGGTGCAGCAGCGGTGATGCCTTTGGCCGCCCCTATCGGGTCCAACAAAGGACTGGCTACAAGAGCTTTCTTGCAAATCTTGATTGATGAAATAGACCTGCCGATTATTGTTGACGCAGGCATTGGAAAGCCATCACAGGCCTGCGAAGTGATGGAAATGGGCGCAGCGGCGGTAATGGCAAACACAGCTATCGCCACAGCCGGCGATATTCCAGCCATGGCTTCTGCCTTCCGCCAGGCTATTGAAGCGGGCAGAGATGCCTATTTATCAGGACTGGGGCGTGTTCTGGAAAGAGGTGCGGCGGCTTCAGATCCATTGACAGGCTTTTTGAGAGATTAGGAGGAGAGAGATGGAAAATAGTTTATTCTTTGTCGACTCACAGAGATTGAGTTCTGAGGCACTAGAGAAAAAACATCGCATCGAAAGTGATCCTTCAGCGAGAACGAATCATATGGAATACATGAAAGGCATGGAGCAGATTCACTCTGACATCATGGGCAGGGTTTTAAGCCAGATGAACGACTACGATTATGGCAGCTATACGGCCGATGACGTCAAGAGAGCTCTTGAAAAGGAAACCTGCGGAATTGAAGAGTTCAAAGTCCTGCTGTCACCCGCAGCTCAGCCCTTTCTAGAGAAAATGGCGGATAGGGCAAAAGCGGAAACCAGCAGACATTTTGGGAATACTGTATATATCTTTACGCCTCTATATATAGCAAACTATTGTGAAAATTACTGCATTTACTGCGGTTTCAATTGTTACAACGACATCAATAGAAAGAAGCTGAGTTATGCGGAAATGGAAAAAGAAATGAAAATCATTGCTGATTCTGGCATGGAAGAGATTTTGCTCTTGACAGGGGAGAGCCGCAAAGTCAGCAGCGTGCAATATATCGGGGAGGCCTGCAAGATTGCACGCAAATACTTTCGAAATATCGGCGTAGAGATTTATCCTGTCAATGTGGATGAATATGAGTATCTTCATGAATGTGGCGTGGACTATGTCACTGTATTTCAAGAGACTTACGATGGGGACAAGTACGAGACGCTGCATCTGATGGGGCACAAGCGAGTCTTTCCTTATCGTTTTGACGCACAGGAGCGAGCACTTATGGGAGGGGTCAGAGGAGTAGGCTTTTCAGCGCTGCTCGGTTTGTCAGACTTTAGAAAAGATGCATTGGCAACAGCTCTTCACGTGTATTACCTCCAGCGTAAATACCCTCATGGTGAATTTTCCCTTTCCTGTCCAAGGCTGCGCCCCATCATCAACAACGAGCGGATCAACCCCATGGACGTAGGAGAACGACAGCTCTGCCAGGTACTTTGCGCTTATCGCATTTTCCTGCCGTATGTAGGGATTACCGTTTCTTCTAGAGAAAACGAATCCTTTCGAAACGGCATTGTAAAAATTGCTGCCACAAAGATTTCTGCAGGCGTTTCAACGGGTATCGGAGATCATGAAGGGAAATACGAAGGAAAGGAGATTGATGACGCTGGTGATGAGCAGTTTGAAATTGCCGACGGTCGAAGTTTTGCACAGATGTATAACGACATAGAAGAAGAAGGACTGCAGCCTGTCATCAATGACTATATTTATGTGTAGGAAAATCTGTGTTACAAATCGCCATTTGGCCCAGGGAGATTTTCTCTGCCAGATAGAAAAAGTTGTTGCCACAAAGCCTGCAGCACTGATTCTGCGAGAAAAAGATTTGTCAGAAGAAGCTTATGAACGTCTCGCCATAAAGGTGATGGCGATTTGCAGGGCAGAAAACGTTCCTTGTTATTTCAACGGAAGGCCAGAATTAGCAGTAAAGCTGGGAGCGCAGGGCATCCAACTGCCTCTGCAGATAGCGCAGGCACTGGATTGCCGAGCCAGGTCAGAACTGCCGTGCCTGGGGATTTCCGTACATTCTCAAGCAGAGGCTGTGTGCGCACAAAACTTAGGTGCGTCATATATTATATATGGGCATGTTTTTGCCACTGACTGTAAAAAAGGCGTTCCGCCGAGAGGGCTTGAAGCACTGCGGATTGTCTGCCGCAGCGTCGGTATTCCAGTTTTTGCAATAGGCGGCATTTGCAAAAAAAACGCCTGGCAATGTATCGATGCGGGGGCATACGGCGTGTGTATGATGAGTGAATATATGGAACTGAAATAGGGTGAAAAATTTCCGTGACAAAAGCTGCAAAGTGGTATAGAATGGTGCTTGTATGAAAATCATATAGTAGACTGCTTCCGCCGAAGCGGCCTGAAATTGTTATAAAAAGGAGAAAAGGAGAAAAATTTATGACAATGGTAACAAACCAATCCGTTAACGATTGGGTGAAAGAAATGGCGGAAATGACCAGACCGGACGATATTGTTTGGATTGATGGCAGTGAAGAGCAGCTCGATCAGATCAAGAAGATTGCTTTGGAAACTGGTGAGATGCTGGAATTGAATCAGGAGAAACTGCCAGGATGTCTGTACTACCGCACAAACCCAAAAGATGTTGCAAGAGACGAAAAAAGAACGGTAATCTGTACCAGCAGAAAAGAGGATGCGGGTCCGACGAATAACTGGGCCAATCCTGAAGAAATGTATGCAAAAATGGGCAAGTTGTTTAAGGATTCCATGAAAGGGAGAACCATGTATGTCATCCCATTTTCTATGGGAGTCGTCGGCACTGAATTCGCAAAAATCGGTATTGAGATTACAGATTCTATTTATGTTGTATTGAGTATGGCGATTATGACTCGCGTTGGACAGAAGGTCATTGACCAATTGAATCGAGGTGCAGACTTTACCAAGTGCCTCCACTCCAAAGCGCAGATTAACGAACAGGAAAAATATATTGCACATTTTCCAGAGGATAATACAATCTGGTCTATCAATTCAGCCTATGGCGGCAATGTTTTACTGGGCAAGAAATGCCTGGCACTTCGAATCGGTTCATATCTTGGCAAACAAGAAGGCTGGATGGCAGAACACATGCTGATTCTGAAGATAGAGAACAAAGCAGGAGAGAGCAAGTATGTCTGTGGTGCATTTCCAAGCGCCTGTGGCAAAACCAACCTGGCAATGCTGACGCCTCCTGATTACTTTAAGAAAAAAGGTTATAAGATTTCAACAGTAGGTGATGACATCGCGTGGCTGCGCATTGGAAAAGACGGCCGTCTCTATGCGGTAAATCCAGAAAACGGTTTTTTTGGAGTCGCGCCGGGAACGAACCAAAAGTCCAATCCGAATGCGCTGCAGACAACGAAGAAGGGCACGATTTTTACCAATGTAGCAAGAAATCTTGATGATAATACAGTTTGGTGGGAACGACTCGACAAGAACCCGCCGGAAAACGGCGAAGACTGGCTGGGAAACCCTTGGAACGGCAAGACTTCTGCCGAAAAGGGAGCACATCCCAACTCCAGGTTCACTGCTCCGGCAGAAAATTGCCCGACCATTGCAGATGAATTTTTTACAGGAGAGGGCGTACCTATTTCTGCAATCATCTTTGGCGGCAGGAGAGCGAAGGCAGAACCGCTGGTATACGAGGCAAAGGACTGGAACCACGGTGTCTTCATCGGTTCGGCAATGGCCTCCGAGACAACAGCAGCGGCAAACGGCAAAGTAGGTGTAGTAAGACATGACCCTATGGCGATGCTGCCATTTTGCGGATATAACATGGCTGAATACTTCCAGCACTGGATTGATATGGGCAAGAAAATGACCAATCCACCAAAGATCTTTCACGTGAACTGGTTCCGCACTGACGAAAATGACGAATTCCTATGGCCAGGATTCGGCGACAACCTGAGAGTGATCCTCTGGATGTTACACAGATGCAAGGGCACTGTCGGCGCAATGGAGTCACCTCTGGGTTATGAGCCAAGGCCGGAGGACCTCGACTTGGAAGAGTTGGATATTACTGCGGAGGAGATGGAGAAATTACTGCGAGTCGACAAAGAGGCTTGGCAGAGTGAGATAAAAGATATAGAAGCGTTTTACAGTAAGTTTGATCAGCTGCCAGAAGAGCTGACAGACAGTCTTGAAGAACTAAAACAGGGAATTGAGAACTTATAAAAATAAGCACAGAAACATCCGCGGAAGAAATATTCGCGGATGTTTTTTTACCATATCAATGTTATAATGAACGAAGGAACAGAAGGTATTGCCACAAGGAGGCATTTACTGCATCATGACATCAAGATGATTTTCAGAGGGAATATCATACAACAATGTAAAAAGTGTTTATTAGAAAGGAAGACTTATGGCACTGAAGGTAAAAGAGTTATTACAATTACAGAGCCTGCAGGGATTTAAGCTAGTCTCTGGAGAAAAGGGCATGGACAGGGTTGTCTGCTCAGCGGGGATCGCTGACTATGAATTTGCACCGGATGTGGACTACCACAATGACAATGCATTCGACAAAGACAGTTTTGTCATCTCCAGTCTGCTCTTTGCACAGAATGACAGCAGCCGGATTCTCGATGCTGTACAGAACTTGTACAACTTGGGAATATCCGCCTTTGCTTATAAACGCGTGATTTATGATGAATTGCCTGCAGAAGTCGTCGCCTTTTCAAATGAAAATAATCTGCCGATTTTTTCCTTTGGGCCGGATCGTTATTTTGAAAACATCATCTATGAAATCATGGAGGCTGTCCAAAGGGATGACACGCAGATTCTGGCAGAAGAGAATATCAAAAAAATGATTGAAAATGAACTGCCCAAAGAGGAGGTGCTGCGAATTAGCAAGAGCATTTCCCTTCTTTTTAAGAAAAATGCCGTAGCCGTATATATCAAACCTTCTGCAAAGGGCATAAAGCTGGATATGTCGAGAATTTTTAGGAATTTCTATCTCAACAAAAGTTTGAAAAATAAGGCGATGCTCTGTAAATATAACAAAGGCTTATTTATCATATTGACCAGCGCCTATGATGAGGACGAAAAGTTTCAGCTGATTCTGAGTGAAGCCATGGAGAGCCTGTCCATTGACGAAGAAAAAGTGTATATTTCGCGGGGTAATATCTATCACCCTTATGAGGAACTGGATCGCTGCCTGCGAGAGGCCTATCATACTTTTGCAGCTAGTGTGACGGACAGCAAGGATTATGGAACTTTTAATAACATCGGCTCCTTCAAATATCTCATTCCGCTGAAGGACAGCTATGCACTGAATGAGTTTTCGGAAAGCATTTTGCGGCCGATTCTGGATAAGGAGGAATATCTCAATACTGTTATTACCCTGGTGGTTAATAATGGTGATATCACAAGTACGGCCTTAGAATGCAACTGTCACCAGAATACAATCCGTTATCGGTTGGCGAAAGTGAGAGAGTTGATTGGCGCCGGTAAAAAGACGGAATTTGAGTTCTATGGAGAACTATCCACTGCGGTGAGAATTTATCTGCTAAAGAAACAAGCAGCCCTTTAAAGGCTGCTTTTCTATTTAATTGATTTGATTTTGATATCGCTGATACTGTCTGCGGCCTGCCCGACCTTATTAGCCAGCTTATTCAAGTCCTTGGAAAACTCTCTGATAATGATGATATCTCGCAGAGACGCCTTGTATTTGTCCAGATCATTGATGTTCTCCCAGTAAAGCCGCTTAATTTGATTTTCGTTTTTCTTCGCTTTGACCAAGTAATCCCAGAAGTTCTCAATGCTGTCCTCAGACCACTCGCTCATGGCACAAGTGAGAGAATAGATGGAGGAGTCAATTAATTTCGCCATTTCAATATTCTTTTCAGTGGGCGTGTAGTTGAAAAAGATTAAAAAGTCCTTTAAATCCTTGATCTTGTCGGTGATATCGTCAATGTCACGGGATACAGAGAAGAGATCGTGACGATCCAAGGGTGTGATAAAGGAGTTTTCTACGTAATCGATCAGATCTCGCCGAATCTTATCTGCATTTTTTTCGCAGCTTTCTATCTGCTCTGCCAGCTGCAGATCGCCGGTACTGATATATTTTAATAAAAGAGAGATACTCCTTGAAGTGATTTCACACTGCCTTGTGAGCATGTGGTAGAAATCAGGACGCTCTTTTTTCTTAAAGAAATTTTTCTTTTTTTTCGTCTTTTTCATGTTCGTTCCTTTCTTATATTTGTTTCATGGCGTAGAAGATTCCAGCGCCAATGAGGGCAGATGCCGGAATCGTGATCAGCCATGCTAAGATGATTTTTTTTGTTATACCCCAGTTGACCGCTTTCGGAGTGTTGCTGGTACCTACACCCATGACAGATGATGTGATAACCTGGGTTGCGCTGATGGGCAAACCCGTCAAGTTTGCAATGGTCACGACAAAGATCGTTGCCATCTGAGAGGCGAAGGAATTATGAATATCGATTTTGCAGATATCCATGCCGACGGTTTTAATCATGTTGTATCCTCCGGTTATAGTACCGATGGCTAGTGCAGCAGAGCAAGCAAGAATGAGCCAAAGAGGAATCTCAACGTCCGCAGAATAGAAACCTGCGAGGCCGATGGCGATGAGTCCCATGACTTTTTGTGAGTCGTTGCTGCCGTAACTGAATGCAAGAAAAAAACTGCTCAGTTTGTGCAGGATCATAATTCGCTTAGTCCATACGATGGTAGCATTTTTCAATAGACGGTTCTGCAGTTTGAGAAAGAGATATCCAAAAAGGAAACCGACCACTGGAGAAACCAACATCGCCAGGATGACTTTGATAAAAATTGCATACCATTCTATGTATGCCAGCCCATAGGCAGCTATACCGCTGCCAATCATGGATCCGATCATAGAGTGAGAGGCGCTGGAGGGTAGTTTGACAATCCAGGTAAAGACATTCCAGACCATACTTCCGACAAAAGCTGCGGCGACAAAGGTGTAACAGGTATCTGGCTGCCCTGATAGAACGGGAGAGATATCAATGATGTTTTCCGAGATTGTATATGCGACGGCAGTTCCCAAGGCGATGGCGCCTAAAAAATTAGCAACACCGGCGATAAAGACTGCTTTTGACGGCGAAATCAGCCTGGAAGAGATGGTCGTGGCAACGACAGTGCCGCCGTCGTGCATGCCGTTTATATAAGCGAAGATTAGGCCGATGCCTATCATAAAATAAAACATATCATAACTCCTAACCTTTTATATGTTGTAACAAAATTATATAAGTTTATCGCGCTTTTTTGCTTTGTAGCATTACTCAATTTCTGGATTTTTTTTTGTAAAATATATAAATTTTCAAATAATACAAAAAATGCGGTCTAAATTTTGAGTTTTATCAAAACATCAAATGAAAGAAAATTGCTACAATTTAGCTATCCTAGGACACAGGACTTATTTATTCCACTTTTAAGGAGAACGCAAATGAAACAAAAGGAAAAACCAACAAGAGTAAAAAGAAAGCCCAATATGCTAGAAGCGCTTTCTGCAGTCATTGTACTATTAGTTATCTTCTTCTTCGGCTCACTGGCTGATCTATCGGCTCCAGCTTTGATCGGTATTGCTGTGTGTTACGTCGTATTTATCGGCTGGCGCTGCGGATACTCCTGGCAGGAGATGGAGATGTATACAGCTGAAAAAATCAAATCCGCGACAGCTGCGCTTTCTGTACTGCTGGCGGTGGGATTCCTGCTGGGTGCATGGATGTACTCAGGAACCATCCCAATGTTCATCTACTACGGCGTACAGTTAGTTAGCGAAAAATGGATATTAGTTTCGGCTTTTGCCCTCTGCGCAATCTTTTCAACCTGTACAGGTACTTCTTGGGGATCTGCTGCAACAGCAGGTATCGCCATGATGGGGATTGCCACCGCAATGCCGAATGTGAATATTGCAGCCGTGGCAGGCGCATGCTATACAGGCGCTATCTTCGGGGACAAGCTGTCACCTCTTTCTGATACGACAATCCTGGCAGCATTGTCTACCAAAAATGATATCTTCGATCATATCAGACATATGTCAAAGACTGTTGTACCGGCAGCCGTTGTCGGTGTCATTATATACATCATTATGGGAATCAGTACCAAGACAACCGGTACTGGCCTGCCGGAGAACACTCTGCAGCTCTTAGATACACTAGATGCTGCTTTCAACTGGAACATCATCGTATTGATTCCGTTGGTCATTGTCGTATACGGTGCTATCACAAAGAAACCATCCACTGTTGTGATGATGATTTCTGCTGTTGTCGCACTGCTCATCGGTATCTTCTATCAAGGGTATGATCTGCAGGACGGCGTATCCGCTCTCTACAATGGATTTAACCTGGAGATGGTAGAAAACGCAAGAGCAGGATTCTCAGCAGCAAATGCAGGAGACGATGCGATGGCTCTGTTGAACCGCGGAGGATTGGCATCCATGCTGAAGTCCTTTATCCTGATCTACATCTGCTTCTACTTTGCAGGGATTATGGAACAGATCGGTGCAATTGAAGTTCTCCTTGGGAAGCTGCTGACTTCTGTAAAGACCAGATTTGGACTGATTTTCGCGACCTCTATCTCTGTCATCGTATTGGTTGCCATCGGAGGAAGTTCTTCATTGGCATTGATCCTCACTGGCGAAATGTACAGCGAGAAATACAAAGAAATGGGTCTGTCAACGCTGAATCTGTCGAGGACGATGGAAGACTTTGGAACTGGTTTAGCCGGATTTATTCCTTGGTCTGGTTCTGGTGTTTACTACCCATCAGTTCTGGGTGTACCTATCATTCAATACCTGCCGTACTGCTTCATGAGTTATGCGGTATGGGTAATCGCCTATGTATATGCAGCAACTGGCATTGGTATTAAACCGTTAGAAAAAGAAACTGCTGAAGCAGCTCCAATGGAGGAGGCAAAATAAATGATTCCAGATATGCACGTACATACGAGATGGTCTAGCGATTCTGTAACGCCAGTAGAGACGCAGATAGAAAAGGCTATCAGTCTGGGCATGGAGAGTTTGTGCATTACAGACCATCAGGATTTTGATGCGCCACCGTTTCCGCCGGACTACTTCAAATTTCTCCTGAACGATGTGGGAGACGATGATACGACGGCGGCTTATGTCGCGGATTTGACAGCGCTGAAAGAAAAGTATAGCGACAAAATTGAATTGCTGATCGGTATTGAGCTGGGCATCCAGCCTCATATCACAGAGAAACTCAATGAATACGCAGCAAAATATCCCTTTGATTTTATCATCGGCTCAACCCATACTTTTCACAAGATGGATGCGGAAGATAAACGTCACTATGAAGATGTGGACATTGAGACGGCAGTCAGACAGTATTTTGAAGAGGAACTGAAGAACGTAAAAGGGTTTCGCCATTTTGATGTGGCAGGACATATGGATTTCGTTCTCAGATACGGTCCCGGTGCCAGAGAGTCGTTCTCCTATTCAAAATACGGGGATATCATAGACGAGATATTAAAGGAACTGATTACGACTGGACGTGGAATTGAGTGCAATACTTCCAAATATAAGGCGAAGAACATGATAAATCCCAACAAGGAGATTATCAAAAGGTATGCCGAACTTGGCGGCGAAATCATCACCTTTGGCTCTGACGCTCATGTGGCAGAACGCCTGGGGGAGGGATTTGAGGAAGTCAGCCAGATGATAAAAAGTTATGGTATCTCCTACTATGCTGTTTTCAGACAGCATGAACCATCCTTTTACAAGATTAATTGAATGAACCAAAAGCAAAACGGTTTTCCTAAAATAGGGAAGCCGTTTTGCTTTTGGCTGCTGAAATACAGTTTTAAAATAAAATAATATGACGCTGGATTTTTTCATATTTAAAGTGGAGCATAATAATTCTTTAAATAATTAGTAACTTACCGCTGGCGCTTGTACTCTGTACTGCGGCCGCTTACAATGATAGCGAAATTACAAGAATGGGGGACAGAAGATGATCGCAACGGAACGGCGTACTACAACAAAAGCGCTTCAAAGAATTCGCCGAATTTTAGACCCAGGCAGCTTTATGGAAATCGGCGAGCATATTACCGCACGGCGGACAGATTTCTATACGCCTGAGAAGGTTGAGGCCTCGGATGGTGTCATAACCGGATATGGAACCATTGACGGGTGCCTGGTATACGTCTTTAGCCAGGATGGTGAAGTGATGGGCGGTTCATTTGGGGAAATGCATGGCCGTAAGATTCATCACCTTTATCGACTAGCTATCAAAACCAAAGCGCCGGTGATTGGCTGTTTAGACTGCAGTGGTCTGCGCGTAGAAGAAGGGCTGGATTCTCTGGACGCATTTGGTCAATTGTATGCCCTGCAGGCGGAGGCCTCCCGGCAGATTCTGCAGATAATGGCAATCTGTGGAGGCTGCAGCGGCGGAATGACAGTAGCAGCAGATATGGCCGATATTATTCTCTCTGATTCGGTGCACCTAGCAGATCAAATCCGCACTTTGATTGACCTCTTGCCGGCAAATACCAGTCAGTATCCAGAACAAAGACCCTGCAGCGATGATTTAAATCGGCAGTTATCGGAACTGGAGAAAAAACGGGGAGATGGCAGAGGGATTCTCAACGAGTTATCCGATGAGCATTTTTTCTTTGAATTAAAACAATGCTGCGGCAGGGATATGGTAATCGGATTTATGCGTCTCAACGGTGCAGTTGTAGGCGGCATTGCAACCCAGACTATTGCCAGTGAAGGCAAGATTTCGCCAGAGGGTTTTGAGAAAGCGGCATCCTTTATTGAACTTTGCGGAAAGCTTCATATTCCCCTTTTGACGGTGACAGATGCTAAGGGATTTGAAGGATCACTGCAGGCAGGAAGACTGGTAAAGGCGCTGACTGCGGCTTCCGTACCAAAGATCAATCTCATTGCCGGGGAAATATTCGGAAGTGCGTATAGCATATTAAACAGCAAAGGCGTGGGGGCAGATTATGTATTCATGTGGGATTGTGCAGCTGCGGGCCTGATTGAATCCTTGCAGGCTGTAGAAATTCTTTATCCCCAAGGGGAACTGGCATTCTTACAAAAGAGGGCAGAGGACTATAGGAAGACTCATTGCAGTCCAATGGCTTTGGCCAGACACGGTTATGTTGACAAAATTATCAAACCAGAGGAGAGTAGAAAATTTATACTTGGGGCTTTTGAGACATTGGCAGATGCGGGGAGGTGTCATAATGACCTTTGGTGAGATCTTATCAAGAGCGGCAGTTAATACTTGTCTGGGTATGGGAACGGTTTTCGTCATGCTGATTCTAATCAGCGCAATCATATTTTTATTTAAGTACATTCCCGAGAAGACCGCTCCCACACCAGAAACGGAACCGGAGGCTGCAGATGCGGAACTATTTCCGGCAATCATCGCGGCAGTGCTGGCGGCTTCGAAGAAAGAGGCTGATACGGAAGACGAGGCGTATCCATATGTTGTCAGATCAATTAAGCGCAGATAAAGGAGGCGAAAATGGAGACTTATATTGTTAGGGTGAACGGCAAAACCTATGAAGTAGAAGTAGAGAAGCAAGGCGAGCAGACGGTGCAAGACATCAAACCGGTACAAAAACCGCCATCATCAAAGATGCCGTCGGGACAGGAGGTCACCTGCGGTACATCAGGCAAGGTTTGGAAAGTTGTGCAGACAGAGGGCGCGCAGGTAAAAAAGGGCGATACTATCATGATTTTGGAGGCCATGAAGATGGAAATTCCAATTGTCTCTCCCTTTGACGGAACCATAGAAACAATACTGGCTGCTGAAGGTGACAGTGTCGAAGCAGGACAGCCGGCAGCCGTTGTCGCCTATGAGGGAAAGCTAGTTACAGCTTAACGGGGGAAAAGAATGGAATACGTTGTAAATACCATTGAGAATTTGTTGAAACAGACGGCCTTCTTTAATCTGAGCTTCGGCAACGTAATTATGATTGTTGTAGCCTGCGGTTTTTTATATCTGGCAATTGGCAAGCAGTATGAACCGCTCCTGCTTTTGCCGATATCTTTTGGCATGCTCCTTGTCAATGTATACCCGCCTATTATGGAAGACGGCGGTCTGCTCCATTATTTCTATCTGTTAGACGAATGGACGATTTTACCTTCTCTGATTTTTCTGGGAGTCGGTGCGTTGACTGACTTTGGTCCCCTGATAGCTAACCCTAAAAGCTTTCTTTTGGGAGCAGCCGCTCAGTTTGGCATTTTTGGCGCCTATATCATTGCCATGTTAATTGGCTTCAATGACATGGCGGCGGCAGCCATTGCTATCATCGGCGGAGCCGACGGACCCACGTCTATTTATCTGGCCATGAAATTACATCAGACCGACATCATGGGGCCTATCGCCGTAGCGGCTTACTCCTATATGTCGCTGGTACCGATTATCCAGCCCCCTATTATGAAAGCATTGACTACGAAGGAAGAACGGCAGATTAAAATGGAGCAGCTGCGGCCGGTTTCCAAGAGGGAGAGAATTCTCTTTCCCATCATTGTCACGATTATCGTCTGCGCTCTGCTGCCGTCAACCACGCCACTGGTGGGCATGCTGATGTTAGGCAATCTGTTTCGCGAAAGCGGCGTCGTAAGGCAGCTGACAGAAACTGCATCCAATGCGCTGATGTACATCGTCGTCATTCTTTTAGGAACCTCCGTTGGCGCTACTACCAGTGCAGAGGCCTTTCTCAACTGGTCCACGATCAAAATCGTCATCTTGGGACTTGCCGCCTTCTGCTTTGGTACAGCCGCGGGCGTTTTGTTTGGAAAACTGATGTGCAAATTATCCGGCGGCAAAATCAATCCGTTAATCGGTTCGGCGGGGGTGTCCGCAGTGCCGATGGCGGCAAGAGTATCGCAGAAGGTCGGAGCAAAGGCAGATCCAACCAACTTCCTCTTGATGCATGCTATGGGACCTAATGTGGCTGGCGTTATTGGAACTGCCGTGGCGGCAGGTGTCTTTATGGCCATTTTCGACGTATGATAGGAGATTAAATATGAAAAAGATAGAAATTACGGAGACGGTGCTGAGAGACGGGCACCAGTCTTTGGCAGCGACTCGCATGAGAACGGAAGATATGCTGCCCATACTTAAACAGATGGATCAGGCCGGATACTATTCCATCGAGTGCTGGGGCGGCGCCACTTTTGACGCTTCTCTGCGTTTTCTGGAAGAAGATCCTTGGGACCGTTTGCGCAAACTGCGCAGGCATATAAAAAACACAAAGCTGCAGATGCTGCTTCGCGGACAAAATTTGCTGGGATACAGACATTATGCCGACGACGTAGTGGAATACTTTGTGCAGAAGTCTATTGCCGGCGGTATCGATATATTGCGCATCTTTGACGCTTTTAATGATTTACGAAATGTACAGACTGCTGTCCGCGCTGCCAAGAGAGAAGGCGCTGAGGTACAGCTGGCAATGGCATATACTACTGGCAGCGCCTATACTTTAGATTACTGGAAGCAGCTGGCGGTAGAGATGGAGGACATGGGGGCCGATTCCCTCTGCATTAAAGATATGGCGGGAATTCTGACTCCTGATGCCGTTTCGAAGCTGATACCCGCACTAAAAGAGGCGGTCAGGCTTCCGATTCAATTACACAGTCACTGCACTAGCGGAATTGCGCCCATTACCTATGTCAGAGGTGTAGAAGCTGGCTGTGATCGCATTGATACGGCAATTTCGCCATTTTCCATGGGAACCAGCCAGCCTTCGACGGAGGTCATGGCAGAGACCTTTAGAGGAACGCCTTTTGAAACGGGATTGGAGCAAAGTACCCTTGCTGAAATTGCCAGCCACTTTAAGCCAATCAGAGATCGGTTTTTGGCTGACGGCACCTTGGATCCAAAGATGCTGGGGATCGATGTGAAGACGCTTTTGTACCAGGTTCCAGGAGGTATGCTCTCAAATTTGATTTCCCAATTGAAGGAACAAAATGCCATAGAGAAATTCTATGAAGTGCTGGAGGAAATTCCCCAGGTGAGAGAAGACCTGGGAGAACCGCCGCTGGTAACGCCTTCCTCGCAGATTATTGGAACGCAGGCTGTGCTCAACGTTTTGACTGGAGAAAGATATCAGGTGATGTCTCAAGAGACAAAGCGCATCCTGCATGGTGACTACGGCCGCACGGTAAAACCGTTTAACAGGGAAATACAGAAAAAAGCCATTGGCGAAGAGCTGCCGATTACCTGCAGGCCAGCCGACTTGCTTGCACCAGAGCTTGAAACCCTTGCGAAGGCATTGGCAGGTTTTAAAGAGCAGGAAGAAGACGTCTTGTCTTATGCCTTGTTCCCTCAGGTAGCTGCTGACTTTTTTAAACGCAGGGCAGCGAGGCTGAAGGGTATCAATCCAGATTGCTGTGACTATGAGAACAAGGCCTATCCAGTCTAAAAGGAGACTGGGCGGCAAATGTTTACTGGGGGTTTTGTTTTTCTACCCGATATGGTATATTTAAGGTAATCTTGAAAAAGGCGGGGGATATTATGAGAACCTTAGATGAAGTAGATATTAAGATCTTAAATCAACTGAAGAAAAACGCCAGGATGCCGCTTAAGGAATTGTCGGCAGAAGTCTATCTGACCACGCCGGCAGTTTCTGCCAGAATTGAGAAACTGGAGCAGGACGGATTTATCAAAGGATATCATGCGGATTTAGATATGGAAAAACTGGGTTACGGTATCAAAGCCTTTATTATGATTACCGTGGAGCCGGAAGACAGTCAGAAGTTCTACGAATTTATCAGATTGCAGAAATGTGTTTTAGAGTGTAATCATATCACGGGGCCCTACTCTATGATACTCAAGGCAACCTTTTCCAGCACGACGCTGCTGGATGAATTTTTAGGCAAACTGCAAGCCTTTGGCAAGACGGAGACGCAGGTGGTGTTTTCTACCGTGCTGGAACGACATTAAAGGCTCGCCGCTTCTGACCCGTTCAGAGGCGTTTTTTATTATGTAGGAAATAGTGATGAAGTCGATATTGATGAAATATCAAAGAATGTACCTTGTATAGTGGAACGAGATTTATCCTGTTATATCTCATTGCATCCCCATTCTTTGTGCAGTATTCCTGTGCAGAGAAACCGGGAGGCATTCTTTTTTGGCGTATATTTAGATGGCATAGAAGTTGCTTATTATATTTTATATGTGAAACAGGAGGTGAAGCAATGAAGGTATTTATCAGTGCAGATATTGAAGGGGTAACGGGTGTGACGGCCTGGAGTGAAACAAAATATGGCGGTCAGGGTTATGAAGAGGCTTGCAGACAGATGAACCTTGAGGTAAAAGCCACTTGCGATGCGGCGCTAGAACTGGGCTATGAGGTTGTAGTCAAAGACGGCCATGAGGATGCGCTCAATCTGGACCCATGGCAGCTGCCTAGGGGCGTACAGCTGATTAGAGGCTGGAGAACTTCACCAGAAGCTATGATGGGCGGTTTGGACGGGACTTTTGATGCCTGTCTGTACATTGGCTATCACAGTGCGGAAGGCACAAACAGCAGCCCTTTGGCACATACCATTGAACACGAATTGTTCAATTGGATGAAAATTAACGGAACGCTGGCATCAGAGTTTTCTATGAATGCCCTTTGGGCGGCATACTATGGGGTACCATCAGTTTTCCTCTCTGGAGACGAGGGTATTTGTGCCCATGGCAAAGAAGTTTGTCCGGCAATTGTCACAGTTGCAACCAAGGCATGCACAGGTAATTCCACATGGAACCTCCACCCGCAGGATGCCCTGGAGCAGATTAGGGAAGGGGTCAAAACAGCGTTGCAGCAAGAGCCGGATTTGATTCCACTAGAAGAACAGTACAGCCTGCAGATTCACTTTAAAGAACATCAAAATGCGAGAAATGCGTCCTGGTATCCCGGCGCAAAGCTGATTGCCAGCAACCTCGTAGAGTATACAGCTAAAGATGTCAGAGACCTGATGGTTGGGCGAATGTTCATGACCGGAATTTGAAAATTCACAGCCGGATTGTGACACGACTTTTACACCTTACTTATTGCAAAGAAACAACTGTTTTTCAGGAGGTGAAAAAAATGAACGAGAAAAGGACTTCAGTAGAGAGGGTCATGGAGGCCAGCACAGGGCTCAAGCGCACGATGAAAACAAAAGCGGCTATTATGGTTGGCGTAGGCAGCACGATCGGCACGGGTTTATTCTTAAGTTCTGGAGATGTTATCTCCAGTGCCGGGCCGGGCGGAGCGATTGTCGCATACCTAATTGGCGGCTTTATCGCATGGCTGATGACGTCTTGCCTGGGGGAGATGTCGGCAGCTATGCCTGTTTCGGGAAGCCTGCAGGCATATTCTACGGAATTTATCGGACCGGCCATGGGTTTTACCATCGGATGGGTCAACTGGATTGGCGCTGCGGCTACGATTACTGCGCAGATTGTTGCGGCTGCGATTATTATGCAGGATATCATACCAGGCACGCCGACTTGGTTATGGATTGTCGTATTTTCTTTATTATTGTTCGGTGTTAATTTCTTTAATGCGAAAGCATTTGGTAATATCTCTTTCTGGGTATCCAGCTTAAAGATGGTTCTAGTGGTCGTATTTATCATCATCGGCATTGCGATGATATTCGGCGCTGCTGGCGGAGAAGCCGTAGGGTTAAGGAATTATACGGGAAATGGCGGACTCTTTCCCATGGGTATTGCGGGAATCGGCGCAGTCATTTTGACATCATTTTACGCATATGCAGGAACGGAGATGGTAGCATCTACTGCAGGCGAAATTGAAAACGAAAAGGATATGCCTAAGGCAATCAATTTGACAATCGTGATTTTGATTGCAGCGACGGTATTGAGTATTGCCATTGTTGCGGCCCTTCTTCCTTGGGACCAGGCGTCAGTGCTAGGCAGCCCCTTTGTTTATGTCTTCAGAAACGCAGGGCTAAAAAGCGCGGCGCTTATTGTAAATGTAATCGTATTGACTTCCGCTCTGACGTCCGGCAACTATTTTGTCTATGCCTGCAGCAGATATCTGTGGTCCATGGCGAAGTTCCAGCAAGCGCCAAAAATCTGTGCGAAGACCAGCAAAAGCGGCGTTCCTGTGGTTGCGTTGACCATCAGTATGCTCTTTGCAATGGTTGGGATCATTGCAGAATTTGTTGCCCAAGATACTGTCTATCTGTTCCTTGTTTACTTCATTGGAGGAGGCAATATTTTCATGTATTCCGTCATCTGCATCTGTCAATACAGATTTAGAAAGAGATATCTGGCAGAAGGCGGTCGGTTGGAAGACCTGAACTTTAAGGTGGCTTCTTGCCCGCTGGTTCCGATTCTGGGGGTCTTGGCCTTTGCAGCAATGCTGGTCGTTACATTGCTTGATCCGAACGAGGCAGTGGCTATTTACGTCTGCGCGCCGTGCTATCTGGCAATCTACATCGTATCAAGAATCTATACGAAGAAAAAAGGCGTCGCTGCGGTTAATCTTGATATTTAGGAAAAAAGATAGACAATTTGGACAATTGGTATTATAATGAGTTCATGATCTTACGGCGTAGCCGCAAGGTAGAACTCATTGAAGCATGTTCCCCCGAATCTAAATTCAGAGGAATACACCTGTTATAATGAGTTCATGATCCTACGGCGTAGCCGCAAGGTAGAACTCATTGAAGCATGTGCCCCGAATCTAAATTCAGAGGAAGGCACCTGTTATAATGAGTTCATAACAAAGTTGCTGAACACTTATTTATTTAGACGCGTACAGCAGTTCAACGTAAATGAGGCCGGGCATGACATTTTTGTCGTGTCCGTTTTTAATACCTAAGAATGTATACTACAAATGGTCGTCTACTGTGGACGACATTTAATCTTGACTAGTTGGGGGACTAGAAATATGTTAGAAGAATATATTGACCAGCAGAAGATGATCGAAAAACTACAAGCGTGTATTGCAATCAGAAGTGTCAAAAGCAAAGCTGAGCCGGGAATGCCCTACGGCAGGGAAGTGTACCGCGCTTTGGAATATATGTTGAACTTGGCAGCAGAAATGGGATTTCGGATTGCTAATATAGATGGACACGTAGGTTATGCGGAATATGGAGAGGGCGACGAGATGATCGCCGTTCTCGGACATCTTGATATTGTGCCAGAAGGCGATGGGTGGACCTATCCTCCTTTTGAAGGACGGGTAGCAGACGGAAAAATATTCGGACGAGGAACTACCGATGACAAGGGTCCGCTCATCGCTTCCCTCTTTGCGCTGAAGGCAATAAAGGATGCCGGTATCAAATTGAAACGCAGAATCCGTATCATCTTTGGAACAGATGAAGAATCGGGCAGCCACGATATGATCAGATATAAAGAGACAGAAGAACTACCGGTTATGGCATTTACCCCGGACGCAGATTACCCAGTTATCTTTTCTGAAAAACGGCTGGTCAATCTTAAACTGACCCGAAACCTGCAGGCAGATTCAACAAAGTGGACCTTGGCAATGGCGAAGGGAGGAAACGTGGTGAACCAAGTGCCTGACAGTGCGCAGCTGCTTCTCCAAAGAGGTGAGGAACAGATTCATCTGCAGGGAAAAGGTATGGCCGCCCATGGAAGTGCCCCCGAAATCGGTGAAAATGCCATTGACGATTTAATGAAGAAGTTAACGCAACATTGCTGTTTTGCTGAATGTTCGGAAACGCTGAAAGCCTTTGCTGCATTCTATATGGAGCATCTGTATGACAGCTCGGATGGCAGCGGCTTTGATATCTACTGTAATGACAGAGAATTGGGCAGCAGTACGTTTAATACTGGGCTGCTCCATGGAGATGAAGAAAAAATACAGTTGACTTTGGACTGCCGCTTTCCAGCATCCCTAGACGCAGAAGTGCCTCTGCAGAAAATGAAGGAGGCGGGAGCAAAGGCCTCTATTCTAGTTGAAGTTGTGAAAAATAAACCGGGCCTGTACATGCCCAAAGATCATCCATTAGTAGAGACTCTGCAAGAGGTCTATGAAGTGGAAACAGGAGAACGCTGTGAACCGATTGCCATCGGAGGAGGCACTTATGCGAAGGCACTGCCAAATACAGTGGCTTTTGGACCGATCTTCCCCGGCTGCCAGAACCGAATTCATGAAACAGACGAGTTTATCACCGTCGACGAGCTGATGATGGATGCCGGTATGATTGCCAGAGCCATGTGCCAGCTGGCAGGGAGTGGGTCCCGGTAAGTATACACGGCTAATTTTGTCGCATTTTGTAGACAATAAACAATATCTATGCTATATTATGTATAAATAGTATGTAACAACTTTGCGCATAGAATAGGAGAATGACTGCGATGTATGATGAGAACACAGTGTACGTCATCGGTCACGGAAAGACCAGCTGTGATAACGCCATAACTAGCAGATTCAATATTTTCTTTATCGGATTTGTTGTGGATACCAGGGACGACCGCATTGTTGATTTGGAATGCACCGCAACCATTGACATTACCAACAGGTTCGTCAAAGATATATTCAGCGGCGGTACTTTGGGTCGTTATGACGAGAAGCTGATCGAGACGGTTAAGCGCAGATATTTCGGTTCATCCCAGAAAGCGATTATTACGGCTTACAAAGATGCGGTCAAGAAATATCAGTTAGTGAAAGAAGAATATTATCTCTAAGCTGCTTTATTCAGTTTAGTTGCAGTCGATAACCAAGACTGCGATACCACGAATGAAATCCAGCATGAAACAAAGAGTCTTTTCGCTTTGTTTTGTGCTGTTTTTTTGTTTAATAGGAAATATCGATTTCCTACTAAACAAAAAGGGGTGTGCAGAGGGGACCCCTCGCCGCCCTCAGGAGGGTGCTCAGCTTGCGTAGCAAGCGCCGAAGGGAACCTAGGGTTCCCTAGCGGAGTGGCGCAGCCGCTTTTTTGTTTCTAGCAACGCTTTATCACAGTGGAGGTATAACATGTTAAAAGAGCAATTGATTGCATATCTAAAAAAAGAGAACGTACAGGGTGCTTTTCTGATCAAAGACCTGTCAGACGGAGAAACTTTATGCCACAATGAGTGTTTAAAAGTCCCGTCTGCCAGCTTAATTAAGATGTACATTCTTGTTGAAGCGTTCCGATGCATCAAAATCGGTTCTCTCACTTTGGACAAAGAGATAGCGGTCAAGAAGGAAGACCTGGTAGATTTCAGCGTTTTGCAGTTTTTGCGGCCGAGACTTTACAGTCTGGAAGAGCTGCTGCGCCTGATGGTGGTTTACAGCGATAATACAGCAACCAACGTGCTTGTGGATTATTTCGGTATGGCATCTCTTAATGAACTGATGCAGCAAATCGGATGCAGGACCTCTGTCATTCAGAGAAAGATGATGGATTTTGCAGCCGCAGAAGAGGGAAGACAGAATTATACTTCTGTAATGGATATGACTAGCCTGCTTGAACGCTTATATCAGGGAAGCCTGCTGGGACAGCCCTTTGATGCGCAAATGCTCGACATTATGAAGGGCCAAGCTGATGAGGAAGCCATGCGTCGTGATTTGCCTGATGAACTTGTCATTGCCCGCAAAAGCGGAGAGTTGGACGCGTTGGACCACGATATTGCTATCGTCTACACAGAAAAGCGAAATTATATTTACGTATTTTTTTCCTGGGAAACGGGCGATAACAACTGCGGCCGTAAAGTCTTAGCAGAGACTTCAAAGCTGGTCTTCGACTATTTCCAAGGTAAGTAATTATATACGACTAAATCCCTCCAATCGTGGTTCGCACAAAGCGCTCGCACTCTTGGGGATTTAAAGCATAAGGCCTTCCATCAATTCCTTACAGAAATTGTGGCAAGCGCCATTATACGACTAGCGTCTTGCCGCTCGCACTGTTTGCGGGACGCTAAAGCATAAGGCCTTCCACCAATTTCTTGCAGAAATTGTGGCAAGCGCCATTAGGAGGTACAAAATGGAAAACAAGGAAACCAAAAGAACGGCGAACTTTTCCGCAAACGTCAGCGGAGATGAGTATCAGCCATATGTTCCTGCTACAGAGAACATAAAAGAATTTACCGTGCGTGCCATTGTGATCGGATGCATTTTGGCCTGTCTTTTTGGAGCGGCTAACGCATACTTGGCGATGAAAATCGGTATGACCATCTGTGCATCGATTCCGGCGGCGGTCATCGGTATGGCAGCGCTGAAGTGCTTCAAGAACGGAACGGTGCTGGAGAACAACATCATTCAGACTGTGGGATCATCCGGAGAAGCTTTGGCGGCAGGTGTCGCATTTACCCTGCCGGCGCTGCTTTTGATGAATCTGGACATCAAAATCGTTACAATTTTTGCTATTTCAGCACTGGGCGGGCTGCTAGGATGTCTGCTGATGGTGCCTCTGCGCAAGTTCCTGATAAAGGACGAACACGGCAAACTGCCGTACCCAGAAGGAACCGCTTGTGCAGAAGTCGTGGTAGCTGGTAAAGAAGGCGGAACCACGTCGAAGATGCTCTTTAAATCATTGGGAATCGGTGCGGGCTTTAAATTCCTCACCAATGGGCTATGTATTTTTCCAGAGGAGCTTGACGTGCCATTTAAAGGCTTGCTCAAAGGAGGCAGCGTAGGACTTGACGTCTATCCGTCCCTTCTGGGCGCAGGTTTCCTAGTTGGACCGAGAATTGCAGCCATGTCCCTGGCCGGTTCTGTTATCGGCTGGTTTGTCATTCTGCCTACCATTTACTTTATCGGACAGTATGCGCCAGAGGCGATTGGCCTGGCTGATCTGCCGATCTCTCAGTTAGATCACTGGGATCTGTGGACTTATTACTTGAAGTATATCGGTATAGGGTCTGTTGTCATGGGCGGCTTTATCAGCCTGTTCAAAGCAGCTCCGATTATCTACAAATCCTTTAAAGGCACCTTTGCAGCTTACAAGCTGAAGGAAAGTGAAGTAAAGAGAACTGACAGAAACATCGCTAAAAATGTTCTGGTCATCGGTATCATCGTGATTCTCGCTATCATCGCATTTTTGCCAGTATTCCCAAGTGTCCTGGCTGGAAGCATCGGTGCAATTCTGGTCTTGATATTTGGATTTATCTTCGTGGCCGTATCAGCTCACCTGGTAGGCTATGTGGGTAGTTCCTCCAACCCAATTGTGGCAATGGCTATTGGCGGCTTGTTAGTAACTGCCATTTTGTTCAGAACCATGGGCTTTAACGGAACCAGCGGTACAATCGCGACAGTCGTTGTAGGGTCAATTATCTGCATCGCCATCGGCGTCTCCGGTGATATGGCACAGGATTTAAAGACAGGTTTTCTCTTAGGAGCTACACCAAAGAAGCAGCAGTATGGCCAGATGATCGGCGTTTTGACTTCCGCTCTGGTCATGGGTGCAGTCATCATCATGCTCAATAATGTCTATACTATCGGCAGCAAAGATTTGGCAGCACCGCATGCTACTATGATCAAGTCTCTTGCAGAAGGTGTCATGTCAGGTAATCTGCCTTGGGCTCTGATTTTGATCGGCATGGGTATCGCTGTTGCCGTATGGCTCATGGGCGGTTCCGTACTGCCGTTCTCCGTAGGACTTTATCTGCCGATTCACCTCAGCGTAACCATGATGATCGGCGGCGCAATCAGAGGCATCGTGGACAGCAAGAAGTCTTACAGCGAAGGTACAAGAGCGAAGAAAATTGAGAAGGGCACCATGTATGCGTCTGGCTATATTGCAGGCGATGCTTTGATGGGTGTACTGGCAACTTTCCTGATTTACATCGGAACGGGCGTAGATACTTGGATTTCTGGAACCGATAACGCATGGGTATCCTTCGCATTCTTCTTGCTTGTCATCGGTTATTTCTGTTATGAGGTATTCAGCAACAGAGATGAAGATAAGCTGGAAGGCAGAGATTTGATGATGTAAATATTACATAAGAGGAGTAAACCAAAATGAAAATAGAATCGGTAGAGCTGAAGCGTGTCAGCATTCCCCTGAAAAAGCCGTTTAAAACAGCGCTGCGCAGGGTGGATACAGCGGAGAACATTATCGTAGTAATGACTGCTGACGATGGGACTCGGGGTTATGGAGAAGCCCCGCCCACTGCAGCAATTACCGGCGACACCAATGAGACGATTACTTCTGCCATCAAAGAGTTTATTGCTCCAGCAATTACAGGGCTTGACATCGAAAACTTGGACGAAGTCATGTACCGCCTGCAGCATTCCGTTGAAGGAAATACTAGTCCAAAAGCTGCCTGCGATATGGCAGTCTACGATCTGTGGAGCAAGCACTATGGGCAGCCGCTGTATAAGCTGCTTGGCGGATATAGAAAAGATCTGGAAACAGATTTGACAATCAGTATCAACGAGCCGGAGGAGATGAGGCGTGACGCTCTTGCCGCGATTGGCCAGGGATTCCATGCTCTGAAGCTGAAGGTGGGTATCGACTCTGACTTGGACATTGAGAGAGTGAGAACCATTCGGGAAGCTGCAGGTCCAGACATCAAATTGCGCCTAGACGCAAATCAAGGTTGGACACCCGAAGAAGCTATCCGTACTATCCGAAGATTTGAAGACTTGGGCCTGGATATTGAATTCGTGGAACAGCCGGTGAAAGCACGTGATTTTGCAGGACTGAAGAAGGTCCATGACAATGTAAGCACCAGAATCATGGCTGATGAGAGTATGTTTTCGCCAGCAGATGCTATTGAGCTGCTTCACATGGAGGCAGTGGATCTGATCAATATCAAGCTGATGAAATGTGCGGGAATTCATAATGCTTTGAAGATTGCTGGCATTGCTGAGACCTATGGAGTAGAGTGCATGCTGGGCTGCATGATTGAGAGTAAAGTCAGTCTCACTGCTGCCGCACACCTAGCAGCAGCAAAGAAAAATATCACCCGCGTTGACTTAGATGCGGCAATCCTGTTGGCAGAAGACCCCGTACAAGGTGGTTTTAAAAAAGAAATCCCGCATTTTTTTGTCACCGATGCGCCTGGACTTGGCATTACAGGCATCGAGGGACTGATGGAGTTATAAAAGTGAAGTGGCGCCGCTCTTTGGCATGAATCTCATCCAACAGAGGCGGGTCTTGATGTCACGTTTTTAGCAACATAAAAAGAGAACTTGGATGAGTTCTCTTTTTAATTGATAGGAAATGGTAAAAAAGAATATACATGTTTGAACAATGGTAGGTTTTATGGTATATTAATTCTGTAAATAAGAACAACGGAGGCATTTTGATTGAGGAATATTGGCGGAAGACCCTCGAGGACATTATTATATGAGGATGTAGTAAATGATTTATATACTTTGATCGATGAAAGCCAGCTGCAGCCCGGAGACAAGCTGCCACCGGAACGGGAGCTGACCGAAAAGCTTGGCATCAGCAGAAACGTGCTTAGAGAAGCATTTCATGTACTAGAGAGCAGGGGCATTATCAATTCACATCAGGGAAAAGGTAGGTTTTTGAGAGTCATGCCCAAGGCGGGTGACATGACAACGAAATATGAAAGCCTTAGCAAAAACTTAGAAAGATGCTCCATGATAGAGGCTTACGAAGTTAGACAAGTATTAGAAATGAAAGCTGTAGAACTGATTGTTAGAAATGCCAGCGAAGACGATATCGATGACCTAGAAAAAGCCTGCAGAGAGTTAGAAGTAATATTTGAAGAGACAAGGCGTACAGTTGGAGAATTTGAACTGCATAGACTCTATGCGAAGAAAACAAAAAGTCTGTTCATGGAACAGACAATGGAGATTGTTTTATCCAGCATCTTAGATATGATGCACAGTAGATTTCACGATGTACTGGATATACATAATCCCAAAAAAGAAATTGACTCTCATAAGCAAATTATTTCTGCAATTAGGGAACGAGACGCAGAGGCGGCAAAACAACTGATGTTTCAACATATTCAAGATACGATGGATATGTTGCAGTAGCATCTGTTTAATGATCAGAACAAATATGTAATTGACAAATAGCACCTTTGAGTGCTATTATGTTTGTACAAATTGGGTGACCAAGTAACCAAGAGAACAAAAAACTAAGCATGTAAAAGGAGGAGACATGGAAGATCTGAAAAAAATATTAGAAGAAATCAGTCTGGACCAAATGATGGACAGGATTCACTACATGACAGAGAATTTCCCCTACAGACTTTCGGGCAGCGAAACGGAGGAAAAAGCTGCACGGTATGTAACGAATGTCATGGAATCCTATGGCATGGAAGCAGAGACGCTGGAGTTTGATGCATACAACAGCACCCCTATGGAGTCGAAGGTTGAGATTATTTCACCTGAAAAGTTTCAAATCGACAGTCTGCCTTGCGGACACATTCGATCGACAGGAAAGGATGGCAGGGATTTTGAAATTGTATATGTAGCTGACGGATCTATTTCTGCCTATGAGGGAAAGGATGTTCGGGGCAAGATGGTGCTTGTGGAAGTCTCCTATGCACCGCCAGTGCCGGAAAAGGCTTATATTGCTGCACAGATGGGCGCTGCCGGGATAATGTGTATGAACTGGGGGAACGATGAAGAGGTAATCTGCCATAGAGCCTTAAAATCTGTATGGGGAAACCCTACACCCCAATCTCTGAAAGAAATGCCCGATTTGATAGGTGTGGGGATTACGAGGCACGCTGGTCTTCGCATCAAAGGATTATGCCAAAGGGGAGAAAAAGTGATTGCAAAAGTCACTGCCATTGCCGATAGAAAGTGGTCAAAAGTGCGGCAGCCTTATGGCATTATTCGAGGAAATGGCGAGAGTGATGAATTTATGTTGGTTGCATCACACCTGGATGCATGGCAGCCAGGTGTGACTTGCAATGCGACAGGCAATGCGACGACTTTAGAACTCTGTCGGGTGCTGACCAGACACAGAGAACAACTCAAACGCGATATTCACGTGGTATTCTGGAACGGACATGAGATTGCAGAGGCAGCCGGCTCCACCTGGTTCTTAGATCACTATTGGGATTTGCTGAATAAAAAGTGTATTGCGTACATGCACATCGATTCCACGGGCGTGGCATTGACAAAAAAGCTAGAGATTAAATCATCGGATGAACTCTATTCCTTTGCTCGCAATAACGTAAAGCAGATGAAAGAGGAGAACCTGCGAATCATGACCTTGAAGAAGATTGGCGATCAAAGCTTTATGGGCATCGGTATTCCCTCGCTTTGCCAGAGGATTTCCTTTACGGAGGAGGATATGGAGAAAGCTCATGGAGCGACCTTAGGATGGTGGAACCATACTAAAGAAGACGGTATCGATAAGTGCGATCCGCAGATTCTATATCAAGATACGCTGATTCATGCTGAATTTGTTTACAACTTCGTCAACAGCGACCTATTGCCTTACGATTTTAGACGGAAGTTTGATCAGATAGAAAAGAATCTTTATCCTCTGGCAGAGGCGTATCAGGAAAAAGTGGATTTTACCGATGTGCTGGCCAATCTAAAAGAGGCGAAAGAACTGGTCTTGGGGATTCAGAATAATAGCGCCAGCCTTGCTCCGTCGAAAAGGAGTGATTACAATGAGTTTGTTAAGATTGTATCCCGCAGTTTGACAAATATCTTTCAGACTTATGGATCAAAATTTGACCAGGACCGTTATGGGCACACAAATTTAACAGAACCGATCCCACTCCTTGCGGAAATCAAACAGTTAGATAAGCTGGAACCCTCATCTCTGGAGTACGGATTAATTGAAACGTTAGTAGTAAGAAATAAAAATAGAATTACAGACGGGCTGAAGACGGTAATTGATTTTGGCAAAGTGTACAAAAAGGTGCTTCTGTAAAGAATGAAGAAAGGAGTTACAAATGGAACATGTATTAAGTATCGTCAACGATTTCTTTGGAAATTTTCTGGCAATCAGCAACTACCTGTGGGCCTTTCCTACCCAATACGGCTGGTGGAGCAATATTCCAATTTTAGGACAGTTCACACTTCCCGTAATCATGTTATTTTCGGCGGGAATCATCTTTACGCTGCGATCAAAATTTGTCCAGATTCGCTATTTCAAAAAAGGCATTAAAATTTTGACAAAGAAAAAAACTGCAGAAATCGGCGTCAGCCCTTTTGCCTCGTTCATGTTGTCTGCCGCAATGCGCATCGGCGCCGGAAATATCGTAGGTGTTACAGGAGCCATTGCTGTCGGCGGACCGGGTGCGCTGTTCTGGATGTGGTTTTCAGCTTTCCTGGGTATGGCGACCTCCTTTATTGAAGCGACGCTGTCACAGATATTCAAGGAACAGAAAAATGACGAGTATGTAGGAGGCTTGACTCATTACGCGGAAAAGATTTATCAGAATCGCCACTGGGTCGGCGTCGCAATTGGTGTTGCATTCATTCTCTATAGAATGCTCAGTATGCCAGTACATACCTTTCACCTGTTCACCTCTGCGGGCACTATTGTTACGACTCTGACAGGACATCCGGCGGAGCGGACTTCTGTTCTGTACTATTCTCTGGCAGTTTTAATCGTCATTACTCTTGCCATTGTCATTTTCGGCGGCATCAAACGTGTCACAAAGCTGACTGACAAGATGGTACCCGTCATGGCAATCGGCTACTCTGTATTAGTTATCTTTATCGTCGTCGTCAATATTGACAAATTACCGGTTTTCTTTGTTTCTGTATTCAAAGGTGCTTTTCGACCAGACGCTATCTTCGGCGGTATGTTCGGCGTAGCATTAATTCAGGGTATAAAAAGAGGTCTGCTCTCTAATGAGGCCGGTATGGGTACCACCACTATGGCGGCAGCCTCTGCTGATAACGACCACCCTTGTGAACAAGGCTTTATCCAATCTATTGCAGTTTTCCTGGACACGTTTATTATCTGTACTATGACGGGTTTTATGGTGACGATGGGCGCAATATGGTCTCATCCCGCTTATGACTGGGAGTCCATCTCCAATTCAATCATCGATGTATTTACGCAGTCAGTGGCAGTTCTGATGCCGGGAACCGCCTTCGACAACGCCGCTGTTGTCATCGTGTGTTTGGCCTATGGCTTCTTTGGATTTACAACCCTTTTGGGCGGTATCATCTTCTGTGAGATTTCGGCCAGCAAAATTTCCGGCAGTGCGAAGATGACAAAAGTAATCAGAATAATGAGTGTCTTTGTCATGGTACCGGCTGGGTGCCTCAGTGTGCTATCCGGCTTAGAACTGGGAAACATGTGGAGCATTTCGGATTTGATCAACGTAACGTTTATCTTTATCAACGTGCCGACCATTTTAATCGGTGGGAAAATCGCACTAAAAGCTCTGAAGGATTACGTGGATACCGAGGGTGAACCCTTTGTTTCTGAGCGAATCGGTATAGAAACCAGCATTTGGACAAAAGACTTTGCTAAATCCAAGAAAGGAGCGTGACCTAAAGTGATAAAGATAAAGGTCATTATCCCTAACAGCGGGATGGATAGAAATACTCTGACAGCGCGGGAAGAGATGCTTTCCCATGCTGTCTCTAAAGAAATACAGATTTCAGTGGATTGCATAAGACGGGGACCTGATGCCATTGAATCCCATACTGATGAGGTACTGGCCGCTGCGGAAGTGATTAAAGACTGCATCAGAGCAGAGGAGGAGGGCTTTGATGGAATCATTATCTATTGCTTTAGTGATTTGGCTATTGATGCTGTGCGGGAGAACGTATCTATTCCGGTTATTGGGCCGGGAGAGGTGACCCTGACGGCGGCTGGCTCACTTTCTAACCGCTTTACAGTAATCACGACGACAGAAGACAATATAGCTAGAACTTATCGCAGGCTGAAGGGCAGTGGATTAGCGGATAAAATGACCTCTGTCAGAGCGTTGAATATTCCGGTAGTAGAATTGAGGAGAAATCCGCAGGTTACGAAGGACTATCTGGATAAAGTGATCTGCGAAGCGATAGAACAGGAACCTATTGATGGGGTGGTGCTGGCATGTCTGGGCATGGCGGCATTCGGAGAGGAAATCGGAAAGAAGTACGGTATTACAATCTATGATCCGTCAACGTTGGCAGTAGCTTATGCAGAGACCAGTATACGTACCGGTCTGAGACATAACCAGAAGGTTTATCCAAAGTATAAGAAGGGAAAAGAATATGGACTACTTTGACTTTGCGATAGATTTGATGAAAAAAATGGTTTCCATTCCTAGTAATTCACAAGACGAGAAGGATATTGCCAGCTTCTTAGATACCTTGTTTCATGAGATGGGGCTTATAACTCATCTTCACCAGGTGAGGGAGAATAGTTATAACGTCATTGCAAAACTACAGGGACAGGGAGCGCCACGGAGAAAACTTCTCTTGGGTGGTCATATGGATACAGTAAAACCTGACAAAGGATGGGCTGACAATCCACTCATTGCTAGAGAAGAGGAAGGCCGATATTACGGATTGGGCTGCGGAGATATGAAAGGTGGGTTAGCTGCACAGATTACCGTACTCAAGAAACTCCTCGATGAGGGGGTTCCCTTTCAGGGAGAGATAGAAATAGTCTGCTTATGTGACGAGGAACGCCATTCCATAGGCGCAATTGAGTATGTAAACTGGACGCAGGAGCACCAGGAACAAATCGCAGACTTCGGTATTTTTGCTGAGCCCCATTACGATCATATCGTCGTTGGTGCTACAGGGAAAGCGCTGTTCAGAATAGAGGTGATCGGCAGTACATGCCATGGAGCGACACCAGAAAACGGCATCAATGCAGTTTCCTGTATGGCAAAATTGATTCAAGCTGTCGATGAAAGATATGGGAGCCTATATAAACAGAAAAAGGGAGCGTCGCACTGCGTATTACAGATTGAGAGCCCTTGGGAAGGTTACAGTCTCAGCGTGCCGGATCGATGCAGTTGTTTATTGAATAAACAGCTGGATAGCGGCGAAACGGCAGCAGACTTGATGACAGACCTTATGGATTTATATCAGCAAACTGTCGGTGAAGGAAGAATCAAAATCAGCAGAGAAATCCCCTACTACCCATCCTATGCTGTAGATTTGAAAAATAAAGACTTGGAACTGCTGGTGCAGACCGCAGGACGAGTGGGCGGTTTTGTCCCCTCGCTTCGCATTAATCAGAGCGTCAGCGACGGGAATATCCTGAACAAGGAACTCGGCATTCCAGTGGTTTTATTCGGTCCGCAAGGAGTGAATTTTCATAAGGCAGAGGAATATGTGGTAGCAGAAACCATTCGGAACTATATGTGTATATTGGAGGAATATATCAAACACTTCTTTAAAAAAGAGAACTCTTGACGAGTTCTCTTTTTTTACCACTTATTATATACTTTCTCAGCAAAACCCATCAAATTTTTCACCTGTATTTCAGTGCCGTCGTCGAGAACGGCTTTGCCGGAGAATCTGCCGAAGACCTGATGCTGATTGGAACGAATGAGAAGGACGTTGGAATCTGCATGACGATCGATAATTGGTTCAAAGTCCATTTCAAAGCGGCTATCACTGCTGGTGAACCTCCACGGCTTGAGATAGTCCTCCTTACCGTCCTGCCCGGTTGGAATGTGAAAGGTTACTTGGTCCAATTTGTGGGCTTTGTGATTATAAAAGAGCATGTTTTCTGTGGCGGCGGAGGTATCGCCGAAGCCGTAGCCGATGTTAAATCCAAATGGCACGCCGTCTGCAAGCCCGGAAGCGCTGCCCCAGTACCAGGTGTTTTTGTAGGTCCAGACGCCGCGGCCCCAGTCCAGCACGGCAAAGGAGGACGCAGGATCAAAGATATACTCCTGTCCATCAAAGTGAACGCTGCCCTTTGCTGTCATGCAGTTGATCTTCTGATTGAGATAGAAGTGATCAGGCGCTCCGGCAAAAGGAGTGACGATGACCATGGAGTCTCCTGGCGGCTCCGTCAATTCCAGGCGCCCTTCTATTGGTTTTCCTTTGCAGAAATTATCCATGCGGAAGGACAGGACTCTGGCTGAACCTTCTTTTTGAAAGGAAAGGACGTGGTGTCTGCCGCCGTGGGCCACGTTTCCAGATGCAGAAGTGGACGGAAACCCTACTTTGCCGCTGGTAAAAAAGGACATGGGACTAGTCGTCTGCTGCCAGGGAATTCTGAAATCCAAGAGGCTGATACTGTCCAGACCCATGTAAGAATTATCAGCGATCGTTAGCGCGATGCCATAGTCATCATTGCCGATATAGTAATAATCCCATTCTTTGATGCGCCAGGAAGGGGCTTTGATTGCCGACCTGTCGTAAACAGGAAGCAGAGATTTTGCGTAACCAGGTTCATTTAAATGGCCCTGCTGATTCAGCAGAGGAGCGGCTTTTGTGATTTCATGCTGCATAATCAGACCTCCTTTTATTCTTTCTTGTCGTCTTTTCTTCGTATGAATTCAACGAAGGCAAACAAAATTGATATTACAGTTAAACCGGCTACGATCAGTTCAGCCATGTTATTGGCGTAGTCGACTTGTTCCGGTTTCACGACTGCCAAAACCAGAAAATAGACGCACCAAAGCAGCCCCATGAGAAGCAACATAAATGTAAAGTATTTTAACACACCAGCAGCTTTGTTTATAAGCTTGTGCGTAGCGGCTACTTTTTTTTCTGAGTATTCTTTGCGGAAAAAAGTGGCTTTGATCCCACCGCAGAAAAAGCCGACGATTAGGCCTGCTGATAAAGCGATACAGATGTTTTGCATAGTATTCATAAAGCATTCTCCTCTTAAGCTTGAATTCATTTAAAACCAGATGGCTTTTATGATCAGACAGAGTAACAAAAGCCAGATTATCAGAATGGGGATTGCGTAGTACCATTTTTTGGGCTTGCCATCCGCCCACATGTTTTCAGCACATTTGCGATTCTGCTCCCACACCTGGCGGGGAATCAGTTTGATTGTTAACGCTGTCAATGCAGGCAGCAGAACAAGATCGTCTAAATATCCGAGAACAGGTATAAAGTCAGGTATGAGATCAATAGGGGAGAGGGCATATGCCACTGTAACCGCGGCGACAACTTTTGCTGCTACCGGCGTGTCTTTATCCTTTAAAGCTAAAAAAACGGTCGGAATATCCTGCTTCAGCTTTTTTGCATTTTCTTTTAAATTCATGGAATGTTTCCTCTCAATGATTCTAAGTCAATTATACACGAATTAACGCAGATGTCATGAAATTATTTTTCAAAGGCTTTGGAATTCTGTGATGAATGTAGTACAATATAGGCTATGGAAAAGAAAATAACAAACAAAATAGAAAATAAAAGATTATGCATTGGCTGCCATCTTTCCTCGGTGAAAGGGTTTGCAGCCATGGGAAAGAATGCATGCGATATCGACGCCAATACCTTCGCTTTTTTTACACGTAATCCAAGAGGAGGAAAGGCTAAGGAAATCGACGGGGAAGATGTAAAAAAACTGAGAATGATATTGGAGGAGAATCATTTTGGAAAATTGGTCGCGCATGCGCCATATACGTTGAACCCCTGTTCCGCCACCGAAAAAACGAGGAACTTTGCCCATATGGCCATGGAAGACGATATGAGAAGGATGGAATATCTTCCGGGCAACTATTACAATTTTCATCCCGGCAGTCATGTGGGGCAAGGTATAGAAAAGGGAATTGAATTGATCAGTGATCTGCTGAACGAAATCATCACGCCAGAGCAGTCAACTGTGATATTGCTGGAGACGATGTCGGGAAAGGGCAGTGAAGTGGGCAGCCGATTTGAAGAGCTGGCCGAAATTATTTCCCGGGTAAACCACGACGAAAAAATGGGTGTGTGCCTGGATACCTGTCACGTCAGTGATGCCGGCTACGATATTATAGGCGATTTGGACGGGGTGCTTGAGGAGTTTGATCAAGTGGTCGGACTTGACCGATTGAAGGCGCTGCATATCAACGACAGCATGAACGAAAGGGGCGCCCATAAGGATCGCCACGCCTGTATCGGCAGTGGACATCTGGGGCTCAAACCGATATTGCATGTGATTAATCATCCGAAACTGGCAGGGCTTCCTTGCATTTTGGAGACGCCGCAGGAGGATCTATCTGGTTATGGAAGAGAAATCAAAATGCTGCGAGAGGAGAGTGAGAGATATGAAGATTAGAGACATTCTGGTCATCAATCCAGGTTCTACATCGACGAAAATCGCCATTTATGCCAATCAGAATGAGGACGTGCTCTTTGAAGAAAATATCATTCACGACGAAGAAATCATCCTCTCTTTCCCCAATGTAGCATCGCAGAGAGAATACAGAAGAGAGATGATCCTACAGATGCTAGAAGAAGACGGCTATGATTTGACGAATCTTTCGGCAGTAGTCGGCAGAGGCGGCATGGTCTATGAACTTGCAGGTGGCGGGTACAGAGTAAACGAAAGACTCTGTGACAGACTGGCCAGTTCCGATATTCCGCAGCATGCATCCAGCCTGGGAGGACTTTTAGCTTACGCGATTGCAACACCTTTGGGATTGCCAGCATATATTTACGATTCCACCATGGGCTGTGATTTGTTAGATGTTGTGAAACTTACCGGGATTGCCGGGGTCGAAAAGTATGGTGCAACCCATCTTTTGAATTCGAGAGCGCAGGCCATCAAATATGCAGCTTCTATCGGCAGAGACTATAAGGATCTGCAGTTCATCGTCTGCCATATGGGTGGCGGTATTACTGCTAATGCCTGGAGAGATGGGAAAGTAATAGATACCGCGGCTTACGATGACGGCCCTATGGCCCCGGAGCGCTCCGGGGGTATCCCGCTTCTTCTCTTCAAAAAACTCTGTTTTGATGGCAGACACACTGAGAAGGATATGGAAGACCTAATCAGCGGAAAAGGGGGCATCTATTCTTATTTGGGAACGAAAGACTGCTTAGAAGTTGAAAACCGCATTGAGGGTGGGGATGATTATGCCAAACTAGTCTATGAGGCCATGGCTTTACAAGTGGCAAAGTCTGTAGCGGGACTATCTTGTGTTTTAAAAGGTCAGGTGGATGTGATTATCTTGACTGGCGGCATTGCCCGCTCAAAGATGTTGACCGACATGATTACAGAGTATTGCGGACATATCGGCAAAATTGAAGTCATGGCAGGAGAGGGTGAGATGGAAGCTCTGGCAGGCGGCACGTTGCGCATGCTGATGGGGGAGGAAATCGCAAAAGAGTACTAATCTATATTTTAACTATGCTTCACAAATAAAATGTGATAAAATAGATTTGTCAGAAAAATGCAAATTGGGAACAGAATATTAACGAGGTGAGTATTATGAACAGAGCTGTACAACTTATTTCAGAAAATATAGGCATTCAGCATGCCTTAGCAGAATATAAGAATTCACAATACATACCCGCGCCAGACTATCTAGTGGTATCTTTTCCGGTTCTGTCAGACGAAAAGGTTTCGGCAGACGCCTATCAGGAAACTCTCGAGGAAGCTTTTGAGAAAGTGGAAAAGATTGATACCTATGATAACCGATATTTTTATCGGGTTTCCGTACCGAAGGACGAAATTCTGGAGGCCTTTGAGAAATGCGCGGATAATGATATGCTCAACAAGTGGATCAACTATTTTGCCGTCAGGGGACTGAAAGGGGATGCCAACGAAAGAGATCGTATCAAATTATCTGCTAAACAAGAAGCGGCAGATATGACCGGCGATGAAGAGTGGGCGGAATTTGTCGGCTACATGAAAGCGGGGATTATGGCCAATGCGGGCAGATTCGGGCTTTCCGTACCGGGGTTCACCATTGAAGAGCTTCGCAATGACAAATATGCAGGCGCCCTGGCCAGGGCGTTCGAGTCGGTGACGATCATCATCTTTGATTACGAATGGAAGGATGTAGAAGTATTCTACAAGTCATTGGAGTTTAAATAATAAAAAAAGTAAAAAGGCCGTTCAGCGTGACGGCCTTTTATAGTGCTTTTATAATTTTGAAATATCCAGCTCTGCATAAGTCGCCAGAATCGGCGTTAACAATTTCCTGATCGCCTCACAGCCGCCTTCTACATCGGATTCAATATTGAGGGGCATGATCGGATCATGCAGCGACTTGCGAAGCAGCATCCATCCCTTTAGAGAAGGGGTATCAAAATTGATGCGAACGCCTTCATAGTTCGGTGTGACGAGAGAAGCGCCCTGCAGCCGATCGGATGCGACGAGTGTCTGCAAATCATCGATAATCTGATTGCCGTAAGCTGAAAAGTCCTCCGCTAAAATCGGAAATCTGACTTCTATAGATTCCGCAGGCATTTTCATAGTGGCAATCAACGCGGAAATACCCTGACCCGCCTGATGGAGTTTTGCCGCTTTGATGACGATTTTAGTGGCGAGATAAGCGCCGTCGTCGAGGAAGTAGTTTTCTTTGTATGCGGCGTGGCCTGAGGTTTCAATGGCTAACTGGCTGTCAATCCCAGCTTGATTTAGTTGGATGGATTTGTTAATCACGTTTTTATACCCTCGCTTGAAGCGCAGGTGCTTAAGCCCCAGGTCCTTTTCGAGAAATGCAGTCAGCTGATTACTGGTGATGCTGTCTGTAACGACGGTGGTTCCCGGATGAGCCTCGGCGATCAGTGCCGCCGCCATGGCAACGATGCCGTTCCGGTTAATTTCGCGGCCTTTTTCGTCCACCGCAGAGGATCTGTCTACATCGGTATCAAAGATGAGGCCAAGATCTGACTTCACCTCTTTGACACGAGAACAGATTGCCTCCATCGCTTTCTGATCTTCCGGGTTCGGGGCATGATTTGGAAAGTTCCCATCGGGTTCCAGGTACTGGCTGGAAGAAATATCAGCACCTAGAGGTGCTAACACCTTAGTGGCGAAGAACCCGCCGGAACCGTTGCCCGCATCGACGGTAATTCTCATACCTGCCAGTGGTTTTTCGCCCAAGCCTGCACCTTCAGCAATCAGCTCACGCAGATGGGCCGAATATGTATCGAGAAGTGGGATTTTTTCCACTTCTCCGGGCTCACGGCCCTGTATGGAATTTAATATCGAGTCTGATTCTGCAAAGGTGATGATGTCCGTAATGTCGCCCTTGTCCAGTCCGCCTTCACAGTCGAAGAACTTGAATCCATTTCTGTTAAAAGGGAGATGGCTGGCCGTCACCATGATAGCGCCGTCACATTGATACTCTGCAAAGATTGTTGACATGAACATGGCTGGTGTTGAAGCGATGCCTGCATCTAAGATTCTGCAGCCGTAAGAAACTAGCGCCTGGCAGAATGCATCAGCCAAGCCGGGACCTGACAAACGCGGATCGCGTCCGATGGATATAGTCAAAGAAGCTGGATCTTTTCCCGTCTTTGAAGACAGCCAGTAAAGAAAGGCTTTTGCGAGGCGCATCGTTGTTTCCTTGTCCAGGTTGACAGTTTCGCCAGGGACGCCGTCAATTGCAACTCCCCTGATATCGCTGCCATTTTGTAACTTGCTATAATCATATTTTGACATAATTTCTTCTCCTGCTAAAAAAGTATATTCCTATTATATTTTATCAGGGAGAAGAAGGCAAGGCATATTGCAAACCAGTATGCCGTATAAAGAGGGCAGATCTGCCCGAGTACATTGCCAGGACGAGAAGAATAGTCCCAAACATCCCAATGCAGCCAGAGATTGACGATGACACCCATCGAGAACTCGTATGCGGTGATAATCAAAGCGCCGAGCAAAGCGGCGAGTATAACATTCATATTAAATAGAAAAGGAATCAGAAGATAGAACGTGAGTACGACAGCACCGCCTGTCAGCACCATGGTCCAATGGGTCCAGCCTCGATATATAAATTCTGTAAGGCCGTAAAAAGCTCCACCCAAAACAAATACTATTAATTCCATGATTTTAATATTGGAATCGGCGGCCTTTTTTATACGCAAAAGAATGAAAAAGAAATGGAAATGTGATACAATACTTTATAGTCGGATGAATAGAGGAGAATGTATCACTATGACAAAAAAAGAAAAGAAAAAAAGCACGTTGCTTTATCGAATGATTCTCTTTATTTTGATACTGATTATTGCGTTTAGTCTTTACAAGATTGGAACGATTTTATATGAATATCACGTAGGAACGAAAGAATATGACAGTGTACAGGAACTTGCGGGAACGCAGGCAGAATCATTTACTGGTGAAGTGGATTTTGACGCATTGGTCAAGAAAAATAAGGACGTCAAGGCGTGGATTTACTCAAAAGATACAGTCATCAATTATCCTGTGGTACAGGGAAAAGACAATCAATACTATCTCTACCGGATGATCAACGGCCAGTACAATGGCAAAGGTTCCATCTTTATCGACTACCGATGCGAAAAACCCTTTGCAGAGTTCAACACGATTATTTATGGCCATAGAATGAAAGATGGCAGCATGTTCAATTCCCTTACGAAATACCGGGACAAAGACTATTTTGACAAACATAAGAAAATGATGCTGATCACACCGGAGAAAAAATACGAAGTGGAAATCTTTGGTGTTGTAACAATTGCCGCGGACAGCGATAAGTACCGATATCGTTTTTCCGGAGAAAAGGATAAACAGACATACCTCGACTGGATTATTGCAAATAGTGAAATTGACACGGGTGTGGCTGCATCGCCCAGAGACAAAATCGTGATGTTGAGCACCTGCACATATGAATTTGATGATGCAAGACTGGTAGTATATGGAAAGCTTGCAGAAATGGAGGATGACGAGTAATGGCGACGGGCGTAATTGTAATCGTAGACTTAGGACATGAGAATTGCCAGATGATCAAGGAGGATGTGGAGAGTTTTGGCGTGCCGGCAGTCGTCTGCAGCCACGACGCAGACCAGGCATATCTAGACAGCCTGGGAGAAATCAAAGGATTTATTCTCAACGGCGGTCCGCACAAAACCATCAACGGATTTCGGATAGAAGCCAGCGAGGCTATCTACGAAAATGAAATTCCGACCTATAGTGTCGATCATGCAAGTTGGAAAGGTGTTGATCTGTTTACCTGGCCGAAGGATGAAGGGGAGCGGAAAGAGAGAATTGGAAAGTTCTTGTCTGATACCTGCAAACTGGAAATCTGGTCAAAGACCCACGCCAGAGGCATGCTATAAAAAAGACTACGTTTTATCAACTTGAAACGTAGCCTTTTTACGCGAGTTATCTGTGGAAGTAACATCGCAGCGCTTTTGCGATATAATCAGATGCACCAGCACCGTATTTTTGATCTACGATACCTTTGTTTGTTTCGTTTTCGTAACTTTCGATTATCATATCCCAGTAGCCATCTCCCATCTCTCTATTCATAAGAGATTGCTGGGAAAATTCAATAATTTCCGCAAGAATACCCTGCACTGCAGGGGAAGAGGCGTCCCTCGACATGTCGTCGGTCAATTGCGCATATAACTCGTTATTTTTCTTCATCAACTCGTCGATATTCTCCCTCATAGTATCAGCCTGTTCCATCAGTTCAGAAAAATGTGCCAGGTTGTCCTTCATTGCTTCCGTATATTTTTCCACGCTGCCAAATTGTTTGACAGCCAGTTGAGCTAGACGAGGCTCATCCTCCCTGACTCTTTCAATGAACTTTTCAAAGTTTTCGATGCTGCCCCAGTATTTTATTACCTGGTCCGCATCAGTTTTTTTGAACTGCTCCAATGCGTCGATATATTCGCTTAAATCAAATTCTGTGAAACTCATACATGGTTCTCCTTTCGCAAGTCTATCCAGGAGCGATATCAGCTTGTTAAGCCGGTCTCGTTTTAAAGAGAGCAGCTGCTTCTGCTTCTTATAAACTTCAATTTGGTCGAAATCTGGCTGTTCAATCATCGTCTTGATTTCTTTTAACTTGAAATCCAGCTCTTTAAAAAATAAAATCTGCTGCAGCTTTTTCAGGTCTTCATCATCGTACAAACGATAACCCGAGGAGGTAAGCTGGCTTGGATTGAGCAAGTTGATTTCATCATAGTATTGCAGAGTGCGCACGCTTACTCCGGTCAGCTTTGCAACTTGGCTTATTGTTCTCATAATCATCAGCTCCTAATTAACTTTGTCTCCATCATACAGTATCACGTAACGTGGGAGTCAACTGTTTTTAAAACAAAAATAAGAGGCGCCTCACCAGGGTCTGTCCGACTGGATTCTGTGCAAGAAGCCTCTCAATTTACATATTGATTATTTTATTGTGCCGTCAGCATTGAAGACTGGCAATTTTTCTAAGAAGCTGATATCCGTTCTGTCAGCTGCCTCACCTTCTGCCAGTACAGCCATCCTGCCGACGATATTTCCGCCTACTTGTTTTACGAGGGTTTCCAACGAAAGGAGAGATTCTCCTGTGCTGATTACGTCATCGACAATGAGGACTCGCTTCCCGCACATCATATCCGCTTCTTTTTGCCCCAGACATAAAGTTTGAATATGATCGGTTGTAATGGAGTTGACCTCTGTGGTGATGACATTATCCATATACAATTTGGCACCTTTTCTAGCGACCACATAATCATCTGTGCCAGCTTGTCTTGCCATCTCATAGGCAAGGGGAATGCCCTTTGATTCTGCCGTGATGATGACATCAAAATCCGGCGCAGCTTTCAGGAGTTCCTTGGCACATGCCCTAGTAATTTCTACATCGCTGAACATGATAAAGGCACCGATATAAAGATCATCAGTAATCTTGCACAAAGGTAATTGGCGTTTTAGTCCTGCTATTGTCATTTCGTAATACATGAATCTTGTTCCTTTCTCAAACAAATTGTAAAACCACATCAATTATTATACTCTCTCAGAGCTTCAGTTTCAACTGGCAATCAAGACCTGCTATGGGTAAAGAAAAAGCATACCAGCCGGTATGCTTTTTACGATTTGCTTTCAAGGTATATTGAGACTATTGTTCCAGTGCTGCAATTTCGTCTTCGCAGGCCTGCATGGCTTCCAGGGTTTCTTCCATGAGCTTTGGCAGTTCCCAGCCTAACTGGTCAGCACCTTTCTGGATGACTTCGCGGCTGCAGCCAGCGGCAAATCTCTTGTCTTTGAATTTCTTCTTCAATGATTTGAGATCCATGTCTTTGCAGCTGTGTGAAGGTCTGAGGATGACTGACGCTCCGATGAGCCCGGTCAGTTCATCCATGGCAAAAAGTATCTTCTCCATCTCGTGATCTGGGAACACATCAGAACATTCACCATAACCGTGGGAGACGACTGCGTGAATGATTTTCTCATCGACACCGGCTTCTTCTAACAGTTCCACAGCTTTCTTGCAGTGTTCTTCCGGCCACATTTCAAAGTCAATGTCGTGAAGCAGTCCGCAAAGACCCCAGAATTCGGCTTCGTCACCGTATCCCAGTTTTTTTGCCATGTACCTCATCACACATTCCAGGGTAATTCCATGGTGGACATGGAATTCCTCCTTGTTGTATTTTTTTAGAAGTTCTAAGGCTTCTTCTCTACTAATCATTGGTATCACTTCCTATCTTGTCATATTGTTATCCACTATTGTACACTAATTGCTCTTTCCTTGCAATCTTTCTTCTTTTGATGGAAGCTGCGAAATGATGACTGCGATGAAGATGACCACGCAGCCAAGACCTTCGTAGATGGTCAGAGATTCGCTAGCGAGCAATACGCCGAAGAGTACAGCAAATACAGATTCTAAGCTCATGATCAAAGTCGCCACTGTCGGCTCTGCATGTTCCTGTCCCAGCACCTGCAGGGTGTAGGCGATGCCAGAAGAAAACACGCCGCAGTAAAGTATCGGCAGCCAGCAGTCGAGTATATCGGCTATGACAGGATTTTCGAAAATAAACATGCAGACGATGCCGATGATCCCGGCAGTGAGGAACTGAATGCAGGACAGTTTGATGCCGTCGCATTTCGGAGCGAAATGATCGACCACCAGAATGTGACAAGAAAAGGCGACTGCGCACAGCAACACGAACATATCGCCAGTGGTCAATGCAAAGCTGCCCCCCTTCCCTGCCATGCATAACAGGTAGAAGCCGACAGCTCCCAGGGCAACGCAGAACCAGATAACTGGTTTTACTTTCTTATGGAGGAACAAACCCAGTATTGGAACGAGGACAATATAAAGCGAGGTGATAAAACCGGTCTTGCCGGCATCTGTATCAAAGAACATGCCGAATTGCTGCAGCGAGGATGCGATGCAGAGAACAACACCACAGGAAAGACCGCCGATCAGCAGGGTTTTCTTTTCTGCCTGTTTCTCTGTCTCTGTCTTCGCAACACGATCAGGGTCTTCTTTGCTGATCTTTTTGAACAAGAAGATTACAGGGATTAAAACGAGTCCGCCGATCAGCATACGGATACCGTTGTAGGTGAAGGGCTCTAATACCGTACCCGCTTTCTGGGCAACGAAGGCAGATCCCCAGATAATTGCAGTGATGAGTAACATGATGTCGCTCTTAAGTTTTTTGTTCATAAAATCATTTCCTTTTCTAATAAAATAAGTATTGCTTACAGAAATAATTATATTAAAATTAATAAAAGTTTACAAGGTAAGAAACTTTTTTTTCGCACAAAAATATGGTAAGATGATTGTACGAGTGAACAACCAGAAAAGAGGATAAGCAAAGATGAGCAATGAAAAAAAACTATTTGAGTTGATCGGAGAAATAAAGGAACTAGATGATGCAGCAATGAAGGCCGCAAAAGAACGGCAGGATTATCTGGCAAAGCCGCCGGGAAGTCTTGGACGCCTTGAGGACATTTCCATCAAAATAGCGGGAATTACAGGAAAGGCTGTTGGCAACGATGTGACCAGGCAGTGTGTTGTCATCATGTGTGCTGATAACGGCGTCGTAGAGGAGGGAGTCGCTTCCGCTCCACAGTCGGTAACGTTATCACAGACCATAAATTTCACTAGAAGATATACGGGCGTAAGCTCGATGGCCAAATATTTTGGCATAGACCTTTTGGTTACAGATGTAGGCGTTTCCATGGAGATTCCGGAAGAACTCTATACGGACTCGATGCTTACCGAGGATCAAAAAATTCCAGTTAAAATAGTAAACCGCAGGATTGCCAACGGTACGAGGAATCTGGCTAAAGAGGCGGCTATGACGAGGGAAGAGGCGGTGCGTGCAATGCTGACCGGTATCGAAGCTGTGAAAGCCATGAAGGATGCTGGCATCCAGCTCTTTGGTATAGGCGAAATGGGAATCGGAAATACTACCACAAGTTCGGCAGTGCTGAGCGCGTTGACTGGTGTCAAAGCTGAAGAGGTAGTCGGCAGGGGCGGCGGCCTCAACGACGAAGGCTTGGCTAAGAAAATTAAAATTGTAGATGATGCGGTCAATAGCTGGTGTATGGGAGACCCCATTGAGAAATTAGCAAAAGTAGGCGGATATGATATTTGTGCTATGGTAGGTGCTTTCCTGGCAGCTGGGATCTACAGAATCCCCGTCGTCATTGATGGATTTATTTCTATCGTAGCCGCCTGTGTGGCCAAAGAGTTAAATCCAAGGGCTGTGGACTTCATGTTTGCTTCCCACAGATCATTCGAAGTAGGTTATGTCATCGCTATGGACCGTCTCGGCCTGGCACCGATGTTTGATTTGGGAATGAGACTGGGAGAAGGCAGCGGCTGCCCGATCGCTTTCAAGATTATCGAAGCGGCAGTAGGGTCCATGAACTTGATGAAAACATTGGAAGAGGCGTCTATCGAGGGCGACTATCTGGAAGAAATCAGAAGGGAAAACTTGTTCTAATGAATATCTTTATCAGCGGAGGCTGCAAAAACGGAAAATCCATGTATGCGCAGAGATTGGCAAAGGAAATGGCGGACACAGAAGGAACAAAACTTTACTACATAGCGACGATGATTCCCACTGACGAGGAAGACTGCAAGCGAATTGCAAGACATATCGATGAACGCAGCGGCTGGGGGTTTGAGACGTTGGAACAGGGCATTGATATTTGCGAACTTCTCAAAGAAGGCGTTGATCCCAAGGGCGCTTTTCTTTTGGACAGCGTGACAGCGCTTTTGTCTAACGAGATGTTTCGAAGTGATGGGACTTGTAACCTGAAAGCTGGTAAAAAAGTCGCTGAGGAGTTGACGGAGTTTGCTAGAAGAACAGGAAATACCGTCTTTGTGTCAGACTATATCTATTCTGACGCCAGAAACTTTGATGCATATACGGATCGATACAGACAGTCGCTGGCTTATGTGGACAGACAATTGGCGAAGGTCTGCGACCAGGTCATAGAAGTCGCCTATGGACAAAGATATTATTATAATAGAGAAAGAGAGAACGGATGAAGTTTATTACTGGATTTTTTATGGCTTGGGGAAATTTCATCACCCTGCCATGTCCATACAAGAAGTGGGATGGGCAGCTGAAAAATATGATGCTCGCTTTTCTGCCTTCAGTCGGACTGGTGATCGGTGTTCTTTGGATGGCTGTTTTCTGGCTGCTGGTCTATCTGCAGCTGCCACCGGCTTTAATCAGTTTTGCCATGCTGTTTTACATTTTTATCGTGTGTGGATTCATGCACATGGATGGATTTATGGACTGCAACGATGCAATTCTGTCCAGGCGGCCTTTAGAGGAAAGACAGCGGATTTTAAAGGATTCGACTGTCGGCGCATTTGCGGTAGTGACAGTGGCTTTTTTGCTGCTGGCTTGGTTTGCGGCGATGCAGGAGGCAATTTACCACATCACCTATGTAGACCTTCTGATTTTGCCAGTGGTCAGCAGGGGGATCGGCGGAATGAGCGTCCTGACCTACAAGCCCATTGGTCATAGCCAGTATGTAGAGGATTACAAAGAACCAGGGCGAGGAAAATACAGGGTGGCGGTAGCAGTACAGATGCTGCTTGTTATCGGAATTGTCATATTTTTGGGCCGAGATGCTGCCAAGACTTTGATCTGTGCAGCGGTAATCGTCGTCGCGGCATTTTTTGCCTGCGCCTATGCCAGAAAGCAGCTAGGCGGAATGAGCGGGGACATCGCAGGATACACTATATGTATCAGTGAGCTTGCGGGCATCATAACCCTGGCGATTATATAAGAGTTAATAAATCAGGAAAAGTAGAGGTGTAGTATGATATTGATATTTGGGGGAGCATATCAGGGGAAACTGGAATATGCACTGAGTACCTACAAATTAGTTGAGAAGGATGTTTACCACTGTGATATGGAGTCCATGGTAATTAATTTTGATAAGAAGGTGATCGCAGATCTGGAGAAGTTCGTTCTGGCATGCGTAAAAGAGGGAATCAATGCAAAAGAGTGCTTAGAAGACAACATAGAAAAGCTGCGAGGGAAAATTGTAATCTTTGATGATATTTCCCAAGGTGTCGTACCGATTGACAAGACAGAGCGGGCATGGCGTGAAATGACGGGAAGATGTATGACTTATCTGGGACAGCAGGCGGAAGAAGTGATCAGAGTATTTTGTGGAATCGGGAACAAGGTGAAATAATGGTATCGAGAATTTATTTGATTCGGCATGGCATTACAGAGGGGAATCAGAGGCGATGGTTTTATGGAAAAGCCGATATCCCGTTAGCTGAGGAAGGAAAAGAAACCTTGCAGAGGCTGGCTGCCAGAGGAATTTACCCCCGCATTCCTGATGATGCGGATTGCTATACCACGGGGCTCCTGCGTACAGAACAAACCTTTGAAATCCTCTTTGGTGATAGGGAACATAAAGTGATTCCGAAACTGCGGGAGATGGAGTTCGGTGACTATGAGTGTCAGACTTACGAGGAACTGAAGGACTATGAATTATTCGATCAGTGGTGTTATGACGAGACAGGCGACGCGAAACTGCCGGGAGGCGAGTCTAACAATGAGTTTTATGCCAGAATTGCCGAGGGACTGAAAGAACTTCAGGGATATCATCGTCTAAAGGAATTGTCCCATCGCCACAGCGGAAAGGATGCTATTTCTGTAATAGTCTGCCATGGCGGTGTGATTTCGGCGATGATGCAGGCGCTGTTTCCTGAGGTGAATGGGAACATGTGGGATTGGATTCCCGACCCCGGCTTTGGATATATGATTGAATTTGATAAAGGAGAAGCTATCATGTATGAAAAAATAGAAGATATTAAAAAATTAGGATTTGGCTTGATGCGGCTTCCGATGAATGATGAAGAAGTGGATATCGAGCAGACCAAAGAGATGGTAGACTTATTTCTCTCTAAAGGCTTTACATACTTTGATACGGCCTACGGCTATCTGGATGGGAAATCTGAAGAGGCGGCAAAGATTGCATTGGTCGACCGTCATCCGAGAGACAGCTTCCAGTTGGCTACAAAACTGCCGGCCTGGGCAGCAGCTACAGAAACAGAGGCCAAAGAAATGTTTGAAACATCACTGCGCAGGACAGGTGCAGGGTATTTCGATTTTTTCCTCTTGCATAATCTGGGAGATACGAGAACAGCAGCCTTTGACGAGTTTCACATCTGGGATTTTCTTGCTAAGAAAAAGGCAGAAGGCAAGATTGTAAACTTAGGTTTTTCCATGCATGACAAGGCGGAGAAGCTGGAAGAAATTCTCCAGGCACATCCGGAGATGGACTTTGTCCAGCTGCAGATTAATTACGCCGACTGGGAAAGCCCTACCGTCGAAGCGCGTAAATGCTACGAAGTTGCGAGGAAATATCAAAAGCCAGTGGTCATTATGGAGCCGATAAAAGGAGGATCTCTGGCAGTATTGCCTGAAAAAATCTCGAAGATTTTCAAAGAGGCCGATGCTGACGCTTCGCTGTCATCTTGGGCGCTGCGTTATGCAGCCTCGCTGGAAGGCGTACTGACTGTACTGAGTGGAATGAGCAGCTTGGAACAGATGAAAAATAATCTGGCGACCATGGAGGATTTTGAACCCCTGAATGAAAAAGAACAAGCAGTGATTGAGAAGGCTGCTGCCGCTTTGGACGCTATGCCGCAGGTTCCTTGTACAGCATGCAGATATTGTGAGAAAGGCTGCCCGCAGCAAATTGCCATTCCAGGAATCTTCAGAGCACTGAACAATTACATGATTTATGGAAATAAAGAAGGCGCTGAAGGCAATTATGAATGGGAGACCCGTGAAGGCGGGGTTGCTTCTAAGTGCATCGAATGCGGAAGCTGCGAGGATGTCTGCCCACAGCATATCAAGATCATCAAAGAACTAAAAAAGGCAAAAGAAATGTTTGAATAACACGAGGGTGCGATGAAGCAGGCGGAGAATGATTTGGCGGGAGTCGTTGTTCTCCGCTTTTTTGTTGTGAAAAAATATTTGACGTACGGTTTGGCAACTTGAGAGCAAAAAACTCCAGAGCGCAGTTACTCTGAAGCTTTTGCTTTCTTAAATTCCCTGACTAATTCTAATATTTCTTCTGTGTCAGAAGCAGGATCCACGTCCATGGCGTGAGCAAACTTGTTATATCTTTCAAATTGCTCGATCAAAGCACATAGTACATTTTTCTGTTCTATGGTCAAGCCATCTATACGAAGGCTTTCCGATGTGTCGATCCCTAATATATAGTCAGTTGTTACTTTGAATAAACGAGATAACTCTACCAAATACTGCGTTGAAGGCACGCTGATGCCGGTTTCCCAAGCATTGATGGAAGACCTGGTCAGCCCTAACTTTTTAGATAATGCCGTCTGAGAATAGCCATCGCGTTCCCTTAAGTCCTTAATTCTTTCAGATACCATTTTTACCACCTCTCGTAAACTATAATATATTTAGAGCTGCATTGCATTATCCTTATGTGCATAATGGACGCTTTGATTGTATAATGACTGCATAAACTGATAATTATATTTGACATAAAAGGAGATAAGGACTATAATTGACAAGAATAGAAAAATAATTCTATTTGTTTTCTGATTGTTTATCTTTGGCGGTATCATATTATTTATCATACTGTCAAATTATATTTGGAACTGCTAATTGGCACAATTTGTAGAACACGTTTATCAATGGTTTTCCTTAGCGTTACTTTTAATTTTTCCCAATTAATCGCAGACTAAAAAGCAAAACTCACACAAAATAAATTACTATGAAATTAAACTCATTAGCAGTTCCGCTTTTTTTAAAAAATTATTTTTAATATTACCTATTATATAACAAGGCAGATTGGCAATCGAGCGTTGTTTTTTTGTGTGTCTATCAACCCATGATGATTAAATGAAACCATAAGTGTCGATATTTGGTTAGGGATTGCCACGAGTGGAAGTTATTGCTATGATATACTTATTGAAAATCGAGGAGGCGTAAATATGGGATTACCTGATAATTGTGCAGTGAAGCTGCAGAACAAATATACCAAGGGAAAGAAAAATTTGCTTACAGATGTACCTGGTGTGAAAGTTGGTCATATTACATTGGAAGATCAAGAGAAAGATATTCATACAGGAGTGACTGCAATTTTACCTCATGGCGGAAATCTTTTCAAAGATAAAGTAATGGCAGGTGTCTCTGTCATCAATGGATTCGGAAAAAGTACAGGCCTTGTGCAGATAGAAGAGCTGGGAACCGTTGAGGCACCGATATTAATGACTAACACGCTTAGCATCGGGGCTGCGCTCGACGCATCAATAAAATACATGCTGCGGGATAATGAGGAGATCGGCGTTTCAACCGGCACGGTGAACTGTGTGGTAACAGAATGCAACGATGGCGTTCTGAACGATATCAGAGGACTCCATGTGAAGGAAGAACATGTTTTTGCGGCATTGGATTGTGCAGGAGAAAATTTTGAAGAAGGATCAGTGGGGGCTGGAACTGGCATGCGCTGCCTGGGCCTTAAGGGGGGAATCGGTTCTGCGTCCAGAATCTTGTCGATTGACGACCATGAGTACACCATCGGCTGCCTGCTGATGTCAAATTTTGGGGTTCCTGGGAGCTTGAGAATTGACGGCAGACCAATCGCAACGAAGGGAGAGGGTGTTCATCCGGGGGATCGGGGCTCTGTGATCATCGTTCTTGGGACAGATCTGCCGCTGAATGACCGACAACTGAAACGCACTGCGAAACGCGCAGTCGTCGGACTTGCCAGAGCGGGCTCCTATCTGGGGAACGGGAGCGGAGATATTGCCATCGCTTTTTCGAATGGAAATCTTGTGCCACATCACAGTCAGACGAAGATTATGCTCACGAAGATGCTTCATGACGATGCGCTGGATCAGGTTTTTGAAGCGACAGCAGAGATAGTGGAAGAAGCCGTCATCAGTTCGCTTTACCACGCTGAGACGGTAAAAGGCATCAGAGGGAAGGTTGTGCGCAGTCTGAAGGAGTTTCTATAATTCTTTTTTCGGCAGAGCATCTAAGTGCTGTTTTCCTTTTTCTGTAATCCTTGTACCGTAACGGCCTTTGCCGATCTCAATGAGTCCCTCTGTCTGCAGTTGATCTAATATGTTTCTCAGTTTTCCGTCACTGATATTGATGCTTTTCTGTTCTAATTGCTGCAGGAGATTGGCTCTGCCGATTCCATGTGATAATGCGGTATTTCTGAAAATCAGCTTCAGGATTGACCTTTGAATGTCTGTTTCCGTGGTGAAAGATACATCTGTAAATCGCTGTTCTGTTATATATTCTGGAAGAGAGAGCAGTGTTCTATAATAAGTTGCTACGTTCTCTAATTCTCTAATATTTCCTGGCCAATCATATTTGGTTAGTAGTGCCATGTCTTCGGCAGTGATGTTTTTGAAATCACTACCTAAAAAATATTGTAACAGGACTAAAATGTCATTCTTACGCTTACGCAGAGGAGGAATGACCACGGGCAGCACGTTCAAGCGAAAAAAGAGATCACTTCTAAAAGTCCCTTCTCTGACAGCCTGTTCCAAATTGCGATTGGTGGCGGTGATGAACCGGACATCTATCTCAATCATACGATCGCTGCCAACCCGCATGATTTGATGTTCCTGTATTGTCCGCAGCAGACGGGATTGCAGCTTTGGTGAAATGTCACCGATTTCGTCCAAAAAAATGGTGCCGTGGTTGGCCTGCTCAAAAAGACCGACTTTGCCTTTGGTATGAGCACCAGTAAAAGCGCCGGCCTCATACCCGAAGAGTTCGCTTTCCAGCAGATTATCAGGCAGAGCGGCGCAATTGACTGCGACAAAAGGGAACTTATTGCGATAAGAGGCATTGTGTATAGACTGTGCCATCAGTTCTTTGCCCGTACCGCTTTCTCCTCTGATCAAAACGGTATGGTCTGTAAGGGCAATTTGCTTAGCAATATCAATGACCTTATCCATGTCGGTCGAGATATGGATGATATCTCTAAACTGGTGTTTAGCAAAGAATCCTTTTTGGCGCAGAGTATTATTAGATAAGGCGACATCAGACTCATCCTGCAGGGTGATATAGTAACCGGCAATTTCGTCCATCAGAGTAATAGCGAATTTATCATAGAAATAGTTGGAGCCTAATATTTCGATTGGCACTTTCAAGGCATCGTCACTGGACAGAACAGCGGGATCAATGTATTTTTCAATTTGAATCTTATTTTTGTCGTCCTCCTGGAAAATCTGCGTAGCCTTATCATTGGCATATACGATTTGGAAGTATTGATCCACAAGAATCATCCCCATTTTGCTGGAACTTGCCATATGGCTGAGCATTTCGCTTTTGAGATAGCCATAAACGTAATTTGCATGAAAGGCTGTATTGGACTCTACGACAGAGTGAATATGGCGGAAAAGGTTGCGATTGATAATGCCGATGTCCAGATCCAGCATTTTCATCAATTTGAACATGGTATCAAAGCTGACTTTACGATAGCCGATATCGATAATTTTTTTGATATGTACGGGTACCAGATGCGCTTCAGCAGGCGTTATGGCGATTTCTATTTTGTCATAGATGCCAGTATGCTCTAAAGCGCTGTCATAAGGAATCATGTTGATATGCCCGATGCCGGCTTCGTAAAAAGAATATGTTGTATCCAGAGAACTTTCGTAACTGTCGTTGACGATGAGAACGTTGGTATTATGGGCGATTTCGGAAATCTTGTTGAGTGCCATACGATCTGGACTGCGGTTCATCTTGATGATTTTAGAGAAATCATCCACGTAGCCGCTTTCTTTTACCCTCTGAAAGATGTCTTCTCCGAGAGCCAGAAACGCATCCGCCGTTAGCGTTTCTTCTGGTTTCACGTCGCATAGAAAGCAGTTGCTGAATGTGATGTATTCTCCAAATACTTCTTCCAAATTATTTTTGATAAAATTGATTGCATTAGGGTTATTGCAATTCCGATATATAATAGTTACCTGTTTCATGGTTTACCTCTTGTCTCATAATAAACTCAGTATAGTATAAAACCGGCGCGATTTCAATGGACATCTGCGGTCTATGTCTGTAGGCTGGAATAAATGAGATAAAACAAGATGAAATAAATTTGTTTACTTTTCTCACCAGGTGGTTTTCTTCATTTAATCGCCTAAAATCCCCAAATGCCAATGCACTCACGCTTATTTCGATTATGGCATAATATTTGCGATACAGTTATCATCAATATTATGCAGCACTGATTAAAACGAGGTGATAGTGATGAAATATCCCGAAAGATTGAGAGCGGGAGCGGTCGTCGGACTAGTTGCGCCCAGTTCCCCGGTCTCTTCAGAAAGAGTAGTGCAATGCAGAGTGGCTCTTGAGGACATGGGTTTTAAGGTCAAAATGGCCGATAATCTGGCGGCATCAAAAGGCGGATATATGGCTGGCGAGGAAGAGACGAGAGCCAGTTGGATTAACAAGATGTTCGCTGATGAGGAAGTGGATGCCATCTTCTGTATCCGCGGAGGTGACGGAGGCAATCGCATTTTGGATTACATAGATGTGGAGACAGTAAGAAAAAACAAGAAGATTTTTGTCGGTTATAGTGATGTGACGAGCCTGCATCTTATGTTCAATCGAGAATGTGATTTAGTAACTTTCCACGGTCCAATGGTATCGTCGAACATGGTAGATCGATTTGATGAGGCGAGCAAAGATGCATTCTTTGGGGCATTAAAGGCAGAAAAGGAGTATGTGTACCCAGCGCCGAAGGGATTTGCGTTAGGTGTGGCCAGGCAAGGCAAGGCGCAGGGGCCTTTAACAGGCGGAAATCTGACCGTGATGTGCGCTTCTCTCGGCACACCTTGTGAAATGGATACCAAAGGCGCGATTTTGTTTATTGAAGAAATCGGGGAACACATCGGCAACCTGGACAGACACATTTATCAGCTGCGCAATGCAGGCAAGCTGAAGGAAGTGTCGGGTATTTTGCTGGGGCAGTTTACACGATGCGCTAAAGATGAGGAGGATTATACGATTGTCGACGTTGTACTGGAAGCTACAAAAGGCTTAAAGATCCCTGTCATGTATAATGTACAGTCAGGTCACGATTTCCCTATGATCACCCTGCCTCTGGGGGCGGAGTGCAGGATGGATACGGGGAATCCGTCTATTACTTTTTCTGTTGAACGATAGCTGGGAGGCGTCAGAGGAATGGATAAAAAAATTGGAGTGCTCGGCGGTATGGGACCCATGGCTTCCCAGCTTTTCTATAAGATGGTTACAGAAATGACTGAGGCGGATTGCGACCAGGACCATGTTAACATGATCATTTATAGTGATCCTTCCATGCCTGATCGAACAAGTGCAATCCGAAGCGGCGACTATGAGACGATTCACGATAAAATGCTCAATGATGCAAAGGCCTTAGAAGACTGTGGCTGCCAGGCTATCGGCATCACGTGCAATACAGCGCACTTCTTTGGAGACATGATTGCGAAGGAGATTCACGTTCCTCTTATCCATATGATTAAAGAGACTGTGGAAACAATTGCGCGGACATGTCCATCAGGCAGAGCTGCAATACTGGCTACTGATGGTACAGTGCAAACAGGGCTTTACCAGAAATACATGAGAGATGCGGGATTGACTCCTTATGCGCCAGAAAAAGAGGTACAGGCGATTGTCATGTACGAGATTTATGACAGAATTAAAAAAGGCAAGTCATGGGACTCATCGGCATGGAAACAGGTTGAGGCATCTATCAAGGCGGCTGGATGTGATAAAGCCATTTTGGGATGTACAGAACTATCCGTCATAAAAGAGGAATCTGGGCTAGATGACTTCTACGTCGATCCTATGCGGATTTTGGCGGCAAAGGTGATTGTGTTCAGTGGGAAGAAGCTGAAACCTGAATTTGTGAAATAATAAAAGACGGCTATTTTCATAGAATAGCCGTCTTTTTATGCAATTAATAGGTCAGAATAGGATTTATTGTATATTCCTCATAATGTTTTATCAGTTTTGCTCCTACTGATGTTAGAATTCGAACATTTCGCAGTTGGCATAAAGCTTGCGATGTTTATATATGAATATTCGGACTATTTGAAAAATGATCTAAAGGAGAAACTATATGATAAGAGACTGCGGACATTTTCAAGATTACATAGAAAAGTTGTTTGAGCAAAAGGGATATCCGGGCATGGCTGTTTCTATTCGTGGCCCAGAAGGGATTCTCTTTGATAAAGGATTTGGATACAGGGATATGAAAAGCAGGCATCTGGTGGATCAGGATACCGTATTCGGCATCGCCTCCATGAGCAAATCTATGACTGCTCTGTCCTGTTGCATTTTGCAGAGCGAAGGCAAATTGAACCTGGATGATCCGATTACGAAGTATTTTCCCTCATTGCACCTTCCAGGTACGCCGGACGAATGTGTGACCTTGCGAATGATCGCTATGCACCAGACGGGACTGCCGCCGCTGCCGCCTCTGGAATGGTCCATCGCAATGAACAGCATACAGGATGATAGTTTGTGGTACCGCCATATGCTGGAGACTGCTCCCAACGAGATGAACAAAATTGAGCATATTGTACAGTACCTCTCGAAAGGTAATTACCAATTGATCGGTGCACCAGGAGAATATATGAGCTACTCTAATGAAGGTTATGCCCTGCTGTCCTATGTGGTGGATCAGGCTGCAGGGATCCCTCTGGAAGAATTTTTAGATAGGCGTATCTTTCGTCCTCTCGCCATGGAACGATCGGTGCTGGACGCGGACGCTGACCGAGCTAAGGACATTGCCGGCGGTAATATAACGAGTCTTTTTGAGAGAGATGAGAACGGACAGTTGATTCAGGATGATCATTGGTCAATTCTGCCTCCATATCGCGGTTGTGCTTGCGTCAAATCCAGCGCTAGTGATATGACGAGATACTATAAGATGTTGTCAGACAGAGGGATGTGGGAAGGACAGCAGATCGTTCCAGAAGAAGCAGTCGAGCTTTTGATTGGAAGGGCTTTTCCTCTCAGAAGGCAACCCTATTATTGTCTGGGCCTGACCAAAGGCCTGCTCGCGGATAAGTGCGTATGCCAGCATACGGGCGGTCTGCACGGCGTGTCATCTATTGGCGGATTTTTAGAAGACGGCTACGCAGCAACTGTACTCTGCAATGAAGGAGAAGTAGATGTAGAACCATTTCAGTGGGCCTGCTACAACTTTATTCTGGGGCGGCCTCTGGAGGAGCGCCACGACTGGGCTGTGCCCAGTGGGAAGAACTTCTCAATGTCCGCCGCGTTGTACGGTGATTACCTGGCAGAGGAAGGACTTTCTGCCCATGTCATTGTGAGAGAAGAAAAGGGAATCCTGAAAGCGGATTACAACGGCATAAGGACGGTCCTTCAATACTGTAACGGCACTGTTTTTGCAGCTGTAGCTGAAGAGGATTTGCAGCGGAGGGTTAGTACCTTTCAATTCTTTATCAGAGATGGAAAAGCTTGGGCTGTACGATGTTATAACAGAGTTTACCAGCGGGTTGGATAACTACTTGAAAGAAGGGAGATGTAATTATCAGAGATTATATTATTAAACGAATTGTGCAGGGTCTGCTTCTTGTCGTCTGCGTATCATTTTTGGTATTCAGCCTGATGTATATGATGCCGGGAGATCCCATCGATATGGTAGTGGACCGTAAGGTCTCAGAGGAGAGAAAAGAGGAAATCACACACGAGATGGGCTATGATCAGCCATTTCTGACTCAATATAAGAACTGGGTCAGCGATGTCATTCACGGTGACTTCGGCACGTCTACCAGGTATAAGAGCGATGTTTGGGATCTGATGGGAGAGCGAATCCCCTACAGCCTGACTTTATGTGTATGGTCGTTGATTTTAGAGCTGGTTATCGCATTGCCCCTGGGGCTGCTCTGTGCCATGAAAAAAGACGGTTTGTTTGACCGATTTACGGTTAATTTTTCACTGCTGCTGACCGCGGTACCATCCTTTTGGTTAGGGGCATTATTTATCCTCTTCTTTGCCGTACAGCTGAACATTTTACCAATCAGCGGTTATTCCAGTCCCGAAAACTATATTCTGCCAGTAGCGACTACGGTACTGGCAGGTATGGGAGGAACGCTACGTATTACGAAGACAGAGGTATTGGAAGTGTTCAATGAAAAATATGTGACGACGGCCTACGCAAAAGGTCTGCCAAAGAAAACGGTAATGATCAAGCATGTGCTGCGTAACGCTTTGATTTTAGTTACTACCTTGGTATTTATGTCCATTCCATGGCTGATTTCCGGCGCCGTAGTAATCGAAAAGATATTTGGACTGCCGGGAATGGGGAACCTTCTTTTGAATTCGATTATCGTGCAGGATATACCAGTGGTGCAGGCAGTGCTCTTTCTCATCGCGATACTGACGGTGGTCTGCAATCTACTCAGCGATATCGTCATGGGCATGTTAGATCCGAGAATTCGACTATCCTTGAGCGGAGGTGACAACTAAGGTGAATAAGAAATGGAAAGAAACCCTTTATGAATGCTGGAAGAATAAAAACTTTATGATTGGATTTATCATTCTCCTCAGTGTCATCCTTCTAGCCGCATTTGCGGACATCATCGCACCCTACGAGTATACGGAGCAAAACGTAGGCGGTCGCTTTCAGGCTCCTGATGCAGACTTTTGGTTTGGCACTGATGACTTAGGGAGAGATATGTTTTCCAGAGTGATATACGGCTCACGTATTGCCCTGTGGGTTGCCTTTCTGGGAGCCATCATACAGCTTTTAATCGGCGTAGCCGTGGGCCTCGCCTGTGGATTTTTCGGAAAATGGGTGGACCGCGGTCTCTCTTTTTTGACAGATCTGACTTGGTGCATTCCCGGTACGATCTTAGCCCTGGCAGTAGTTACGATGATTGGAAAGGGACTGACTAATACCATTATTGCGATATCTCTTGTAGCATGGGCAAGTTATGCGCGTACCGTAAGGGCGAAGACGCTGTCTCTTCGCAACATGGCCTTTGTAGAGACGGGGAAAGCCTTTGGTGAGACGAATACTGCACTGATGGTGAGATATATACTGCCCAACATCATACCATCCCTGATTGTCATGGTATCTTTGAACCTGCCGGGAACAATCATGTCTACGACCACACTCTCTTTTCTGGGATTAGGATCACAACCACCTTCACCAGATTGGGGGCTGGCGATATCCACGGGCATTAAGTATATCAGCAGAGCGCCTTGGCTCAGCCTGTTTCCAGGTATCGCGCTGGTGTATACGACTTTTGGCTTTAATCTGATTGGAGAGGGCCTCCGAGACCTTCTGGACCCACATATGAAATCACAGTAGAAAGGAGAGCGGTTATGAACGAAGAGCTTTTGAGACTGGAGCATCTATCGATCGATTATAAGGTGAAGGGCGGCTATCTTTCTGCAGTACATGATGTCAGCTGTGTTGTCAACAAAGGAGAGGTTTTTGCCATTGTCGGGGAATCCGGCTGCGGAAAATCTACAGTAGCCCATAGTGTCATGAATCTGCTGCCCGGCGGGAATGAGGAAATTAATGGGAAAATTATTTTTAAGGGACAGGATTTACGGCAATACGGACCAAAGGAGATGGAGCGCATTAGGGGCAGGGAAATCGGTATGATCTTTCAAAACCCCCTGGATTCTTTGAATCCAGTCTATACTGTGGGCGGGCAGGTAGAAGAAGCGATTTTATTAGACAAAGTGGATAAGCAGGAAGCTTGGAAGCGAGTGATTAATCTGTTCAAAGACGTAAAAATGCCGGATGCAGAGGAACGGGTAAACAGCTTTCCTCATGAGCTGTCAGGCGGAATGAGACAGAGGGTCATGATTGCCATGATGCTGTCCCGAAATCCGGAACTTCTGATCGCTGATGAGCCGACGACAGCTCTTGATGTAACGATAGAAGCACAAATTCTTGATATTATGAAAGAATTAAAGGAGAAGTTCAATACGGCAATTATGCTGATTACACATAATTTTGGCCTGGTTGCCGAAATCGCAGACCGCATCGGCATTATGTATGCGGGGGAGATGGTGGAGAGCGGAGATGTTTTTGAAATCTTTGCCGCGCCGACCCATCCCTATACTCGTCTTTTGATGGAGGCGCTGCCTAGGAAAACCAAGGCTGAGGGGCGGCTGAAGACCATAGAAGGCTCAGTCCCGCGCATCACAGAGAAAAAGCCTGGCTGCCGGTTTGCCAACCGGTGCCCCTATGCGATAGCGAAGTGCTATTGTGGGAATCCGCCAGTAGTCCATGTAAGTGAAAATCACTTCTGCCGCTGTCATCTCACGGGAAAGGAAGAGAAGTAGTATGGAACAAAAAGTGATGATTAAATTAGACGGATTGAAGAAATACTTTGCGATCGAGAAGGGGATTGTAAAAAAGACAGTTACCTATGTAAAGGCGGTAGATGACATTACTCTGGACATTCATGAGGGTGAAATTGTCGGGTTAGTTGGTGAATCAGGCAGTGGTAAAACGACCCTGGCCCGCGTCATTCTCAATCTGTCCAAAATGACAGACGGGAATATCCTCATTGACGGCATCAATCTGGCAACCGCGACCAGAGACGATATGAAGAAACTTCGCAGCGAAATCGCTGTGGTATTTCAAGATCCGGCTTCAAATCTCAATCCCAGACAGACAGTAGAAAGCTCTATCATGCGCCCTATGGTAATCCACGGTGTTCCCAAAGAAACCGCCAAAAAAAAGGCAAGGGATGTTTTGGATATGGTAAAAATGGATCAACGGTATTTGGACAGTTACCCTCATCAGTTATCGGGCGGACAACTTCAGAGAATTGCCATCGCAAGAGCCCTGGCGCTAAACCCCAGAGTGATGATTCTTGATGAACCTACCAGCGCTTTGGACGTATCTGTACAGGCGCAGATTCTCAATTTGCTTTTGGACCTGCAGGAGCAATTGCAGCTGACATACCTGGTCATCACTCATGACCTGAATGTAATCAAATATATCAGTGACAAAATTGCTGTCATGTATCTAGGCAAGCTGGTGGAATTTGGGCCTGCGCAGGAAATCGTCAGTCACGCGAGACACCCTTATACGAAGGGACTGCTGGATGCGTCGCCTATTTTGGACCCGAGGCAGCGCAGTCGTAAAAAGGAGGTTATGAGGGGCGATCCCGGCAGCCTGATCAACATCGGTGAGGGCTGTAGATTCTGTGATAGATGTAAATATGCTACAGAAGTGTGTGGGAAAAGGACGCCTGACGATACTACGATGAACGAAGGACATCAGGTCGCATGCTTTCACCCGTTAAATTTGTAAGAATGAAGCAAGGAGGAACCAAATGAAAAAGAAATTATTGATCCTGAGTCTGATCACCGTTTTTGTGCTCAGCATGGCTGCCTGCGGCGGAGGCGGCAGTGACAAGTCTGAGAAGACAGAGCTATCTGTCATTGATGGCGAATGGTATGGGCTGGATGTCTTTCAGCTTGACAGTACGGCGGGGGCACAGGCCTTGAATGCCAGTTCTCTATTCCAGTGGAATCCTGAAACGAATACGGTAGAGGATAATGTGTGTACGGACTGGAAAGTGAGTAAAGATGGAAAGACCGTTACCTTCAACGTGCCAGAAGGAATGAAGTATTCCACTGGTGAACAAGTAGAACCGGAAGATGTAGTTGCTTCAATTGAACATGGACTGAAGGTCAGTCCTTATGCAGACGGCTACAGCAATATCAAATCCATGGATGTCGAGGGCAGACAGGTGACACTGCATCTGAGCCAATTCCGCTCGGATATGCAATATTATCTATGCGCCGGTTTTGTCGCCGTCATAGACAAAGATGAACTGGACTCCATGAACGATAAAAAGCTGATGTGGGGATGCCATCCATACGGGATGTACGCTTTGGCGGAAGACGGCTATGTATCTGGCTCCGAAGTCAAGCTGGTGAGAAATGATGGTTATAAGTGCCAAAATCCACTGGTGGAGAATCAAGGACCAGGACACTTTGAGACTATTTCTGTCCGTTTTAACGTAGAACCATTTACGCAGACAGAAGAGCTGAAGAGCGGTGCTGTGGACATCATCATGTCTTTGGAAAACGGTGACCAGAAGATAGATCTGGAGGACGATGATTCTGTTGTTCTGGTGGACACCACTTATCCGAATATTGACTATTTTGAGATGAATACCGATTCACCAGTTTTTTCGGATATCAATGTGCGAAAAGCTCTGGCGCTCTCCATTGACAGAGATAGCCTTGCAGAAGTGATGGACGGCGTGATTGCCCCAGCATATTCCATGATTTATGACACTGTACAAAACTTTTCTGCCGATGCAAAGGAATGGTTCGAGAAGAATTTGGCTAATGATCCTGAACAGGCAAAGAAGCTCTTGGATAAGGCAGGCTGGAAGGACAGCGATGGCGACGGCATTCGTGAGAAAGATGGAAAGAAACTATCCTTTACCTGGTACGCATGGACAGACGCTACGACAATTCCTGAGGCTATGGCAGGACAGTTAAAGAAGGTCGGGTTCGATATGAAAATTGAAGCCATCGACTGGAATTACGTCTACGAGAAAATCAATTCCGACAAATATGACGCCGGCATAGAATGGCTGTCCTGGGCGGAACCGATTCTGGTGCTCAACGGCTGCTACTACGACCAAAATGCGCCGGGTAATACGGACGAATATAAAGCAATGGTAGAAGATATAGCATCTACGGTCGATACTGATGAGAGAACGAAAAAGATTGGAGAAATCCAGAAGCATCTCTTTGAAAACGTCAATATGATTCCGATATATGCAGAACTGAGCTTCACCGCATATAATAAAGATCTGAAAGGCTTTAACGTACTAAAAGACGGGACTGCACCGATGAACGATATCACTTATTAGTCCCATTGCGTGAAACCGGCAGTTTTGCCGCTTCCGCTGTGGCATCATATCTGCAATATGATATAGACGGTGAGATAAGTCAAAAGAGTATGGCATGAAATGCAGAATCAATAGAGGAGGTTGAAATATGGGATTGCCTGAAGGCTGTAAAATCAATTTGCGAGCCAAATTCCCAAAAGGAAGAAGGAATTTAATTACGGATGTATCTGGCGTAAAGGTCGGGCATGTCACTTTAAAAGACGAAGATAATAATATACATACCGGAGTTACGGCAATCCTGCCTCACGAAGGAAATTTGTTTCGAGAGAAAGTAATGGCAGGGACTTGTGTTATCAACGGCTTTGGAAAAAGCGCAGGACTGCTGCAGATTGACGAGTTAGGAACTGTTGAAACCCCGCTCTTAATGACAAATACTCTGAGTGTCGGCACTGCGCTAAACGCTCTGTCAAAGTATATGCTCGATCAAAATCAAGATATCGGGGTATCTACGGGTACTGTTAATTGTGTTGTGACGGAATGCAACGATGGCGAACTCAGTGACATCAGAGGGTTCCATGTAAAAGAGCAGCATATTTTACAGGCGCTTGCTGCAGCTGAAGAGGACTTTGAAGAAGGCGATGTGGGCGCAGGCGCTGGCATGTGCTGCATGGGCCTCAAGGGGGGAATCGGTTCTGCGTCCAGGGTGATATCCTGTAATGACAAAGACTACACGATAGGTGCACTTTTGCTGACCAATTTCGGTGTAGGGGGAAATCTTCGTATTGATGGAAAGCTGATAGAGACGGAACCGGAGAAAAAAACAGAAAAAGGATCTGTCATTGTGATAATCGGAACGGAAATCCCTCTCAACGACCGACAGCTGAAACGTGTTGCGAAACGCGCAGTCGTGGGTCTTGCACGGGTAGGTTCCTTTCTGGGCAATGGCAGCGGAGATATCGCCATCGCCTTCTCTAGTGGAAATATCGTACCCCATTACAGCGAAAGGGATATCTTAGAGACAAAGATGTTCCATGACAACGCCATGGACAAGGTCTTTGAAGCGACAGCGGAAGCAGTGGAGGAAGCTGTAATCAGTTCACTTTACCATGCAGGCACTGTGAAGGGGATTCGCGGCAAGGTAATTCACGGACTCTGTGAATACTTATGACTACAAAACGACCAGCAGGTTTATTGACACCGGCTGGTCGTTTTTGTTCTGACAATTTTGTGCACAGCTCTATGCTCTAATTATCCAGCTTAATGGATACTTCCCCGGTAGTCAGAGTTTCCATCTGGCGGGCTTTACGTCCCTCCAGATATTCAACGACGAGTCCGCCGTTTTCGTCGATATCGATGGCGCGAGCTTTAATGGCATTGTCACTTAAATTAGGGTGCACCAGAATATTTTTCCCAAGAACAAAGCATTTCGTGCGGTACTCGCGGAGAAATGCCTTGCTTTGCAGGTCCTTGAGAATTATCATCGTCTCGTTGAAAATTTCGGCAGCCAGCCGGCCTCTTGAAAAGGCATTCTTTTTTTGAGAGAGACAGCCAGCAATGTCTGCCAGTTCTTCAGGAAAACTGCCGGGAAAGCAGTTGACACCGATTCCGATAATGAGACTGTCGATTTTGCCGTTTTCGAAATTGGTCTGCGCTTCTGTCAGGATGCCGCAGATTTTTTTATTGTTATAAAAAAGATCATTGACCCATTTTATCTTTGTCTTTATGCCAGCAACCGTTTCGATGGCGCGGCATACGGCAACCGCGGCCGCCATGGTGACATAGAGTGCTTTGTCCAGATCAAATTCTGGCTGCAGGGCGATGGTGAGGTAGAGGCCGGTGCCGGCTGGGGAGGCAAAGGACCTGCCAAGGCGCCCTCGTCCGCCAGTCTGTTTGTTGGCGATGACCATCATCGGCTTATCTTTGAGAAGAAGTTCCTTGGCCACATTATTTGTGGAGTCTACCGTGTCGAAGATCTGCAAATCACATGGGAAACGCAGATCGCCGGCGACGGCATCGACGGTCAGCATGTTGGTCTTAGACTTGAGGCGATAACCGGTGCTGGGTTTGCTTTCTATTTGATAGCCTTCGTCACGCAGCTGCTGCATGGCTTTCCAGATTGCATTTCTCGAAACATTCAATTCTTGACCAATTTTTTGACCGGATAGGTAAAGTCCTGTATTTTCACTGAGTAATTTCAGTAAATCTGTTCTCGTTGACATGAGGAACCCCTCCTTTAGCTTTTTAAGATGTGTTATTTCTTTCATTATGGACCATTTTAGACAAAAAAACAAGAATGCACAGATTTTATAATAGGAAAAAAGTTGGAGTTTCTGTGAAAACCTTTATTTTTCAAAAGAAATATGCTAAAATAACTTGTTACAAGTACCTTGAAAAAATTAGGAGGATAACAAAAAATATATGGACAGTCATATAGGGTATTCAATAGGGATTATCGTTGTATTTTTAATCTTATCGGCCTACTTTTCGGCCACAGAGACAGCCTTTACGTCAATTAACAGGATTCGAATGAAGAACCTGGCCAATGACGGCGATAAGAGGGCAAAAAGAGTTTTGGAATTAGAAGAAAAATACGACAATTTACTTTCTACGATTCTTATCGGAAACAATCTAGTTAATATAGGCATGACTGCGGTGGCTACAGCCCTGTTTCTCACACTTTATCCGAAATACGGCGCGTCGATTTCTACCATCGTAGTGACAATTGTAGTTTTAATTTTCGGCGAAATCTCACCAAAAAGTTTAGCTAAGGAAAATTCAGAGGCTTTTGCGATGTTCTCCGCACCGATGATCAAAGGCCTGATGGTGCTGCTGACGCCAGTCAACTATCTGTTCAGCCAATGGAAAAAGCTGCTGTCTAAGCTTTTTAAAGTTGCGGACAGCAGAGCTATTACGGAGGACGAATTGCTGACCATCGTGGAAGAAGCAGAGACGGAGGGCAGCATTGAAGCCGGACAGAGCGAACTGATTCAAAACGCCATTGAATTCAATGAATTAGAAGCATGGGATGTGCTGACGCCGAGAGTAGATGTCAAAGCCATCGAAATCGATTCCACAAAAAAAGACGTTGCAAAGATGTTTATGGAAACGGGTTTTTCCAGACTGCCAGTATACGAAGGCGACCTGGATAAGATTCTGGGTGTCTTGAATCAAAAGGATTTCCACAACTACATTTCCGGCTCGAAGAAGACCATCTCCGATTATGTAAAACCAGTCATCTATGTGGCCGGATCTATGAAAGCGGCAGACCTGCTGAAAAAGCTGCAGGTCAACAAGTGCCACATCGCCATTATCGTAGATGAATACGGCGGCACGGCAGGACTGGTCACCATGGAGGACATCATAGAAGAACTAGTGGGTGACATTTATGATGAACATGACGAAGTGGAATCTCAGGAAATCACGCAGCTGCAGGACGGAAGTTACAGAGTCCTGTGCAGCACCAATGTAGAGAAGATGTTCGACTACTTTGACGAAGAGGTTGAACTGGATGCGACCACCGTCAACGGCTGGGTCGTACTGCAGCTGGACAAACTGCCGAAGGCCGGTGATACCTTTGAGTATGAAGCGGGAAATAAGATATTTAACGGCAGAGTGATCAGCGCCGATGAAAGAAAAGCGATAGAAATCAATCTGACGGTGACCCAAAAACCAGAAGAGGAACAAAATAGAAAGGGGAATTAGTGCTATGGGGCTAATGGAAAAGATCTTCGGTGATCTGAATGAAAAAGAAGTAAAGAAAATAGGAAAAATTGTAGATCAGGTGGAGGCACTGGACGAGCAGATGCAGGGACTCAGCGATGAGGAACTGCAGGCGAAGACGCCGGAGTTCAGGGAAAGACTGAAAAACGGAGAGACTTTGGATGATATTCTGCCAGAGGCTTTTGCGGTCTGTAGAGAAGGCGCATGGCGAAGCCTGGGCATGAAGCACTTCAGAGTGCAGCTCATCGGCGGTGTGGTACTGCACCAGGGCAGGATTTCCGAGATGAAGACCGGTGAAGGTAAGACTTTGGTCGCCACCCTGGCCGCATATCTCAATGCACTGGAAGGCAAGGGCGTCCACGTCATCACGGTCAACGACTACCTGGCAAAGCGTGACGCGGAATGGATGGGGAAATTATACTCCTTCCTCGGTCTGACTGTAGGCTGCGTGATTCACGGTGTCGACAACGAGGATAGAAAAGCTGCATATAATGCGGATATCACATATGGAACAAATAATGAATTCGGTTTTGACTATCTGAGAGATAACATGGTTACTTATCAGGAAGAACTGATGCAGAGAGAACTGAACTATGCCATCATCGACGAAGTCGACTCCATTTTGATTGATGAAGCGAGAACGCCTTTGATCATTTCCGGACGCGGGTCCAAGTCCACAGATTTGTATAAGACCGCTGACAGATTTGTAACTACCTTGACAAAAGAAGCCGACTTTACAGTCGAAGAAAAAGATCAGCAAGTTTCGCTGACGGATGAGGGTGTAGAAAAGGCGGAGGCCTTCTTTAAGGTAGATAACTACGGTGATCCAGAGAATATGGAAATTAACCACCACGTTTTGCAGGCACTGAAAGCCAGAAACCTGATGGAGAGAGACGTTGACTATATCGTCAAAGACGGAGAAATCGTCATTGTCGATGAGTTTACAGGCCGTCTCATGTTTGGCAGACGTTACAGCAACGGACTTCATCAGGCAATCGAAGCGAAAGAGCGTGTTTTGGTAAGATCGGAGTCAAAGACCCTGGCTACGATCACGCTGCAGAACTATTTCAGAATGTATCAGAAGCTGGCTGGTATGACCGGTACCGCTAAGACAGAGGAAGACGAATTCAGAGATATCTACAATATGGATGTTGTCGTTATTCCTACTAATAAGCCGATTGCCAGAGAAGACCTTCAGGATTCTGTTTATCAGACCGAAAGAGGAAAATTCAAGGCCATCGCCAATAGAATTGCAGAAGTACATGAAACGGGACAGCCGGTTTTGGTCGGTACCATCTCCATCGAAAAATCCGAGTTGATCAGCGAGATGCTGAAGAAACGCGGCGTAAAGCACAACGTATTGAACGCTAAACAGCATGACAAGGAAGCAGAGATCGTTGCAGATGCAGGACGTCTGGGCATGGTTACCATCGCTACCAACATGGCTGGCCGTGGTACTGACATTATCCTGGGCGGTAACCCAGAGTTTGAAGCCAAGAAAGAGATGCAGAAATTAGGCTACAGTGATGAAGCCATTTCCTTCGCATCCAGCTTCGTAAAGTCAAATGATCCAGAGCTCAATGAAGCGAGAGCAAAATTCAATGAGATACATGACAAACTGAAAGAAGAGAGAAAAGAAGAGCAGCAGAAAGTGGTTGAGCTGGGCGGTCTGTGCATCATCGGAACAGAACGTCATGAGTCCAGACGTATTGATAATCAGCTCCGTGGACGTTCCGGGCGTCAGGGTGACCCCGGTCAGACACAGTTCTTCATCTCTTTGGAAGATGAACTGATCAGACTCTTCGGCGGTGAAAGGATGCAGAAAATCGTTGACCGCATGGGCCTGGAAGAGGACGAAGCCATCGAGGCAGGAATGCTCTCAAAGGCCATCGAAGGCGCACAGAAGAAGGTCGAGGGTAAGAACTTCGGTATCAGAAAATATGTCCTGCAGTATGACAATGTCATGAACAAGCAGAGAGAAATCATCTACGATGAACGCCGCAAGGTTCTCTTTGGCGAAGATCTCCGTGATTATATCATCAATATGGCTCACACCATTTTGGGCTCTATTGTCGAGCCGGTAGTCGTTGAATCTAAGTTCCCAGAGGAATGGGATTTTGCAACTCTGAACAAGAATCTGCAGAAGATTTCCGATAAATTCAGGGGAAAGACAGAGTTCACTACAGATGAACTCAATGCAATGACAGAAGAATCTTTGAAACAGTCAGTCTTTGATGAGTTCGATCAGATCTATGCGGATAAAGAGCAGGAGATCGGGATAGAACAGATGAGAGAAGTGGAACGCATGATTCTCCTTCGTGTTGTTGACAATCTGTGGATGGATCACATCGATGCCATGGATCAGCTGAAATCCGGTATCGGCCTGCGTGCACTGGGCCAGCAGGATCCTGCTGCAGCTTACTCAAAAGAAGGGTTTGACATGTTTGAGCAGATGATCGGCGGAATCCAGGAAGATACGGTCAAGTATTGCTACAATGTAACTGTCGAGACCAAGACAGAGAGAAAGGCAATCATGGAAGCGGGCGAAGCCAAGAAATCCGAGTACATTGACGACGACATGGTAAGAGCGATGCAGGGAGGCGGAGAACTGCCGGAAGAAGCGCAGGTTCCAGACAGAGAAGCCAAACAGCAAACCGTGAGAAGAGACCATCCGAAAGTGGGCAGAAACGACCCTTGTCCATGCGGAAGCGGCAAGAAATACAAGAACTGCTGCGGTAAAAACGAATAAGAATCAACTTTTTGAGCGCTGCCTTCGGGCGGCGCTTTTGTAATGGTGACATAAATTTTCATCAGCAGCGAAAAATAGAGAGATCTAAACTAAAAATAAATCATTTCATGTTATGATGAACAGGGGTGAAAATTCGTTGAAAGAATATATTTTAATTGTTGAAGATGAGACAGAAATACAATCCATTCTGAAGGAGCTTCTTTTGGATGCAGGATATCAGGTGGATACAGCCGATGACGGCCTGGAGGGGATCACGGCATTTAGACAGAAGACCTATGATTTGATTCTGCTGGACCTGATGTTACCCAAAATAGATGGCTACGCAGTATGCGAAATGATTCGAAAGGAATCGGAGGTTCCGGTATTGATGATTACAGCGCTCGATGAGGAGGACGATCAGGTAAAGGGCTTTGAGGTTCTGGCCGATGACTATATTACCAAGCCTTTTTCCCTCAAGCTGGTATTGAAGCGAGTGGAGGCACTACTTCGACGAAAGGGGAAGGTGTCTGATGAAGAGGAAAAGCAGGTGTTCTGTTACAGGGATATACAGCTGGATGTGATTGGGCAGCAGACGTACGTGTCAGGCTGTGAAATTGCCCTGACTAAATTGGAATTTGATCTGCTGCATTTGTTTATGAGAAACCAGGGGCGAGTATTTACGAGAGATGAGCTTCTCAACTTGGTGTGGGGTTACGATTATACTGGTTATGAAAAGGCGGTCAATATTCACATCATGAATCTGCGCCGCAAATTAGGTGTGGATTATATTGAAGCCGTGCGAGGGGTGGGATACAGATTTGCTAAAAAAAATTAAAGGCAGCATTTTTTTAAAAATGTTTTTGAGCATCGCTTTGATACTGATGATATCGAGTCTGGCCATTTACGGAATCGTTATGGTAGCCATGCCTCAGAGCTATAAGACGCAGAGTGACCGTACCTTTACGATAGGTGTGGATCAGCTCATAGAAGAATTAGAGAAAGTCACATACAAAGAAGGTGAGACAATCCTCGATCAATTTTGCCTGAAGAACAATGCGACGGTTACCTTGATCAGCAAAGAGGGGAAGCAGACCTTTGGCGATATTTCGTTGACAGAGGCAGTAGAAGAAGACCAGGTGGGTATGTCCAAGACCATCGGCTCTGCAGTAAAGTTCACTGACAGTGATGAGACGTACACCATTATGATCGGACAACAAATGAAAGTCGTCAGCCAAATTACAGAAGTGTTTTGGCGACTGCTGCCTTGGATTACACTTCTAATCCTGATCATTTCGTTAATAGGCGCCTATATATGCAGCGCTATCTTTGCCAAGCCGGTTTTAGAGATCAGCCGTATTTCAAAGAAAATGTCTGAGGCTGACACTACCTGGCATTGTGATGTCAGCAGAACGGATGAGCTGGGGGTTCTGGCTTTGAGTCTCAATACTATGGTACAGAAACTGAACACCACAATGAACGACCTGGAGACGGCAAACTATCAGCTCCAAGAGGATATCCAGCGAGAGAGGAAGCAGGAACTGCAGCGAAGAGCTTTTTTTGCGGCAGTCTCCCATGAACTGAAAACGCCTATTACAATTTTGAAGGGACAGCTGGAAAGTATGATATACAGGATCGGTGAATACAAGGACAGGGATAAGTATCTGCCACTGTCCCTTCATACAGTGGAACGGATGGAGAATCTGGTGAAGGAGATTTTGACCATATCCAGGCTGACATCTGACGGCTTCAGACTGACACGGACGGCATCAAATGTAAAGCAGATGATGCAAGACTGCATTATCAGCTATCAACCTTTGGCATCAAAGAAAAAGATAACGCTCCATCTGGAAGTTCAGGCAGAGCCGGTTTTGGAAGTGGATAAAAAACTCCTGGAAAAAGCTTTTTCTAATATCGTAGGAAATGGCGTACTCTATTCTCCTGAAGGTGCAAATGTAACTGCGACTTTGACAGAATCCATGCTGAACGTTGAAAACACAGGCGTCCACATACCAGAGGAAAAATTGACAGACGTGTTTACGCCTCTATTCCGCGTTGAAGAATCCCGCAATCAGCATACGGGAGGAAGCGGTCTGGGATTATATATTGTGAAGAACATTCTGGATTTGCATCACATGAAGTTCGAGATAAAAAACTGCCCAGACGGTGTATGCTTTACGATCTGGCTAAACCATAACTAAATCAAGGAAAAGCTAAGATGAAACCATTCTTTTGTATACTGAGGTCAATCAAATATGAAAGGATGGTTTTTTTATGGGTGTATATAGACGAGCGGCCCTCTATATTGGTCGGAAAAGAGGTCAGACCATGGTCTTATTTTTTCTATTTTTCATCGTGTCTACATTTCTGATAGCTGGCTGGTCTGTTCTCAGTTCGGCTGATGCGGTGGCAAAAGTGCTCCGCACATCAGTAGGAGGCGCCTTTTATCTGCGGCCTACTTCCAATCTGGAGATCAAGGAAGGGGTCGTTGAACACCCTAAAGAGGGAAAAGGCCAGCCCGTTATGACGGAGAAAAATATCAAAGACATTCTAGGTTATGAGGAGGTCAAGGCTTACAACGCAATCAACTATGGTTACGCTAGAAGTGATGCCGTAGACTTTTTGCCGGGAACGGGACATAGTGAAGACAACAACATGGGGAAGGTATCGTCAATGAACGATACGACTTTGGCAGATCAATTTGCGGAGAAGAAATTAGAGCTCACAGAAGGCCGCCATATTAAAAAAGAGGATAAGAATAAAATTTTGATCAGTGATAAACTGGCTCAGGCTAATGGGCTGAAAGTTGGCGATAAAGTCCGCTTTACGCATGCCGGTATTACCCGGGAAAATGGACAATTTGTAGACTCTATACCGAAAAAAACTGTCTTTGCACAGGCAGAAATCGTAGGAATCTACAAGCAATCGATACCACAGGCAGATTGGGCAGTGCCGACACCGGAAATTGGGCTCAATCAGATTTTTTCTGATCACGGCTTTTTAGAGTCACTGAAGGAAGCGCAAAAAGGACAATATACAGGGGAGGTGAATTTTTATGTCTCTGACCCACTGAAACTGGATGATATTATCAAAAAAGTGAACACCAATAAGTCCATTGACTGGGGTCAATATTCCATCAGAAAAAATGATTTTCAGTATGGGAAGATAGCAAAGGCCTTGTCTTCTATACAAGATTTGACTGGAATTTTGATCTTATGTATCTGTGCGGCCAGCCTGGTGGTTTTGATATTGATACTGACCATGCGAATGAGAGGAAGAGTTCATGAAGCGGGCATATTGCTGGCTGTTGGAAAATCAAAAAGAGGGATTGCAGGGCAATTTATTTTGGAGATCCTTTTCATATTTTTAGGGGCGTTTTTATGCTCCGCTGCAATAGTCTATTTTGCACAGCAGGGAATCGAGGACCTGGTCTTTGGCAAGCTGCCTGTGGTTGATATAGATAAGTCTGCTGTTGAAACGGGAAGTCCTGCAGGAGTTTCAAAGGGGTATTTGAATATAGACATAAGTTCTGTTCTGCGAGTCTTCCTGTATCAGGCGGCAGCTATGAGTCTGACGGTAATCGCATCGTGCAGCAGCATCTTTGCTCTGAAGCCGAAGGAAATACTGAGTAAAATGAGTTAGGAGGTAGTGATATGAATTTCATAAAGAGGGGCGTGCTGTACTGCAGACGCCAAAGAATACGGACGTTAATTTTATTCTTGGTCATAACTTGTCTGTCCACCTTTGCACTGACGGGGCTGTCCATATTAGAAGCGGCAGACAAGAGTGCGGGCAACCTGCGTAAGGAGGTGGGCGGCATCATCCGTCTCACTATCGATGATGAGAATGCTCCCATAGACGAAGAAAAAAATGATATGGGCACTATACGTACGTATATGGGAGACTATGTAACCGATGAAATCGTGAAAGCTGTGGAAAAAATAAAGGGTGTATCGGGTATTAACTCCGAAAACGAGCGCGGATTTTGGGGGTCGGGCGTGGATTTTGACTATATTCCCGGACAATACAATATGGATGCTAACGTTCCAAACACTGGGGTCATAGACTCAGAGAAGTGCTCTGCTTTTCAGAAGGGGAAGTTTACATTGGAAAAAGGACGGCATATACGCAAAGATGATAAGGGCGTCATCATTTTGTCAAAAGAGGTAGCAGAGCGAAATAATCTTTCTGTTGGCGACAAAATCACCCTTTTTAACTTGGATAGCAACTCCGAAGTGAAATTGAAAGTGATCGGCATCTATTCAGGAGCTGGCGGCACAGGAGGAGATGCGCTTCTGGCATCAGATGTGCCTGAGAATGCAGGATTTGTGGACATGGACACTATGCGTAAACACTTCGGTCGTGAGCTGGACGGATATCCGGCAGTCGATATCTTTGTTGATGATCCTGCCGAAATTGAGAAGGTATGCGAAGAGGTCAAAGCGTTGCCAGAGATAAAGGGCAAGACATTAAAAGCGGAAATCTCCAATGAGGAATATGAATCGATTTCAAATCCTCTGGAATCCATGCAGAATATGATAGGTGGCGTGGTCAAAGGTATTTTGGCTGCCAGCTTGCTGATTCTGTCGCTGCTGCTGTGCCTATGGACGAGAAGTCGTAAACGAGAAGCGGGTATTTTACTGGCAGTGGGAAAAAGCAAAGGAAACATCGTAGGGCAACTTCTGGTCGAAAACTATATTGTGGCAGTTTTGGGATTTATAGCTTCCTATTTTGCTGCAACTCTGATCGCTGATAAAGTCTGTAAATTCCTGGTGCTCGGTATGAGCGAAGGAGTGGAGCCACTAACGGTGACGATTGCTGCAAGGCAAATGCTGTTGGTATATGGAGCTGGCATATTGATTATCGCCTGTTGTGTCGCCATTGCATCTTACACTATAATCCGTTTAAACCCAAGAGACATTTTGTCAAAGATGAGTTAGGAGGAATTAAAACATGATAATATTGAAAACCAGAGACGTCAAATACACTTATCATCAGGGGAAACCCGTTTTGCGCGGTATTTCAGCAGAGTTAGAAACAGGAAAGCTGTACGCTATTGTGGGACCGTCTGGCTGCGGAAAAACCACATTGCTGTCCCTATTGGGAGGCCTTGACAGCCCGGAAAGCGGCAGGATTTACTTTATGGGAGAGGATATTGAGAAAGCTGGTCTGATCAGACATCGCAGAGAGCATGTTTCTTTCGTCTTTCAGAGCTATAATTTGATCGATTACCTGACACCGCTGGAGAATGTGGCATTGACCTCGGAACAGCCGCCTCTGTCAGTGCTGGAGAAGGTCGGATTGACCGAAGAAGAGGCAAAACGTAATGTCTTAAAATTGTCAGGCGGGCAACAGCAGCGAGCTGCGCTTGCCAGAGCCTTGGCTTCTGAGGCGCCTGTCGTTCTCGCAGATGAGCCCACAGGTAATCTGGATGAAGATACTGCGGCAGGTATTGTGGAGATTCTCAAAGAAAGCGCACATCAGCTGGACAAATGTGTCGTTGTGGTGACACATTCTAATGAAGTGGCAAAGCAGGCAGATGTAGTGATGCATCTGAAGAGAGGTGTTTTGCAGATTAGGCAATAGGCAATGAAGGATAGCAAAAGCGACGCAGTGATGACTGTGTCGCTTTTCCATGAGTTTCCTTATTCTTCGAGAAGGGTTTTTAAATCCTCTTCTGGAGTGCTAATCGGTGCGATGTGATAGTGATCTACAAGGAACTGCAGTACATTTGGTGAGATAAACGCTGGCAATGTGGGTCCCAGGCGGATGCCTTTGATGCCCAGATGGAGCAATGTCAGCAGGATGCAGACCGCCTTTTGTTCATACCAGGAGAGAACCATGGAAAGAGGCAGCTCGCCTACCTGGCAGCCTAAGGCTTCAGCGAGAGCCACTGCCACTTTAATAGCTCCATATGCGTCGTTACACTGCCCCATATCCATCAGTCTTGGCAGTCCGTCAACGGTACCCAGATCCAAGTCATTAAATCTGTATTTTCCGCAGGCAAGCGTAAGGATCAAAGTATCTGCTGGTGTTGCTTTGACGAACTCTGTGTAGTAATTTCTGCCAGGCCGGGCGCCGTCGCAGCCGCCGACAAGAAAGAAATGGCGGATTTTGCCTGCCTTTACCGCATTGACGACTTGCTCTGCAACTGCAAGAATTGCGTTGTGGCCAAAGCCTGTAGTGACAGATGTACCGCCGTTGATTCCTGTGAAAGCAGTGTCTTCGGCAAAGCCGCCCAGGGCCAGCGCCTTTTCTATAACTGGCGTAAAATCCCGATCCTCGCCGATGTGCACCATTTCTGGGTAAGAGACGACTTCTGTAGTGAAGACTCGATCTGCATAGGACGGCTTCACTGGCATCAGGCAGTTGGTGGTGAAGAGAATCGGTGCCGGAAGATCGGCAAATTCTTTCTGCTGGTTCTGCCATGCCGTACCAAAGTTGCCCTTGAGATGGGCATATTTTTTTAGTTCAGGGTAAGAGTGGGCGGGCAGCATTTCGCCATGAGTGTAGATGTTGATGCCCTTATCCGCGGTCTGCTCCAACAGAAGCTTCAGGTCGTACAGATCGTGGCCGGTAATTACGATAAATGGGCCTTTCTCTACATGAAGCGGCACAGTTGCCGGCTCCGGTGTGCCAAAGGTCTCACGGTTTGCTCGATCTAAAAGTTCCATGCAGGCAAGATTTACTTCACCCACCTCCATAACTACGGGAAGCAATTCATCCATTTCCCAGTCCTCGGCCAGGACGTAGAGTGCTTTATAAAAGAAGTTGTTTACTTTGTCACTGGTATAACCCAGAATCATGGCGTGATAGGCATAGGCAGCCATACCACGGATTCCAAACAGAATCAGTGATTTAAGAGAGCGAATATCTTCTGGCCCATCCCATAGACGGTTCATATCATAATAATCTGTATTTCCGCATGGTGAGGCACATGCTGTGCATCCTGGGGCGATGCGATTCTTTTCTTCGTTTACATCGTCAATCAGTTTTTTTATGGTTTTGTCGTGAAAGTTTACGTTGGTGATTGTGGTAAACAGCCCTTCTAAAATCAGCCTGTCTGTGTCAGCCGTCTTTTGGTTGCTGCTACAGGCGCGGGCTAAGCCGATTAAAGCACCAGTCAATTGATCTTGGAGTGCAGCGGTCTCTGCGGTCTTTCCACAGACACCGATATTCCCAGTGCATCCACTGCAGCTAGCAGTCTGTTCACATTGAAAACAAAACATTTTCCGATTCATAAAGTTATATCCCCTTCCAATTTTTCTATGATTTGATCTGAGTATACAGCGAGGCTAAATAAATGTATGTTGCAGATGCAACGAAAATTGTATAATGTATGGCAGTCCGCAATCACTCAGTACGCAAAAGAAGTGCTGAACATTTTTTCAGCCGAAGGGAATTGCGGACTAAATTAGGCCCCAATCGGCCATTTGCAGTCCGCAATCACTCAGTACGCAAAAGATGTGCTGAACATTTTTTCAGCCGGATGGAATTGCGGACCGGATTAAGCCCCAATCAGCCATTTGCAGTCCGCAGACGACCAGCTTACCGAGAAATGTTTGGCACATTTTTTTCAGATAGAGCGGTTGCGGACAGTATGACCTCAAAAGAGGACTGCGGTACATAACCATCATCTGCAAAACGTCACAGAACATTTATTTTACTGGGAGGCGCTTTTGTGGTAAGATGATAGGGTACAAAATTTATAAAAAAGGGAGTGAGAAGATGATTCAATTGGATCAGATAAAAAGTGATCTGCCTGGAGCAAAGGCAAATCTCATAGAGGTAGGTGGGTCCCTTTGACCTGGCTGGTCTGAGAGGGAAATTAGAAGAGCTTACCAAAGAAACAGAGAAGGCTGGCTTCTGGGATGACCCAGAGAAGGCGCAGACATTATTAAAGAAGAAAAAGAGCCTGGAACTAAAAGTAGAAAAATATCAGAAACTAGAGACAGGCTTTGACGATATTGGTGAATTGATCGAACTGGCAGAAGAGATGGAAGACGAGGAAGAGGCTGACGCCATCGTCAAGAGTTTTGAGATACTGACGAAGGAACTGGAAGAACTGAAACTGGATACGCTTCTTGACGGCAAGTACGATCACAATAATGCGATTATTTCCATTCATGCGGGTACTGGCGGTGTTGATGCCATGGACTGGGCCGAAATGCTGCTTCGTATGTACACGAGATGGGCGGAGAAGAAGGGCTACAAGGTGACTTTGGTCGATTTGCAAGATGATACAGAAGCGGGTATCAAGAGCGCTACTTTGATCATCGAAGGTGAAAATGCCTACGGCTATCTGAGAAATGAGAAAGGCGTTCACCGCCTGGTGCGAATCTCTCCGTTTAACGCGGCAGGAAAGAGACAGACCTCTTTTGCAGCGCTGGAAGTGATGCCGGAAATTGAAGACGACATGTCCATCGAGATCGATCCAGAAGATCTGCGTATCGACACATACAGAAGCAGCGGTGCAGGCGGTCAGCACGTCAACAAGACAGACTCGGCTATCAGAATTACTCATCTGCCGACCCATATCGTAGTAACCTGCCAGAACGAGCGCAGCCAACATCAGAACAAAGAGATGGCCATGAAGATTTTGATGTCAAGACTGATGGAGCTGAAAGAACAGGAACACAAAGAAAACCTAAAAGAATTGAAAGGGGACTTTTCGTTGATTACATGGGGCTCCCAGATCAGATCCTATGTATTCCAGCCGTACACCATGGTCAAAGACCACAGAACCGGTGCAGAGGTGGGCAACGTCAATGCGGTGATGGACGGCGACATCGACTATTTTATCAACGAAAAACTGAAACAGAAGGACAATTAAAATATGAACATCATAGAAAAATTAGCAGGTGAATTTAAGATCAAAACCTCCCAGGTGGAACATACGGTAGAATTGATTGACGAGGGGAATACCATTCCCTTCATCGCCCGTTACCGTAAAGAAGTGACAGGCGGACTTTCTGATGTCACTTTGAGAGACTTGGATGAGAGGCTGCAATACCTGCGGAACTTAGAAACAAGAAAAGAAGAAGTTGTCAGACTAATCGACGAGCAGGGCAAGCTGACCGACCAACTGAGAGGGGAAATCGAGAAAGCGGAAGTTCTGCAGAGGGTGGAAGACTTATATAAACCATTTAAACAGAAAAAAGCAACCCGTGCATCTAAAGCGAAAGAAAAGGGCCTCGAACCTTTGGCTATGATTTTCTATGCGCAGCAAAAGAAAGAAGGAACGCCGGAGGACGAGGCCGCAGCCTTTATAAATCCGGAAAAGGGTGTGGAAACTGCCGAAGAAGCTGTTCAGGGCGCTATGGATATCATCGCGGAGATGATTGCAGACGATGCAGATCTGACGGAGAAAATTCGTGAAAAGACCTATGACAAAGGACAGATCGCCACAGAGGCGGTGGATCCGGAAGAGAAAACCGTCTATGACATGTATTACGGCAGCAGTGAGGCTATCGCCAAGATGCCTAATCACCGCGTATTAGCTGTAAACAGAGGGGAAAAAGAGAAAAAGCTGAAGGTCAAAGTGACCGTCGATAGTGAGGAGATTACGGGACTCATCGAGAGGCAAGTCATCCGCGGCAAATCCATTTTCACGGAACTGCTGCAGGACACCATCTCTGACGCGTATAAACGGTTGATTGCACCATCTGTAGAGCGAGAGATGAGAAACATTTTGACAGAGCGGGCAGAGACCGATGCGGTCAAAGTTTTTGCCAAGAACACGGAGAAGCTTTTGATGGTACCGCCTGTCAAGGGGAAGAAAGTTATCAGTATCGACCCAGGTTACAGAACTGGCTGTAAGGTAGCAGCCCTCAACGAGACAGGGAAGCTGACTGCCTATACGACGATTTACCCGACCCAGCCAAAGAACGATATTGCAGGAACAGAGCGTACCCTGCAGAAGATTATCGAGAAATTCGGCTGTGATATTATCGTCATCGGAAATGGAACAGCTTCCAGAGAAACAGAAGAAGTCGTTTCTAACTTCCTCAAGAAACACGACTATGACATTCAGTATACCATCGTCAACGAAGCAGGCGCTTCCGTTTATTCGGCATCAAAGCTGGCTACGGAAGAATATCCTGATCTGGACGTCACGACAAGAGGCGCCATGTCTCTGGGCAGAAGACTGCAGGACCCTTTGGCGGAACTGGTCAAAATTGATCCCAAACATATCGGCGTAGGCCAGTATCAGCACGATATCAACCAAAAACAACTGGACAGCGCGCTGACAAACGTGGTGGAAGACTGTGTGAACAGGGTAGGCGTAGATCTGAATACGGCGTCACCGTCCCTGTTGTCCTATATCGCCGGCGTCAACATGGGTATAGCGAAAAATATCGTCGCATATAGAGAAGAGAAGGGCCGGTTCGATAACCGTAAGGAACTGATGAAGGTATCTAAGCTGGGGGAGAAGGCGTTCAAACAGTGTGCAGGCTTCATGAGAATTGCAGACGGCAAAGAACCGCTGGACAGTACGTCTGTTCATCCAGAATCGTATAAAGCAGCCGAGGAAATGATGAAGAAAATCGGCATCAGCAAAGAGGACATTGCCAAGGGCGGTGCGAAAGATATCGACGAAAAAATCTGGCAGGCTTATCCTGCGAAGAAGTTGTCTGAGAGCATCAAGAAGATGGCAGAAGACATCGGTATCGGCGAGATGACTCTGAGTGATATTATCGCGGAAATGAAGAAGCCGGCCAGAGACCCGAGAGAGGACGCACCGCCGGTTATCTTTAGAAACGACGTGAGAAGCTTCGAAGATTTGAAAGTGGACATGGAAATGACAGGAACCGTGAGAAATGTAGTGGACTTCGGCGCCTTTGTCGATATCGGCGTCAAACAGGATGGTTTGGTGCATATTTCTCAGCTGAGCAATAAATACGTAAAACATCCCATGGACGTAGTGTCCGTTGGGGATACTGTAAAGGTGAAAATTCTCAGTATCGATCACGATAAACAGAAAGTCGCCCTTACTATGAAGTTTTGATAGAGAAAGAGGATACAATGTCAATTAACACAGTCATTTTTGATTTTGATGGAACCGTAGCCGATACCAATGGAGTCGTCATCAATTCCTGGCAGCATACATATAAAACCCTGCTTGGGAGTGAAGCGCCTGAAGCGGAGATTGTCAAGACCTTTGGTGAGCCGCTGGCCCTGAGTATGGAGAAAGCCTTTCCTGAAACACCAGTGGATGAAGCCATTGCGATTTACCGAGGGTATCAAGTAAATCACTTCGAAGAGATGATTGCCCCCTTCGAGGGCATGGATCAGCTGATTAAAGACCTAAAAGAGAAGAACTACAGAGTAGGAATCGTCACTTCCCGCATGCGCAATACCACCATGCAAGGCCTTGAGAAATTTGGTTTGGTGCCTTATATCGACGATATCGTCACCTGTGACGATACCAGCAAGCATAAACCCGATCCAGAGCCAGTGTTGATTTCTTTGGCCCATTTCGGCATTCAGCCCGAGGAAGCGATTATGGTCGGTGACAGCATGTTCGATATCAAATGCGCTCATAACGCCGGTGTCAAAGCGGTTTTAGTAGACTGGGCCATTGCAGTCAGCCGCGAAGAGCTGGACGGTCCGGACGGTCCGGATTTTACCATCAAAACAGCAGGAGAGCTGCTGAATATTATTTAGATGTGAAGGAGATTTCATGCTGAACATCTTTTACGGTAGAGAAAGTATCGACAAAGAGCGATTTATATATGAACAGATAGCGAAAAAGCAGATGCGGACTTTGGTCATCGTGCCGGATCAATATACATTAGAAGCGGAAAAACAAGCCTTCCATTTTCTTCAGGTACGAGGACTTATAGACGTGGAAATCGTCAGTATGTCTCGCCTGGGATTTAAATTGCTGGCAGAACAAGGCGGCGGTCAGAAAACCTTTATCGATAAGTACGGACGACATATGCTTCTCTCGCAGATTGCGGCCAGGGTTGAGGAAGAACTGCAGGTGTTTAAAGATACTCGGCGGAAGAATTCGTTCATCGAAATGGCCAATAACTTCATTTCAGAGATGAAACAGTATAACGCATCACCGGAGGATCTGGCACAGCTGGCAGATCATCTGGAAGAAGACAGCCTTTTGAAAAAAAAAATTACTGATTTACAGCTGATTTTTGCAGAATATGAGGAGCGCATCGCTGGAAAATATACGGATTCAGAGGATTATATCAGTCTATATACCGAAAAAATCAGCTCATCGGCTATGGTGAAGGGTGCAAATATATGGGTCTATGGCTTTGACAGCTTCGCGCCCAAGTCTCTGGATGTATTGGGACATCTGATGGCTGCGTCAGAGAATGTCAACGTCTTTTTGACCTATGACCAGAACTGTCGTGATGAAGAAATCTTTCAGCTGACGGGTATCGTCATGGAGAATCTGATGAAACAGGCGGATTTGTTCGGAATTCGCCATCAAAGACTGCAAGTCGCGGGCAGATATGTAAGCCAGAAGAAACCCGCTATCAAAACCTTGGAACAAGAGTTGTTCGCTGTGGGAATTCGCAAGTCGAATGAACACAAGGGCATTACCTTGGTGAAAGCTGCCAACATGTACAATGAAGCGGAGTCGGCGGCCGCCTTTATTTTACACCTGCTGCGCGATAAGGGCTTTCGCTATCGGGATATCGTGGTCATCTGTAATGACCAGGCAGTGCGGGGTTCTATCATCAGTCGGATTTTTGATGAGTGCGGCATCAGCCTGTTTGACGATAAGAAACGGAGCATTTTGGCATCGCCGATTGCTATCTTTGTCGTTTCATTGATTGAAACAGTCGCGTACCGCTATCGGACGGCGGATATTTTTAAGGTGCTGAAGACCGGTTTCACTCGTCTGTCTGCAGAAGATATCGAACTGCTTGAAAACTATGCCATCAAGTATCGAGTAAAAGGCTCCATGTGGAAAAAGACTTTTATAAAAGGTCAGATGGAGTACGGGGATGACGGTCTGACACACATCAACCATATTCGCGAAGGAGTGATGGAACTCTTTGACGGGTTTGAGGTGATTTACCGAAGAGCAAAAGACAATCAGCAATTCATAGAAGCTTATTACGATTTTCTGATGGAATCTGTGGGCATGGGTGAGAAGATTCTGACACTGATTGCTGAACAGGAGGAGCAGGGTATGCTGGACCTGGCAGAGGAGACTTCCCAAATCTGGGGGCAGATCGTAGGGCTCTTTGACCAGTTAGCAGAGTTGACGGGCGAAGATCTTTTTGATGGAAAGGAGTTTGCAAACGTGCTCATTACGGGCCTTTCTGAACTGGAAGTGGGCGTGCTGCCCCCGACATCTGATGATATTTTGATGGGGACGATGCAGCGAACGAGGAGCGGACAGGTAAAAGCAGCAGTGGTCATCGGTGCTAACGAAGGTGTACTGCCATCCGGCGCACCAGAGGAAGGACTCTTTAGTCTGGAAGAACTGGACTATTTAGCCGAGTCGGGGAAAGAAATCTGCAAGGTGGATCGCATTCGCGTCCTGGAAGAGAAGCTGGCCATTTACCGCAATCTTTCAAAGCCTTCTGACTATCTGTGGATCAGCTATTCCGCCAGTGACGAAGAGGGTAAGGAAACACGTCCATCTGAAATTATAGATAATTTGAGACGGATTTTCCCTGGACTGGCAGTGGAAAATGATGTTTTAAATTCTCAGGAAATCAGAAATTTAGTGGGAGGCAGACTGAGCACTTTGCGCCATTTGACAGCAGCCTTACAGACGGCCAAAAAAGGTGAGAAGATAGATGGAGGCTGGAAACCTGTCATGGAGTGGTTTTCCGCCAACGATAAATCGGATCTTGATAAGGTTAGAAAAGGCTTGGAGTTTACTAATGAGCAGCGCAATATAAATAGCCAGCTGATGAGAGATCTGTACGTAAGAGAGGGAAAGAAGGATCTGACGCTGAGCCCGTCCAGGCTGGAGCGGTTCAGCCGCTGCCCGTTTTCCCATTTTGTGGCTTACGGACTGCGCCCGGAAGAACGGCGCATTTTTGAAGCGGCTGGCCGGGAAATCGGGGACATCTATCACAAGTGCCTCATGAAACTGTCTGAGAAACTGACGAGAGAAGCCGCGTGGGAGACGGTTTCAGAAGAAGAATGCAGGAACTTTGTTGCGGAAGTTGTAGGGAAAGAAACTGCCGATTACAGGGAAGGCGTCTTCCATTTCAGCAATGAAGAGCTGTATAAGTCGAAGCGTATTGAGGATACCTGCTTTTATGTGTGCTGGGCGTTGGTAGAGCAGGTCAGATCCGGACGGATTAAAGAAAGTCTCTACGAAGTGCCATTTGGAAAAGAACAGCTGATTCCCCCAATTGAAATTGACTGCGGCGATGAAAAGGTCTACATCGAAGGCAAGATTGACAGACTGGATGTTCTGGATCAGGAGCGCGTCAAAATTATCGACTACAAGACGGGGAAAGAAAATTTTGATACAGAAGAAGCTAGGGGTGGATATCGTCTGCAACTTATGTTATACTTAAAAGCGGCGCAGGAAAAGGAACGAAAACCAGCCGGCGTATTTTACTTTTTGATCGGTGATCCAAGAGTTGACCTGACAGGGGTTGACAAAGAAAAAATTTCTGATAAAATCTTAAAGGAAATAAGAAAATTTTTCCGATTAAATGGTATAATGGTTAACGATACGCAGGTTATCGGCGACATTGCTGGCGAGTTCGAAGGGTATTCTGACATTGTTCCGCTGCGTAAGGGTAAAGAAGGTGTCAAGGCTACATCAGAAGGATTTCTGCTGAACGAAGAGGAATTTACTGAATTGCAGGCGGCTGTGGATCAGCAGATTGAGAAACTCTGTCGTCAGTTAACTGACGGAAAGATTTCTATCACGCCAAAAAAAACGGCGAAAGAATCTCCCTGCACTTATTGTGAGTACAAGGGAATCTGTCGATTCGATTTGAACTTTACCGGTTGTAATTACGAGATTATTAAATAAATATAGATGGGTGGCGATGAGTCGCCCAAGATATGCTTCCGTGGCTCAGTTGGCAGAGCAGCGCATTCGTAACGCGCAGGTCGCCGGTTCGATCCCGGCCGGGAGCTCCACGAAAAAACCTCCAAAGGATGAAGTCTCATTTGGAGGTTTTTGTTTTGCCTGCATGATACTTGCGAAAGATTGATAAGCTGAAGCGCCTTTGCTATAATAGTCTCATTCAGAGTTCAAGAAAAGGATGTAGATAGAATGGAAACGAACAAGATTTTAACGAAGACCTGGGTCGTCTGCTTATTAGCGATGTTGTGCTGCTTTTTATGGGGAAGCGCTTTTCCCTGCATCAAAATCGGATATGAGCTGTTCGAGGTCAGTTCGCGGCAGACTGCATCACAGATCCTCTTTGCCGGTGTGCGATTTACTCTCGCAGGCGTGCTGGTGGTTTTGATCAGCAGCATCGCACAGAGAAGGCTTTTGATGCCGAAAAAAACTTCCTGGGGGATGATCGCGAAGGTCAGCATGTGTCAGACCGTGCTGCAGTATCTGTTCTTTTATATCGGGCTGGCTCACACCACCGGTGTCAAAGGCTCGATTATCGAAGGTTCACACGTGTTCTTTTCCATATTGATTGCCAGCCTTTTCTTTCATCAGGAAAAGCTGACGGGTGCAAAAGCTGCAGGGTGTATCATCGGTTTTTCAGGGGTTGTCCTTGTAAATCTATCCGGAGGTGAGATGGGCGGCGGCATGGCATGGAATGGAGAAGGCTTTCTGCTGCTGGCTTGCATCGCTTATGCGCTCTCTTCGGTACTCATAAAGGGTTATTCACAGAGAGAGAACCCGGTGACCATCAGCGGATATCAGTTCATGCTGGGCGGCATTATCATGACGGGTATCGGAGCTGCCGCTGGCGGCAGTCTGCATGCTGCCTCGGGAGGGGCGTACCTGATGCTGCTGTATCTGGCAATGATTTCGGCGGTAGCCTATTCGGTCTGGGGCATCATTTTGAAATATAACTCGGTGTCGAAAGTCACCATATTCGGATTTATGACTCCGATCTTCGGTGTCGTTCTGTCTGCCGTTTTTCTGGGGGAAGCAGGGAGCATTCCATGGCTGCAGTGTCTGGGCGCGCTGGCTCTGGTAAGCGGCGGAATCTATATTGTCAACAGAGTGCCGAAAGAAAAAGAATAGAAAATGATAGTAGATAAAAAGTGGACATCAAAGCGATGCCCATTTTTTGATGTTTTTTATCTTGTCAGTTCCCCTCTTAAGTCCTGTTCCATCTTGGCCTTGATCTCATCTCGCGGCAGACCCAGGCTGAAGAGATAGTAGAGTTTTGCGACCGCAGCTTCGGTGGTCATGTTGTAACCGCTGACTGCGCCGGCCTTTGTCAGGGCGGAACTGGTTGCATAGGCTCCCAGGGTGACGGTGCCGCTCTGGCACTGGGAACAGACGGTGATGATGGTGCCGTTTTCAAAGGCTTTTTTGATAATTGGCAGCAGGGCGTCGTCGTAGCTTGGAATATTTCCCGCGCCAAAGGTCTCCAGGACGATGCCTTTGAGGCTCTCCGTCATGATGGACTCAAAGAGGCTGAACTGGATTCCCGGAAATACCTTGAGAACCCCGATAGAGACCTGCTTGAATTCTGTCAGATGAAATGCGGTATCAAGTGGCGGTGAAAGCAGGGAGGCGACGTTGTATCGGATGTCAATCCCCGCTTCTGCGAGGAAGTGATAGTTAGGGGAATCAAAGGCGATGAGCCCGTCGGCTGATGATTTTGTGGAGCGGTTTCCCCGAATCAATTTGCCGCCGAAATAGAGGCAGACCTCCTTCACATTGCCTGCTCCTGCGATGAGGACGGAGGTGATCAGATTATCACGAGCATCACTGCGCAGTTTGCAGAGGGGGATCTGTGAGCCGGTTAGAATGACGGGCTTTGCCAGGCCTTCCAGCATGAAGGACAGGGCAGAAGCGGTGTATGCCATGGTATCTGTCCCATGCAGAACCACAAAACCGTCGTAGGCCTCATAGTTATCACGGATGGCACGCCCGATCTGGTTCCACTGCTCCACGGCGATATTGGACGAATCCAGCAATGGATCGAACTCGATCATATCCCATTCTGGCATACCGTGGCTGTTCATATCGGGGATGGCTTTGATAGCGTCGTAGAAATAACCTTTCTTTGGCGCATAGCCGTTTTCAGTGGGGACCATGCCGATGGTGCCGCCAGTATATAAAATGCAGATTTTTTTCTTCATACGTATTGTTGTCCTTTCGAGGTTTTCCTGGAGTTATTTTAACACATGGAAGAGCAAATTAGAATGGGAAAAGCAGGGAAAATCCGATCATAGCCGAAAGAGCCAATGGAAAAAGACAAAGAATGTACTCCGGTTAAGTTGCTGTATAGGAGGGAATATGTTACAATATATAATAACTAAATATTCTGTCAACTATGAGGGAGGTGATTGGATTTGAGAAGAAACTTAAAGGTTATGATTGGTATACTGGCCGCAGTTTTGATGCTGACGACATCCTTTGGTTTTGCTGCAGGTGATGTGAGACCAGGACCTGACGGGAAAGTCGGTACGCCGCAGGTGACGGCAAAAGCGCTCAGTCAGACATCGATCAAAGTAAGCTGGAAAGCGGTCAAAAGCGCAAAAGGTTATGTAGTCTATCGGAGCAGGACAGAGGACGATTATAAATGGATTAAGACGCTGTATGGCGCTTCCAAAACCAGTTTTGTCGATAAGAGCTGCAAGAAAAATACATCTTATCGCTACAAAGTCTTCGCATTTAAATATGAAAACGGGCAGCGCGTGTATGGGGAGAGTGACTGGGTCTCTGAAGTGGCAGGCGTAAAGCAGCCGGAGGTCATTGTATGGCCGGCAGGAGAAGGAAGAATACGTCTTTATGGAAACTGCAAGACAGAGGACGACAAAATTGCAGTCTACCGCAGCACTGCGAAGAACGGAAAATACAAGAAGATCGTTGCGAAAAAAGCGGATGGCCAATTGTACTATCTGGACAAGGGGCTGAAAAAGGACGAAATCTATTATTATAAGGCAAAGGCTTCCCGGACACTCAGCGGCAAAACCTATACGAGCCCATGGAGCAATACGGCAAGCGCCCAGGCATCCAATGTCAGTGTACGAATCGATGTGGAAGATCTGAATCATGCGGGTCAGAAGACAGATACCTTTGTTTACAAGCTGACTATGACGGAGAAGAGCGCGCCGGCAGCGATTTTGTTTGCGGAAAACCAGGGCAGATTCATATGGTATGGGCAGAAAGAGACGGAAAGTTCACACTGGACTAGCAGCACAATTCTCTACCTGGACAGTTATTCTGCCGATGGAAAGAGCTTTGTCAAAATGACCGAAGATTATTTGCTGAAACCAGGAGAAACGGTTTATCTGAAGTTCCTATCGAAAGATCAGGCGATGTATTACGACTATTGCTGGCTGGGGCTGAGCGTGTCCTTTGCAGGGCTTCCGAACATAGAGGGCTCTCTTACGATGAATGGGAACGGTACCGGCCGCTACACAGACGACTATGACGTTTAAGAAGATTGTGATGAAGAAAAAACTGTTGATGATCATGATGGCTTTGGCGATCACCTTTGCCCTGATGCCCCAGTCGGCTTTCGGCGCTTCTGCCGTTTCTTTTTCCAGCCGTCCGGTCATCAAGGCAGAAACGACAGGCCAGAGGACGGCCAAAGTCAGCTGGACCAAGGTGAAAGGCGCTGCAGGCTATGAGTTTTATCGTGGGCTGCCTGGAAAATCTTTTGTAAAGGTCAAAACGTTGAAATCCCCATCGTCATTAAGCTATATGGATAGGGGACGAAAAAGCAATACGACCTATTACTACAGAGTAAAAGCGTACAAGTTCGTAAAAGGTAAAAAGGTCTACGGAAGATATTCCTGGTCTGCCAGGGGAGATGCCGGCCTGCCCCAAGATGTAAAGAACCTCTGGCTGGAGGGATCGGGGGAGAAGGATATAGGGTTTTACTGGAATTACGCTGGCAAAGCAGATGGCTGCTATGTTTACCGCAGCGAAAGTGAAGACGGCGACTTTTCTCTGATTGATAGGGTTACACCGAGAGAAGATGGTTACTGGCATTACGTGGATGACGCGGTTCAAAGCGGGAAAAACTACTTTTATCGAGTACAGCCTTTTGCGGACTGCAAGGGAACTCTTGTGAAGGGCAGGATGAGCAAAGTCTTTGCTGCTTCTGCCATCTACAATCTGCCTGTACAATGGGAAAGCCAGCACGTTAGATAACCTTTGACAAATCGTGCGTTTTCTGCTTATATATAATTAGAAATCTGAAACTAAAGGAGATTGAAAAAATGTCTAATATACCTACACCTCATATTTCGGCAAAGCTGGGAGATTTTGCTGAAACCGTGCTCATGCCGGGCGATCCACTGAGATCAAAATTTATCGCTGAGAACTTTCTGGACGACGCCGTCCTTGTCAACAATGTCAGAGGCGTTCATGGCTACACAGGAACTTACAAAGGAAAAAGAGTATCTGTCATGGCTTCTGGCATGGGGATGCCCGCTATCGGGATTTATTCTCACGAACTGTTCAACTTCTATGATGTAAAGAACATCATTAGAATCGGCACCGCCGGAGGATTGATGCCAGAAGTCAAAGTAAAGGATATCGTCATGGGCATGGCCTGCGTGACCAACTCCAACTGGGCGGCACAGTATGAAATCAACGCGTCCATTCCTGCAGTCTGCTCCTACGAGCTTCTGAAGAAGGCAGAGAAATGTGCATTAGATTTGGGCGTGACACCGCATATCGGCACCATCTTCTCGTCGGACGTTTTCTATGACAGCACGAGAGACTATGACAAGTGGAGAGCCATGGGCGTCAAAGCAGTAGAGATGGAAGCGGCGGCACTGTATATGGAGGCTGCCAGAGCTGGCAAAAACGCTCTCTGCATCTGTACGATTTCTGATCATATGGTAACAGGAGAGTCATGCAGCTCAGAAGAGAGACAGAATTCCTTTACGAAGATGATGGAAATCGCATTGGAAACTGCATAAATTAGTAAAAGATGGGACTTGCCATGTTGCAGGTCCTATTTTCTTTACAAAATCTTCACACTGCAGATATTGACTATACACCAGCTAGATAGTTTATCATAGAAGTACAGTTTTAAAAGCAGAGGAGTGAAATTATGAACATCCGTATTGAATCAATTACGGAGAAGAATGAAAATGAAGCATTGCAGCTGGAAACCGCCGAGGAGCAGGAAGGTTTTGTGGAGAGTGTGGAAGAGTGTTTGGCTGAAGCCAGGGTGTGGCGACAGTGGAAACCTGTGGCGATTTACGATGACACACAGATGGTCGGCTTCGCCATGTACGGCTATCTGTTGGGTAGAGTGTGGTTCGACCGCTTGCTCATCGACCAAAGGTTCCAAGGCAGAGGCTATGGGAGGAAGGCAGTGGAGGCACTGCTTTTGCGAATTCACAAGGAATACCCGCAGCAATCGCAGATTTACCTCAGTGTCGTAGAGGGGAATGATCAGGCGGCAAAGCTTTACCAGGATTTTGGTTTTGCCTTTAACGGCGAGCGTGACACTAAAGGGGAACATGTGATGATAAAAATGAACTGTCGTTGATGTTGAAATAGAAGACTGAGGACGGTCATCGGAAATGGTGTCCGTCTGCCAGTTTTTGTGGTATACTGTTCCTCATGGAGGTGACAGAATGATTGATAAAATCTTAGAACATAACGAAGAATTTGTAAACAAAGAAAAGTACAAACCTTACGAGGCGAGCAAATATCCTGCACGGAAGCTGGCCATCGTTACCTGTATGGATACGAGGTTGATCGAGTTGCTTCCGGCAGCTTTGGGCATCAAAAACGGCGATGCCAAGATTATCAAAAACGCCGGCGGAACAATCGTCCATCCTTTTGGAAGTGCGGTGCGGAGCCTTTTGATCGCCATCTACGAGTTGGGCGTTGAGGACATCATGGTCATCGGACATACTGACTGCGGCGTACAGCATATGGACGTAGAGGATATGATCAATAAGATGAAGGCACGCGGTATCGGCGAAGAGGTCATCCAGAACCTGAATTACTTCGGCGTGGACTTTGACAAGTGGCTGGGCGGCTTTGAAGACGTATTCACCGCAGTGGGAGAGAGCGTGGAGCTGCTGGAGCATCACCCTTTGATTCCTGATAACGTCACCATCTACGGCTATGTCATGGACACAGCGACTGGCAAATTGATGGAAGTAAAATAAAAAATAAAAACCCCCTTGTAGTTCCAATTCCTAGGTGGAATCGGACGCAGGGGGGTTTTGCATTTAGAATTTGATTTATATTTTACTCAAGCCAGTCACACCAGCTATTCTTATAAAAAATTAATGAATTCAGTAAAATTGTAAAAAATTATAGGAATAGTGTATAACGTTAACCTATGTTAATGATTTTCTTAGTAAGCTCAGTTAAAATAAACATATGTTAAGAAGAATATGACGAGGTTATATAAGATGGAAGCGAGAGAATTTTTTAGTGAAGTGATTGGTCTAACGGATATTGATTTGATTGACAGGGTGAGCGGCTTATCAAAGATTGCATATTTTAAGAAGGGAGAACGGATTGTAAGGCAGGGAGAACCTCAAAGACATATCAATTTTATTTTGGAGGGTGTCTTCAGAGGGTATTATGTGAACGTCGAAGGCAAAGAAATTACTGATTGCTTGGGGTTTCGTTGCGGAGAGCCGGCCATGGCATGCACCAGGCTGGATCTGGCTTCTGAGATCAACATAGAGTCCGCAACGGACAGCAAATGTCTGCAGCTGCCGATTAAGGAAATCATAGAATTAAATGATACATATCTCGAGCTGCAACGGGCATATAACATTATGCTGATACAAGGCATTGAGAGACATGACAACATCAAAAAAGTCATGCAGGAATTTGATGCCATGGGGCGTTACCAATGGTTTCTTGAGGAGTACCCTGGTCTGATAGATATCGTCAGCCATAAGCATATCGCATCTTTTTTGGGTATGATGCCGGAGAGTTTAAGCCGCCTGCGCCGGACTTTGCGGGAAGGAGGAGCGCTGAAATGACACTGCGAGATTTTTTTACCGAATCGCTGAAGATTACAAATGAAGAACTCTTGAAAGAATTGTGCAGCGTATCGGTCTTTACAAAGTTGAAAAAGGGGGAACATGTAGTAAAAAGAGGGCAGAGACAGTCGTCTATTGCTTTTTTGGTGGAGGGCATTTGCAGAGGATATTACGAAAGCGTCGATGGAAAAGAAGTAACTGAGTGTTTTGGCTGTCGTTGCGGCATGCCGGCCATGGCTTGCCATGATTTAGATTCTCCAGCGGAAACCAGTCTGGTAGCGGAAACGGATATGACATGTGTCCGTGTACCGATTGTAACGATTAAAGCATTGCTAAAGCAATATACGGAATTAGTATACGTGTATAATAACTTGTTAGTGAACTCCCTGGAGGAACACTTGAAACTTAAGCAGATTTTATACAAATATGATGCCATGGGGAGGTACCAGTGGTTTCTTGACACTTATCCAGGTCTGATTGACATTGTCAGTCACAAAGATATTGCGTCCTTTCTGGGGATGACGCCGGTCACCCTGAGCCGCCTACGCAGAAATCTGCGTGGGGGGGGGGGATACCATATCTGAGAAAAAGACAGCAAAAAAATAGAAACCCGCAGAGAGCAGGAGTGAAAACTCCTGTTTTTTTGTTGGAAGAAGGTCAAGTGTTAACCTGGGTTAATTACAGGGCAGGTTACATGTGGCATAATAAAAGTGTCGGAAAATTTGATATTTAATTGGAGGATGGACAGTATGGAAAGAATGATGAAAAAGTTGGTGTGCTTTGTATGCGCTTTTTGCCTTTGTCTTGCAACAGCGGTACCCACATGGGCAGATGATGGAAATCTACTGGCCGGTGCGACCAGTATCGGGACAAGCGGGACAGTAAAGGGGACGATCAATCAGGACAACGAAAATGATTATTACAAATATGTGGTGTCTGGTAACAGCTCAGTAGAACTGAAAGTGACTTTTACTAGTCATATTTACAGAGTGAATTTGAAAATTTTTGATGCTGGCGGCAATGAAACGGCATCTTCATATATTTATGCCAACGATGATACGAACCAGATAACGGAAAAGTATACATACTACTTAAATCCCGGCACTTACTATATCGGCGTATGCCGTGCTTACGATGATGGAAATTACAGCTTAAGCTTCAATACGGCTGCATTAAATAATACGGATGTCACTTTTGATGATACTGTCGCATCTGCCCACAGCATTCCATTGAATACAAAAGTTAGTGGAATTGTATCAGAGGCTTCAAATGATGAAATCGATATTTATAAGCTAGATGTAACAAAGCCAGGCATGATGAAGTATAATTTCAAGTTTTATATGAGAACGATCTATTTTAAATTGCTTGATGCAGAGGGAAACGAAATAGAGGATTGGTATTGTGAGTGGAACGATAACTTAAGAATGGGTACAGAATCAATAGAATTTCCTTTAGAGACAGGGACGTACTATATTGAAATTCTGAGAACTTATTATGACGGAAAGTATTCCTTTGACCAAGCTTATAAGGATATTGGAAGCACGGAAAAAGAGCCTAACAATACTTTAGAACAGGCACAGCCACTGAAACTTGGAGAGAAAGTGACCGGAATGATTGCTATTGGTGACGATACGGATTTCTACAAAATTAGCGTACCGACAAAGCGTAATATCACATTTACAGTTCCATCGAAGATTAAAAATTCAAAGATATATATCTACAATGCAGATGGTGAAGAGGTGAATCGCGCTTATACTGATTGGAACGATAACACGAAAAAAGGAACTCTGAAGGAGATTTATAAATTACCTGCAGGAATCTATTATGTACAGATGGTGAGTGATTACTATAACGGCACCTACACCTTAACCGCATCTACAACCAAGGCACCGACTCAGGGTAAAATCACTACGATCAAAAGGACAAAGAAAGACTGGTTCGGAAATAGAAGTATCTATTTAAAACTCGGGAAATCCAGTTATGCAGAAGGCTATCAGATTTATGTTGCTAGAAATTCTAAGCTCAAAGGTGCATCAAAATACGTTTCTGAAGGTCGCACCTTCACAGTAGGACCGTTGGGCAAGGGCACTTATTATGTTAAAGTTCGTGGCTACAGCAAGAACAGCGACGGAGAGTATATCTATGGGAAGTTCAGTAAGGTGAAGAAAATAAAGGTATAAGCAATAGAAGAAAATAAACTGCCTGTTGCTACTGCGACAGCGGCAGACAGAAGATACCAATTTATGCGATGTTTTTGATTAAGTAAGGAGCAATATTCAAATGAAAAAAGGGCTATCGGTTCTGCTAACTATAATACTAGCAATGACCATGATTTTCACGCCATCACCAGTTATGGCAACGGAAAATGGGACGGCTTCTGAGGAAGTGCTGCAAAATTCACAAGGTATGATAAATGATATTTCCGCAGAGGGATCAGATTCAACCGGCGATTTGATTTCGCAAGCAATTATGTCAAAACAGACGGAACAGGATCAAAATAATGGATGCAACATATATGCCGTTGAAGTGGAGGGGAAAAAAGCGTCAATTTCTTTTGAAACCATAAAGGATTGTACTTTGCTAGTGGCGATTTATGATGAAGCTGGAACCCGAATGCTTGCGTCTGGAAAAAAAGATGTTAAAAAAGGAGATACAGAAACAACTGTTACTGTTGATACGAACAATATGCCCAAATATTTTTATCTTCGGGCATATCTGATAGAAAGCAAGGAATTGCAGCCATTGTGCACTGCGTATGAGTCGCCGAATTATACACAGAAAATGAGTCAGTTCTTTCTAAAAACAACGAATGATTTTGCAAGTGATCAAGTTGTTAATTTTGACAATGATAAAAAAAATAACTTTGCGGTTTACGATAAAGACACAAAGTTAATTGAGCAGAAAGATAATCAAAATATCGTCAAAAAAGCAGATGATAAGAAGAAAGAGTATGTCTTCGAGAAAATCTCGAAAGCCATATCTACATTGAAAAAGGGCGACATTTTCTCATATCAATACGAAAATGGGGAGACGTTAATTGTAAAAGTAGGATCAATTAAGATTTTAGGAACTACAGCCACAATAACGGGAACAGACACTAGCCTGAACGAGGTGTTTGACTATGTAAAGATTGACACTACTAACACAGTAGATGATGCAGAGATTGATGCTTCTGAATTACAGGAAGGAGTTTCTTATAACGGCATTACAAAAGGGGGACGAGTCCAGTCTCCATCAGATATGAAAGCAAAAGTAATTGATTTTGAAGGAAAAGGCTCTGGATCAATGGCTTTTGGGTTCGACAAGAAGATTAAGGGGGAGGATAATCGACAAATAAAAATTTCTGGGCAATTAAGTCTGCAATTAGAATCAACCTTCAAGTTGTATTCTGAAAAAAATTACAAATATGTTGAATTAAAGTTTGACTCTATTATCGAAACAAGTATAGGTGTATCAGGTAAACTAAAACATGATATAGAACTAGCAAATGTGAAATTTCAACCGATTCCGTGTGTAAATATCTCTGTTAAGCCTAAATTTGTAATAGAGTTTAGTGGAAAAATTAATTTCGCAGGGAAGATCAAAAGTACTTATGGCGGCGTATATAGTAGTGATGGTGGATATAAGAGCCTCAATGGCGAACCTAAAGTTGAATCTGAGGTGAAAGTAGAGGGAACGGTGTTTATAGGACTGGCTTTAAAGCCGGCTGTAAATGTCATAGATGATGTTCTCGTATCAGTGAATTTCGAAGCTAGAGGCGGTGTTGAAATTAGTGCAGCTGATACTCCTTATACCTCTAATGATTCTCAAAAACATGATTGTTCAGCCTGCTTAGATGGTAAAATAAACTTTAAGGCAGATTTGACTTATGGAGTTGAGCTTCTGAAAATTCTGAAATACGAAGCTAAATTTTTTGAGTGTTCTTTCAAAATTACAGATTTCTATTATTCTCTTTTTCACAATGAATTTGGATTGGGTAACTGTCCACATATACAATATAAGGTGGCTGCAACCGTTAAGGATGTAAATAACAAACCCGTTGAAGGAGCGACAATTGATGGAAGCAAGATAAGCGATGCTAAAGGTATGGCTGTTTTATGGTTTGGAAATGGTTCACATGATATTAGTGTTGCAAAAAAAGGATACCAGGATGCAAAGAAAACTATTAATGTTTATGATCGTCCTATGAATGTGGATATTACTTTATATGAAGACCCGAAGCTTGGTCATGATGTTACCATTTCAGTAGTAGATGAAAATGGTGATCCAATTGAGGGTGCGATGATCAATGGTGTTCCTACCGATTCCAAAGGGATTGTCGTTATTGTGCTGTCAAATGGAACACAGACGATTACTGTGAAGAAAGATGGGTATGCTGATGTAACGCAGAATGTGACAGTAAATGATGATACGAAGAATGTTGTGATTACGATGGGGAGAGAGCAAGAATCAGAAATTCAAGAGAATAAAAAAACCAGAGCATATAAGGTGAGCTTGGGTGCTGATCATAGCGCTGTAGTCATGGAAAATGGGGATTTGTACACCTGGGGTTGGAATTATTATGGTGCTTTAGGAAATGGGACAAGTGTAGATAGTCTGATTCCAATTAAAATAATGGAAGGCATTACAGATATCAGTGCAGGAACTTGGTATAGTGCTGCAGTTAAAAATGATGGAAGCCTTTACGCATGGGGAAGAAATAGCGATGGACAGCTTGGGATAGGACAGGCTAGTAACCCATGTAATGTTCCAGTGAAAGTGCTGGATGAAGTGAAGAAGGTCGAAACAGCTGTTACCCATAGTGCCGCACTTTTGGAATGCGGAGATCTGTATTGCTGGGGATATGACAATCTTAGTGGCTGTCTTGGTGTTGAAACTGATGGGGAATCAATATATACTCCGATAAAAGTATTGGATAATGTAAAAAGTTTTAGTATTGCGGATCGCATTAGTGCAGCAGTGACAAAAGATGGAGATTTGTACACCTGGGGAGCTTATATGGGCACAAAGAAGGACCTTGAAAACAAATCGCCTACAAAAGTGATGGAAGATGTGGCCGGAGTTGCTGTAGGTAGTTGGAACAGGGCCGCAGTTAAAAAGAACGGCAATCTTTATACATGGGGAGGCAAAAATGATAAAGGCCAAATTGGTGATGGTACAACTACAGAACAACCAACTCCTGTGAAGATAATGAGCAATATTTTAAAAGTAAGCGTAGGAGAAAACCATTGTGCGGCAATAACCAAAGATGGTGATCTCTATACCTGGGGGGATAATTCCAAGGGTCAATTAGGAACAGGAACTAAGAAAAATCAATATAAACCAGTAAAGATTATGGCAAATGTTGCATTTGTCAGTCTTGGCGATTATTCAAGTGCAGCGATAACGAAAGATGGAAGCCTGTACACCTGGGGGGACAATTCATATGGACAGTTAGGAGATGGTACAACTACAAGCCGTTATAAACCAACGAAGATAACTGTTTTATCGTCAAGCAATACCAAGGGGGCGTCTTCAACTGTTGTACAGACAACATTATCATCTAAATCGACAAAGACCCCGGATGTATCAACTACAGCGTTGAATCGTGCAGTCATAAACGCCACAACTACTGTACAGACAAAGTCTTATAAAAAGCTGAGAAAAAACACTTTGTATAACTTTTATGTAATGAAAGATCGTGACAGTGAGGAGCCGCTTGCTAGTGACAATTTGCTGTATATTGGACAGAAGACAAGTGATAAAAATGGTGGGTTATTGATAAGCTACGGAGCGAGAGAAAATTACAGTGGTGCAGAAGCATTTGTTGTTGGAGCCTCAGAATACGACTTGCAATATGCGAAGCCGACAACTTCCTTCAAGTCATATACTTACACTGGAAAAATAATTAAGCCAGCACCAAGGTTGGTTATCAATGGTAAGACATTGAAGAAGAACAAAGATTATACGGTCGCCTATTCCAATAACAAGCAGATTGGACAGGCCTCGATTACGTTGAAGGGTAAGGGGAAATACACTGGTCAGAGGACTATCTATTTCAACATTGTCCCGAAGAAGGTGACTGTTTCATCTGCAAAGTCTTTAGCGAAAAAATCTTTGCAAATAAAGTGGAAAAAAGTATCTTCAGTAACAGGGTATCAAGTTCAGTGGAGCAAGTCAAAGAAGTTCACCTTTTCAAAAAGTGCGAAGATTGTCGGTGTATCGAAAACAACGAGAAAAATCACGAAGCTATCATCCAAAAAGAAATACTATGTTAGAGTACGTGCGTATAAAACTGTTCAAGGTAAGAATTATTATGGGAAGTGGTCTGTTAGTAAAGTTATAGCGGTTAAATAGAAAAGGAGAAAATCATGATGAAATTGGGAAGGAAAGCACTGATTGTGTTTCTCTCATTGGCTTTATTTACTTCAAGTTTTTCTGTAGTTTCTTTTGCACAAGAGATTGCTGCTCAAAATGGACAAGGAAACACGAAAGAAATTCCTGAAGATGCAGTCTCATTTAGAGGCAACAGGTATAAATTGTATACGGTCAAAATGAATTGGGAAGATGCCAAACATTTTTGTGAAGAATTAGGCGGACACTTAGTTACTATAAATAGTAAGGAAGAACAAGATTTTATTGTAGCACAAGGAGAAAATTGGTGGAATCATATTTGGATTGGGGCTACGGATTATTATTCTGGTGAATATGAATGGGTAACAGGAGAGCCATTTGATTATTCTAATTGGATGCAAAATGAACCTAGCAGAGGATACGAGGGAACAGAGCATTTTGCAATAATGAGAGCTCCCGAATGGGATGACAGGAGATTGTCAGGTGATGCGGGTGGCACTGGATACTATTTCGTGTGCGAGTGGGAACTTGATTCAGGTGTAGATTTGCCAGTTTTAGATAAGAAAACTGCAAGGAGCTTCTTGGGGTTTTTGTATAATGTAAACGAAGAGCGGTTGACAGATCATTTTTTAGAGACTGATAAAATATATCAATTGATAACGGGAACAATTGATATTTCATCCAAAGAAGAATTGAATCTATATAAACTATCAACATTGCTATTCATCAATGACTGCATAAATCGTTACATCAAAAATTCATCTGAAAAAATACAATTTTTTAATGAAAGAGCAACTAAGACCTTAGTGGAGACTTGGAAAGATTACGAAAAAAATCCGCTTATGGGAATAAACCCTCTTGCAGATATAACCGCCAAGGTATCGACAAGTTTAACGAACCAGATAATTGATTATTTTTCGGGTCTTTGCGCTGAAAAGATGGGTATTTACATTTCAGAAACCTTAATTGACGATGTGGAAAATTTTAAAAAAATTGCAGAAATGCCTGCCAAATCTGCCGAAGAGGCGAAGGACTTTTGGGATAGATGGATAGGGAGTATGCATGCTACCGCAGATTTGATTTGTTCTGCATATGAAGAAGAGTATTACTATCGTTATACGTATTTTGGAAGTTATTTGTCCTGGAGAAAGGGCTATGATAGTAAAGATAACCCCATATTTAAAATGACATGGGAACCACAGTCAGATCTTATAATTTTAGCGGCAAGAGACAACTATTTGGCAAGTGGAATTATTGAGACGCTAGGCAGTCTTGGCGGAAAAAGACCTTGGTACGAAGGGAAAGATTTGATTGAGATGTGGGCTGAATATGTTTATCAACTTGATCAATCAGTGGAACCCATTGTAACGCCTGTAAGCAAAATTACATTAAACTTGAATCAGGCAACCATTGAAGAGTCTGGCGAACTGGGATTAACCGCACAAGTTCTTCCGGCTAATGCAACGATTAAAAATATTTATTGGTCATCGTCAGATGAAAGAATAGCAACAGTGACGCAATCTGGATTAGTTAAATCAATAGCACCGGGAGAGGTAACAATTACTGCACAGGATTATTATGGAAAAGTTAAGACTGAATGCAGGATTATAGTAACGGAGTCATCACATAGCCATATATACAGCCAAAACTGGTATTATGACAAAGATATGCATTATAAAGAGTGCAGCTGCGGGAACAGATCGGCTATTGAAAAGCATGTATACGGTGAGTGGAAGATTGTTAAGGTACCTACGGTTGATGAAGAGGGAAAGAAGGAAAGAAACTGCACAATTTGTGGGTACAGTGAAAATGAAGCGATACCCAAAAATGTTCCAGTGAGAATGCAGACTCCAAAGTCGACCATTAATTATGTAAATGAAACCTTGGAAAATTTAATACCTAATCAAAAATACGATATTAATGGTACCATGTATGTGGCTAATGTTAACGGAGAGGTAGCATTGGTTAAGCGTCTTTTGGGAAAGTCGGTAGACGTAATTTGTAAAGCTAGCGATTCTAATCATATAGATAGTGACCCACAGACAATAAGCATTCCTAAACGCCCAGAAGCGCCTTCAGCGGAAATGAAAATTGATGTTACGAACAATCAGTTAAGGGTGACGAATATTAGTGAATTTATCGATTGCGAGTTTAGTTTTGATGGCAGCAAATGGGGAACAAACCATTTTCCTTATTCGGTAGTGGAAGGAAAAACATATACCTTATGGATAAGAACAAAGTCAACAGATAGAAACTTTGCATCCGAAAGCAAAGCAGTAAAATACACAGTTCCACAGATATTTCAGGGTAGCGGTAATATTGGCATTGGTTCTGGTGATAACGATAAAAGTGAATCTGAAATTACTACAGGAATTGAAGACGACCATACCTTTACGAGTGTGAAAGTTGAAACCAATGATAATATTGCAAATCTTGCAAATCTTGATCTGAGTATGACATTGAAAAATGCTAGTAAAATCCAGGCAGAAAAAGTGATCCTGGTAGTTGAGAACAGGGAGCAGAAAGCAATAACCAGTGTTGTTGGCTTGAATCAGGTGTTTGAAAAAGTATATGCACATACAAATGCATGCGTTTCAATTAAATTAAATGGTGTAACATTAGACTTTGATAGAAATGAAATCGAAACCTACACGGCACAACAGAAGCCTATAAAAGTTACTGTTGATCTTGAGGTTCCAAAGAATAGTAACTTTGCTAAAAAACTTCTTAAAGATGGTGGTAAAAGTTATTATGTCGCAATAGAGAATAATGGAGTAAGCGTAAGCCATAGTAAAAAGAAAATAGGTCTTAAGGTGCCAGACAACATGCTGTCAGAAGATATCGTTGTGGTAGATGTTTCTGCGTCAGGGAAATACCGAGCGCTTAAAGGAACTTATGCAAATAAATCTGACGGAAAGTATTATGAGTTTATCTCAAATGGATCAGAAGAATTGGTCTTAGTTAGCAAGGATAAATTCGAAAAACATATAAATACTTTGGCTAATGGGGTGAAAAAAACAAAAATAGTTTCAGCCAAAGTACAAAAAATAGGAAACAATACTGTCAAAATATCTTGGAAAAAAGAAAAAGGATATATAGTGGATTCTTACGAAATTTATAGGAAAGAAGGGAAGAAAGGCAAATATAAAAAAGTTTACACAACGAAAAGCGGACAAAGTCGTTGCTACTACAATTCCCGAAATCTTGTTAATGGGAAAAAATACACTTACAAAATTCGGGGGAAAAGAGTAATTAACGGAAAACAAATCTATACAAAATGGTCTGCGGTGAAAACACTAAAGTTTCGCTAGTGTATCCTTTCAAAATCTCGTATAAATGACGGGTTAAAAATGGCAGTTTAGGAAGGAATAGACTTCATGTATTTCGTTATTCTTTTGAGTTTAATATGCAGCGGCATTTACTACGAATACCAGTCTTGTGTACTGAGTGTCGCATTGTTGCTATTGCTGTGGAGGGAAGTAAAGAGAAACAAAGAATTCAGATGGAAGAAGAACTATTTGGCGTTCTTCTTCCCGGCATTGCCGTTGCTTTATTTGTTAAGCACCATCTGGGCAGTAGACTCTCAAATGGCATTGCTGGGATTTTTAAAGTACCTGCCGATTGGCATATTCTCAGTGCTGATTATGCAGATGTCACAAATGCGTCAGCAGATTCTCGATGTACTGCCATTGGCCGGAGTAGAGCTGGTGCTCCTTTCTGCCGCTGGGAGCTTAGTGCCAGGACTGTCAGAATACCTGGTTGTAAACGGGAGACTTGCAGGAACCTTTCAATATCCCAATACGTTTGCTCTGTTCCTGCTGATTGCACTACTGTATCTGCTGCATCAAAAGCGTTTTAACAAAAAGTGCGTTGCACAGGCTTTGGTGCTGCTTGCAGGGATTTTGGCGACAGGAAGCAGGACGGTGTACCTGCTATTGCCGATAAGTTTACTGGCAGGTTGTCTTTTCACAAAGGAAAAGGCTATTAGAAAAGCATATCTGAGCATGTTTGCTGTATTGGTTGTCTGTGCAGTTGTAGTGTTGCTAGTGACGAATGGCAGCCCTGTTGCAAGAATCATGAACATTTCTCTGTCAGAGAGCACATTGCTTGGTCGAATCCTATACTGGAAAGATGCGCTGCCGGTCATTGCCAAGAATCCACTTGGTCTCGGTTATCTGGGCTACTACTTTACCCAGGGGAGTTTTCAGACAGGTGTTTACGCCGTAACCCATGCCCATAATGAATTTGTTCAACTCTTCCTGGATGTGGGGTGGATTGGAGGAGCTGGCTTTGCCGCTGCGATGATCTACAGCATCAAGAAGACTAGTGCTGGCTGGAAACGGCTTTTGATTATCGTAATGGTGCTCCATGCCCTGATGGATTTTGATCTTCAATATATGGCGGTATACATGGTTTTGTTGTCGCTTTTGCCGTGGGAAAATGGCAGAGAGTGGGACATGAAATACTCAAAGTTACTGCCAGCGGCGGCACTGTGTCTTGCGGCGGTCGTGGTCTATGGCGGTTTGGGCAATGCCGCCTACTATTTCGGGCAGCAAAACTTTGCGCAGGCATTTTATCCGAAGAATACGCTTTTACAGATTGTGGGGTTGAAACAAGCTGCAGATATGGATGAGATGGAGTCTATTGCAAATGAAATCACACGGCAAAATGATTCCGTGGCGTTGGCATGGGATGCGAAAGCGCGAAGCGCCTTTGCCCAAGGCGATGTTTTGGCGATGATGGAATATAAAGAGAAGACCATCAGCCTGTCAAAGTATGAGATTGCCGAATACACGGATTATTTGGATATGCTGTTCATGGCGATACAGATGTATCAGGAGGCAGGAGATATGGATAGTGCGACGTATTGCGCAGAGACAGCTGTGAATATCCCTCTGCGGCTTGAAGCGGTCAGAGAACAGACGAGTAGTTTGGGGTGGAAGGTTCAGGACAAGCCCGAGCTGGCTTTGCCAAAAGAGTACAAAGAAGTTATTGATCTGTTAAAGGATGAATATAGAAAGTGAGGAAAGAACATGAGAAAAAAGAAGTTGTTGAGCCTGGTGCTGACAGTAGCACTGGTGCTGGGGTGTGTGACCATACCGACGAGCGGGGTGTTTGCAGCAGAAAGCGTGGATGCGGGCACTACGATGAAAGCGCAGGCGGTGAAGAGCGGGAAGATTGCCAGCGGAGGCGGTACATTCAAGTGGACACTGGATAATGCGGGAACGCTAAAGATTACAGGGAAAGGTTATTTGGATTTGAGATTGGAGGACCTAAAAACAATCAGAAGTGATGTCAAGAAAATTGAGATTTCAAGTGGCATTACAGATGTAACTTTCAGTTTATTCAATTTCGGGGGGAATCAGGGAGGACTTCCAGAGTTAAAAGCATTGTCATTGCCTTCGACAGTGAAAAGCCTAAACGGCTCTTTGAGGGATTGTACAAATCTTGAATCAATATCTGGTGGACAAAATGTGAAAACTATAGAAGCAAATTTTTTCAGAGATACAAAATGGATTGAAAAAGCAGGAGTACGTACATTAGGTAAAGTGTTTGTTTCATATAACGGAACCGAAAGTAATATTACTATTCCAAGCGGCATTATTGCGATAGAAGATAATGCGTTTGCCGGAAACAGAGCATTGCAATCAGTGACAATTCCTGCATCAGTAACAACAATTGGTACTTATGCATTCGGTCAGTGTGCATCACTAACAACGATTAAGGGTGGAGATAATGTAACGACTATTGGTTATAGAGCATTATATGGAACCCCTTGGCTAGAGGCGCAGAGTAAAGCTGCTGTTTTAGGCAAGGTATTAGTAAAATACAATGGACTGGCAACTGCATATACAGTTCCTGCGACAATAAAAAGTATATGCGATGAAGCATTTGCAGAGTGCAAGACTTTAGAGTCGGTAGTAATCAATGGATCCGTTAAGAAGGTTCCTGATTTTGCTTTCAGAAGATGTGAAAATTTAAAAAGTATCACTATGCCAAAATCAGTGACAACTATTGCTTATGGCGCATTTGACCATTGCAAATCATTGGCAAGTGTAAAACTGCCAGCATCATTAAAAACGATAGAAACAGGAGCATTTATATTCTGCTCGACACTGAAGTCAGTGCAAGTAAATGGCGGACAAACAAATACAAAACTTAAATCCATAGGCGGAAAGGCTTTTGCGGCTTGTGATGATTTGAAACAACTGACCATTCCTTGGGGTTTAACTGAGATGGGCGCATTTGCATACGGATACACCAATGATAAAAAATCCGAATGGAGTATTATCAGTGACGAATTGCTGAAGGTGAAAGGAACAACCATTACTGGAATCAAGCAGTCCTATGGAAATTGGTATGCGAAAGATAATGGGATTTCATTCAAAGGTACGGCTAAAGGGAGTGCTTTGAAAAAGCCGACTCTGACGAAAAAGGGTAAAGGAAACAATCTCACATTGAAATTTTCTAAGGTTTCTGGCGCAACAGGGTATGAGGTTTATTCTAAAAGTGATTATGAAGGAAGTACATGGAATAAATATGCTACTGCGACTGCAAAAAAAGCTTCAGTAACGGTATATTCGTATCCAGGGACAAAATATAAAGTCAGAGCTTATAGGAAGTCAAAAACAGGTGGCTATCAGTACAGTGAATTTTCTAAGGTGTTGACTTGCAAATAGTGAAGCTTCAGAAAGGAAAAGAAGCATGAGAAAAAAGAAGTTGTTGAGTCTGGTGCTGACAGTAGCACTGGTGTTGGGGTGTGTGACCATACCAACGAGCGGAGCGTTTGCAGCAAATACTATTAATGGTATACACGAAGGATTTTCTTGGAGTGTCAATCCGGAAACTGGCGTACTGAAAATTAGTGGAGATGGATTATTATCTTATGGACCGTGGGACGAATATAAAGAATCAATTCAGAAAGTCGAGTTAGCTGGTAAGATTACATCGATAGGGAGGTATGCGTTTAAAGATTGTGCTAAATTGAATTCGATCGTTTTACCTAAATCTGTAACAATGATTTCTTATGGTGCTTTCGATCACTGCGGATCGTTAAAGACCATAAAGTTACCAGCATCATTAGAAAGCATAGAAACAGGTGCCTTCATTTTTTGTAACTCTTTATCAAAGGTAGATGTTAATGGTGGAGCAAACAATACAAAATTAGTAAACATTGGGACAAAAGCCTTTGGCGGTTGTACAAAACTAAAAAGTTTGACCATACCAAAAAAAGTACAGAACATAGGTAGCAAAGCATATGGCTATGACTTAGTTGATGATTATACCTTAGAAGCACGTAAAGTCTCAAATGCAACAATTTACGGAATAAAAGGAACGGAAGCACAGAGTTATGCTAAGGCTAACAAAATTACATTCAAGAGTGTAAAAAACACTGGTGCAAGTATTCTTACAGCACCTAAATTAACGGCATATACGGGGAAGATAAATGGAAAGGGCAGCCACGTCTTAAAGTTTACAAAGGTCAAGGGCGCAACAGGCTATCAAATTTATTTTAGTTTTTCTGGTAATGCAAACACGTGGAGAAAATTGCAGAGCTTTAAAACTCCTCCTAAAAAGTATGAATTACAGTGGGATAATGGCGGTGGATTGAAGTGCTACTACAAAGTTCGCGCTTATAAGAAAGTGGGTTCTAAATACACCTACAGTCCATTTTCCGCAGTAAAAATGTTAAAGTAAGTTATAATGATATGAACTGCGAAGTTTTATGGCAGACGCTGAGAACTTCGCAGTTTTTGGTGTTACTATCATTATACGATTTTGGCAGAAAGGAGCAAACTTATGACTAAAATATCCAACAGACTGACCGCGATATTCCTCATCATCGCGCTTTGTCTAGTTATCAATACTATGACGGCATCAGCTGCGACGATACCAACACCGACGATCGTGGAGAGCCAGGGCATTGCCTACAATACAGCGGCTTTTTCCTTGCAAATACCGATGGGCTATGACTGTGAAATTTACCGTGCTACGGAGGAGAACGGTACCTACAAGCACATCGACACCTTGCAGCAGAGCGCGAGCCTCATATGGGAAGGCCTGGACAACGGTTATTGGCAGACGGATTGTGAGAACAAGAAAATCGTGTGTCTGCGCAGTGAAGATGAAAGCATCTACATATTCTACGATGGCTCCCTGAAGTTCGGCAAAACCTATTATTACAAGGTTCGGTTCACTGAAGATGGAAACAGTGGAGAATTTTCTAATGTGACAGCCATCTCACCAGCGCTCGATGGAGCGGATGTAACTATCTTCAAAGGCTATGCTAATTCGTCATACAAGCCAAAGCTGTATTGGGACGGAATCATGGGAAGCCAGGGATATAACGTGTATCGAAAAGAGAGTGGGGACTGGAAACGCGTCAAAACAGTGAAGGGCGCCAGAAACCTGATTTACACAGATACTACGGCTAAGAAGGGCAAACTATATTCTTATCGTATACGTGCATATCGAGTGGCAAATAGAAAGACTTATTACAGCGCTTACTCAAAGCCTTTTAAGGTCAGCACCAAAACACCTACGGTAAAGGGAAAATATAGCAAGGGATCTGTTTATGGACCATACCTGTCCATAAAGGAACTTCAAGATGTAAAGCGGGCAGTACAGGGATTTAAGTTGAACTATATCAAGAGCGGTATGAGCAATTACGAAAAAATTGAAGCAGCATATGACTTTATGAGAAACACGTGTGCTTATGCGTATGCGGGCTGGCAGTACAATCAGGCTAACACGGCGTGGGGTTCTTTGGTCTACGGTGAAGCGCAATGCTCAGGTTATGCAAGAGGGTTGAAAGCGCTCTGTGATGCCGTTGGCATTCCGTGTTATTTTGTACATGCCAACAGTAAGTCGTTAAATCCAAATCACCAGTGGAATCAGGTGAAAATTGACGGCAAATGGTACATAGTAGACGCACAGGGCGGATATTTTTTGGTCAGCGCTGAGACGTACAGATTCACTGGCATGCGTTGGAATACAAAGAACCTGCCTGCATGCAAAGAGGATTATTTTAAATAAGGAGGAGGTATCCAATGAAAAAGAGATTAACCATCGTTGTAACTTTGCTCCTGCTGACAGCAGCTTTTTCTTTTCCACAGACAGTATCCGCGGCAGCGGTGCCGTATCAAAGCATTACTGCAGATTTGGACGGCGTTCCGCGAGAAAAGGTTGGAAACTATTACATCTGGGCAAAGGACACGGTCAACAGCCAGGGCGTTAGAACAGGATCAAAGCTTTTGCTGTCTAAGGATGGGAAGACGATCAAAACCTTGAAAAGTTTCAAAGGGAAGACAAAGAGCATAACACCGATCATCATAACCAATGGCAGTACGATTTTCTATGCGGTCAACAATGGCAATGAGACGGGGACGATTTACCAGACGACGTATACAGGAAAAAAACATACAAAAATAACGACTATCAAATTACTGGCGAACGTAGCGGCATACTATAACGGCAAAATTTATTACAGCCGTGCGACGGATAGCGGATGGTATGATTACAATCTGTATTCTTATAATATCAAAACAAAGAAGACAAAGCTAGTCAGGAAGCATGTTGTATCGGAAAGTCAATATGGACGTTACTTGACATGTGGTCAAAAAAGATTTGATGTAGAAAACCGGAAACAATATATCATCAATCTCAAGACCGGAAAGATGAATCGCTTACCAGATGGAAAGCAGACTCAGGTAGATGGCAAGAAGGTCTACTACTGGAAATACACTTCCTATGACACGTTGAAGCGGGAACTCAAGGTTTGCTCTTTGACTGGTAAAAATGCGAAGACACTCAAAAAACTGTCAGAAGGAGGCTACCCTTTGTACTTTGGGAGAACTTTTGCTCGTTTTGATGATACCAAGGAGGGCGTAACTGACTATATCTATGCGGCAGGTGAGACTCTTGACAAGAATACATTGTTGGGAAAATGAGTATCATGGGCTCCATCGAACATCGGGGAATGTAATTGACATGCTATTTACTAAAGGCAAAGAATATTATAGTGCAGGCTAAGTAGGATGACATGAAAATACGAACCTGAATTTGAAAATTAAAGGTACTGTGACCAAGAATAAGATGCGTATTGTATATGATGAGGGAAAGTACGAATGGAAGCGACTTTGACAAGAAATTATAATCCCTATTCAACGATGAATTTTAATGTAAATTATATTGCGATTTTTCTTCAATCTGTATATACTAAGATTAAGAACAGATTGGAGGTGCTAAAAATGGTAAAGACAACGGAGCTGCTAAAAAGCCTCGTACCGATTACACAGTTTAACCGAGGCCAGGCTTCAAGGATATTTGATCGACTGCACACGGAACCACAACTGATTGTTTTGAAAAACAATCAGCCTTCTGCGGTGATTTTGTCTCCAATGGAATATGAACGTCTTGCAGAAATTGAAGTGGAGTATAACCTCTTGATGGAAGCAAGCAGGCGGCTTGCGCAGAGCGTTGACAAACCGACATACTCATTTAGTGAAGTTTTATCTGAGTTTGATATATCTGAGCAGGATCTTAAGGCGGCAGAGGATGTGGAATTTGAATGAGTTGGGAAATCGATTTTTTAGAAGACGCAGTGGATAACCTGAGACATTTAGACGGCGCTGTTCGGGTGCAAGTGATCAAAGGAATTAAACGAGTGAGTAAGAACCCATTACCAACTACAGAGAATGGTTACGGAAAACCGTTAGGCAGTCAGGATGGTGGGAATTTAACAAATCTGCTTAAAATCAGATTCCGAAACCTGGACATTCGTGTGGTATACAAAATCGAGAGACGCGACTCTGTCATGAGAATAATTATCATATCTGCACGTGCTAACAATCAGGTATACAAGGACGCTGCAAAGCGAAGAGGAGAAATGCAATTTATGATATTGCAGCAGTTAACAGAGCCGCCCTTTGAAACAGACGGCTCCTTTTTAATTTGGAACTGAGTGACCTGATGCTACTGCTGTTCTGCCCCATCCCCTAGCGCATTTACAGGTACCTTAAACGCCTCCAATATGATACGGATGCCTTTGTCTACAATGACCAATTGATCAGTTGTCAAGTTATCCAGTTGAGATTCAACTCTAGCAACATCTCTTTTTCCAGAACGCCCTAAGAGCAGATAATCGCAGGACACGCCCAGCACTTTGCTCATCTTGATGATGGTGCTGATGGAGGGGCCGGTAATGCCTCTTTCCAGATTTGATACATGTTGTATGGAGAGACCGATTTCTTCTGCAAAGCGTTCTTGTGTATATGCGGACGCTTCTCGAACAGCTTTGACTCTTGCCCCTATCTGCTTATTTATTTTTCTCTTTTGATTTTTGTCAATCATCTCTTTTCACCTCTTAAGCCCATTCTATGAAAAAATCATCTTGTAATACTGTGATAGTTCTAGTTTATACAATTAACGAGTCTATATTAGGGGGATTTATCATAATACAATAAACCAAATTTCGTTGAAAACGATGTGCTTATGGTGGTACATGGGTCAAAGGCGAAAGTTAGAACCCCTTTTTAATTATCGGCAAAGGTTGCCGCCTGGTTACACAGCTGGGCATCCGGCAGAGCATGTCATCTCAGCGACCCAGTTACGCAATCAGTCCGTCTGGCGAGGCACCTGCGTAACGAAAACAGTGAAATCCGGCAAATCTGCGTAACTGCGTGAGGGTCAGCCGCACATCGACGGTCAAAGCCTGCGCAAGCCACTGCCAGCAGAGGTCTTCTGA
>NZ_DBFWLQ010000017.1:0-127162 GCF_048465375.1 Emergencia sp. | reverse complement strand
AAATTAATCTGAGCCATATCTATTACCTCCGGTTTTGTTTTTGTCGTTATTAACATTTTAACCGATTTGATAGATATGTGCTCTATTTTTTTATTTACACCATTATACAGACTCTATCGGTTGCGGACTGCCAAAGGCAATTCCATCTGCCAAACAGTCCGCAGCTGGGCACTTTAGAAAAAAAGTGCGGAACATTTATTGCGAAGCAAGTCGGTTGCGGACTGCCAAAGGCGATTTCAGCCGCCAAACAGTCCGCAGCTGGACACTCTGGAAAAAAAGTACGGAACATTTATTGCGAAGCAGGTCGGTTGCGGACTGCCAAAGGCGATTCCATCTGCCAAACAGTCCGCAGCTGGACACTTTAGAAAAAAAGTACGGAACATTTATCGCGAAGCAGGTCGGTTGCGGACTGCCAAAGGCGGTTTCAGTTGTCAAACAGTCCGCAGCTGGACACTCTGGAAAAAATGTACGAAACATTTATTGCGAAGCAGGTCGGTTGCAGACTGTCAAAGGCGGTTTCAGTTGTCAAACAGTCCGCAGCTGGACACTTTAGAAAAAAAGTATGGAACATTTATTGTGAAGCAAGTCGGTTGCGGACTGCAGACGGGGCTTTGTGGACTGGCGAAGCGAGAACCCACGCCCTTTGTCAAGTATACAAAGTAAATATAGTTTCTGCCCTTGTATCTTTGTGAACAGAGGAATATAATGCTAGAGGCAAATAAGGATTAGATTAAGAAATTGAATGAAATTTGAGAGGAATTTATGGAAGAAGAACGACAAAAGAAATCATTTGAGATTGACATGGTCAGAGGACCTGTGTTGAAGAAGATGCTGATATTTTCATTGCCTTTGATGTGTTCCAGCATTTTGCAGCTGCTGTTCAATGCGGCGGATATTATCGTAGTCGGGCGCTTTGCGGGAGATAACTCTCTGGCGGCAGTGGGGTCCAACACTTCTTTAATTACACTGATGACCAATCTGTTTATTGGACTGTCCATCGGCGCCAATGTCACCGTCGCTAAATACTACGGCGCACGGAGAGAAAGAGAACTGAAAGACACTGTGCATACCGCCATGATGCTCAGCGTAATAAGCGGGATTCTGCTTACCGTTTTGGGACTCATCGGAGCTAGGCAGGTCTTAGTTTGGATGAAGGCACCCGAAGAGGTCATGGGGCTGGCGGCAACTTATCTGAGGGTATATTTTCTGGGTATGACGGGCATGATGGTCTACAACTTCGGCAGCGCCATCCTGCGAGCTGTGGGAGATACGCGCAGACCGCTGTACTATCTGGCCTTTTCTGGTGTCATCAACGTGATCTTGAACCTGTTTTTTGTCATTGTACTGAAAATGGATGTAGCTGGCGTTGGTGCTGCTACGGCAATTTCCCAGTGGCTCTCGGCAATTCTGATCTTTCGCTGTTTGACAAAAGTGGACAGCGGGATTCGTGTGGTTCCGCGAGAGATGCGAATTCACAGAGATAAACTGGCTGCTATCTTCCAAATCGGACTGCCCGCAGGGGTGCAGGGCGTGATTTTTTCCCTGACCAACGTGTTGATACAGGCTTCTGTAAACTCTTTCGGCGCCATTATCGTAGCAGGAAATTCAGCAGCGGCAAATCTGGAAGGATTCATCTATTTTGCTATGAATGCCTTTTATCAGGCGACAATTTCTTTTACTAGTCAGAATGTGGGGGCTAGACGGATTAAGCGCATTGACAAGGTCATTACCAGGGGCGAACTCTGTGTCGTTGCAGTGGGGTTGGTACTGGGGATGCTCACAGTGACCTTTGGCAGAACCTTACTGGGGATCTACTCCCCTAGCGATGCGGTAATCGATGCCGGAATGGAGAGATTAAAAATCATCGCTATGACATATGCTCTGTGTGGCGCCATGGACGTCATGGTCGGCTCTCTGAGAGGGATGGGCTGTTCCGTCACACCGATGCTCGTGTCTCTGGTAGGTGTCTGCGGAATCAGAATCATATGGCTTGCTACGATTTTTCAAATACCAAAATATCACACGATGAATATGCTGTTTCTCACTTATCCGTTTACTTGGATTTTGACATTGACTGCACATATCATCACCTTCCTCATCGTAAGGAAAAAGCTGCGCGAACAGGCTGTGGCAAGGCTGCTTTAATGAAAGGATATACTGATGAGAGAAATCATGTCAGGCAAGAAATACAGGCATTTTAAGAACAAGAAGTATTTGGGGCTTTATGGTGAACAGGAATATACTAAAAGTCAAGACAGTTTAGAGCCCGTTGCCGATTACATTTATAAAATATGGTTTCCACAATCGACCTGTCGATTAAACGAATCTGTAAAATATGATTTTACAAAATATGGTGAGGAAGTGGATGAAGAAGGGAAAAGTCAAATTGAGTATTGGGTTCCGATTTTATAGGATAGAGAAACTGTCAGGTAAATATCGCGATGTGCTATACTGTCCACGGGTGTGATGATGGATGCAATCTGTATCAGCGCGGGTAGTTCATTGACCTTGAAGACAAGCGCCGGGTGTTTGTTATGCTTGCTTCACATCATACCATGATCAAATGCCTTTAGAATGCCGGTGAAATAATCGGCTGCAGAGTTTCCTTGACAATCTTCAAACTTGTAACTATAATAGTTACAAAAGAAGGAGGTGTATATGGCTGCTATTATTATGACATGCAGTTCTCTCAGGAGACATGTCGATGCTGCGCAGAAAAAGGAGAATACCTCATACCAAGTTTATGAACTAGACAGCAAGCTCCATGCAGAACCAAAAGAAATGCGGGCAGCTGTCTTTGAAGCCATGGACAAATTGCCTGGACAGGTGGACACGGTACTTCTGTCCATGGGACTTTGCGGAGGTTCCGTGTCTGAAAGACCGCTGCCAGTAAGAGTGGTCATGCCCAAGGTAGACGACTGCATTACGCTGTTGATGCACACCGATGACAAATGGTATCCCAATCTCAAGAGGGGTGGTCATATGTATCTGACTGATACCGTGGACAGTGATTTATCCATTGTCAATATAAGGCGGCAATTAGTGGAGCGATATGGTGAGGAAAAAGGCTTAATGGTATTTGACATATGGTTTGCGTCTTATAAGAGCGTGGATATCATCGACACGGGGGTGTATGATTGTTACAGCAGAGATTATGTAGACAGAGCAAAGGCCAATGCGGACTTGATTCAGTGCCCGATCTGTTATGTGGATGGCAGTAATCTTTTGCTGGAAAAACTGGTCTCCGGCAGATGGGACCACCAATTTCTGATCGGTGAAGCAGGCGATATATTTAGAGAGGAAGATTTTGTGCTATGAGAATCAATACTAAGTTTCCTATGGCGATTCATATTCTGGCGGTCGCTGCTCTCAATGAGGACGAAACGATGCCGTCTACCTCAGAACTCATCGCAAAGAGTGTAGGCACAAATCCAGTGGTTGTCAGAAGATTGTCTTCCCAGCTGAAAACGGCTGGACTTATCTGTGCGAGCCCCGGTGTTGCTGGCCTCAGCCTTTCAAAGGATGCTAAAGAGATTTCTCTGTTGGACATCTATAAAGCAGTGAGAGAGAAAGATGAGGTCATCTTTGACGTACACCAAAACCCTTCCGAGAAATGCTGGGTGGGACATAATATCCAAGACGCTTTAGAGACGCCCCTGACAGAAGCTCAAAAAGCGCTGGAGAACTCTCTGGACAGCTACAGCCTATATGATGTTGCTGCAGAAATACGGAGACGGGCTGGACGGGAATAATCAAAGGACACTTCACATTAGACGTTGGAAAACCAACGTCTAATGTCGTTTTTTGGGACAGTTGAATGTAATTTAACGAAAGAATGCTGAATAATGGGAAGATTCTAATTTTGATGTTGACAGGGCATAGGCAGAGCGGTTATACTCAAGCTGACAAATATTATATTTGTGATATTTTTTATTACCACTTTAATTTGAAATGGAGGTAAACATGGACTGTTTTAGACGAAAAAGAACGAGAAGTAAGATCCTGACAATGGTACTTACCATTACAATGGTGATGTCCTCTTTTGTTATGGCAGTTCCTGCTTTCGCCGCTGACCAGACCGCGCCGCAGGACGCGATAGTATTTGATAATACAGGGGCAGGCGAAGATGCAATTTCACTTTTGGACGCCAGATCTTTCACGGCAAAAGTAAAAGTGGATATGACTAAGGAAGAACTTGAAAAAGCAATTACAGATGGCGCCTTTCAGTGGACGCTGAGCAGGGATGCAGGGATGCAGGACGCATCGATGTTCCCCTATCAGTATCTAGGCGGCAAACTGGAAGACTGGAAGTGCGAAAAGACAGAAGCCCAGGAACGGGGGCCGCTTTTCCAAAACATCAAACAGACTGCAGTGACTGAAGGGGATGCCGTATATCTGCAGTTATCTTTTGACGCGAAGACCATGTTCGGCTATAACGGTGTTGACGGCAGAGGACGCAAAGTAGTCAGGAACAAAGTCTTAGACTACACGGGCGAATACACCCTTGCCTGCACCAACGGCGATGTGAAGCTGAGTGAAACTTCTGTATGGGTCAGACCATACGATTCTTTCTATACCCAGAGTCAGGTTGATAAGAAGATGGACGAGCTGGCAAGAAGGGCCAATGCGGCTGGCATTTATGCCAAAGTAGAACAGATTGGAACTTCATCAGCAGGCTATCCGATGAGAGCCATCTTTATCTCGGCTTCATCGAGCGACCTGTCCAACTCCCAGGCATTGGCAAAGAGAGCAGAGACGGAGCCTGCCAAGGTGCAGTCTGAAATCAAAAACGGAAGTCTCAAGTACAAAGTACCTGTCATGTACAGCAATGTTCATGCAGATGAAATCATCGGTCCGGATTCCTGTCTCGACTTTGTTGAAGCGCTGGTAGGGGCGGCAGAAGGCAACGGCAAAATCCCATATACAAAGATTACAGGATTGACAAGCACCGGAACTGCCGCCGTTAAATCAGAAATGGCAGAGAGGGGCAAAGTATGGTCCGAACTGATCAAAGATAAAGTAACAGGTGTCGGCTACATACGCGGCAATGGAAAAGTTGAGCCTACTTCATCTTCGTCGGGCGCATCGTCTTATTCGAGAACTAGTGATGCGACGGTAAACATGACCGATGAAGAAATGGCAAAATACTACAACATGAAGGATGTCAACCTGGATGTGAAAGACGTTCTCAATGACATTTTCTTTATCGTTGTACCGTCAGAGAATGTTGACGGAAGAACGAATTTTACGCGTACCAACTCAAACTATTTCGACCTGAACAGAGACAATACTTATCAAACCCAGGCTGAAACCCAGGCGATGACTGCATTGATAGCAAAATGGAATCCGGTTTCCTTCCACGAAATTCACGGATTTTATGAGCAGTTCCAGGTAGAACCTTGCTCCCCAACCCACGAGCCAAATGCAGAATACGACTTATTCATGGATACAGCCTTGACCCAGGGAGAGAACTTTGGTGCTACTGCAATCGCCAATAACGAGAAAATCAACAGTTTCCAGGTTCCTATGCGCGACTATCTGGAAGTAGATAAGAGCGGAAAGAAGAACTGGATTCCATTTGACGACATGTCTACCAGCTATACGCCGCAGTACGCATTCTTACATGGCGTCAACGCGTTTACAGTTGAAGTTCCCTATGGAAGCCAGGAAGCTGTAGACGCAATAAAATACGGCTTCATCGGCAATGCTGCTTTTGTAGCAGAGAACAAAGACAGAATGTTTACAAACCAGCTGGAATTCTACCGCAGAGGGATTGAAAACATCGACTCTGACGCAATTCGTCCTTGGTATGTAAGTCAAAGCGATGAAATCGGGGCAGAAGCTGACGTATTCCGCAAGAAGTATAAAGAAAACGATAACTTCTTCCCTGAATATTACGTTATTCCAATGACGTCATCCAAGCAGCAGGATATGCGTGCGGCAAAAGAAATGGTTGAATATCTGCTGAGAAATGACGTCAAGCTGAAGAAACTGACCGCAGATGTGAAAATCAACGGCGTTACCTATGTCAAAGGTTCCATCGTCGTAGACATGCATCAGGCCAAGAGAAACATGGCCAATGCAGCCCTCTATACCAATGTGGTGATTACGGATTGGAACGATCTCTATTCCGAACCGCTGACTGCATTCTCGCAGCTGAGAGGTTTTGACATGGCAGTCATCACCAAGGAAGGTGCGATTAAGGATTCTAAGATGCAGGCCGTCACTAAAGCACCTGCCATCAAATCTGCCAAATCCGGCAGCGGGAACTACACTATTTTGAGAAATAACAGCGTCGATGCCATTCAGGCGGTCAACGCTTTGCTCAAGAAAGGAAAGTCCGTCGGCATGGTTGTATCGGGTACTTACAAAGGAGAATTCCTGGTATCCACAGCTGATTTCAATTCGGTAAAGAATCAGTACATCTTGAAAGGATATTCGGTGAAAACTGCACCGAAGGCAAAAGTAATCAAGAAGTCTGTGAAGGTCTACATCCCGGGCAGAACAGCGTCACCATTTGAGTCCAACGAACAGGGAGCCTACGGCGTGAAAAACTATTCGGACAGATTGAACACCAACCTGGGCTGGGATCTCTTCGCTTATGGAAAGCAGATGGGATTCACCATCGTCAGTGATCCGGCAAAGGCAGACGTGATTGTAGGAAACCGCGCGCTGACAGATGCAGAAATCGCTCTGGTAAAGGAAGGAAAACCGTATGTCGGATATACGGCAAATGCCTTGAAGGCAGCGCAGTCCATGGGCATCGGCGTAGAATATGTTGATGGTAAAGGTTATGACGCATTGACCACAGTTACTTATGAAAGCGACAGCCTGATAACTGCAAAATATGCCAAGGAAAAAGACTTCATCATGTATGGGTACGGTGGCAGCTATATCACCAGTGTTCCGAAAGGTGCAAAGGTTTTGGTCAAGACGACGTCAGATTATCCAATTGAAGGTTTTATGTCCTCTGCACATATTGAAAAGTACAAGAATACAGTACAGGCCATTGACTATGCAAAGGACGGTATGAAAGTCACGTTGTTTGCTAACACTTTGACCAACAAGGCTCATCAGCAGGACGATTATCGCTTTGCAGCAAATGCCATCTACGAAAAGATGCTGGGTGAAGATTTTGCAAACGCAAAGACCATCAAAGGCGTACAGAATACCACTATTTCTGCAAAATCAGCTGCGGCAGAAAAGGGCATCAAGGTTTCTTGGAAGAAGAGCGGCAGCTATAAGGTGGATAAATATCAGGTCTACAGAAGCACAAAGAAAAGCAGCTACGGCAGCAAGGCACACTATGTGACGAAGAACGCCAAGACCGTATCTTTCACAGACAGTAAGAGCCTGAAGAAAGGAACCCGTTACTATTACAAGGTTCGAGGCGTGAGAAAGATCGGTGGAAAGACATACTACACTAAGTGGTCCAATCAGGCGAACAGAGTTTATAATTTAAAATAAAATATATAACAGTGGCAGTGAGCCGGCAGGAAAATCGCCGGCTCACTGCTATTTTGTTTTTTTGAAGACATTAAACAATAAAAAAACATTTTTGTTGTATGGGATTTAACGGTATGGTATAATTATCGGGTTGTTTTGACAGAATCGTTATAGAGGAACAAACAATATATTTAGGATGTATTTAGAATTGAATGAGGAGAGGACAAACATATGGAGAAATTTATGGATGCCTTTACGGCATGGTCGGGAGAGGTAGATGGCTGGATCTACAGTAACGTGCTATTTTGGCTGTTGATTGTAACTGGTATATTTTTCACAGTTCGCACAAAATTTGTTCAGCTGAGATTATTTCCAGAAGGAATCAGAGTTTTGACGGAGAAGAGCCACGATGGCGGAATTTCTTCTTTCAGAGCGCTGATGATTGCTACGGCATCCAGAGTAGGGACCGGCAACATTTCCGGCGTTGCAACAGCCATTGTGGCTGGCGGTCCGGGCGCAGTATTCTGGATGTGGATCATGGCCATTATCGGTTCAGCATCTGCCTTTATCGAATCGACTTTAGCGCAGATTTATAAACAGAGAGAAGGGGAAATCTATAAAGGCGGACCTGCTTACTACATTGATAGAGCGATGAACGCAAGATGGCTGGGCGTTGTTTTTGCCGTACTGTTGGTTGTGACTTTTGCCTTTGGATTCAACGGGCTGCAGTCGTATAATATCGCTTCGTCTTTGGAGCATTACGTAGGCGGCAATTACCAGACAGCAGCATTGATTGCAGGCGGCGTATTAGCGCTGATTTCAGCGTTATTGTTCTTTGGAGGGGCACAGAAAATCAGCATCGTGTCATCGGTTTTAGTTCCGATCATGGCATGCATTTACATCATCATCGGATTAATTATCACTTTTGCACATGTGGCAGATCTGCCTGCAATTTTTGGCGAGATTTTTAGGCAAGCATTTGATTTTCAATCTATTTTTGGCGGGTTTGCCGGCTCCTGCATGGTCTGGGGCGTAAAGCGAGGGCTGTTCAGCAACGAGGCCGGTATGGGTTCCGCGCCCAATGCTGCGGCTTCTGCTGATGTAAGCCATCCTGTCAAACAGGGATTGGTTCAGGTCATCTCTGTATTTATCGATACCCTTGTTATCTGCTCAACGACCGTGTTCATCGTACTCTGCACAGGACAGTATACAGTCGGCGGCGAGTTGAACGGAATTCCCCTCGTACAGCAGTCGGTGCAGTCCATGTTTGGAGAGGTGGGCGTAGGTATCATTACTGTCTCCGTAGCATTGTTTGCCTTTACATCTCTCATCGGGAATTACTTCTATGCGGAGTTCAACATTAAATTTATCAGTGAGAATAAGCTGTTCCTCACTGTGTTTAGAATTTTGGCCGTGGTGATGGTATTTGTCGGTGCAAATGCAAACCTGGAAATCGCTTGGAATATGGCCGATATTTTGATGGCCGGTATGGCCGTGGTGAACATCCTGGCCATGTTCTGTCTCGGCGGTATCGCCATCAAAGCGCTGGACGATTACGTGTCCCAGAAACGGGAAGGCAAGAACCCTGTATTCAAGGCTGCCAGTATCGGGCTCCATAATACTGACGTTTGGAAATAGAAGGACTATTATTGAAAGAGACGCTCCGAATTTCGGAAGCGTCTCTTTCATCTGCATTTATTCAATTTATTAGGATTTATCAATGTCACTTAAGTTGATTTCTTGTAATTAGTGCTGGGCAGACACTGACGTTTGGAAATAAAGATGATATAGCTAAAAAGAAATTGCCTGGAGAGCAGTTGTTCGTCTTTAGGCGATTTTTGATGGGGAAAGTCCCTCATCTTGACAGGACTGCCGTTGCACCGACGAAAACTGCTGCGGCAATCACATCGGCAGCAACCAAAGCGTAGAAAGCCGCGCCTGTCAGTTCAGCAAGGCAAATGGCAAAGGTAATAGCTATGACAAGAATAAAACTGATTGTAATCATTTTGATATAAGTATTGTTTTTCATGAGATGTTCCTCCAATTTTTGTTCTCGGTAATATTCTTTCTAATATCAGAATAACACTAAACAACACATTTGTATAATTGAATGATTTGATTTAATAGTTCAATTATTTTGACGTATTGCTTTGCCTGATAGTCTGCTGCCTAAATCATTTCTTCTTTCTAATTCGTGTTCGACTTGTAAGCTATCCCTTGTAATCATCGTCGGACAGATGGTGAACATGGCAGCAAAGACTCCATCTGCAATGAACAAGGTGCTGCGGACGGCAACGCTGAGCTGCACCAGACAAATGATAAAGGTGACAGCGATGACCAGGACAAGGCTGGCCAGCATGATCCAGCCGTATATGGAAACATTTTTTTTCATGTGTGGCTCCCTTCTAAAAAAATTTGTAATCAATGCATTGACTTCTTTGTGAATATAGAATAACATTAGGATGTTGATTTGTAAAATTAATGGTTTTTATGGAATAATTTAAAAAAAATAATGAGTGGGCGAAATGGAAATAAGAAATATCAGAACGTTTTTGCGAGTGGCTGAGCTGCAGAGCTTTACAAAGGCCGCAGATCAACTTGGCTATTCACAGGCAGCGGTTACGGTGCAGATCAAGCAGTTGGAGGAGGAGCTGGGAACGCAGCTCTTTGATCGAATCGGAAAACATATAAAACTAACAGAGCACGGTATTCGGTTTATGGATCACGCGATGAAGGTGTTGAAGGCGGCAGAGGATGCCAGTACCTTTGTCCATAAGGACGAGAATCCTTCCGGGAAACTGCGCATCGGTTCCATTGCCTCATTGTCGATGGGAGTGCTGCCTCCGGTTCTTTTAGAATTCAGAACCTTGTGCCCGCAGGTAGAGACCAGCATTGAAACCTCGAGATTTGTAACAGAATTATTAGATATGATGCGGCAAAATGACGTTGATCTTCTATATTTCCTGGATAGAAAGCTTTATTCTTCGGAGTGGATCAAAGTGTTTGAGCGTCCGGAAACCATCGTCTTTGTTACTTATCCTTCTCATCCGCTGGCGGGTAAAAAGAATGTCCCGATGGAACGGCTCCTTGAAGAACCGCTGATTCTTACAACGAGGGGCGTCAGCTATTGTGACGATCTGGAACAGTTGTTGGCCGCGAAGGGGCTGGAGTTACACCCCTTTTTAGAAATTGGAGATACCGATGTCATCATAAAGCTGCTGCAGCAGCAAGCCGGCATTTCTTTTTTGCCGCAGTATCTGGTGCAGGAGTACCTTGATACAGGAATTTTAACCGTGATAACCACCGATATCCCCATTATTCAGATGTGGAGTCAATTGATTTATCATAAGAATAAATGGATCACTCCACAGATGAGAATTTTCATTGACCTCGTTAAAAAGCATGCAGGTGTAGCATATTAATGATCTACTGTCAGAAAACGCGCGGATCTGTAGTGCGCCCCTATTGGCTCAAATGACGGATAGGACCTTGTCAAAGCAAAGTCCTGGCAGCAGATAAAGATTTTGAAATCGGATAGGCTGTGCTACAATGGAGAAAAGGAGAAGACATATGGAAATATTCAATAATCATACAGCACTCATCATCATCGACATGCAAAAGGCGTTTGTGGAGCCAGGTGCACCGCTCTGCGTCAAAGGGGCGAAAGCCACGGTGCCGGCCTGTGCGAAGGCGATTGAAGCGGCGCGTGAGGCAGGCAGCCCTGTCTTCTGGGTCAAGCGCCATTACAGGCCTGATGGCAGTGATGTGGAGTTTACCCGTTATCAGACTTGGGATGAAGGGGGCAGACCCCTTGCCCATGGCTCCAAAGGCATCGGAGGGGCTGAGGAGGCAGACGGCCTCCAACGCAAACCTGGCGATTACGTCATCATCAAGCCCCGGTGGAGTGGATTTTTTCAGACCGAGTTAGATCTGATTTTGCGCCGTCTGCACATTGATACTGTAGTTCTTATCGGTACCACCACGCCAAACTGTGTCCGCACCACTTGCTATGACGCCATCGCTTTGGACTACAAAACCATCGTCATTGAGAAGTGCTGTTCCTCTAACACAGAGGAAATTCAGAGAGTGAATATGGAGGACATGGAGAGAATCGGCGCAGTAATCCTTCGATAAAGGTTGCATTTTTTGAACATCGTTGTATAATAGAAACATATTCAAGGGGAGCCCACGCTGAAGCGGGCTGAGAGTAAGCTGTATGGCTTTTACCCATAACCTGATTTGGATAATGCCAACGTAGGGAAATATTACGTGACTTTTAAACTGCGTATTTGCCAGGGGTTTGGCGAATGCGCAGTTTTTGCTTTGCTTGTTAAATTCCCCTGTGGCGTTGTTAGCTGCGTGGTATTCGATCCTCACGTACAACAGGTACGCTCCGGGTCTCACCCACTGGCTTCCTAGCCACATGTGAATTTTTCTGTGCAAACACGGAGGTGCTTGTTAAATTCCCCTGTAGAGCCTTGAAGATTTGAAAAAAGGAGATGAAAATCATGTTAAAAGAAAGATTTGACCACTTGAGAGATTGCGGTGCACTGGTTCACAACATCACCAACTATGTGACTGTCAATGACGTGGCCAACGTGCTGCTGGCCTGTGGCGGCAGCCCCATTATGGCCGACGATATCGACGATGCATCGGAGATTACAGCTATCTGCGGCGGGCTGAATATCAATATCGGAACGCTGAATAAAAATACCATTCCCGCCATGTTTGCAGCTGGCAAAAAGGCCAACGAGCTGGGACACAAGGTTCTCCTTGATCCAGTAGGCGCAGGCGCCAGTACCATCAGAACGCAAACCGCATACAAGTTGATGGACGAGATTCGCTTTGATGCAATCCGCGGAAACATCTCGGAGATTAAGACCCTTGCTACTGGAGAGGGAACCACAAAAGGTGTGGATGCAGATGTAGCAGATGCAGTGACAGAAGAGACGTTAGACCAAACTGTCGAATTTGCCAAAGCCTTCGCAGCAAAGACAGGCAGCATCATCGCCATTACTGGAGCGATTGATTTGGTAGCAGATGAAAGCAAGTGCTATGTCATCAGAAATGGAAGACCGGAAATGGGGCTGATTACGGGAACGGGCTGCCAGCTGTCTGCTTTGACATGTGCCTTTCTCGTGGCAAACCCGGAGGAGCCATTAGAAGCAGCGGCTGCTGCAGTCTGCGCCATGGGTCTGGCAGGAGAAATCGCATACGGACGCATGGAAGAAGGCGACGGCAATGCAACATACCGTAACAGAATCATCGACGCCATTTACAATATGGATGGCGCACAGTTAGAAGAAGGGGCAAAATATGAGATTAGATAAGAAAGATCTGCTGCTTTATGCAGTGACAGACCGCCATTGGCTGACAGAGGACGAGACCCTCTATAGCGTGGTTGAAAAAGCCCTGAAAGGCGGAGCGACTTTTATGCAGCTGCGGGAGAAAAAGCTGGAAGAAGCCAAGTTTATGGAAGAAGCAAAAGAAATCAAAGCGCTATGCGCACAATACGATGTTCCTTTTGTCATCAATGATAACGTGGATCTTGCTGTATCTATGGATGCCGATGGCGTTCACGTGGGGCAAAGCGATATGGCAGCCGGCGATGTCAGAGCGAAGATCGGACCAGATAAGATTTTGGGCGTATCGGCACATACTGTAGAACAGGCGAAATTGGCGGAAGCCCAAGGGGCAGACTACTTAGGTGTAGGAGCTGTTTTTCCGACGGGGTCAAAAGATGATGCGGACGAAGTCAGGCATGAAACCCTCAAGGCGATCTGCCAGTCGGTGAATATTCCAGTCATCGCCATCGGCGGCATCACGGAAGAGAACACGCCAAGACTTTCTGGCAGCGGGATTTGCGGAATTGCAGTCATCAGTGCAATCTTTGGACAGCAGGATATTGAAGAAGCGACCAGGGTACTGAAGAAAGTGACAAAAGAAATGGTGGAGAAGAAATGATAAAAGGAGCAATTTTTGATGTAGATGGCACGTTACTGGACACCATGCCGATCTGGACCAATTCTGGGGCAAATTATCTGGCATCCCTTGGCATTGAGGCTGAACCGAGGTTGGGGGATAAACTCTTTGCCATGACGGTGGACATGGGAGCTGAATACTTGAAAGCGAATTACGGTTTGTCCCAATCCTGCCGGGAAATCGCTAAGGGCATCAATGGCATCGTGGAAGGACATTATTTTAACGACGCCGATTTTAAACCGGGTGCACGGGAACTTTTGGACCGCATGAAAAGTGCAAAAATTCCCCTGGCCATCGCTACGTCCACGGAAAAATACTGTATTGAAGCAGCTTTTGACCGGCTGGGATACAAGGATTATTTTGACGTAATCCTGACCTGCGGAGAAGTGGGAGCGAGCAAATCCAACCCGAAGATTTTCTTTGAAGCTGTAGCGGCACTGGGCACACCGATTGAAGATACCTGGCTCTTTGAAGACGGCCTTTACTCTATCAAAACGGCTAAGGCGGAGGGCTTTAAAATTGTCGGCGTTTACGACAAAGTCAGCGAGGCTGACCAAGAGGAAATCAAACAATACGCGGACATCTATGTAAAAGATTTGACAGAATTCACCCTGATATAAGACGTGGGTATTTCATAGCGGCAGATCGGGGGCACCACTTTCTGTCGCTCGTGCAGTCTGTTTCACCAATCGCACATCGGCAAGAACTCGTATTCTTGGGAAACAGCTGCATAAGGCCTTCCAGCAGTTTGTGTGGTTAGGTTCCACACGAACTGTGACAAGCGCCATTAATAAAATTAATGCTAATGGAGGAATTATGAAAAAGAAAACAGCATTAACAATCGCAGGCAGCGATTCCTGCGGAGGCGCCGGCATCCAAGCAGATATCAAGACGATGACTGTAAATGGCGTATATGCCATGAGTGCAATCACCGCGCTGACTGCTCAGAATACGACCGGCGTAAGCGATATATTGGAGGCGACTCCAGAATTTTTGGCGGCACAGCTGGATGCTGTGTTTACGGATATCTACCCGGATGCAATAAAAATCGGAATGGTATCTTCGAGGGATTTGATCAAGATCATAGCGGAAAAACTGCGGCAGTATGAAGCCAAGAACATTGTTCTCGATCCGGTCATGGTCGCTACCAGCGGATCAAAGCTTATTTCTGACGATGCGGTGGAGACGCTGTGTGACGATTTGATACCCCTGGCAGCAGTGATTACGCCGAACATACCAGAAGCAGAAGTGCTCTCGGGAATGACTATCGAAACCGATGGAGATATGGAGAAAGCAGCGGCGGTGATTTATGAAAAATATGGCTGCAGTGTGCTCTGCAAGGGCGGCCACCAGATCAGCGATGCTAACGATCTGCTCTTTGACGGTCAGAGCAGCAAATGGTTCTACGGCAAGAGAATCGATAATGCCAATACACATGGAACCGGCTGCACCCTTTCCAGTGCCATCGCTTCCGGCTTGGCAAAAGGTTTGCCATTGGAGGAAGCTGTAAAAGAGGCGAAGGTCTATATCTCTGGCGCTCTCTCCGCCATGTTGGACTTGGGGCAGGGCTGCGGGCCGATGGATCACGCTTACGTACTTAAAGGTGGTGATGACCATGAATGAGAAACGAACTTCAATCTTTGCTAATGGTCTCATCTGGTTTGGGGCAGGGGTTTCCATTGCTGAAATTCTCACTGGGACCTACTTTGCACCACTTGGATTCTCAAAAGGTCTGATGGCCATTGTCATCGGACATATCATCGGCTGTGTGATGCTGTTTTTGGCTGGCTACATCGGCGCGCAGACGAGAAAAAGCGCCATGGAAACCGCGAAAATGAGCTTTGGCAATAAAGGCGGGCTGCTCTTTTCTATCTTGAACGTTCTGCAGTTGATTGGGTGGACCGCCATCATGATTTACGACGGCGCCCTGGCGGCAAACGGCGTACTCCACACTGGAGCCTGGATCTGGTGTCTGGTCATCGGCGTGCTGATCATTCTCTGGATCATGATCGGCATTACCAACCTGGGCAAAATCAATACGGTGGCTATGGCTGCACTGTTTGTACTCACGCTGGTATTGTGCAAAGTGATCTTTTTTGATGCGGGCGGTGTTGCCATGGCACCTGATGACAGTTTGTCTTTTGGAGCGGCTGTGGAGCTGGCTGTTGCCATGCCCCTGTCCTGGCTGCCACTGATCAGCGACTACACCAGAGAGGCTGAGAAGCCTTTTGCCGCTACCATGACTAGCACTGTGGTCTATGGACTGGTCAGCACTTGGATGTATGTCATCGGCATGGGAGCGGCGATCTTTACGGGAGAATACGATATCGCACAAATCATGGTCAAAGCCGGTCTGGGGATTGCGGGACTTTTGATTATCGTATTTTCTACGGTGACCACTACCTTCTTGGATGCCTATTCTGCTGGCATTTCTGCAGAATCCATCTTTGCCAGGTGGAATGGGAAGTGGATTGCTGTAGCAGTGACCGTTGTGGGAACCATCTGTGCAATCTTGTTCCCGATGGACGATATCACGAACTTCCTTTACTTGATCGGCTCTGTCTTTGCACCGATGATTGCGATTCTCATTGCAGATTTCTTTGTTCTGCACCGCAATCATATCAAAGAGAGTTTTAACTGGGCCAACTTGATCGTGTGGGCGATCGGTTTTGTCCTCTATCGTTACCTGATGACGGTGGATATTCCTTGCGGGAACACTTTGCCGGATATGGTCATCACCTTGGTCATTGCTAGTGTCGTCGGGAAACTGCTGTCAGATGGGTCAAAGGCCAGCGGAAAAAAAGCGGCTTAGGGGCAACAAAAAAACTGCGCAGCGCGTCTCAAAGGTGTATAATAGAAAATATCAGACTATGACTACATGACAAAAGATTGGAGATGATTTTTTGAAAACGAAAGAAGCTGTTGCAAGAAGGTGCTCCTGTAGAGCATACAAGCCATATCAGATTTCGGAAAAGGAACTGACCATCGTGCTGCAGGGCGGAAACGCAGCACCAGTGGGAATGGGGAAAAATGAGACGTTGAAGTTCACGGTCATTCAGAATAGAGAGCTGCTGGACAAAATCGACGCGGAGGGGAGCAAGTTCTTTGGTGATCCCAACGTGCATCCATTATACGGCGCACCGACGTTGATCTTGGTTTCCGGTAAAGCCGATGATGTGGAGCTTTCCATGTGCAACGCATCCTGTGTGGTAGAGAACATGGCAATCACTGCAACTGACATTGGACTAGGTTCCTGCTATATCAGAGGAAATATCAAAGCGATTACATACAACAGAGAACTCTGTGAAGCCATGAAGGTTCCAGAGGGTTTCGTGCCTTGTGCCGGCATCATTCTCGGCTATCCGACCAAGGAACCGGAAGAACGGGAAATGACGACAGAGAAGATTCAAGTAGAATATGTGAGATAGATGTGATGAGAGCGCCGCGGAGATTTGAAATCCGCGGTGCTTTTTAGATACACTTATTGCAAAAAATCGACAGTTATAGAAACAGGCTTGCATTTTGACAGCAGGTCGAGATAGAATGAAAGCACAAAAGGGAAACTATCTTTCGCGGTACAATTATGGTAGAATATTGGTAAGAAGACAATATTGTATCAGCGGAGGATTGAGATGAAGATACTCGTATGTGATGACCAGGAGAGAGAAGTAGAGGACATCATGGGGAAATGCCAGACTTATCTGGAGTCTCAAAATATGGAAGGAACTGTTGAGGGAACGACAGATCCGAACAAGGCTAGGGAAACGGACGCCGATGTTTTGGTGCTGGATATCGAGATGCCGACGGCCAACGGCATCGAACTCAAAGATCAGCTTGCAAGGGAAAGCAGGGGGCCTTTGATTATCTTTGCAACCAATTATGCGGATGCCATATCGAGGGCATTTAATACTAACGTCATCGGCTTTCTTGTCAAACCGGTGCGGCTGGAGGAATTGACAATTTTCCTGGATACGGCAATGGAGCACCTTGCCCTGAATAAGCGGATTTATTTTGACGATGGCACGTCTGCCAGCACCAAAGATATCGTGTGGCTTACAGCGAACAAAGGCTACTCCGATTTCCTGCTGAAGGATGGCACGATAAAGGACGGCGGAAAGAGGAGCATCAAAGCCTGGGAAGAAGAACTTTCGGCCTATGGATTTATCCGCATAGGCAGCGGCAGACTGGTCAACTGCGCCCATATCAAAGAATTTTGGGACGAAGAAGTTGTCATGGGCGATGTGAAAATTTCCGAAAAAGCGGAGGCGTCTGATATTACGACCGAAATCAGCGTGCGCAGGCAGAAGGAATGCAAGGCGAAATATCTCGCCTATTGCGAAAAAATGGGAAAATACACCTAGGAGAGGGCTATGATCAGCTTTACACTTGAAATCTTAAATGTCTTTTTGCTCTTCAGATATGTTTTGGGCTACGAGTTTCGAAAAAAGCGCAGCCCTATTGTGATTGGAATCATCGTGATCGCATTGGACTACGTGCTCAGAGTGATTTACTATGATTATATGCCGTTGGAGCTAGAATATCTTCTTCCAATGGTCTTAGCTGTGTTGCCGATTTTATTTTTCTATGGTAGAAAAACAGTCCTATTGCTCATGGGTGTTTTTATTGTGACATCTATTTCTCTGATTGACACCTTATCTTGGGGAATTGCAACATTAGCAATGAGGGGCGATATTATTCATATCAATTTCCAATTAGCGGACTTAATGGCACGATTGGTTTGCACGGGAGGAATTCTACTAATTTCAGTGCTTCTAAAGAGGCAGAGGAAAAAAATCCATTTCTATAACGAAAAGATGAGTATTATAATTTTTCTGCCTTTTATCATAAGTATTTTTTTGATTCAATTTCAAGCAGCATATTCTGGTGCAGAGGATCCAAACTGGGCGCATATGATTCAGGGAATGAATATGACAAAGAGTGGATTACTTGGAATATTTATTATTTTAACCTTTGTACTGGTGCAAGGGTTGATTAGTCAGAAAAAGGAATTGGGACGAATGTTGCTCTTAAATCAAAAATGCATCAAGGAACAGACGGCGCAATATCAGATGATTGGAAGTAGGGATAAAGAACTGCGAAAGTTCCGTCATGATTACAACCAGCACTTGTTGGTGATGCAGGATATGGCAGGCAGCGAAAAATATGAGGAATTGGCAAAGTATGTCGGCCAGTTGGGGGAAATACAATCAAAGGCCAACTTCATCAGCACTGATAACATCATCTGTGATGCTATCGTTAACCAATATTATAGCAAATGCAGAGAATGCGGTATCAAGTTTTCTATAATAGGAAAAATGCCACCTGGTGTCGATATCCTAGAAACAGATCTTTGCATCATGCTTTCTAATGGTATAGAAAATGCTTATGAGGCAGCGCTGCAATGTGAGGGTGAGAAGTCCATAGAGATTAAGATCAGATCTCTTGGAAACTTTACCTTTATTGAAATCATAAATTCAGTAGATGGGAAAGTTTCCATCGAAGACGGATTTATCAAGACAACCAAAGAGGATAAAGAAAACCATGGGTTCGGTACCAAGAACATGCGTGAGGCGGCTCTGCGCAGCGGAGGCAGTGTAGCATGGGAATTTGATCCGAGAGGCTTTGTGATAACGAAGATATATCTGCGGGGCTGCAAAAACGAATAAAAAATGGCGAGACTGTTTGATTTAAACGGTTTCGTTATTTTTTTACCTATGATCAAAAATACACTTATTGCAAATTTTCGACACTTATTGAACAGTGCTTGAAAACCTTGTCAGAAATATTGTAATATTTAGATATAAAGAAAATAGTATTTTGGAGGAACAAATGAAAAGAAAATTATTAACTATGATTATAAGTATAGCGATGGTGATGAGTTTCACGTCAGCGTTTACATTTGCAGAAAGTGAAACGATGCATATTGAGACTGTTGCCCAGCTAAAGAAAGCCCTAGGGGATAACTTATCGATGTCGGAAAAAGCGGCACTAGTCGAGAATGCCAAGGATGAGGTCGTTGCAGAGTTTATGGAAGAGAAGATGGATAAGGCAGCAAAGCTCATCAACGGTCAGAACTTTAGTGCGAATATGCAGACGATGCCAGACGGATCAGCCTATGGAACACAGACGTTCGATCTGGGCGACGGATGCGTCATGACAGTAGAATTGAGTGATTGTGAACAAGATCAGACGAATGGAATGACACAGGTAATGACAAGAGCAACAGCAGCCAGCAATGAGCAGTGGAAGGCATATGGAAGCAGATCTTTTACAGCCAAGGCATCGGTAGCGTGTATCGTAGGGACGGCATATATGACATTAGTAAATAATTATACACTTTCATCAAATGGCATTGATGAGAGACCGGGGTCGGCTTCTTGTTCTGTAACGTCAATTAAAACATTGATAGATGCAGGAACTCCTAAGATTACGGATAGTGTTGCTAGAACGCCTGGTGCGTCGGATGTCAACATGCATTGTGATTACATAATCAGAGAAAAAAGTGCAGGATCAGACACACATAAATATAGATTGAGCACAACTATCGGTTATGTAGCAATCAACAAGACCGATAAAAAGATAAAAGTCAGAGAATCTTGGAGTTTATCCAAGGTGTCATAATAAACGGCAGATAGCTGCCATTGAAGAGATTTTAAGCGGTTAAAATATATACGGTAAAGCAAAAAGTTCTAAAAGTGGATAGTATTAAATGGAGCAGAAGCTATTTGATGCTACCGGAGAAAAGAAGGGAGAAAAGATGAGAAAGAGAGTATTAGCAGTGATAACTGCTGTAGCAATGCTGCTATTTACGCAAGTAGGCTTCGCATTTGCAGGGGAAACATCTGAGACATCAATCAATACATTGGAGGCATTTAAAGCTGAATTAGCTGAACTGCAAAAGGAAAATCCAAATATTGATTGCGACTCCATGGAGATGAAAGAATTGATGCAAAAGACGGATGTGGATGTTATTGACGCCTTCGTGGAAGAAAAAATGGAGATGATTGGAGAAGAATTTTCCAGTGAATTTACAGGAGGACAGGAGCGAATTGATTTAGGAGATGGTTGTTATGTAGAGGTGAATCCTAAGGAACAAAACACCCCATCTCTATATGCTTCTACGCCAGGGGCAACAACTTTGTGGAAAGATTATGGTGCCAGAAAGTTCACCTCAACATTTGAAGGCAACTTATTGGTAGCGGCATTTAATTTGAATATGTGCAATCACTATACGCTTGGTTCTACCGGAATAACGCCACGTTACGTAGAAGCCTGGGGAAATGGTGGTGGTTTGGCTACTGTGGCAAAAGGAAGCGTTTATGAGCCAAAACGAAGTGCTAAAGTTGGAGAAACAGCATCTTCAAATTGCATCTTTACAGTGACCGTTTCCACCGGTGGGAAAAACCTGCAAAAGTCTTTTAAAATGTATAATTATGTAAAGTGTTCAGAGATTGATAAGACTGGAAAGCAGGTAAAGGTCGTTCAATCTTGGAAAGGAGATTATTTATAAAACTATGGGTGTAGGAAGTGCGTTTATATTCAGTCTTATTGTAGATGTGCTGATTGGGGGCGGTATACTTTTTGCCATTGTCTACTTTGCGGTAAAATTTGCTCTTAGAAAAAACAAACAAAAGAACCACACCGAAGATGATACTGATGAGGATAAGTGAAAGTAAGCCTGTTAAAAGAGGCTGTGGAAACTCTTTTGACGTATTTGGTTTGAGTGAGATAGATTACCAAATATAAGCACAGCCTCTAAATATAACAGGCAGAGAATAGGAGGAGAAAATGGTTAGAGAAAACATTAGAAAAGGCGGTGCAATGTTGCTAAGCATAGCACTGGTGACGGGGGTTATTCACTGTAACCGGATTTGCTTCCACTGAGGGGAAAGCATATGAGATTAACTCGGTAAAAGAATTGAAAGCACAGTTAAGCGAGTGTGAAGCACAGGGCAAGCTAACAGAAACTGCAAAAAAAGAGATAATTTCTGAGACTCCAGTCGAAGTATTGGAGCAGTTTATGGATGAAAAGGAAAAGCAAGCTGTCACTGCGTTAAATGCAGTCGATTTGGATGAACTGCTAGAAGATCAAGGAGATGGTACTCTTTATGGCAAGCAAGTAATTGATTTAGGTGATGGTTGCGAGGCTGTAGTTGAAGTAAAAGATGCAGAGGACAAAAACATTTGGAGAAATCTTATGGACCTAATTGTTGAACCATCGTATGCAGCTACAAATGGCGAAGTTCTGTGGAAAAACTATGGAGACAGATATTTTACGGCAAAATCTACAGTAATGTTTGGCATTAAAACTTGCACTATGACTTTGGAAAATCATTACAATCTTTCTGTAAGTGGTATTACTGAGAGATATGGCAGCGCAAGTGGTGTCAATTGTACTCCAGGCACTGTATCAATCACAGATCGAACCGCGACAACGCCAGGGTCATCTGATGTTAATATGAAGTGCAGTTATTCTGCATCTTCTGCAGGAATATCAAAACAATATATCCTAAAAACAACGGTTGGATATATGGCAAAAGATGCTACAAACAAACAAATCAAAGTAAAGCATTCATGGTCAATTAGTTAAATATATATATATCCTATGAGCTAATTGTACTTTTGTAGCAACACATATGAACAGGCAACTTTTTCTTTATGTCTTTAAGTTTGAGACTGTTTTTGAAAGGTTGCCTGTATGCGTTAATCCGGCATTAAAAAGCAAGTTTAGTTTTGATTATATATGGAGGATGAGGTGACAATAAAAACTATTCCTTCCTGGATGGAAGAACTCGAGGTTAGTGAAGTTAATTTTATAAAGAATTTTATCTTAGCTGGTGGTTCATTAAAGAAAGTTGCAATAAAATATGGAGTGACTTATCCAACTGTTCGTTTGCGGTTAGACAAACTAATAAATAAAATAGAGACTCAAGAAGGCGGACAGCCGACACAATTCATGAAGCTTATTGTAGAATTATCCCTGGACGATAGAATAGATGCAGGCACTGCAGAGGTTTTAGTAAATGCATATAAGAAAGAAAAGGGATTGGACATATAGTTAATTGTCATTTGTTTTCATGGCGTGCTATACTTTACGGAGAAATCGCAGATAGACAGACCGTGATTGCTGAGTTGCAGAAACAATAGTTGTTAAACTGGCAGTTACCACTACAAAAGTGGGACTGCCAGTTACGATTTTTGCAGCACGGTGTTTTTATGTTTATGCATAGTATTTAGTCAATTTGACATAAATGATCCCATAACAACTCTAAAAATCCCACTCACATCGGTTAGCCTTTCGTGTTTTGGTTACTTTCGATAACAAATTGCGCCTGAGGACGATGACTAAAAGTGAAAAAGCAACCAACATTTCGAATCTCGTCTGTTATTGCAGACTATCACACCTTGACGATGGTAATTTGGCATTTGTTTTTATCAGAATTTATGTCAGATGACCAAAAAAGTCACCAAAAACATAAAAACACCGTATGCAGTCTGGGCGGGAGGCATTCCAGAGGACTTTTATCTCGGCTCACTCCCTACAAATTCCCTTTGCAAAACCTGCCCGGACTGGTATAATCATTAGGTAGGAATATTTTGGTGCAATCGGAGGAAGGTCATGGGGAAGTTACTGAATTTTAAATACGCCTGTACCCAGGGAACGTATTGGATGTTATATGGAATCGTAGGCAGCTTTGCGTCTGTCTTTTTGCTGGCGCGAGGTTATTCCAATTCGGAAATCGGGATCATTCTAGCTGTGGCAAATGTGGTGGCGGTGGTTCTGCAGCCCCTGGTCGCTGATTTTGCTGACAGATCAAAGAAGGTTACGCTGATCGGCATGATTCAGCTGATGTCCATTATCATGATTTTGATGATGGCGGGACTGTGTGTCCTGCAGAAGAAGACCCTGGCTTTGTCGGTGATTTTTCTGATGCTCATCGCATGGCATACCATCCTGCAGCCTCTGGTCAATTCTCTGAGCTTCAAACTGCAGGAGTGCGGCATCCACATCAACTTCGGCGTGGCCAGAGGCGTGGGATCGTTAGCCTATTCTGCTCTGGTAGGCATTTTGGGAACCATGGTAGAAAATTACGGCGTCATGGTCATGCCCATCACTGGAGAAGTGATTCTCGTCATGCTGCTCATCAGCCTGGCTCTGACCAAGTCACAATATAACAAAGTGAAGACCGTCAATGCGGACAAAGGTCTCATCGACCTGGACCGAAAAGACGAAGGCATAGAAGAAATCAATTTGATCGACTTTATCAAGAGAAACAAGGTATTTTTGGTGGTGAACATCGGCGTCATCGGCGTTTACTTCAGCAACCAGGTACTCAACAACTATATGATTCAGGTCGTATCCAACGTGGGCGGCGACAGCGAGGATATGGGGCGCATCCTGTCTTTGATGGCATTTTTGGAGATTCCGGTCATGTTCTGCTTTGACAACCTGCGCAAGCACTTTACCTGCCAGCTGATGCTGAAAGTGTCAGCCGTGGGTTTTGTCGTCAAAATCGCCATGTGCTATATCGCGACCACGGTAACCATGGTATATATTGCGCAGCTGTTTCAGTTGATTTCCTTTGGTTTGTTTCTGCCGACCATGGTGCACTTCATCGATGAGGTGATGAGCAAAGGTGAAGCGGTCAAAGGCCAGGCGCTTTTCACCATGATGGTCACAGTGACGACGATGATTTCCAGTCTGTTGGGCGGAATCATTTTGGACCTCAGCGGAGCGAAGATGCTGACACTAGTCGCTACTATTGCGACGGCCATCGGCGCATTGATTATCATCGCATCAGTAGATCGGGTAAAGAAACAAGAGGACTATTAAGGGGTGATGCAACATGTCAAAGAAGGCGTATTCGCAGGAAGAGCGTATCGAGATCAGAGAAAAGCTGCTGACGACAGGCAGGCAGCGTTTTGCGAGACAAGGTTATCGCCATACGACCTTGGCGCAGATCTACGAAGAGGTGGGAATATCAAAGAATTTTTTCTACAGCTTTTTCCCATCCAAGGAGGATTTTGTGGCAGAAACCATGAAATCACAACAGCCTTTGCTTGTGGACATGTCAAAGAAATGCATGGCACAGCCGGGTGCTACCTGGAAAGACGGAGTCCGGCACTTCCTCGAACTGTGCATTGCTGGTGCGCAGACAGGGATTATCGTCATGTCAATCGAGGATCAAAACAGTGTTTTCCGCAATCTGAGTGCGGAAAATTTTGAGAACTTCCATCGTTTACAGGTGAGATTTTATCAAAGCCTTGCGGCTGCCTGGGGCCTTCAGATGGATGCGGAGACGGCGAAACTCTTCGGCAATATGGCGCTTTCCATCCTCATCGTCAACCGCTCCATGGAGGAATCTCTGCCTGCGTTCTTTCAAGAGGTGCGGGAGGAAACTGCCAGAGAGCAGATAGAAGGCTTAATTGCCCGCATGGAATGCCATTTTGAAAAACAGTAGTCGAAGATTTATTATAGAATCAGACTTAGAAAGACCCTGCCTATTGCAAAAGAGGCAGGGTTATTATATAATCAGCTTAAGGAAAAATATTTTTAAAAAGTTTTTAAGTAGAAGTGGAGGTTATGATATGGGAATTTTCGGAAAAATATTCAAAGGACCTGAGATCGATCAAGGGAGAAGTGAAGACAGCAAGAAAAAGATGAGGGCGCTGTTCAACAATGTGGTGCCGGAGGGAGATAGATACCAGGTGCTGGCTGCATATTCCGAAGACACGCGCCGTTTTAACTATGGTCTGGTTCACGGCAGCAAGTCCACCTTTACCAGTTTGATCATCGGATGGAAGGAAGAGGACCCGACAGTGGTCGTCGTACCGACAGTACCGGATTTATCGGGATGCGGCGATGCAGAAATCTGCCGTCGGGAGGAAATCAAGAAGGCCTATCGCATGAAGTACCCGACAGATGCTTTTATCATCTACCCGAACAGTAGAAAATATCTTTCTATTTCCGTCTTTGACTGGCTGGAGGACGACAAGCTGTTCATTTACGTGGACCAGGAGGCGGAGATGAATGCCTTTGCTGAGTTCTTCAAAAACAGTTATGCGACAAAGTAGAACGCGATGGATATCAAAGTAATCGCCGCTGTCTTTCTGGCGCTGGCCGTCGTCTTTATCATCGGCCAGATCTGGTTTCATCTCGTAGATGGAATTTTGAAGGCAGTCAGGCGCACCTTTACAAAAAAGCAGACATGGTACCCCTTGCCTGATGAAGAAAAAGAAAAAATTATTGACAAACGATAATTATATGGTATGCTTGAATTAAGAATTATCGTAAAACAATAATTAATGAGCAGGAGGTCACCATGAATCAGGATATTTTTACTTTTCCTTTCGGCCAGATCGGGGAAGCCTTGCGCACATTGTCGCTGGCAAGTGCAGCGGGAAATATTGCAGCGACGGCTATTTATCTGTTTATCTCTATCGCACCTGTGCTTTACCTGGTTTACAGAGTTGCCAGGCAGAAAAAGGAGCCAGATGCAATCGACATTCTTCTGATCATGATGTCGGTGATGCTCTTCATCATGATGTATTTCATGGTAAATCCGGGCTATATCAACAGTGGCCTCTATGGAGCGATGCCGGGTAAGGGCGCAGCTCTCGCCATGACCTTCTGGTCCATGGCGGTGGGCTATGCGGTGCTGAAATGCATGAAAGCATCAGCAGGCACTGACGAAGAGAAATTGGCAAAGTATCTGAAGGTGATTTTGATCGCAGTCGCGGCAGTCATCGGCATCAACATGATTTTGGGCATTTTTACGGAGGTGATACCGGCAGCAAGAGGCGTGAAGGAAATTGATCAACAGCTGAACAGTGACTACAACACCGCCCTTTTCCTCTGGATCAAGTATTTCGCCGATAAAGTTCCGTCAGTTTTAAATATCGTGGTCATCATCCATGGAGTCAAGATGGTCGACCAGCTGCGTTTAGACCGATACAGCCAGGCGACCATTGCTGCAGCAGAAAACCTGAGCCGGATCTGCCGCATCTCTGTGACGGTGATGATTCTGACCTCCATCGCCGTGAACCTGTTTCAATTCTTGGTTTGGACGAAAGTATACAAGGCCAGCTATGTGGTAGACATTCCGCTCCTTTCTATCGTGCTTTGCATCGCTGTCCTCCTTCTGGCAAAGTTTTTCGCATCTGACAAGGCGATGAAGGAAGATCACGACATGATTATTTAGGAGGCAGCGATGGCAATCAAAATTTATTTAGATGCGGTGCTGCGGGAGAATGACATGACTGCCAAGGAGCTCTGCAAACTGGTGGGCATTACGGAGGCCAATCTGTCCATCCTGCGCAGCGGCAAAGCCAAGGGCATCCGCTTTCACACCATAAACAGAGTCTGCTATTTCCTGCACTGCGATGTAGGAGATATTCTCAAATTTGACGGCGTATTGGAGGAAGAGGAAAATGAATAAAAAAAGATATTGGGCAGCCTTGAGTCTGGTTCTGCTGGTTCTGCTGCTGACCGGCTGCAGACTGGCAGATAAGGACAAAGGCCAGACCAGCGAAGACCTTTTGATCGGATTCTTCGTGACGCTGGATTATGTGGACAGCGAAGACGAAAATAGACGGGAGCGAGGTCCAATCTACGGTACAGAGAAGGGCGATACGTATCAGTTCGAGGATTTGAAAGGTTATGGCATGTACTTCAAGATGTATGATGGCGCGGTCGGCGGAACCAGCGATGAGGAGATCAGGGATCTTAAAATAGGCGGAGGAGATCAGTTCAGCCTGGAGGGCACTTTGTATGTGGAAAGCGGAAAGAAGCACTCCATGTATGCAAACGCGGTCTACCAGACATCGGACGGCAAGGTCTATCTGATGCCGGGGCAGACTGGTGCAATGTTTGACGCTGAGGGCGGCGCATTATATCAAGATATGGAATATGAGCCTAGTGAAGACTTCAAGACCAAGTACGGAGAACTGAAAAAGTTCAGCTACAAGGTCAACATGAAGGGGGCGGCCAATTTACAGAAGATCGTTATCAAACAGTTCGACAAAGGAGACAACGTGATTGCAGTCACGACTATGGATGCGGATTCTATCAAAGAAGAGGTCAAGAAAGTGAAGGCGGCCAGCTATATCATGGTCGAGTATCATACCGAGGGCAAGGTGGAACGGAAAATCTGCGAAGGCGATACTATCGAATACGGCCATACGAAAAAAGACGGCGTCATCGTTATAAAAGATATTACAATTGTTTAAAATAGATACAAAACCCGCGAATTGTTTATTGGACAGCAGCGGGTTTTGTCGTATACTTATAAATAGGAATGAATTGTTTTTGAAAAGGGAGGAAGACAATATGGGAGTAAAAGATAAATTAACCGTGATGGGATTAAAAAAAGTCATTTCTTATGTAGACAAAGATCCCGATAAGAACATCATGAATATCTGCCAGTGGCTTTTGAAGCACGACATCGGCGGCGACTCTCTGACTCCTCAGGTAAAGGTTATCAAGCACTATATGGAAGACCAGGACAGCAACTGGTACAAACTGGTCAAAAGTCTCTGGACGGACTGTGATGATGGCATCAGGCGTAAGATGTTTGAAAACTTCATCATCAATGCGGGTATGCTGGGACCGAAACAGCAGCTAAAGGTGAAGCAGGAACACGGCTGCAATGTGCCGTGGGCGATTCTCTTAGATCCGACCAGCGCTTGTAATCTGCATTGTACGGGATGCTGGGCGGCTGACTATGGCAATCAATTGAACCTGACCTTCGAAGAACTGGACAGTATCATCAGACAGGGAAAAGAAATGGGAACTTACATGTATATCTATACAGGCGGAGAACCCCTGGTGCGTAAGGACGACATCATCAGGCTCTGTGAAAAACACGACGATTGTGCTTTTCTTTCTTTTACCAATGCGACACTGATTGACGAGGACTTTGCAGATGAAATGCTGCGGGTTAAAAACTTCGTACCAGCCATCAGCGTAGAGGGATTTGAAAAAGAGACTGACGATAGAAGAGGCGAGGGGACCTATCGGGCTGTCATCAAAGCCATGGAAATACTCAAGAGGAAGAAGCTGCCATTTGGTGTCTCCTGCTGCTATACCAGCAAAAACGCGGAGACCATCGGCAGCGAGGAATTCATGGATCACCTGATTGCCCTTGGTGCCAAATTTGCCTGGATTTTCACTTATATGCCCGTCGGTAACGGCGCAGCGTGCGAGCTTCTGGCCAGACCGGAGCAGCGCAAATTCATGTATGACCAGATTCGCAAGTTCAGAGAGAGCAAGCCGATTTTCACTATGGACTTCTGGAATGACGGTGAATATGTGGGCGGCTGTATCGCTGGCGGCAGATCATATCTCCATATCAACGCCAACGGGGACATTGAACCGTGTGCGTTTATTCATTATTCTGACTCCAATATCAGAGAAAAGACCTTGCTGGAGGCCTATACAGAACCGCTGTTCATGGAATATCACGACAACCAGCCGTTCAGCGACAACATGCTGCGGCCTTGTCCGCTCTTGGACAACGACGGGAAGCTGGCAGAAATGGTCCATCGCTGTGGTGCTCACTCCACAGACGTAGAATCGCCAGAGGATGTAGACATGCTCTGTGCAAAATGCAGCGAGGCAGCGGCAAAATGGAAACCAGTAGCCGATGAAATTTGGGAAGAACATCCCCATCATCTCTATCAGGGACCGAGAACAAAAGAAAACGAGACAGCATAAAAAAATCAGAGGGAGTTTAGCCGTCAGGCAGACTCCTTTTTTAATACGTGAAAATAAAAAACAGTAAGGTACTTGACAAAACGTATTAAAGGTCGTATAGTGATTAGTAAAGTAGTTGACTATTTGTTTGTACAAAAGGGAGGTAACATAAATGAGTGATATAAAAAATGAAGTCTATGAGTGTCTTTTACAGCTCCAGTGGATTCTGCACCGCAGACAGCTGCACAACTTTGGAAGCCGCAGAACCTCGAGAAACCCTCGCAGGGGTCAAGGACGAATCCTGGCAATTTTAAAGATGAAACCGGAGATCAGTCAGAAGGAACTGACATATTTGTTGGATATGAGCAAACAATCCGTAGCAGAAATTCTTGCAAAGCTTGAAAGGAGTGGATTTATCGTGCGCGAACCATCAGAGAAAGACCGTCGTGTGTCAGTCGTGAAGCTGACAGCAGAGGGTGCAGCAGCTGCAGAAAATTTGAGTGATGAACCGGAGGACATGACAGGATTGTTGGATTGCCTCAGTGATGAGGAACTGCAGACGTTCCATCAATATCTGAAACGCATTCTCAAAGAAAGTGAGAATCACATCGGCGATGCGGATACATTAGCACAGCGCAGAAAGGCGAAGGAGGCATTTATGAGAGAGCATCGGAGACATTTTGACGGACGGAGGCCCTTTACTGCTGATGAAGAGATTGGTTATGGGGATTGGTCGGTCTTTGACTTTGGAATGGGATTTGACGGAGAAGGACATGAAAAAAAGGATGATGAGTAAGTGAGATGTATGAAAATGTCAAAATTGCGATTTGAAGCGTTTAGCGACGGAGTGATGGCCATTGTTATAACGATTATGGCACTCAACATCCCGCTGCCGGAAGATTTCACTGGAAAAAGCATCATGAGATTTGCATACACAATCATGATTTTCTTTGTAAGCTTTGTCGTAGTGGGCGCACAGTGGACCAAGCATCACTGGCTCTTTGACGCCTGCAACGAAGTTTCACAGAAGGTAATCTGGAGAAATATCTTATATTTGTTTTTCCTCACGCTTCTGCCGCTGTTTACAAAATGGATTATGGAGAATCCCAAAGAGGTTGCGCCTGCCATAGCCTACGATTTGGTATATCTGGCCGTTTTTTTTACCTTTCATCTGATGCATTCCTGCGTTATGAAAGAGAGCGGCATAATTCTTGACGTTAGACCGCGACGCAGACAGATCAAGTGGGCAGGTCTGTTTCTTATGATAATTGTTCTGGGCACTGCCGCAATTCTGGCTCTGTCGTTTTTCTTTCCGACGCTCTCTATCATTTTCTTTGTGGCGTTGCCGGTGGTTTCGTCGCTGCTGAACCTTTGGAGCGAAAAAGAGCACCGTGCAATAGAAAAGAGAAAAAAGAATATCGCACGTCTTTCAGCCAATCTTTAATCTGCTTTCAGTGTATGCCGGAGGAAGATTTAACATAAACTTAATTGAAAAGGATCGTTGTGTATGAGATGATAAAAGAAACACAGCTGACATTTATCAGAGGAGGACTAGAGATGATTAAGACTTATGTTTTGGATACCAATGTGTTGATACAAGCACCGGATGCAATTTATAGATTTAAGGAGAATGACCTGGTGATACCACTGATGGTTTTGGAAGAACTGGATGGATTAAAGAAAGCTGAGGGCGAAAAAGGCGTCAATGCCAGGGCGTCGATCAGGGAATTGGAACGGCTGAGACAGACTGGCGATTTGCTTGCAGGCGTGCAGTTGAAAGACGGCGGCAGACTGCGCATTGAATCCAACTGTGTCAATGTAGAGCTGCCAGAGGAACTTCCGGATTCTAAGATGGATAATCGCATCCTGCGAGTGTGCAAAGCATTGCGGGACAATGGCGAAAACGCGGTTCTGGTGACCAAAGATATCGTTCTGCGTGTTAAGGCTGCGATCATCAATCTTCCCGCTGAGGATTTTGAAAGTGAGCAGGTAGTGCAGGGGGAACATCAGTATACGGGAAGAATTACTTGCTATGCGCCGGAGGATAAGTTTAAAGAATTCTCCAAGAAGGGTATGGGCAGAGACAGCCTTTACCAGGTGGATGAGGAAGGAAATGCCTTTTCGCCTCAGCTCTATGAAAATCAGTTTGTCGTCATCAAAGCAGATCAATCGCAGAAAAAGACGCAGTTAGGCAGGATTGAAGGCGATAAAGTTGTTCCATTGAAATACAAGAAAGTAAAGCCTTACGGCGTGGAGCCGAGAAGTGCAGGGCAATATTTTCTGCAGGAGGCTTTGATGATGCCAAGTGACAAAGCACCGTTAGTTATCGTCAAGGGCATGGCAGGAACAGCAAAGACTTTTTATTCTCTGGCTGTAGGTCTGGAAAAGACGTTGAACGGCACAGAGGGTGAATACAGGCGGATTTTAATCAGCCGCCCTAATGCACAATTTGACGATGACATCGGGTTTTTACCAGGAGATGAACAGGATAAGATTGCCCCACTCCTGAGGCCGATTCTGGATAATCTGGAACAGCTGATCGACTCTGATGAAGAGGAACGATATAAAAACGAGTTGGAACTCCGAGGAAAGGTTGACGAAGTCTTTGACCGGGGTATCATTCAGGCTGAGGCGCTGAACTTTATTCGCGGCCGCTCCATCGTGAAGACCTATCTGATTATCGACGAAGCGCAGAACACTACGCCAAATCAGATCAAAGGCATTATTACTCGCGCTGGCAGAGGCACAAAGATTGTTTTGCTGGGCGACCCCTTCCAGATTGACAAACCCTTTCTCGACGAGCGCACCAATGGCCTCAGCTACGCTGCCGAACATATGAAAGGAAGTAAATACTGCTGCCAGATCACCATGACCGCCGATGAAGGCGAACGCTCTGATTTGGCAATGGACGCAGTGGAACGATTGTGAGTTTTATTTACCGGCAATACAATGAAACGCAGTCCGTGATGGACTGCGTTTCGGTTTTTTAATATAGGAAATGTCAAACAACGTACCTTACGAAGCGTCGCTTCCCCTCTTGCGGGCGATATGTGTGCATAGACATCTTTGATTCCGTCATTTCCAGGTTTTTACGGTTACAGCATTTTCACCATGTCGTACCAGACCGCACCGCCGTGAACAGACGCGGACAGGCCCTGGTTTTCGAAGCCGAACTTGGCGTAGTAGTGGATCAGGTGATCTTTGCAGGTCAAAGCCATAGAGGTCATTCCCTGCTCGCGTGCCGTTTCGATGGCACCGTGAAGCATTTGTTCTGCAACGCCGCAGCCCCGGCAGTCAGCAGCGGTCATGACATCGAGAACTGCACACACTGTTCCTCCGGGTACTCGTTCCATCTCGAAAATATCATCATTGATGACGGCGGCAGCCATGGGAATCATACAGATGACACCGATGATTTTTCCTTCGCTCTCACCGACGATAAAGTAATCGGGGTAGTTTGCAAGACGCCAGGCATATTTTTCACGCGAAGCCGCTTCCTCAGGCGGAAAACTTTCTGCCTCGATTTCTGCAATTCTGTCCAGATCCGCTGGATGCGCTTTTCTGACGTTCAGTTCCATATCAATAACCTGCACTTTCTTCTACCAAAATAACTTCCATTTCGCAGGACATCATTTTTTTGTAATGGATGACCATGGCGTTACAGATTCTTCCTTCGCTGCTGCAATCGTAGCAGTGGTCGCCTTTGACTGCGCAAGGAGTTTTGCAGTTCAGCCGTTTTGCGTTCAGTGGTGAAGCGGTGTTACGGGCGCGGTCGATGGCCTGATGGAGGTTTTCGCAGATTTTGTTGGAGCCGACGATAAAATAGACTTTCGCATGTCCGTAAAGGGTGGAAGCCAAGCGGTTGCCTGCACCGTCGATATTGACTATCTCACCCTCTTCGCTGATGGCATTGACTGAGGAAAGATAGATGGCAGTGTTCATCGCTTTTTTTCGTGTGTCGTCTACCGTTAAACCGTCTGCAGGATGCCAGTGCCAGTAGACCTGGTTGTGATCCGACAGGGTTTTGAAAGAACCCATTTCTTCTATCGTCATAGATCCGCCGATGCCGACAGTGGTGCTGTCAATCTGCTGGTTGAGATAGCGGTCAGCCTCTTCCAGTGTTGAGAAGAGCGAGACCTGGTAGCCGTTTTTTTCTAAAGACTGTGCTGTTTTTGTGAGATTCATAGTGTAGTACCTCCTTGGAAATATGGCAGTTATATATTCTCCAAGTATACCATAAAACAAGGCGAGGCTGCAATTGAATGTGGTCTATAAGAAAAGATGTCCCACGATGGACGCCAGTGCGACGATACAAATCACGCGTTCAATCCAAATAATAAAGAGCTTTCCCAGCGAGACCTCGATATTGCTGGGCAGGATGCAGGGAATCGTACCAGTAAAAAAGACAATTTCGCCAATTGCAAGGACACCTACAACAAAACGGGACACGATGGAAGCGGCGCTGGATGCTACGACCATAGAGGTAACCGGTTCTGCTACAGTAATTGCAGCAGCCTGAGCGACTGCCATCTCGTCAGGAATCATGGTCAACTTGGTCAATGGGTAAAACAACCAGGCGACGTAGTTGAAAACGTCAGTGAAATTGACCAAAAGCAAGGTGATGGTCCCCAAAGACATCATCAAGGGCAGCAGATTCATTATGGCAATCATCCCGCCTTTAAAGTTGCCCCAGAGACTGATAAATAGATTCGGGGCGTTCTGTGCTTGAATCAGTCCTGCGTTCCAAGCCTGTTTCAGCAGACTGCCTTTTTCGTGAGCTTCTTCTACGTACTCAGTGTTTTCCCAGCATGTTTCCGATACCTTGCAAAGAGGCCAGAGACGCACGGTGATGGCTGTCGTCAAAAAGGTGATAATCAAGGCTGACCAGAAGAAGAGACCCCAATGAGGCATCAAGCCCAGCAGATTGGCGGCGATGACCAGGAACGGCATGGACACTGTAGCAAACCCGGTCACAAGGATTGCAGCTTCTTTATGTGTGAATTTTCCTTCACGATAGAGGTTGTCAGTAGCTACGATGCCTACAGAGAAGCTGCCGATAAAGGAGGCGACTGCGATGATTGCCGCCCGACCCGGCAGTTTCCAGAGAGGACGCATGATGGGTCTTACCAAGACGCCGAAGAAGTCGAGAATTCCATAGTCTGTGATAAAAGTCAGAAGCAGGCAGCCAATCGGTACGGTCAAAGCGCCGGGAATGATCACCTTTGGAAACAGCATCTCAAAGACTGCTGTATTGACCGCATCTGAACATAAGGAGAATGCCCCTGCGATGGCACATAAGACGCCGATGAATTTTAATAGGGTAAAAATCACATCCATAGCTGACCTGTTCCAGGTTTTGTTGATGAAGGGCAGGACTGCTCCTGCGACGATGATTACCAGGGAGATAGCCAGGGCTGTTGTGGGCAGGTTGGTAGAAATCAAAGTAACCAACTGGTCAATCAAAATCGAGTGTCGGCCGTTTACTGTGACAGGAACGAAAAAGAGAATCAGGCCTGCTCCGCTTCCGATGAAAAACTTAAGTATATTTTGATATTTATGTTCCATTACGTGCTCCTTTCTATTGGGCCACTCTGAAGATTGTTATCCCAGATAGACGCCCTGATCCTTCAACTGTGCCTGTACCTTTTTAATGTCTACATCTCTCGCTTTCACCCCATCTGCAGCGGCAACAGCAGCGGCGACGCCGGCGGCCTGCCCATATGCAAAGCAGTGCGTAACCAGGTTGGTCATGCTGTTGACCGTCAATTCTGAAGAGAAGCATCTTCCGGCAACCAGAAGTCCGTCTACTTTCCGTGGAACCAGTACGCCGTACGGGATTTTTGAAGGGATCTGTGGCATAGCGGGGTTGACCGTGGAGGGAATCACGGCAATGTGGCTGTCACACTCCTTTTGACCATACAGATCCTCCATTTCCAGATGATGAAGACCCAAAACCCGGCGGCTTCCTCTGGTACCCAGTTGTGGTGCGGTGTCATAAAGCCAGATATTTTCCAGTCCGGGGATGTTGTTTGTGCGAATATAGTCCATGACGTCGATGATAGTTCTTCTGACCAAAGTCTCAACGGCAGTGACATCCTTCACTTTAATACTGCTGTAACCGAGAACCCAGTTATCTACCCAGACCACGTCATTTCTCGATGTTGGAAATATTTTCAGAGCGTATCCGGCAATCTGCTGTAAATTCTCCTCATGCTTTTTTAACTGCTGCGGGTTTGTTGCAGCGTAATCGGCATAACGTTCATAGTCTGCACCACCGAATCTGTATACCAGAGCCAGTGAAGCCGTTCGGCTGACATCGTGAAGGATGTCTGTGTCTCTTGAAGCTGCCTGCATGCTGGACAAATCGATTTCGAACTCGGCACCGGCAGATGCGAAAATGTCTCCATCGCCGCTGCAGTCGATAACGGTCTTCGCCATAATAGCCTTACGGCCCTCCTTACTCTCAAAGCATACACCTGTAACTGTACCGGTATCTGTAATCGCTCTGCAGCAGAGGCTGTGGAGGTATAGGATGACACCGGCTTCCTCCATCATTTGTGAGAGAACGATTTTCATCAAATCTGGATCTACATATCCTCCATAACATACCTCATCGTTCCAAGTCATGTTGAAATACTTTTTCCATTTTGCCATGTGAACTGGATCTTTAGAACCGGTAATGGATTGGTCAGGCCCACAGACGCCGCCAAGGGCAGTAAGACGTTCCATGATTTCCAGCATGATACCGCGAATCATAATGGTTTTTCCTGCGCTCATGGATGGGATTAAGATCACTTCGCCTCCGGTAGGCATTCCGCCCAGCTGTCCATATCTCTCCAAAAGCACAGTCTTGGCACCAGCCCGGGCGGCGGCAATGGCAGCAGCACTTCCGGCTGACCCGCCGCCTACTACCAGCACATCGGCCTCCTCCAAGATTTCAATATTTCGTTCTTCTTCTAAATAATACTTTTCCATAAAAACTCCTCCTTGCTTTTTTCTTAATTAGAATATAGATCAAAGTAGTGATAAAGGGAAATACTAAAAAAATCATATAGTTATAACTTTTTAGTTATTTTATTTGAAGGACTGACTCGGTTATGTTATGATGACCTCAGAGGTGACATTTATGAACAAAAAAGATTATATGTATTTTCGAGAAGTGGCAAAATGCCTCAATTACACGAAAGCAGCTGAAAATCTGTATATCTCTCAGCCGGCTTTGACAAAAAGAATTGGAGACATCGAAAGAAAATTGGGGATTACATTATTTTATCGCACAAAACACAGCGTATCCCTTACACCTGCCGGCAGAATTTTGCTGGAAGAGTATCCAAAGGTTACCACCTGCTTTGAGAATCTGATGGCTAAAGCGAAGCTGGCAAATGAAGGGAAAATTGGGACCTTAAGAATCGGCCTGCAGGAAGGACAGAACTTAGATGAAGATTTGGTGTACGAGCTAAAGAAATTTAAGGATAAATATCCAGATATCGAGGTGATAATTGCCTGTTATCCATATAATCAACTGCTGAAAATGCTGGAGACTGGCGAAATTGATTTTGGCTTTTCCCTTTACTTTGATGCTGCCGACTACAACGTCCTAGAGGTCAAGGTAATCAAAGAGATGGAAAGCTACATCGTCGTTTCTGCCGATAATGAGATGTGTACTTCCGATGAACTGAATTTTGAAAAGTTGAACGAGCATACGCTGCTGATTGTGGGCAGTGGCGTAGTTTCATCTGGCGCATGGTTTGTAAAAAACCAATGCAGAGAAAATCAAATCAATCCTGCGAAAATCAAATTGATTGACCGCTATTCCACTCTGCATTTGCTGCTGGTTTTAAACGAGGGCTTCGCCTTCATGAATCAGAACACTTGGTTTACGGACTCCAAGCTGCGCTTTTTCCCGATGCCCCAAGGAAATGCTGTGACGCGGGTTGCTTCTTGGCGAGGAAATAACGATAATCCGGTTTTGTCGATACTTCTAGAAGAAATCCATCTTTTTGGCAATTGACTCCGACAAATTTTGTCAACAGGCATCGTCTGGAAAAGGATTGGTCTCTTTGTCCGTTAAAAAACGTCTGTGATATTTCAGCTTGGCATATCGGAGTACTTTTTGCAAATAAACAGTGTTATAAGCGCCTCCTACTGCGCCTACGATAGGAATTCCTTGTAAGAACTTCAGATAAAGCAGTTCCTTGGACATGGTTGCGGAAGTGACTTTTATCTGCCTGACTTGATCGTAGTCGACGGGCCAGACCGACTGTTCGATGTATGCGTTGAGTTCTTTGTCTGCCTGAACTAAATCCTCACCATAAGACAAAGCGGCTTCGACGATTTTTAATACAAAATATTTTTCTGCGGGTGTGTCATAGCTGTAGCCGAAGTTCAGTGCCACTTCATAAATGCTCTTGAGGAGAACGCCAACGAAGAGGGGGATATCGGGAAGACCGATGCCCAACGCGCCCAAGCCTACGCCTTCTACACTGGAGAGCAACAGGTTTTTGGTGTTGGCGGTATCGGTTTTTTGGGAAAATTTTCGCAGTGATTTTTTGTCCTCTTTTAATTCAGCAGCATAAGCATTGATTTTAAATTGCCTTTCCAGTTCGTCTTTCCTATACGTCTTTTCAATCATGCCAGTGCCTTTTTCAAAGATCGCTTCAAAGGCTTTAGCGAAAGCGGCATCGAGTGTACCCTGCAGTTTTTCGGGAATCTTGTCTTCCAGAAGCTGGTTTAGCCTGCTGTCCTTTTTGTGTGTCCCTTTCTCAAGAAAGGCCTTTTCTTGCTTGAGCAGCCTGTTCCATTCTTTTTCCCTCGGTGTGATTTTCACTAGTATAAACCCCCTTTTTGTGATAAGATATCATATGATTCCCTTTGGAACAGAGAAGCACATGATGCAATGAACGTCTCATTGCGGCAACGCCGATAGAAATTAATACGTTCATTATACCATTATATAAATCAGAAAGTGAGGAATTTACATGAAATTTACGATGTATCACAGCTGTATTACAGTTTTAGACTTAGAGAAATCTATAGCGTTTTATGAAAAGGCCCTTGGCCTTTCGGAAATCAGACGTATGGAAGGCGGCGATTACAAGATTGTCTTTATGGGAACGGAAGGAAATCCGTGTCAGTTAGAACTGACCTGGTATGCGGATCGGAAAGAGCCTTATGATCTGGGAGACAATGAAATTCATGTTGGTTTTAGAGTGGACGACTTTGATGCTGCCAAGAAGTATCACGAAGAGATGGGCTGCATCTGCTTTGATAACTCTAATTTCGGTGTCTATTTTATTGAGGATCCAGATGGATATTGGATGGAAATTATTCCAACCAGATAAAGAAGAATATAGAATATGATAAACCCCGCTGAACACCAGTTAAACTGGAAGGGCGGGGTTTTATATTGGATAGAAGCCGAGCTTTGACCCCTCGCAGTTACGCAGAATCGGCAAAAAGGCCGTTTCTATTATGCAACCTAGGTCTGAACTCCGGTCAATGCGTAGCGGGCCCGAGCCTTGACCCTCGCAGTTACGCAGAATCGGCAAAAAAGGCCGTTTCCGTTGCGCAGGCTCTGTCTAAACTCCGGCTGATGCGTAACCGGGCCAAGCCTTGACCCTCGCAGTTACGCAGAATCGGCAAAAAAGGCCGTTTCCGTTACGCAGGCTCTGTCTAAACTCCGGTTGATGCGTAACCGGGCCAAGCTTTGACCGCCGCAGTTACGCAGAATCGGCAAAAAAGGCCATTTCTATTATGCAACCTCGGTCTGAACTCCGGTCAATGCGTAGCGGGCCCGAGCCTTGACCGCCGCAGTTACGCAGATAGGGCGAAAAACGCCGTTTCCGTTACACAGGCTCGGTCTGGAACCTAGCCAATGCGTAACTGGCCCGAGCAGAAACGCCCGCAGTTACGCAGATAGGGCGAAAACGCCGTTTCCGTTACGCAGGCTCGGTCTGGAACCCAGCCAATGCGTAATCGGGCCAAGTCTTGACCCCTGGGCTGGCCCCAAAAGTTGGACTTCATAGCAAAGCTTTTTTTCTGCTTGGCTGTCTCCTTATGCTGCCTGCAGGCCAAAAAGTCTCGCCGCCGCAAAAAATATAAAAAACCTATTGACAAACTGTTATATCTGTATATACTGTATATATACAGTGAAACGACAAAGGAGGCCAAACTTTGGATATCATTATCAGTAATTCTAGTAGTCAGCCGATCTATGAACAGATTTGCACACAGATTAAGAATCAAATTATTTCAGAAAAGTTGGCAGAAGGGGACGCCCTTCCGTCAATCAGGTCGCTGGCAAAGGACTTAAAAATCAGTGTCATTACGACAAAGCGTGCCTATGACGAACTTGAACAAGAGGGGTTCATATATACAGTAGCCGGAAAGGGATGCTTTGTGGCAGAGAGAAACGTGGAGCTTATCAGAGAGGGGAATCTCAAAAAAATAGAGCTTCTGATGGAGGAGATTTTAGCGCTGGGAGCGTCATGCAACTTGAACAGCAGTGAACTGATTGAGATGTTTCGATTGATGTCTAAGGAGGAATAGGAATGGGATACGAAAATGCTATAGAACTAAAAAATGTGACAAAAGAGTTTAAAGGATTTAAATTGGATAATATCAGTTTTGACCTGCCGAAAGGCTGTATTTTGGGACTGGTAGGAGAAAACGGAGCTGGAAAAAGCACAACGATTAACCTGATCATGAACGCACTGAAAAGCGATAGCGGAGAGATTTCCGTCATGGGAGTTGATAATAGTTCTGAAGATTTTGCTAAGTTGAAAGAGGACATCGGGGTAGTCCTGGATGAAGCATATTTCCCAATTGTCATCAACGCCGAAGTCGTGAACAAAATGATGAAAGCAACCTATACCAGATGGGATGAAAACGTCTTTTTTGACTATATCCATAGGTTTGATCTGCCTCTCAAAAAGCAATTTAAGGAATTTTCCAGAGGTATGAAGATGAAACTTGCAATCGCAGTGGCGCTTTCCCATGACCCGAAGCTTTTGGTCCTGGATGAGGCGACCAGTGGATTGGATCCCATCGTGAGAGATGAAATCCTTGAAATCTTTTACGATTTTACGAGAGATCCAGAACACTCCGTTCTGATTTCCTCTCATATCCTCAGCGACTTAGAGAAGCTGTGCGATTATGTAGCATTTATTCATAAAGGAAAGCTGCTGTTCTGTGAGGGAAAAGACGAACTGTTGGAGAAATACGGCGTCGTCAGATGCGCGAGAAGCCAGCTGGCGGATATTCCGCCAGGAGCAGTCAAAGGTAAACGCATTAGCGAATACGGCGCAGAGTGCCTGGTGGAAAGAAACCTGGTTTCAAGTTCCTTTAACATTGAAAAGGCAAGTGTTGAAGACATAATTTTATATATGGTGAAAGGGGATAAATAAAATGAGAGGACTTGTATTAAAAGATTCCTATGTATTGCTGAAACAAATGAAGTTATTCGGCGTATTGATGCTGATTATGGCGGTGATACCAAACACGTTTACACGGGGGTTTGCGATCATGTATGCGTCGATGCTGCCGATCACAGCAATCTCTTTTGATGAGCAGGCGAAATGGGATTATTATGCAAATATGATGCCTTATAAAAAAAGAGATATGGCTTTATCTAAATACATCATCGGTATTATTTTTACTTTGGTGGTCTGCGTGGTTGAAGTTTTGGCGATTATTGTGACAGCCGCCGTCAAAAACCAGTCGTCTGCCATCATGCAGGAAAATCTGATGATTGTTCCTCTCGTAGCTGCTGCCGCCATGATTCTCATGTCAATCAATCTCCCCCTCATTATGAAAATGGGTGCGGAGCGAGGACGAATGGTGTATATCCTGCTTACAGTCTTCGTGGCTGTAGCCGTGGTAGGCTCTGTAGAAGTTGACAGCCCCCTTTGGCAGTTGGATGAGAACCTGATCATGATAGGGCTTGTGGTGATTGCCATTGCAGCATTATTGATATCCATGGCGATTTCAGTCAAAGTATACAACGGTAAACGCTCCTAAGTTTATCTACAAAAGCGAAGACCCTTCGGGGTCTTTTTGTAATTCTTAAAAATTCTTAATTCTCACGATATCTATATATTTTTTCAGTGATACGGTATAAAATGTATGTGCAAGAGGGAACAGAAAGGACATTTTTATGGAACAGAACAGAATTTTAATTGTTGATGATGACCCTAATATCAGAGAGGTCTTGTCAGTTTTGCTCGGAAGCGAAGGCTATTCTGTGGACCAGGCGGAAGATGGAGAAGAAGCCCTTAAGAAAGTAGATAAAGACAAAAATATAGACTTAGTAATATTGGATATAATGATGCCTGGGATGTCTGGCGTAGAGGTCTGCGCATACATCAGAAAGAAGTCTCCCGTTCCGGTGCTTTTCCTGACCGCAAAATCGCAGGACCAGGACAAGGTAGAAGCCTATACCGAAGGCGGCGACGACTATTTAGTGAAACCTTTTTCACAGACTGAACTGCTGATGAAGGTCAAATCTTTGCTGCGCCGTTACAAAGAATATCAGGGGAAATCGGCGCCAAAGGCCATACCGACCATCGGCGGCAATATTTCTATCGACACGAAGACCAGATCGGCACTGAAGGGCGATCGTAAAATCGCTTTGACAGATAAAGAATTTGATATTTTGCAGTTTTTTATGGAACACAAGGGTGAGATTGTGGAGAACAAAGACCTTTACGAAGGCGTTTGGGGAGAAAAGTATCTGCCCTCCGCGGGGAACACCATTATGGTACATGTACTGAATCTGAGAAAGAAGTTGGAAGAAGACGTGAACAATCCAAAGATCATCAAAACCGTATGGGGAAAGGGGTATAAGGTTGAATAGAAAAAAACGATTTATTTCTCTCAATCTCAAAATGACTGTAGCGATTCTGGCAGGCATTGTATTGGCATTTTGCATGTATCTTTTCTGCACATGGTTTGAAACGCATATTACCAATACCTATTACACCAGCGATAAGGCAGTAGAGAAAAACGTGGGGGCTGTTTATGACAGCCTGGAAAGTTACATAAAAAAATATAATGTCGAAGCTACGGATCGGGACGCTCTGACCAATTGGCTGAATGAACAGAAGTATACATATTTCTTCATTTATAATGACGATACCAATGTCTTTGAAAAGGGGTGGTGGGGTAATTCTAATTCAGACAATCAGAATGATCCGCTGGCAAATGAAGATGCGCCGATCAACAATGATTTAAGCAGTGCCGACATCAAAGGCGACAGAGTAACGGAGGATACGTTTCTCACTGATGCCAAGAACCGCATTATCGAGTTTGCAGACGGCAGATATTATGTATTTATTGACGTGTATAAGGAGCAGCATTTTCATGAAATTATGGTCTTGGTGACTGTGGTGCTTTGCTTTCTCGCGTTACTTACGACATTGCTGATTTATAACAAGAGGACGATGAACCGTATCATTACATTGGCTTCAGAGGTACAGCAGATCAGCGATGGAAAGCTGGATTACGAAATTCATTCTTTCCATAATGATGAAATCGGGACACTGTCCACCAGCGTGGATAATATGCGGAATTCGATTATTCAAAAGCATCAGAACGAAAAAGAAGCCTGGGAGGCTAACACGCAGCTGATTACGGCGATGTCCCATGATATCAGAACACCCCTCACATCCATGATTGGCTATCTCGATATCATCGAAGGAAAGAAATACAAATCACAGGAGGAACTGGACAAATACATTTCTTCCTGCCGTGACAAGTCTTTCCAGCTGAAGGATCTCTCGGATAAATTGTTTCAGTATTTTCTGGTCTTTGGCAATCAGGGCAGTGACAGAACCCTGGAGAGCTATGATGCCGGCATTCTGTTCCAGCAGCTGCTGGCGGAGCATTGCGCGGAGGCAATCAGTTACGAGTATCGAGTGGATTTCCAGTATACGATACCGGAGGAAGTCAATGTGATGACAGATATATCCGGTCTGCGAAGACTTTTTGACAACGTGTTTTCTAACATTATGAAATACGCCGACAAAAAAGAAGTTATTCGCATAGAGGCGGGGCTCAACGGCTCCATCATTAAAATCATCATTGAAAATCATATTCTGGAGCAGGCGAAGAAGGTCGAAAGCACACGCATCGGTTTAAAGACCTGTGAACGAATCTGCAGCGATTTGCAGGGAGCGTTCCGTTATACGGAGGATGAACAGCTCTTTACTGTAGAGGTCACTTTTCCCATAGCGATAGAAACGAAAGACGACGTAGAAGCAAGGAAAGAAAGAGAGGAGTCTTAATTGAAGAAGATAATTGTTTTTGCAGTAACCGCAGTTTTACTGTTGGCATTGACTGCCTGCGGAAATCAGAACGATTCTGTAAAGTGTGTGAAAGCAGTAGAAGCGGCGTTGGAGAAGGTGGAATCCGCCGATATTGATACGACAGTCAACTATGATGAGGACGCTTATGGCGAAAATTTTGAGAGATTGTATAATTTCCCAATAGAACAAGCAGATGACGGCGTCATCGCCTATGCTTCTAGCGGAGGCAGTGCTGACGAGATTTCTGTCGTTCACGTAGCAGACAGCAATGATGTGAGCGGCGTAAAGAAATATATGGAAGCCAGGCTGGAGAAGCGATTACAGGATTTTCAGAATTATAAACCGGAAGAAGTTTCTAAAATTGAAAACGGCAGAGTAGTCGTGCAGCAGCAATATGTAATGCTAGTTATTTCCAACAAAGCTGATGACATCGTCAGCGCAATGAGAGAGGTATTGAGTTAAAAGGGAGCAGAGAATATGGAGAAGAAGAGCAAGATATTGATCATTGTATGCGTTATCATGCAGTTGATTTTAATCGTGGGGGTAGCCGCGTTGTTTATACAGAATACAAAGCTGGCGGACACCGTAAAACAGTATGTGGCATCAAATGGAGATATTCACGATATTTACGACGACAGCGAGGTGGTAAAGGCCTACCAATCCGGCGACGAAGATGGACTCAATGAGCAGGACAAATACGTTTTGAAGAAAGCGAAGGAGGTCATCAAAGAAAATATCAAAGACGGGATGACGGACTATGAAAAAGAAAAGGCAATCTACGACTGGCAGGTAGAGTATGTGGCCTATAACGATCAAAACCTGGCACCAATTTCAGCAGGCGATCAATACAGTCATTTGCCTTATGGTGTTCTCAAATATCATCAGGCTATCTGTGTAGGAAATGCGACGACTTTCAAGTTGTTCATGGATCTGTTAGGCATCGAAAATCAAATCATTCATTCTACCGAAGATGGTGAACATGCGTGGAATCTGGTAAAGCTGGATGGTGACTGGTATCACAGTGACGTAACCTTTGACGGAGGAATCAACGGAAAGCCGGCTTATACGAATTTTAATGTACCTGACAGTGTGAAAGATGACGGAAGTTATCCATGGAATCACGAGGTGATTCCGGCAGCGGATGGCACGAAATACTGTTACCTTGCCAACGAGGCAAAAGAACTGAAAGATATCTATGCACTGCCCAAATACATAAAACAACAACTGAATAAAGGCACGAAGACAATCACTTTTACGTTGAAGGATTCTACTGGATACACCCAGAGTGTAGCTGACTATATCACGTCAGCGCTCGCTACAGGGGACGGGGATATGTACACGAACCCGACGCTGCCTATCGGCTCTAAAAACATCTATGTGATTTCAGTAGAGAACTATGACGATCAGAATGCCGATGAGGCGAGTCAGAAAATTATAAACAAACTACAGGAGATTATCGATGGTCTTCAGTAGCACTGTATTCTTATTCAGCTTTCTGCCAATTATTTTGCTGGTCTACTATCTGTGCCCCGCAAGGTGGAAAAATCTATTTCTTCTGACAGCCAGCCTAGTTTTCTACGGCTGGGGGGAACCGAGGTATATTGTGGTCATGACGCTATCCATTCTGTTCAACTATGGATGCGGTCTGGCAGTCGATAGAATAAAAAACAAGCATAAGTCAGCGCGGCTTATGCTTGCTTTATCAGTGGCAGGAAATCTTTCCCTCCTAGGGTACTTTAAGTACACGGACTTTTTTATTGAGAATATCAATCAATTGGCAGGGACTTCGATTGGTCTGCTGCAGCTGACATTGCCCATCGGCATTTCCTTCTATACGTTTCAAGCGATGTCTTATGTAATCGATGTCTATCGAGACAAAGCGCGCCCGCAGCGAAACATATTGGACTTCGCAACATATATCACCCTTTTCCCCCAGCTTATCGCAGGACCGATTGTCAGATATGTTACCATAGAAGAACAACTGAAATCCCGGCATTGCAGCCTTGCACAAGGGGCGGAAGGGATACGCAGATTTATCATCGGTCTGGGCAAAAAGGTGCTCCTGGCAAATCAAGCTGGTCTGCTCTGGACGGAAATCTCCGCGATGGACTTGAATCACCTGCCTGCAGTGACTGCCTGGCTGGGAGCGATTGCTTTTACCTTTCAGATTTACTTTGACTTTTCCGGTTACTCGGATATGGCTATCGGTCTGGGGAAGCTGCTGGGTTTTGATTTTTTGGAAAACTTCAATTACCCATATGTTTCTAAAAGCATCACGGAATTCTGGCGGAGATGGCATATCTCCCTCAGCACTTGGTTTAAAGAATATCTCTATATTCCTCTAGGCGGGAACAGAAAGGGTCTAGGCAGGCAATGCATCAATATTCTGATTGTATGGGCTTTGACGGGATTCTGGCACGGCGCCAGCTGGAACTTTCTCTGGTGGGGGCTTTATTTTGGTGTACTCTTGATTTTGGAAAAAGTATGGCTGCTGCAATACCTGGAAAAAATGCCTGGCTGGCTGCAGCATCTCTACGCCCTGCTGCTCATCGTTTTCGGCTGGGTGATCTTCGCGGAGACTTCGGGGCTGTCTTTTCTTGCTTACCTCAGGTCCATGCTGGGCAGTGGGGGAATAGGGGATCAGAGGTCACTTTACTTTTTAATGTCCGGGGGCGCCGGACTCTGCATTATGGCGCTGGCCTCTACCAGGCTGCCTGGGCGGTTTGCCGAATGGTGCCTGAAATGGTTGGAGGAGAAACCAATCCTCTATGTGACAGTAAAAAATCTCTATTTCCTATTGATTCTCTTTCTGTCAACCGCTTTTCTCGTAAGCGATACGTATAATCCGTTTCTCTACTTCAGATTTTAGGAGGCAAGGACATGAAGAAAATAGATAATCTGACAACAGTGATTGTTTTCTCGCTGTTTCTGCTGCTCCTTGGTGCGGGGGGATGGGTTTTGAAAGACAAAGCTTTTTCTGCCAATGAGAATCGTGTTTTACAGCAGAGACCGGCGGTGACGGCGGAGGCTCTTTTATCGGGGGAGTTTGAAGAGGCATTTCAAAAATATCAAGACGACCAGTTTCCCTTCCGCGACAGTTGGATAACCTTGAAGACTGCGACCAAACTGGCTCTGTTGAGCAAGGATTTAAACGGCGTATACCTGGGTAAAGACGGCTATCTGATTGAGAAAATATCGGATGAAGATGCAGACCAGGAGTTGTTTGCTTCCAACCTGCAGGCAGTCAAGGCCTTCTGCGAGAAGCTGCCGACGGGACTTTCGAAGTCTGTGATCCTGGTGCCGACGACAGCTGCGATTATGAAAGAAAAACTGCCGGCGGGGGCAGCGCCCTTTGAAGAAGGTGCTTATGCCAAGGCGGCGGCAAGGCAATTGCAGTCTGCCAACTATGTGGACCTGTACGACGAGTTTGGCAAAAAGAAAGATAGAGCGCTCTACTATAGGACAGATCATCACTGGACGACGGAGGGCGCGATGCTGGCTTACGACGTGTGGAAGCAGTCCATGGGGCAGTCTGGTATTTCTTTGAAACAGCTGCATAAAAGACTCCTGTCTGATGATTTTCAAGGCAGTCTTTATTCTAAGGTGTTGTGGGATGACGGAACTCGGGATCAAGTGACCGCCTATATAGGGGAGCGCCAGATGCATAGCCGTGTAATTGCCGATGGCCAGACCTTAGGCGGTATGTATCAGGAGCAGTTTCTTAGGGAGAAAGATAAGTACGCGGTATTTTTCGGCGGAAATTATGGCAGCGTAGAGGTTGATACGGGCAATCAGAACGGAAAGCATCTCCTAATCATCAAAGATTCTTTCGCAAACGCCTTCGCCCCTTTCGCCGCGGAAGATTTTGATAAAGTTTTCCTGGTCGATCTTCGATACTTCAGTGGGAATCTGTTGGACTATGTGGAAGAACATCATATCACCGATGTGTTGATTTTATATAGCATGTCTAATATGATAAAGGATAAAAATATTTCTGCATTGAAGAGCGGAGGGAACATTCTTTCTTAAATACAGCGTAGTCTTTGCAATCAAAAACTGCCCCCGGGAAGGGCAGTTTTTGTGCATAGGAACCTTCGATTCCGTTTTTATATCTGACTCGTATATGGTTTATCAAAGTTGATAACGACGAAATAGTTTTCGTCTACGGCTTTGATGGCTTTTTGGAATGTATCATGTATCTCTTTGAATGACAGTTTGCAGTCAGAAGCCACTACCGCATCAAAGATGACGTTGGTATGAGTTGGCCCGGCGACGATTCGCAGATCGTGGATATTAGAAACTCCGTCGATTTGTGAGGCGACTTCGCCAGTCAGCTGCACCATTTTTTTGACTACCGGATCGTTGGTTCTGACCGGATCCAGATGACCGGTAATTTCGATGTGCAGTTTTTTTGCCATTTCTCTTTCGATATTGTCAATCATATCGTGGCTCTCCATCATATCGGCGTCTGCGTCAACTTCGATATGAATGGAAGCAAAAATCCTGCCCGGCCCGTAGTTGTGTACGACCAGATCGTGAATACCGAGGACCCCGCCATAGGATAGGGCCATTTCACTGATAGCGTTTACCAATTCAGGGTCGGGAGCCTCTCCCAGCAGTGGACTCATGGTCTCTTTGACCAGGCCGATGCCGGACCAGATGATGAACAGCGCAACCAGGCAGCCCATGTAACCGTCAATCTGCAGTCCCGTTAACTTGCCGACGATGATACTGATCAGCACCACAGTGGTTGCTATTACGTCGTTCCGACTGTCGGTACCTGTAGCTGTCAAGGTGAGAGAGTTGATTCTTTTGCCGATGTTGATATTGAACATCGCCTGCCAAATCTTGATGGCGATGGCCAGCAAAAGCACGATGACGATGGACCAACTGAACTCCAGCGGAGATGGATGCATGATCTTGTCGGCAGAGGATTTGATTAACTCAATACCGACAACCACGATCAGCACAGAGACGATCATACCGGAGATATATTCGATTCGGGCATGACCGTAGGGATGTTCCTTATCTTCAGGCATAGAGGACAGCTTGAATCCTGCCAGCGTGATGATGGAAGAGGATGCATCGGCAAGATTGTTGATTCCGTCGGCGATGATGGCAATGCTGCCGGCGATGACTCCCACGAGGATTTTGGCAGCACAAAGTATGACATTTGACAAAATGCCTACGATGCCGGCGAATTTTCCATAACGTTCACGAACCTGCGGATCCTTTGTGTTCTCGTAGTCTTTGACAAATATACGGCAGAGAAAATTATTCATTTCTCATGGCCTCTTCCATCGCTTTGATCAACTGGTCAGGACATGATGTAGATTTGAATCCGCATTTGATGCCGGAAAGCTTTTCTTTGATTTCCTCATAGGTTCGTCCTTCGACCAAGGCGCTGATGCCCTGCAGGTTTCCATTACAGCCTCCGTGGAAAACGGCATTTTTCAGGACATTTCCCTCCATATCCACGTCAATAAATACGGAACAAGTACCTTTCGTCTTATATCTGTAAGCCATGTTCACTATGTCTCCTTTCTTTTTTTCAAACAATACAAGTATAACACAAAAAACAAACAATATGAAAAGAAAAATCATTTGAATTCACTGTCACTGCGGTGTATAATAGCTTATCGTTATTTGGGATACTGATTATGGAGGGTCAAATGGGAAATAAAGAAATACCAAGGATCAGCGGGACCTTGCGTGCCAAATCACTGCAGATACCAGAAGTGATCTGGCAGGCCAAGGGCATCGTTGTCATGGGGAGAAGAATGAAGTCTGTCCTCTTTTCAACGGATATCGCAATTATCCGCAACTGCAACGCTGACGCAGTTTTGGCGGTCTATCCGTTTACACCACAGCAGATTATTTCGCAGTCGATTATCAACGCTTCGTCTATTCCGGTTTTGGTCGGTGTCGGCGGAGGCATGACCAACGGTTTTCGTTCTGCTTTGATTGCCAAGGATGCAGAGGCTCAAGGGGCCTTTGGCGTTGTGGTCAATGCGCCGATGAGCAACGAGAACATCGCTTTGATTAATAAGGTGATTGACATTCCAATTATAGCTACGGTGATTAACGATAATGTTGACATCGATGCAAGACTTGCAGCAGGGGTATCCATCCTCAATGTTTCGGCCGCGTCAAAGACGGCGCAGCTAGTGCGGGATATCAGGGCGGAATATCCGAAAGTACCTATCATCGCTACAGGGGGTCCGACCGACGAGACCATCTTAGAAACGATCAGTGCTGGAGCCAATACGATCAGTTACACGCCGCCTTCGACGGCAGAAATCTTTGGCGATGTCATGGATTCCTACCGTGCGTCTTCGGAAGGTGTGGCAAGCCCGCCGGAAGAAGACGAACTGCTGATAAATATGCTGGAATTATTGTAGATTTCCGATGTTTGCTTTATGCCTCCAAATCCTGGAGGCATTTTTGTTTGTGAAGAGATATCGTTCGCAGGTTATTTCTCCATAGTTCAAAGAAGATATCGGTGATCGTACATTTACTCTTGATACTGCTTGACCAACAGGAGGGATTTAGCTAAAATAAAGAGCATATAGGTGAGCGAGACTCGCGAGGGAGGGTTTACGATGAAGGAACGATTTACAAAGGCACTGAAGCAGATAGATGCTGCGAGGCTGGCCTCGGATATGATTAAAATTCCCAGCTATTCTTTTATGGCGGATCAGGAAAAAGAAATTGCTGAATACATTTACAGCGTTTTTCAGCAGGAAGGCATTGAAAGCCAGCTGGTGGAAATCAAGCCGGGCAGATATAATGTTTACGGCAAAATTGCAGGCAGTGGCGAAGGCAGATCGCTGATGCTTTCCGGCCACATCGATACAGTGCCTGCCTACGATATGGAGAATGCTTTCAGCGGGCGTATCGCAGATGGAAAAATCTATGGAAGAGGAGCCTGTGATATGAAAGGGCCTGTAGCGGCGATGATAGCCGTTCTCATCGCTTTGCAGCGTGCCGAGATTACGCTTCCTGGTGACATTGTCTTTGCTGGCCTTGCGGATGAAGAGGAACAGGGCAGGGGTGTGGAATATTTGGTCAATAACGGTCCAATCTGTGATGGTACCATCATGGGAGAACCGACAGATATGAGAATCGCCATCGGCCACAAGGGTCTGGAGTGGATTGACGTGAAGGTGAAAGGCCATAAGGTTCACGGTGGAGACAAAGAGCATGGAATTAACGCCATTGAAATGGCGGGGCGCTTTATCAATCGAATTTATGAAGAATATGTGCCGCTGCTGAATACGAGAGCATATCCGGTGCTCGGTGCGCCGACGATTAACATCGGCCGCATTGAGGGCGGTGATCAGCCCAGCACTGTGGCAGGCGAATGCCTGATTAAGCTGGATCGACGTTGTGTCCCGACGGAAACGATCACGCAGGTTTATGAAGAACTCAATCAAATCTGTGATGCGCTTCATCAAGAGGACTGTCACTTTCAGGCTAAGGTCAGCGACGTCTTTGAGGGGGAGAATCTGTTGCCCCACGTCCCATTCTGCATTGAAAAGGATGACCCGCTGGTAGCCTCTGTGCAGGCGGCCATGGCGCAGACGCAATGGAAGGGTGAGGTCACGGCTTTTCCTGCCTGGAGCGATGCAGGTGCGATCAGCAGTGTAACTGACAGCAAGTGCATCGTCATGGGTCCGGGAGATTTGGGCGTCGCGCATTCCATCCACGAGTATATCAAAGTGGAAGACATTGAAATGGCGGCGTTGGTTTATGGACTGACTGCGATTGCTTATTGCAGATAGAGGCCAGATGCCAGTGACATTAACTGACCTCCGGTGGCAGGGGAAATCGCCGATTGTGCCTAAAAAGACTTAAAAATGAGGATGGTAAGGCGAATTTTGAATGACTGAGGGGGTATATCAACATCTGTGCAGATAAAAACGACAGAAAAGCAAGTGAATGATGGTTGAGCCAGACAGCTCATTTTGGAAAAGGTCTTGCGCTGGTCGAGTTTTGACGTTTTTTCATCGAAAAGTGCTTTAGGGTAAAGGCGCACATACAAAGTGAGCCGCTGAAAATCAAAAAATATGCCTTGTTCTGGCTAAAAAACGAGAAAATAAGGCATATTTTCTGAGCCGGCAGCACTGTATACAGGGAGGGGGTATGTCTGCGATACACCAGCAATGCGACAATAGGCAGCCTTGTTGCAAATAAAAAACATATTTTTAGGAATTTTTAAGTAAATTATTGTTGACAACACAAATATGAAATGGTAGTATATTAACTGTGCTCGCGAGCATCTTAACAAAATATGCATCCATAGCTCAGCTGGTAGAGCACCTGACTCTTAATCAGGGTGTCCAGGGTTCGAGCCCCTGTGGGTGTACCATCAAAAAACAGATACCAAACGGTATCTGTTTTTCTATACTTACAATCAGGAACAGGGGTTCGAACCCGAAAGGGCGCGACTGTGAAGTTCACCAGTCCGGTGGACTGGTGAGCAAGGAGCGGTCCAACGTTCACGATGTTCACTCCTCCGTTCGCGAGCTCACTTCGCTGTCCGTTTTCGCATTGTGGCTAAAGCCACGCGAAAAAGGCAAGCCGACTGAGAGAGGAGGCGCAGGACGGCGGGCTCGCGGAAGCAAGACTGCGAAGCACTGTGGGTGTACCAAATAAAAACGAGGGAAGCTATTAGCATACAATAACAATAAGATATCATTTAAAGATGCATAAACATAATATGTATAGGTAATCGGTATTGACCCTACGCGTGAAAACTGGTATACTGTAAATAATCAGAAAATTTCAACGACGTGTTTTGAAGATTTGTTCACACAAGCAAAAGGGGCGTGATGATAATGAAGAGGGGTTTCTTTGTTTTTGCAGCTGTTTTGATGGCGATTTCTATATTTGCAGGAACGGGTGAGAAGAACGCAGAACCGAATGAACCGGCAGCGAAGGTGACCTCACAGGAAAAATCGATTGTGCTTGACTGCAGGTATTTTACCTATGCATTGGAGAATTTATCCGCGGAAGATGTGCATGCAGAGCAGGCGAAGATCAGCGCCAATACCGTCGAATATGAACTCCATCACGAGGCAGAGCCGGATATTGTTGATACTGTCAGTGCGGACTTTACCGCAGCGAAAACATCAAAAACCAATGGTATTCGTCCTTCTATTTTCACTAGGACGATGGAGATTAAGGACAAAAAGACAAGTAAGACCGTAGTGAGGCTCAAATATCTGATTCAAGTCGATTTTTATGAGAGAGGCTCCTTTAGAGCTTTCTACGGAGCAAGTTCACCAATGCTGGTGATTGAATACGCCATAGCTCCGATGAAACTGGTCAATATAGCAGAGGGTGTCAAATCTACGACTGGCAGATACCCTTGTACGTCTCTGACATATAGCTATTCGGCAAACCTCTGTACCACAGAGCCGGTGACAGCAAAGGTAGGAAAGCTGCTTTCCGGTGCAGGATTCCGCCCTACAGAAGACCTGAAACCGTATTATATAGCAACGGTGTTCGACACTGGAACAATTGATCTGTATAGTCGACCAGGAAAGTAAGAAATCAAACAAAAACTGCCAGCAGCGTGCCGGCAGTTTTTTAGTGGAGCGTTAACAGGGGCTTATCAGATCTGACCGTGGGGGACGATTTTCATTAGACAGATGTCATTCCCCGTTTTGATGCTCTTTAGCAATTCTACATCTACTTCACAGCCGAAGGCTTGTTCGAACAGTGCTTTGCTATATCCTGTTGTGCATTGACACCAGGTATCTGTTTCCAACCTTTCTACTTCTGCTACCATCGGACATGGGCAGAAAAAGAACTGGAGATAGAGCGAACCATCCCTGTAAGAGAGGCCGGCAGCTTTTGCTTTTTCAGAACTTGCGAACTCCTCCATGGACGAGGACGATGCCATTAATTCTTTCACCAGCGCCAGTTTTTCATCCATCCCATATCCACATTGACAATTCATACGAATCAATTTTGTCGTTTCAGAATCAAATTTCCTCTCCAAACGCCCCATCGTGGCGTTGACCCAGGCGGCATTATCTTGCGCCTCAGTCGTTTCGCAATCACCATAGACTACTTCTTTTGCAGTGGCATGATCACTTTCTGCCCGGATGGCTTCGTAAATTGCGTCTTCTTGTATTTTTCTTATATCAAACATTTTGTCCTCCATTTTTGCTTTGCTATTCTTGTATTTCATTATAAATGAGAACCTGGAGCAAAACTTCTGAATTCCTGCTCTATTTAACGGGAATATATAAATCCATGACGACAAACTCGTTGGCTAAATCTGTTTTTCTATAGATATTTAAGCCATATCTTTCATCCAGTTCATAATTGCTCTGTGGCAGCCAAACGCTGAATACGCCTTGAAGGGCGCAGAATATATCTGCTATTTTTCCTTCAAAGCGGTAGACGGCAAACTTCCCGCCTCTAATTGTTGTCATATTTTCTAGTTCACAATTATGATCTGCGGATAGACATAGGTCGCAGATACAACTTTTGCCTGTAGAAATTGAAGGGTCATTATAAAAACGTTCAATCATCAATGTATCCGAATGGAGATACTCTTTGTAGTCATCCATCATCTTTGACCATTTAGTCTTAATTTCGAGGTAACTTCCGATGATTCTCTCATAGAGCACTGGAATGTCTTCGATTTCTGCTATTCTGATGTTTGAATTGTAGGTGCTATATGTCTGTAAAACGTCTAATCTTTCAGGAGAAAAAGGGTTTTGAATGCTGTCTGTAATAAGGGTTTTCCGGAATTGCGCAGGGGAGAGAGACGTATGCTTTTTGAATGCGGAACTGTAATTGGAAGAGGTGTATCCGTAATCCAGACCAATATCCGCGATGCTCCTGGTAGACTTTACTTTCATATCGATGGCGCTCTGGTCCAGTTTCAGACGTTTGATAAAGGCATAGACACTTTCGCCAATTTCTTCTTTAAAAATCCGACTAAAATAAAACTCAGAATAATGGAATTGATTAGCCACTTCTTTTACTGATAAGTTTTCATTTAGATGCTGAAAAATATAGTCAATACTCTGATTCACGATTTTCTTTGCAGTCATTGATATGCCTTTGACCTCCTCGTTTGCATTTTGCTATGGTGATTCCTATAGAAACACAACCGCACGCCATGGTTAATGAACGCTTCCTCGCGGCAACGCCGTAAGAATGCTGCGTTCATTATACCATGTGCATTCCGCTGAATATAGAATCGCAGCACATGATTCAATAGTTCCTACCTCTCGACAACGTCGAAAGATTATGGAACTATTATACCATGACGATACCTTTGAATATAGAACTGAATATGAATTTCTAACAGCACTAGTTTAAAAACGTTGTTTTTGTGAATAAAAATATAGAATAACAACTTGTCCATTTCGGTCAAGATATTTTTGTACAGATGAGGTAAACTGATGCAACAGGAAAGAGAAAAGGAAAAAACAGCGGCGGTACAGCGAATGCAGGACTATATTAATCAATATGGGGAGTCAGAGAACTTTGACTTTGACGGTCTCTACGCGAGCGCCGGGTATTCCAGACGTCACGCGGATCGAATCTTCAAGGACTTGACCGGCAAAACGCCGCAGGAGTATGTCACAGCGATCCGCTTGTCAATGGGGGCGGAGAAGCTGACCGGCACCACGGACAGTGTCTTGGAAATCGCCCTGGACAGCTGTTTTCAGTCCCACGAAGGTTTCTCAAGAGCATTCAAACACTTGTTTCGTGCGTCTCCGCGGGAATATAGAAGAGGTGAGCGGGCTATCCCGCTGTTTATCCAATATCCTGTCAGTCATTATCACGTTTTGCTGAATCATAAGGAGGAAATGAGAATGGACAAGAATGTAAACGTATGTATGGTTACACCAAAAGACAGACCGAAGAGAAAGCTAATTTATTTACCATCCAAAAAAGCGGAAGAATATCTATCTTACTGTGAGGAGATGGGATGCGAATGGGAAGGCCTGCTTAACAGCATCAGTGAAAAGTTTGACTCAGCAGCATTGATTGAACTGCCAGATTTTCTAGTAAAGTCAGGCTTTTCCAAAATTGCAGCGGGAGTTGAAGTTCCGCTGGATTGCCAGTGCAGTCTGCCGGAAGGTTACGAGAGCGCAGAACTTGCAGAGTGTACGATGCTCTACTTCCAGAGCGAACCTTATGAAAACGAAGCGGATTTCTGTCAGGCCATCGAGGACACCTATAGTGCCATCGAAAAGTATCAGCCGCAGCGTTACGGCTATGACTTCGCCTACGATCTGGCACCGAGCTTTAACTTTGGCGCGGAAGCTGCTACGGGGGCAAAGATTGCAGTGCCGGCAATAAAGAAATAAAACAGAGAGCGAGATTATATTGGAAATAAGAAAGAACCATTTTGCAGACGTGTGTCTGTGCGATGGTTCTTTTATTATCAACTTAAAATAATAAAAATGTACCGAACCTCGATAAAAACATTAAAATAGCATTTAGGTGCAATAATAACAGATGACGGATGCTCCCAGCATCTGTTGCAGGTGTTCGCTTCTATCTTGACAAGCGAGGCTTGCCAGGAGCTTTGCTCCGCTATGAATGAACGAGGGAGGTAGAGAAAATGAAGAAAATATATGGTTACATCAGAGTCTCAACGAAGGATCAAAATGAAGACCGGCAGAGAATTGCTTTGGCAGAGTTTCCTGTTCCAAAAGAAAATATCTTTATGGATAAACTGAGCGGAAAGGATTTTAACAGGCCGCAGTACAAGAAATTGGTACGAAAATTGCGAAAAGGCGATATACTGGTAATAAAGTCCATCGATCGCCTGGGGCGGAACTACGAAGAAATATTAAATCAGTGGAGGATCATCACAAAAGAAAAAATGACCGACGTGGTCGTCCTTGATATGCCGCTGCTGGACACTAGGCAGACTGGCAGGAATCTGACCGGAACCTTTGTCGCAGACCTGGTGCTGCAGATTTTGTCCTATGTGGCGCAAACGGAACGCGAGAACATCAAGCAAAGGCAGATGGAAGGCATTGCTGCCGCAAAGATGCGCGGCGTCCGCTTTGGCCGGCCGCGAAAAAACGTGCCGGGCTCGTTTTACAGCATCAAATCCGAGTGGGAGAATAAGAAGGTTTCATCCAGAGAAGCTGCCAGACGACTTGGCGTATCGCAAGATACGTTCCTTCGCTGGGTACACGGCAGATAGTGCTGTGCAGGAAAAAGTAGGAAATTTCGTTCCTTTAAAAAATAGAAAAAAATCGACATAAAATACATAATTCTTACTGCAATTTATTATAAACCACCTGAATGAAAAAGTCTGCTTTATCGTTCAGCATTTTGCTCAGGAGGTGAACCGATGAAAGAAACTATGCGTAAAACAGGCTTGCTGGAATATATCGCAGAGAGAGCCGGGTGCGGTTATCTCTCAGATTTACACAGTAGAAAAAGATCTCCTCATATTTATGAAGTCATTGCTAATATTGCGCCTTATGATTATGACTTGAAGGAATGGGAGGATGCGGTACGGTATATTACAGGGGAAACGGTTTCTTTCAAGGACGGCTGCCAGGCAGCGGAGTATCTGCTGCGGCATTTAAATGATTAAATCTCAAGAGCGAACCCTCACAGTAACGAATGATAAATTTGTTATTGTGAGTTTTTTTGATTGCAGGTTGCATTATTAATTTCAGTGTGCTAAACTAATATACAGCATGCTGTATATTTAGGAGGTCTTGATATGGAACACTCTTTTTTGAAATCAAAATGGAGTATATTTATAGTAACAAGTATGGCGAATTTGGGAGTTTCCTTTGCCATCAATAGTTTAAATCTGGCATTGCCCCTGATTCGAGAGGAATTTGGCGTGACCCAGTCCGATGTCAGCTGGCTGGCACTGGTTTATTCTTTGCTGCCCAGCTGCATGTTGCTGCTCTTCGGAAGGCTGGCGGATATATGCGGATACAGGCGGCAGTATCTCTTTGGCTTTGCCTTTTTTACAGTTGTTTCTATGCTGGCGCCGCTTCTGTCCTTCAATCTGCCGACGCTGGTCGTCTTCAGAGCATTGCAGGGAATCGGCTACAGTATTCTGATTTCCATCACACAGGCGACAATTTTTAAAACATTTCCCGAAAATGAGAGAGGCAAAGCCCTGGGAATCAACTCAGTGTTTGTTTCTGTCGGGTTTGCGGCAGGACCGACAATCGGCGGCGTACTGCTGAATTTCTTTACCTGGCACTCCATTTTCTACTTCTGTGCAGTATTCAGCGCTCTGGGACTTGTTGGAACCTTTTTGGCAATGGAGGACGATACTACAGAGAAAGAGAGCCGGCCAAAGATGGATTCGGTCGGCGGACTGTTTTTTATGGTTTTCATCGGTGCCTTGTCGGTGGGCATCAATTTTGTCGACGACTGGGGAATGTCCTGGAAAATCGGCACCTTATTTGCGATTTCGGCGGCCGGGCTGTTATCCTTCATCATCAGAGAAAAACATGTAGAACATCCACTGCTGCCCCTCTATATCTTTAAAAATAGAACCTTTACGTTGGCCAACTGTACTTGCCTGTTATCTTATCTGACACAGCAGCTGACAACATACCTATATCCGTTTTTTCTTGCTGATGTGATGATGATGTCAGCTTATCATTCCGGTTTGATTATGCTGACCGCGCCAGTTACCATGATGATTTTTTCACCAGTGGGCGGCGGCATATCTGACAAAAAAGGAACAAAATTTCCAGCTGTGCTGGGGCTTGCGCTGATTATAATGAGTTGTCTGGGAACGGCCTTTTTTCACCAGGGGCAAAGCCTTTTTTACGTCGTCGTCATTCTGATTCTCATGGGTGCAGGAAACGGTCTCAGCGTTTCAGCCATCAACAGCGCGATTTTGGGCGCGGTGGATACGAGCATGTCTGGTGCAGCCTCAGGCACTTTAGCAACGATGCGCAACATCGGCAACACCATGGGAATTGCCATAGGCAGCGTCATGCTGACCATGAGGCAAGCACACTATGGGACTCTGGAGCTATCACATATCGGCGTATATCTCAAAGCACAGAGGGACATTTTTCTCTTCGGCGCATTGGCAGCGGCTTTGGCGATCTGTCTGATTTTATTTATCCACGACAAAAAAGAAAAGCAGAAGGTCACCCTTGCTGCTTCACAATGCTAGCCAGCGCTTTATCCAAAAGGCGCTCGAACTGCAGTCTTTCTTCGGCATTCATACTCGAGAGTATTTTTTCTCCAGTATGGGTGCCGTTTTCTTTGATCTGAGATATCAAGGAAAGTCCCTGTTCTGTAAGATTGATCAGGGTGCGGCGTCCATCCTCGGAAGATGGAACCATGGTGATAGTGGTCTTTTCACACAGGCGCTTGACGATGCCGCTGGCTGTCTGATGGGTGATACCCAGATGGTTGCTCAAATCGCGTATAGAGGAGCCTGGATGTTCACTGAGATAAATCAGAGCATCTGCCTGCTCAGCTGTCAAATTGATACTCTTTAAATTATTGTTTCTATTTGAGATGATGGTTTTTCCCAGCATCAGGATTTTTCTTGCTGCGAGGTATTCTGTGTTCATGTGGTCTCACCTTTCTTTATTAAATTCGATGTCTGGAAGAAGTTCAAAATAGAAGTCAGGGTATTTCTGGGCCAGGGCCTGAATGCAATCGTTCTGTACGACTTTAAAACGGGAGATGGAGATTTCGTCCCGCTCAAAGGTAATGTAGACGCTGATCCAGAGCTTGCGTCCGGTCCTGACGATGTCGTAATATAGTTTTTTGTAGCCATAGTTATAGAGAATTGGTTCGACAGTTTCTTTTATCTCATCGACGGTTTCTTCTTCCGGTGGAATCAGGAATAAGTCTCGCAGCCCGGTGACGACTGCTTTGATCGGCGCAGGAATCATGAAGAGGGAGAGGACGACTGTAATGATTTGATCCAAATAAGGAATGACCGGCGCGAACCATTTCGCTGTGATGACCACTGGTAAAAAGAAGGCCAACGTCATACCCATAGAGACAATGCTGTCAATTTGCCAGCCGCGCATTTCCATGGACACTAACGGAGAGTTGACCACCTTGTTTTTGTTCTTGAGATAGACGGAAACTAATACGCCCAGAATTGCCGCAAGCAATTCAAAATATGCCACGGTGCTGAAAGAGACGGATCTGCCGCCGTGGAGCATGATTTCGATATTGTTGATAATCAACCCGACCGTAACAGCAGTCATGGTGACACCCTTGACCACGACGAACATGGATTCAATCTGCAGATAGCCGAAAGGATGTTTTTCTGTAGACGGTTTATAGAGGAGCGGAATCAAAAATATAGACGGGAGCAGCATGATGAATTCTACTGCATCGTAAACCGCATCCAAAAGGACGGCCTGAGAACTTGTATAGATTGCCATGAGAAGTTCGATGATGACGAAGAATAGATTTCCGTACAAGGAAACCGTCATGGCGGATTTTTCCTTTTTCTGAGCTTTCTTGCTCACATGCATAATTTCACCTCACTAACGTTATTTCTATAATACGCTATTTTCAAGGCTTTGACAAGAAAGCAGAAGTAAACCCGCGGTTCAGTGTTTCTAAACTGAGATAAAAAATCAACTGTTGGTTAACTTATTTAACCAAAGTCAACTATAGCCCCATTGTTATTTTCCCGCCGAGAGGCTACAATAACATCATACGGCAAGGGTCAAACCGCTTGAAGCCCTAGCCTTGTTTGTGAAACAAACAGCGGCAGGGCTCATGGGAGGATGCCTCAATCTTTGATTGGATGGCATCTACCGCCGCTGCCGTGTGCGGGGCAGAATCATCAGGAGGTAAGGAAATGAAAGAAATTAATATTGCACGAACCATTATCGACAAACGAAAAGAGAAAGGAATCACCCAGGAAGATCTGGCAGAGTATATTGGCGTTTCAAAGGCCTCTGTATCAAAGTGGGAAACGGGTCAGAGTTATCCGGACATTACACTTTTACCCCAGTTAGCGGCTTTTTTTAACATCAGTATTGACGAGTTGATGAACTATTCCCCCCAACTGACAGGGGCGGATATAAAAAAACTGTATCACAGGCTGGCAAAGGACTTCAGCGAGAAGCCTTTTGAAGAGGTCTATGAGGAATATGAGGCGATGATAAAGAAATACTACTCCTGTTTTCCTCTTCTGCTGCAGATGTGTACTTTGATGGTCAATCATTATATGCTGGCAGAGGAAAAAGCACGACAAGATGAGCTTCTGGAGCAAACCATAGAGCTTTGCCTGCGCATCAAACAGGAAAATGATGATACCAGTATGGCAACGCAGGCCAACCAACTCCATGGAATCTGCCTCTTGATGCTGAACAGACCTGCGGAGGCAGTGGATCTGCTGGAAACCGACGAGTGTTATCTTACAAGCTCTCACAGCGCACTTTTGGCAAACGCTTATTTGGCACTAGGGAGAACAGATAAAGCGGAAGCCGTTCTGCAGGGAGACATCTACAGCCACCTGATGACCATGATTAATGAGGTGCCCCTGCTTTTGAGCATTAATATGGAGAACCCACAGAAAGCAGAAGAGATTATCGAGCGGATGTTTTCACTAACAGATTTGTTCAATATAGAAAAATTGAATTTTAACGCCGTCCTGATTCTCTGCCTGGCAGCTGGCGAAACCTATGCCGTTTTCGGCCGTACGGATAAAGCGATGGAGTATCTGACAAGATATACAGATATTTGCTGTAACCTACAGCTTCCCATGCGAATTCGCGGTGACGACTTCTTTGACCATATCGACAGCACCCTGGATAAATTGGAGCTGGGAAGCGATGCGCCCAGAGAGGAGAGTTTGATTCGAAAAAGCATGCTCTACGCGCTGACACAGAACCCCGCCTTTGCAACCTTGGCGGAACTGCCGGAATTTCAGAATTTGTTAAAGAGATTAGAGGAATATACAACTAAGGGGGAATAAAAATGAACTTACAGACAGAATACTTACCGTTTTTAATACCAGTGATTATCATCGAACTGGCACTGATGATTACGGCGCTGGTTCACGTGCTCAGACACGACCATTATAAGTTTGGCAACAGGCCAATCTGGATTATCGTCGTTATTTTGATTCAGATTATCGGACCTATCATATATTTCGTATTCGGAAGGAGCGATGAGGAATGAACGCATTAGAGATAGCGGGATTGCGCAAGCGTTTTGGCTCCCATGTAGTTCTGGATGATCTCACTATGGAGGTGCATGAGGGAGAAGTTTTTGGCTTCATCGGTCAAAATGGCGCGGGAAAAACGACGACGATGAAGGCAATCTTAGGATTGCTGCAGGTTGATGAAGGCGAAATGCAGGTCTTTGGAGAAAAAGTGCGATATGGCCAGACTGAGACCAATAAGATGGTCGGTTATCTGCCGGACGTACCAGCCTTCTACGGCTACATGCGTCCTGGCGAATACTTGAGGCTTTGCGGAGAAATTTGCGGGATGGATCAACGGGCAATCAAGCGGAAGAGCCTGGAACTTTTGGAGATGGTCGGTTTAACAGAGAGCGCTAAGAAAAAAATCGGCGGATTTTCGCGGGGTATGAAGCAGCGCCTGGGGTTGGCCCAGGCTTTGTTGGCAGAGCCCAGGCTTTTGATCTGTGACGAACCGACGAGCGCTTTGGACCCTGCGGGGAGAAAAGAAATTCTCGATATCATGAGGCAGGTAAAGGGGAAAACTACAGTAGTCTTTTCCACCCATGTTCTCTCTGACGTGGAGCGAATCTGTGATACGGTAGCAGTGCTGCACAAGGGGAAGATTGCACTGTCCGGTTCCTTACAGGAGATAAAAACTAAACACAGGGCGGACAGCCTGGAGGTTGAATTTGCTGAAAGCCAGGAGGCGCAAAGGCTGCAGGCTGAGATTGGCGGGCACATGCAGGTGGAAATTGATGGGTGCGTGCTGTCAGTGAAAACAGGTAATTTGCCAGAGACAGAATCTGAAATTCTTGGAATTCTATCGGCACAGAATTTGATGCCCGTCAGGCTGGAAATTGCAGAGCCTACACTGGAGAACTTGTTTATGGAGGTGATAAAATGACGGGGTATGGGGCATTCGTGAAGAAAGAATTTGTGGAGTTTTACCGTTCCCATAAGCTGCTAATTATATTGGCGGTATTTCTATTGCTGGGAATGATGAATCCTCTCACGGCCAAGATCACGCCGCAGCTTCTGGAAAACTTTATGCCAGAGGGAATGGTAATCAACATTGAGGAACCTACGGCGTTGGACGCTTGGATGCAGTTCTATAAAAATGTGCCGCAGCTGGGTCTTGTGGTTTTGGTCATCTTGTTCAGTGGCATGATGAGTCAGGAATATTCCAAGGGGACTCTGATCAATGTGCTGACAAAAGGTCTCGCTCGCAGGTCTGTAGTGCTCTCTAAATTTACGGTGGCTCTGAGCATGTGGACCATGGCCTACACTGTTTGCGTGGCTGTATCCTGGGCATATACCGCTTACTTCTGGCAGGGAGAGGAACTGCGTCACCTTTTGGCGGCTGCCGCTATGGTGTGGATTTACGGAATTCTGCTTCTGGCTGCGGGGCTTTTTGGGAGTGTGCTGTGCAAAAACGCCTATGGAAATCTGCTGATTACGGGAGGCTTTGTTGGGGTACAGTTCCTATTAAATATCATACCGGATGCCGTGAAATACAATCCCATAGCGCTTGTGTCCAGAAATATGGAGCTGATTGAAAGCGGAGTGCAATTTGATGAGCTTCTTACCCCTGTGGGTATCACAGTCGGATTGATTGTCGCTTTTGTAACTGCTGCTTGCGTTGTGTTTAATAAAAAGACACTTTGAAACAATACTTGTTCTATGAATCAAAATCTCCAGAACCTCTTGCAGGTGCTGGAGATTTTTTGATGTGTACGTGTTCCGCGGATTTTTCTGAGCAAGATAAGTGCTAGACTACGATAGCATGCCTTAGGGTCAGAATGGTCCGCAGATGATTAGCTTATCGAGAAATGTGCGGCACATTTTTTTCGTACAGAGCGGTTGCGGACTGTAACAACCGGTTTCAAGGTCAGAACAGTCCGCAGACGACCAGCTTATCGAGAAATGTGCGGCACATTTTTTTCGGACAGAGCGATTGCGGACTGTAACAACCGGTTTCAAGGCCAGAGCAGTCCGCAGATGATCAGCTTATCGAGAAATGTCTGGCACATTTTTTCCGTACAGAGCGATTGCGGACTGTAACAACCGGTTTCAAGGCCAGAACAGTCCGCAGACGACCAGCTTACCGAGAAATGTCTGGCACATTTTTTCCGTACAGAGCGATTGCTGACTGTAACAACCGGTTTCAAGACCAGAGCAGTCCGCAGATGATCAGCTTATCGAGAAATGTCTGGCACATTTTTCCTGAATAGAGTTTGTGCGGACTGTGGAAACAAAACCGAGACGCACACCGCACAGATACTTCGAAATATGGTATAATGGTTCCACAATCCTACGGCGTTGCCGAGTTGTAGGAACCATTGAATCAAGTGCTGCGAATGAGTTTTTAGTGGAATGCACATGGTATAATGGTTCCACGATCCTACGGCGTTGCCGAGTTGTAGGAACCATTGAATCAAGTGCTGCGATTGTGTTTTTAGCAGAATGCACATGGTATATTAAGTTCACGGAGGAAAAGTGATGGAACTTTGGGATATTTATAATGAAGAAAGAATAAAAACTGGCAGATCGATAGTTCGGGGGATAAAAATGGAGCGAGGGAATTATCATCTGATTGTGCATATTGCAATCATCAACTCCAAAAGTCAGATGCTGGTGCAGCAGCGGCAGACAACAAAAAAAGGCTGGCCCGGAAAGTGGGACATTTCTGTTGGCGGCTGTGTGATAAAAGGAGAAAGCAGCAAACAGGCGGCACAAAGAGAGTTGCGTGAAGAATTAGGAATCAATTTATGTTTCGAAGAAAAACGTGCGGACTTTACCATTAATTTTGATGGAGGCTTTGATGATATTTATGTAATCAGAGGGGATTATGATTTGGCAGAATTGTGCTTGCAAGAAAGTGAAGTTCTTGCAGTGAAGTGGGTCGATGTAGATGGAATTATGCAAATGATTGACAAAGATGAGTTTGTTCCATATCCGAAGAGTTACATCCAGTTACTCTTCGACACCGTCATTCGGCCGGTGTACTTGTGAGGGATTCGCTGTCTGTGGGGAATACATGGAATACCTTTTATGCTAAAATTGTTTTAGTTGATGAAGGAGGATCAGTCATGGACCAGAAAAAAATTGGTGATTTTATAGCAGCATTGCGGAAAGAAGCAGGGATGACCCAGCAAGAATTGGGAAAAATCATTGGTGTTACCAATAAGACCATATCTCGTTGGGAAAACGGAAACTACCTGCCGGATATTGTATTGATGAAAGAATTATCTAATTTCTTTCAAATCAGTATCAATGAATTACTTAGCGGAGAGCGAATCAGCGATGAAGACTATCGAAAGAAAGCTGATGAAAATATCATCGTATCCATTGATCAAATGAAAAAAATTCGGAAAGGAAAAAGCATTAGTGATTTTTTTTGCGGGGCTGGGACTGGAATTTTGACATCTACATTGTACGCGCCAGATAATACTCGAAAACTGGTCGTCGGACTAATTGGGCTGATCATGATCGGCATCGGCTGGTATTTTCGATCAAGCTATCATAAAATCATCATATCCTGATTTATAAAGGAACACCCGTGGGTATAAGTCTCCTAAGAAATTTCTTGCGAAGGAATGAGTGACATGAAAAAAGAATTACGCTATTTTAATATCGCAAACTGTTTTGGGGGTAACCAGGACTGGTTTTGGGATCCCATGATGAAGCTGGGTGGGTGCGCCGCAGCGACTGCCTGTGATCTGTCCATCTATCTGGCCATGTACGAGAACAAAAAACATCTGTGTCCTTTTGATGTAGGGTTACTGGATAAGAAACAGTATATCGGTTTTTCAAAGATTATGAAACCCTATTTGCGACCGCGCAGAGAGGGCGTCAATCGGTTAGAGCTGTATATAGATGGTTTTGGACAATATCTGAAAGACAGGCAGGAATACGGCATCAACTTGGTGGGGTTTGATGGAAATGCGTCCATAGAAGAGGCCAGGGAGACGATTAAAAGACAGTTGGACAGTGAGATGCCAATTCCTTACCTCTTGCTGAAACACAGGGACCCACAGCTGAAAGACTTTGTCTGGCACTGGTTTCTGCTTGTGGGTTATGAAGCGTTCGAAGACACCTTTATGGTGAAAACGGCGACTTATGGAGAATACACGTGGATGGATTTCGAAAATCTGTGGAATACTGGATATATGGAAACGGGCGGTTTTATCAAAGTTTTATTGAAGTAAAGAACCACTTAACAGGTCATTTACAGGAAGTTCAGCGATTTTAGTATGAAAAGCCAAAGGGTCAGAGTAAAAGCGCTGAGAAAGGTGGTCAGCATGACGGTGCTGCTGGTAAGAGTGCCGTCGTGCCCCATGTTTTTGGCCATGACGTAACAGCTGACGGTTGTCGGCGAACCGCACATGATCAAAGCGGCTGCTAATTTATCTTCGCGGAAACCCAGGGCCACGGCTGCAGGCACAAAGAGACAGACTAATCCAATCAGTTTGAGAAAAGTGCTGAGGCCGGCGATTCTGATACTTGAGAGGGCTTTTTTGATATCAAAAGATGCGCCCATGGCCATCAGCCCCAGAGGCGTGGCGATTCTGGCAACACTTTCTACGGTCTTATCGATGATGGGAGGAACCGGAATCTGCACCAGGGACCAAAGCAGGCCGAAAACGATTCCCATAATGATGGGATTTGTTGCGATTCCCTTTCCTGTTTTAAGAAGAAGCTTTTTATCGAGGGGTTCTCGTTCAGGCTTAAAGAAGGACAGGACGATGACTGCCATGATATTGTAAAGCGGGACGGAGCCGATAATCATCAGCGGTGTCATACCCGCATTGCCATAGATATTCTGAACCAGGGTGATTCCCAAAATTGCGGCACTGCTGCGGTAGGATACCTGGATAAACTCCCCCTGGACGGATTTGTCTTTTAATAAAAAAGAAATACCGGAGACGATAGCGATGCTGGCTGCCGTAGTCAGAAAACAGTAGAGTACATATTTCGTGTCCCAGACTTGGTAGAAGTCTTCTTGATAGAGATCCTTAAAGACCAATACCGGCAGGGCGATTTTGAAGACAAACGCGTTCATTTTCTTAACAAAATTTTCATCAAAGATTTTGAATTTCATAAAGAGCATTCCGAGAATCATCAAAAGAAAGACAGGAATGGTAGCATTGAGACAGAAAATCAGATTTTCTAACATGGGAACATCCTTTCATATATCAAGTAATCAAAGTACATTTTACTCTAATTGCAATGAATTGTAAATTGCTAACCAGCCGGTAACTGTCGCTGAATTTAAAAAATTTCCATTCATACTTTGTGCCTCCTTGAACACAATAAAGAGTGTGAGGAGGGATGAGAAATGGCTAAAAACAATCAGAAGAACAACCAGAAGAACAATCAGCAGAACAATAACAATCAGAACAACCAGAACAATAACAACCAGAATAACCAGAACAACCAGCAGAAAAACAACAATAACAACAAGAACGAGTATTAATTACAGGCAAAAGCAAAAAGAGTCGGGCTGATACCAGTCTTCTCGGTCAAGAGCGGTTTCATTCCGCTCTTTTTGTGTATAAAGGCTAAAAAAATGGCTTTTCGATTTGCCATGGGAGCAGATTTATTGTATAATATTATGAAATGTGACTGCAATCCAATTAAACGACTAGTGCCATGCCGCGCACTTTGTTTGCGGGGCACTAAAGCATAAGGTCTGTCCAACGATTTCTTTCAGAAAGCGGGACCAGAACCTTTAAGGAGGAAATGCGAAGAATGAATGCGATAGGCCAATTTGGCAGATTCATAACGGAATACCAGAGCCCTATACAAGTTGTCCTGATTCTCATCGTCCTGGCAGGAGCAATATACGCCGCAGTAAAGGCCGTAAAACATGGAAGAGAAAAAAGGGACATCCTATCACAGATCAACGAAACGGTTACAGAAATCAATACAGCAGTAAACAACCTGAACGACAAGAAAGCAGATGTTATATACATAGATAACAGAGTACCAGGACAGGCTCCGTATCAATCCGATTCCGGAGCGCAAAAGGAGCATATTGTAAAGGAAGCGCCACTGAGTGACGACGGCAGCAGAGCCACAGGGAAACCTTGCGAAAAGACGGAAGACTTCACCGAGGAAATTTGTCCCCAGCAGGAGACAGATCCGTCTGAGCAGGTTGAACAAACACAAGCAGAAACAGGACAGGCGCCTGTTGAGGAAGCCGAGGAGGAGGCAAGTTGCGAGGAAGATGCATATATTCCCAAAAAATATTTTAGTCGTGACTGTGCTGTTTCTAAAAATGGCAAGACCTATACCATAGAAGAATTGAACGAGCAGATTAAAGAATAGAATTTGGGTAGGAGGCAGTTATGTATTGTAAAAATTGTGGAAAACTTTTAGAAGAGGGAGATAAATTTTGCAGCGGTTGTGGAACAAAGGTAGAAGAGACAGCGTTTGCTCAGTCTAAACCGGTTTCAGAAGTGCACAAAGAAGCCGCTGAAGAAAAACCGAAGAAGAAAATTCACATAGAGGAATTTAACTGGGACTTGGACGGTTATCCGACAAGCCAAAACAAAAAGACGGAAGATATAGACTTTGACTGGGCTTCTGTATTGGAAGAAAAGCAGCGGAGAGCCTACGGACAAGCTGTGACCAACAAAACCTCTGAAGAGAATACACCTACGGAGGCTGAGAGAGAAGCCAAATCTCTGGAAGAAGAAATATTTGGAGATTTAGATAAACGAACTACCGATGATAAAACGAAAGTCTTTGGCGAGACAGAAAAGTCAGGACACATCGACAAATTTTACACTTTTAATGAGAAAAATGAGGCGTTCCAAGCGCTTTTAGACGAAGAGTACGAGCGCATCAAAAGTGGAGCTGAACCGCTGCCAGATGAAAAACTGGCCTTTGCCAGAAGGGACAGTGTATCGAAAGAGGCTGTTTTGGAGCGGATTTTAGAAAAAAGTGATGAGGTCATATCTTCGCAAAAAGAGGACAAAGAAGCTTCTAATTTGATCGGGGTTATGTGGGCACAGTCGCCAGAATGCGTCGTTACTGCGGAGGCAGCATCATTGGCAGGCTTGGATAAGAGAAAGGCTGCAGAACCTGAAGCAATGTCAAAGGCAGTGTCTGACGCTGCTTGTCCCCCCAGTGAAGAGGAAACAAAAGTGCAGCCAGATCCAGGGCACAAGCTTACTTTTGACGACGTTTTTGGCCCTGATGACAGGGATTCTGATGAGAAGCCAAAGAAAAAAAGGAAAGGGCTGAAAGTCATCGCAGTGATTCTCTGCATTTTGGTCGCTGCGGAACTGGCTGTAATCGGTATTCAGTATTTTGCACCGGACTCCGCCGCAGGCAAGATGATTGACCGGGGATACCAATATGTGCTGGATCTATTCGGCGGCGATGATGGCAAAGACAAAAAAACAGATAAGACCGATGCAGATCATGATATCTCTGATACAGAAGCCTTGATCGAAGCCAATAAAGACAAGAACAAAAATCTAGCCGAAATTGTAGAAGACACGGATTTGATATTTTCAGACGACGTAGACTATGGATTTGAAGATTTTGGGAATTCCTATACATTTGCTGATTCGCCCTGGTACACTGCCAAAGACGGCACGTCAGTAACTTATGGAAAAGAGATTATCGGAACGCTGATTCAATATTACTCATCTTGGGTAGACATGGTCAATGGAAAGAACGACAAAGTGCTGAATACGATAGATCAGACTTCTGAATTCTATTCTAAGATAGAATCCATAAAACCAAAAGAGGATGTACAGTACGGCATCAACAAGCTTGCTATTGGCGAGATTCGTTCCGGCAGCGCAGGTTTTTATGTATTAGTAGACGTCACAAAGGCGTCGAGCGATAAGAAAAAAGATAGTATTGAACACCACATCGTATATTTGGGACCAGATAAAGAGACGATGAAAATCATTGAGATTAAAAAAATTTAGGAGGACGAATCATTGGAAAAAAAGAGCTCAAACGGGCAACGTAAGTTAAGCATAATCGTCATGTTTATCATCATAATAGTGGCATTGTTCCTATTATTGATAAACTTTATTACCGATTGGCTGTGGTTTAAGGAGATGGGGTACGTAAGCGTATTCTTCAAGCAGTTGTTTACTGAACTGAAGGTGGGCGTACCGATTTTCGTCATTCTGACAGTCGTAGTCAACTTTTACCTAAAGAGACTGAAAAAGAGCTATTTTGCAAAAATTGCTTCAACCGAAGCAACAGACATGAAAAAACTGAACTTCCAGACCAACATCATTTCACTGGTGTTCGGATTGGTGGCAGCGTTCTATGCGATATCAAATCTTTGGTTTGAAATCCTCCAGTACGCTAACAGCACAGATTTTAACGTCAAAGACCCGCTGTTTAACATGGACATCTCATTTTACATTTTTAAACTGGATTTCCTCAAGCAGCTGAACGAAATGCTGATTGGCGCAGTTTTGCTGATTATTCTGGTGACGGTTATCTACTATGCGATTCTGATGACAGTTCACACGCCGAATGTGTTCGAAGAAGAGGCGCAGCCGTTCAACAACGACGACGAGAGATATACAGGCAGCAACAATCCGTTTGAAGGTATGGGCGGAAACAATCCGTTCGGCAAAGCCTTTGAAGCTTTTGGCAAGAAGGTGCAGCGAGAACCAAAACCGAGGAAGCAGATTGACGACAGCAACTTCAAGCAATTGATGCACATCGCTTCCGGACAGCTATCCTTCCTGGGCGTAGTCTTTTTCGTGATGATCGCTCTGAACTTCTTCTTGAAGCAGTTCGACCTGCTCCACGCACATACAGGCGCAGTTTATGGAGCGGGTTTCACAGATGTCAACGTAACGCTGTGGGTTTACAGAGCACTTGTCATTTTGGCACTTTTCGGCGCAGTTACTGTAGTGCATCATATCAGAAAAAAACAGTTTAAGAAGATTTTCACCGTTCCGGTGATTATGATTGTCGTAGGTGTAGTCGGTATTGGAGCCAGTTATCTGGTGCAGAACTTCATCGTATCACCAGACGAAATCAACAAAGAGGATAAGTATCTGGAGAGAAATATCGAATATACCCAGTACGCTTATGAATTGGACGATGTTTCTGTCAAATCCTTTGCAGCAGACAACCAGCTGACCAGCGAGGACATCAATGCTAACTCTGAAACCGTTAGGAACATCAGAATTAACGATTATCAGCCGGTTAACACTTTCTACAATCAGACGCAGAGTATCAGACAGTATTACAAATTCAACGACGTCGATGTAGACCGTTACATGGTCAACGGGAAGTACACCCAGACATACATGGCCATGAGAGAGATTGATGAAGAAAAGATCAACGACACTTGGCTCAACAGACATCTGAAATACACCCACGGATACGGCGTAACCTTGTCCCGTGTTGATGCTGTAACGGCCAGTGGACAGCCAGACGTTTTGATCAAGAATATACCACCTGAATCCAAGATCGATGAGATTCAGATTGAAAGACCCGAGATTTACTTTGGTGAGTTATCCAACGACTATATCATGGTAAACACCAGCGAAGACGAATTCGACTATCCTTCTGGTGACTCCAACGCATACACACAGTACGAAGGAAATGCCGGAATCAAGATGAACTTCCTCAACAGAGTGATGTTTGCCATCAGAGAACGCAGTTTGAAGATTCTGGTATCCTCAAATATCAAGAGTGATTCCAAGATCATCATCAACAGAAACATCATGGAAAGAGTCAACAAAATCATGCCTTATCTGAGCTACGAAGACGATCCGTATTCCGTAGTGGCAGACGGCAAGCTCTATTGGATGCTGGACGCTTATACCACCAGTTCGTACTATCCTTACTCAGAGCCTTATGACGGTAAGGTAGGCGGCACCAACTATATCAGGAACTCTGTAAAAGTCGTGGTTGACGCATATAACGGAGACGTAAGCTTCTACGTCGTAGATGAAAACGATCCGATGGCGAAAACCTATCAGAAGATTTATCCGCAGCTGTTCAAGTCCGTGGATAAGATGCCGGAAAGTCTGAAAGCACATATCAGATATCCGAACACGCTCTTCGAGATTCAGGCCGGCGTTTACAGCCGTTACCATATGGAAGACGTAAAGGTATTCTATCAGAACGAGGACGTTTGGGATATCGCCAACGAAATCTATGGAACAGAGCAGAAGAAGATGGATCCTAACTACTACATCGTTAAGCTGCCGGGTGAAAAGAGCGCTGAGTTCATCAACTCCATCCCGTATACACCGAAATCAAAGCAGAATATGACAGCTTTGATGGTGGCGCGAAACGACGGGGAGAATTACGGCCAACTGGTTGTATACCGATTCCCTAAGAGCAAAACCGTTTACGGACCGATGCAGATAGAAGCGCAGATCAATCAGAATACAGAGATTTCCGGAGACTTTACACTGTGGAGTTCCAGAGGATCTTCTTACAAGAGAGGAAACCTCTTTGTCATCCCGATTGAATCGTCACTGCTCTACGTTGAGCCGGTTTATCTGGAAGCGTCTAATTCCGCAATTCCAGAAGTCAAGAGAGTTATCGTAGCCTATGACGATAAGATCGCTTACGAGCCGACTCTTGGTGAGGCACTGGAATCACTCTTCGGGGAAGATGCCAACGGCGGCAGCACCACCAGCACAGGCGGCGGTGATAAACCTAGCGGCACTACCAGCAAGTCCGATTGGATCAAGAGAGCTTCCGAAGCTTATGAAAATGCACAGAATGCATTGAAGAGCGGAGATTGGGCAAAATATGGCGAGTATATGGAAGAACTGGAAAATGCCCTTAATAAATTAAGCTAGAATTGAATATGTTTTAATAAATTGGGACATTCAGATTGAATGTCCCAAAACCAATATATAATGAAATGAAAAGGAGGACGAATATGCTGGACTATGATTTAGACAAGATGCTGTTCAGAATACCCGCAGATAAACATTCTGCAAAGGAGATTACAGAAATTTTAGAGGATCATCCAGAAGTCCAATTCGTTTCCCTGGTTGGAATCGATATCGGCGGCCACGATACCGACGAGAAGATTCCGGTGAAATTATTCTTAGAAGATATAGACAAAGTGCTGACAAACGGTGTTCAGACAGACGGCTCCAGCGTTGCCCTGCCATTGATTGCAGAGTTAAACAATGCGAAGGTTGATATCATTCCTGACCTGGGTGTGCATTGGTATGTAGACTATAACTTCCGGAACAGGGGATACAAGACGGGACTTCCCATCGGGACGCTGCGAATTCCTTCCTTCCTCGTCCACAATGAAGATTTTGAAGTGGGATCCAGAGTCATTCTCAGAGATGCTCTCCGCCATTTTAAAGGAGAGCTGATGAAAGAACTGAAAGCACATCCTTATGTGTTTCAGTACATCAAAGGCATCGATCGTGCAGAAGACATTGAAGAATTGATTATCACCAGCGCCACGGAGCTGGAATTCTGGGTGAAGACACCGGATGATAAGGGCGATAGAGAGCAGCTCTTTACTGCGCAGGTTCTGAAAGAACAATATTGGAAGAGAACCTACGGAGAAGTGAGAACTGCTCTGGAAGAGACGCTGATGTTCCTCGACAAATATGGTTTCCAGGTGGAGATGGGGCACAAAGAAGTAGGCGGCGTCAAAGCCAGAATGGGAAACAGCGGTCACTATGATCACGTAATGGAGCAGTTGGAAATCGACTGGAAATATGCTGATGCCATTCAGGCGGCGGACAACGAGAATCAGGTGAAGTACGTGGTGAGAGATATTTTCACCAGACATGGCCTCGATGTCACTTTTATGGCAAAACCTTTTGAAGGCGTTGCTGGAAGCGGGGAACATACACATCTAGGCTTGGCGGCAAAGCTGAAGACCGGAAAAGTAGTCAGCCTGTTCGCGCCGGAAGACTTCAATAAGGAGTTCATGAATCCGTTGGGATACGGGGCATTGATGGGTATTCTCAAAAACTACGAGGTGATCAATCCTTTTGTCAGTTCCACCAATGATGCATTTAACAGACTGAAGCCAGGTTATGAGGCGCCAGTCTGCATCGTCACTTCCTTGGGAAGAGCGGTTGACGAGCCTTCGAGAAACAGGACGGTATTAGTCGGTTTGATCAGAGATGCAAAGAATCCGATGTCTACCAGATTTGAACTGCGTGCGCCGAATCCGAAGAGCAACACTTATCTGGTTATCGCAGCATCTTATCTTGCGATACTGGACGGTATCAAAGCGGTACTGGAAGCGGGCAAAAAACCGTCTGATCTGGAGCAGTCATTGTCTAAGAAGTACGGAGAAGAAGACTTTTACCTGGAGAAGGACAGAGAGTACAGAAGTGAGGATGACGTCTTTGAAGATTTTACAGAGGAAGAGAGAAATAAACTCTTTGGACAGGCGCCGAGCACCGTATGGCAGAATCTGACCGCCTTTGACAGATATCCGGAAAAACTGGCTATTTTTAAGGAAGGGGATGTGATGCGCGATATTGTTTTAGAATCCTACAGAGAACAGATATTATCTCAGTGGCGGACAGAACTGCACGACCGCATTATCCCGCAGACTATGGACTTTATCAGAGGCTGCAAGAAAGTACATAGCGATAATGATTTCTCAGACTATGATATTAAGAACTGGTTGGAGATTGACAAGATCCGACATCAGATCGCGAAGGATACCATCACAGAGAAGTGCCTGCTGACCAGGGCAAAAGATGCCCTTGACAATGGGGAATACGACGAGGCATCTGATCTGCAGTTGGAAATCCAGAAAAAAATCAATGAATTGGCGGCTCTATATACCAGATATAAAAAGAATCTATTATAAACAGAGGAGTTAAAAAATGTTAGACATTAAACGAATCAGAGAAGACTTTGAAGGCGTGAAGGAACGCGTTGAGTTCAGAGGAAAAGGCGATTTCGGCATAGATAATGTGAAAAAATATGACGAAGAGAGAAGAGCGCTTCTGGCAGATGTAGAAGCAATGAAGAACAGACAGAATACTGTATCGAGAGAAATCCCTAAAATGAAAAAAGAGGGGCAGGACACCACTGCGATCATGGCTGAAATGAAGGAGTTGTCCAGCAAGATCAAAGAGATGGACGGCAGGCTTTCTGAGATAGAAGAGAATTTGAAGATTGCTCTTCTAAATGTACCTAATACGCCATATAAGGATGTACAGTACGGCGAGGACGACAGCGCTAACGTAGAAATGAGAAAATTTGAAGAGCCTACTGCCTTTGATTTTGAACCAAAGGCTCACTGGGACATCGGTGAAGACCTGGATATTTTGGACTTTGAAAGAGCTGCGAAGATTTCCGGCACCAGATTTACTGTATACAAAGGCCTGGGGGCAAGACTGGAAAGAGCAGTCATTTCCTTTATGCTGGACCTGCACACCATCGATCAGGATTACACAGAAATCCTCCCTCCGTTCATGGTCAACAGAGCAGCAATGACAGGCACGGGTCAGCTTCCGAAGTTTGAAGAAGACATGTTCTACGTACCACAGAAGGATTTCTTCTTAATTCCGACGGCAGAAGTACCGGTGACCAATCTCCGCGGAAACGAAATCATGGAGGAGGCAGAACTGCCGGTTTACTATACCGCTTACACCCCTTGTTTCAGGGCAGAGGCGGGATCTGCCGGCAGAGATACGAGAGGTCTGATCAGACAGCATCAGTTTAACAAAGTAGAATTGGTCAAATTTGTAAAGCCAGAGACTTCTTACGACGAACTGGAAAAACTCACTGCTGACGCAGAAGAAGTCCTGAAGATTTTGAACATCCCGTACAGAGTCGTAAGGCTCAGTTCCGGAGACTTGGGATTCTCCTCGGCGATGACCTACGATATCGAAGTGTGGATGCCGAGTTACGGCAGATATGTGGAGATTTCTTCCTGCAGTAATTTCGAAGACTTCCAGGCCAGAAGAGCCAACATCAGATTTAGAAGAGGGAAAGAAAAGCCTGAGTTTGTTCATACTCTGAATGGTTCCGGACTGGCAGTGGGCAGAACAGTTGCCGCCATTTTGGAGAATTATCAGCAGGCTGACGGCAGCGTAGTGATACCAGAAGCTTTAAGAAAATATATGGGAGTTGACAAGATTACGAAGTAATCTTGGAATCGAAGAGACATGTTTAAATTACCAAACTATATTGAACCAGATTTTACCGAAGAAAAATTTGTTAATGCACCAGACGTCGTTCTGGCGCCGGCGCCTGTGGACAAAGCGGCGCCAACAGGGTTTCACGCCACCTCCATCTATCCGGAATATTTTAAAATCGGAGGCAGATGGCTGCTGGCAGAGGACAGCCGTATGGACTGCGTACCCGTCTATGAAGCGGGGAAAATCTTTGTTCGGGAATTCCGTAATGTGAAAAAAGGCGACCGGGTCGTCCTGGGGCGGAGCGAAAACTGCGAAGAAGGGATTTACGTCCACGCAGACTGTTTTGAGAAGGAAGTCCGCGGTCAGGCGGGTGCCTTTGCCTTCCGGCAGAGCCGCAGTCGGGAAACCGGGTTCAGCTACGACTATAAACAGTTAATCCAGCTGCTCAAATACGAGAGAGAAAACGACGGCTATATCCTCTGGGTTCTGGGGCCAGCCTGTTCCTTTGACGCCCAGGCCAGAGAATGCTTTGCCAGTCTGGTGGAGAACGGTTATGTCAGCGCACTGCTGGCAGGAAATGCCCTTGCTACGCATGATTTAGAGGGCGGTTATCTGGGCACGGCTCTGGGTATGGATATCCGCACCCAGGAGTCCTACCCTAACGGCCACTACAACCATTTGGATGCCATCAACAGAATCAACACTTATGGATCGATTCCGGCCTTTATCGAAGGGGAAAACATCAAAGACGGTATTATCCGCGCTTGTGTAGAGAACGATGTGCCATTTGTTCTTAACGGTTCTATCCGTGACGATGGGCCTCTGCCAGAGGTCTATGAACATACTTACGATGGCCAGGATACGATTCGTTCCCATGTGAGGAAGGCCACGACTGTAATCGGTATGGCGACGGTTCTTCATACCATTGCAACAGGCAATATGACGCCGACTTACAGGGTACTGGCTGACGGTACCATCAGACCGATTTATTTTTACATGGTCGATACATCGGAGTTTGCCGCCAATAAATTGGGTGACAGAGGAAGTCTGTCGGCAAAGGGTATTGTGACTAATGTACAAGACTTTATGATGAACGTTTGCAAAGGACTTGGATTATAATCCAAGTCCTTTGCTGAAAGGGATAGCTTTTATGATTACAGCACTAGGAAAAGCAATCAATAAAATATTCAACAGACTGACGATTACGGTAGCCTTGATTTTGGTACAGCTAGGCTGGTTTGCCGTTCTTCTTTTTAAATTAGCCGATTACGCCAGTTGGATTTCTGTGCTTTTTACCGTTTTGGCAGCACTGATGGCCCTGTTCGTTATTTGGAGAGACGATAATCCTGCCTATAAGATGGGCTGGATTCTTCTAATCTGTCTGATGCCTATTTTGGGCTCGGCAATGTACGTCTTCTTCGGCAACAAGCGTCCGGCAAAGTCCCTGAAGTGGAGAATTGATCCCCAGGATGCCCTGCATAGGGATGATTTGAAACAGGAAGAAGATCTGGGAGAAATCATGAATACCAGACTGCTGGACACGGTTAATTACATAGCACAGAAGGGACCCTATCCCGCCTGGACGGATACCAAGAGCAAATACTATGCCGTAGGGGATGACGTCTATCCGGACATTTTGACGGACCTTAAAAAAGCCGAGCATTTTATCTTCATGGAATACTTCATCATCGCTGATGGGAAAATGTGGGATGGTATTTTTCGGATTTTAAAGGAAAAAGCGGCAGCTGGAGTGGATGTGCGCATCACCTTTGACGATGTGGGCAGCATCAATAAGACCCCGAAACGATTTCTCAGCAGCCTGATGTCAAACGGCATCAAGGTGCTGCCTTTTAACCCGCTGACTCCGATTGCTTCTTTGATTTATAACAATCGGGATCATAGAAAGATTTTGGTCGTAGATGGTTATATCGCTTACTCCGGCGGCTTTAATATCGCCGACGAATATATTAACGAGGTCGTTCGATTTGGACATTGGAAGGATACAGGCATACGATTAGAGGGACATGCTGTCTGGAATTTCACGGTCATGTTTCTCAACATGTGGAATGCCTTTCGCAAGACGGAAGAGAACTACGACAAGTTCAGGCCACATGTCAACCATCCTGAAGAGTTCGGCAGTGACGGAATCATTCAGCCTTACTCCGATTCGCCGCTGGACGATGAGAACATGGGCGAGAATGTTTATCTGGAAATTCTCAGTCAGGCTGAGGATTATGTCTATATTTTCACACCCTATCTGATTATCGACAATGAGATGCAGACAGCCCTTTCTTTGGCGGCGAAAAGAGGCGTAGACGTGCGGATCGTCACGCCGGCGATTCCTGACAAGAAGATGGTATTTCGCCTGACCCGGTCGTATTACAGACCGCTGATCAAAGCAGGTGTCAGGATATATGAATATACGCCGGGTTTTATCCATGCCAAGAGTTATCTCAGTGACGACAAAATCGGTGTGGTCGGCACGATCAATATGGACTATCGCAGCCTCTTTCTGCACTTCGAATGCGGAACTCTGATGATCGGCTGTGAAGCTCTTTATGACCTGAAACGAGATTGTGAGGATACTTTCTCGCAATCAAAAGAAATCCATCACGAAGACTGCAGACGAGGATTCTTTGGATTACTTTTCGACGGCGTATTGCGGGTTCTGAGTCCGTTATTATAATATTGGGGGAATTATGAACAAAGTAGATAAATTTTATGAGGTGAAAAACCTGCTGCAGTGTCCCATCTGCGGTAAAAAAATCAGATTTCATGCAGGCGGGCTGGTCTGCAAGAAAGAACACCGCTTTGATATCTCGGCCAAGGGGTATGTCAATTTCCTACAGAGCAGCAAACCGCTGAAGGGCTATGATCGGGACTTCTTTGAAAGTCGTCATCGCTTTTTTCGGGGCTGCTATTACGATCATATTTCTGACGCTGTTATTTCTGCGGCGCTGGACCACAGCCCTCTGGAAGTGGTGATGGATGCTGGCTGCGGTGAAGGATTTTATGCTGCCCGCCTGTGCGATCAAGTGGACGCCCAGATTCTCGCTTTCGACATCGCCACAGAAGCGATCAAAGTGGCGGCGAGGAGTCCTGCGCCTGTCAAATGGCTGGCCTCGGATATCACCAATATTCCGGTAAAGGACGGTATGGTCGATTGCATTCTCGATGTGTTTACCCTGGCTAACTACGGAGAATTCATCAGAGTGCTCAAAGAAGATGGGATTGTCATCAAAGTGGTTCCGGGAGAACATCATCTGCAAGAGCTGCGGGAAGCTGCAAAGAACCAGATTAGAAATCGAGAGTATTCCAACGACGATGTCCTGGAGTATTTTGCCGATCATTTTGAGGTGGTCAGCTCTGAACTGGCATCAAAGACGATGCCCATTGAGGGTGACGCTCTGGCAGATTTGATTCGGATGACGCCTCTGCTCTTTGATGTGGACAAGACTGCCGTGGACACGAGCAGAATCCGAGAAATCACCGTGGAAGGCCAGGTACTGGTGGGACGGAAGAAGTAATGGAAATAGCCAGATCGCTGATCGTATAGAAAGAATCGAGGACAGGCACTCCTCTCAGGATGCCTTTTCTCGATTCTTTTTGTTAACTGCCCTTCAATGAACTGATTCGTCAAAATACTGGCAGGCAAAGTCATGGAACTGCTTCATGGCTAGCGTAAAGACCAGGTTTTTGCGCTACACCAGTCCTAAAATTCTTTTCTTCTTCGGACATGTAAGGGCGAGGGCGGTTACCTGATCTGAATCCACATTTTCTGCTGAGGTTTTCGTGGTGATGGAGACACCATAATTTTCTATGACCATCTGGTCGCGCAGGGTATAGTCACACTCCATGATGCTGTCAGGTACAAAACCTGCATCCTCATAAATCTCAGAGATGAATTGCTGCAGATTCGTGCTTTTGCTCAGGTTGATAAAAGGCTCGTTTCGGCATTCCCGAAGATCGATTTCTTTTTTGTCTGCCAGGGGATGAGATTTGTTGACGAGAAGTACCATGTCATCCTCGTAGAGAACTTTGCTCGTCAGATTTCTGTCGCTCAGTCCGTTGAGGGCGCCGAGATACATGTCAACATTTCCATTCAGCAGGGCTTTGATGTGATTACTGCCCTCCATGGAGTAGCGGTCCATCTTGACTGAGGGGTGTGATTCGCTGAAAGCACGCAGCAGGTCTTTCCAGATGTAGGGGCTTAAAATTCCCAAAGCCAGATGGCGATCATCCTGTCCTTTCATGACGGCCAGCGTCCGCTGCCCATTTTCTAAAGCTGTAAATATCTGCTCCACATAAGTCAGATAGGCATGCCCGTAAGGGGATAACCTGATGTTGCGGCCTTGCCTGGTAAACAGGGGGACGCCTACTTCATTTTCTAATTTCTTAATTGTCGAACTGAGAGAGGGCTGGGAAATATGTAAGGCAGCTGCCGTCTTGGAGACATGTTCTGTCCGCGCTAACATCAAAAAATACTTCAGCTGTAGCAATTCCATAAAAACCTCCAAAATGATAGACTTGCGTTTATGTATATATAATTTATTATATCTTGGACTGAATAAAAAAACAATGATATCTTTAGTGTAGTAAACTATTATCGTAAGAAAGGAAGAGACCATGAAGAAAAGATCCATTCGCATCGGTGTAGATGTGGGCGGCACCAATACAGACATCTGCGCCATTGATGAAAAAAGCGGGGAACTGATGGTGTATAAACTGCCGTCCTCGCTTTATGACCAGTCAGATGCTGTGGTTGCAGGCATCAAAGTCGTTGCAGAGGAGCATGGGTTTGACGGCAGTGAAGTCAGCCGCTTCATGCACGGGACGACGGTTGCCACCAATGCCATCCTGGAGGGAAGAGGGGCGAAAACCGCATTGATGACGACAGGAGGTTTTCGAGATCTGTTGGAAATCGGCAGGCAGAAACGACCCGACCTCTATGACCTGCAGGCAGATAAAGTCAAGACGCTGATCGATCGCAGCCTTCGCTTTGAAATCGAAGAGCGAATGGACTACAGGGGTCAGATTGTCAGACCAATTGATCTGTGTGCAGTCAGGAAATTGATGGAGAAGGTCAAGGACAGCGGTGCAGAATCTGTGGCCGTGATGCTCCTCAACGCGTATCTGAACCCGGAAAACGAAAGGCTGCTCAGGGAGGAAATCGAAAAGGCGCTGCCAGAGGTATTCCTGACAATTTCCAGCGATCTGTCAAAACAGTTCCGTGAGTACGAGCGGCTCTGCGGTACGGTGCTCAACTCTTTCGTCGGTCCGGAAGTAAAAAAGTACATGAACAACCTGAAGGCAACTTTGGAGAGAATTGGCATTCACAACGCGTATATCAACCACTCCAACGGGGGACTGATGTCCATCGCGGAATCCATGCAGTTTCCGATTAAGACGGCACTGTCGGGACCGGCAGCCGGTGTGGTGGGCGCGCAGTATATTACAGAACTTATAGGTGAAAAGGATCTGATCACCATCGACATCGGCGGCACGAGTACAGATATCAGCCTGGTTGCCGGCGGCAGATTTGAGGCTTCAGACGAAAAGACCATCAGCGGTTATCCGGTGAGGATTCCCTCTATCGACATTTCTACCATCGGTGCCGGTGGAGGCAGTATCGGATGGATTGACAGCGGAAAGATCTTGAAGGTAGGTCCGCAGAGCGCGGGCGCTAATCCTGGCCCTGCCTGTTACGATTTAGGCGGCAGTGAAGCCACTATTACGGACGCCAGGGTTCTGCTGGGGCATCTGAACGGGGAGAGCCTGCTGGCAGGCAGGCTTCCTATCAAAAAAGAAAATTCACAGGTAGCGGTGCAGAGACTAGCCGACGTGATTGACATGGATCTTTTGGAGACGGCAAAGGGCATCATTGCTGTGAGCAACTCCAATATCGTCAAGGAAATCAAGAATGTCACCGTGGCAAAGGGCTACAATCCGAGCGATTTCTGCCTGGTAGCCTTTGGCGGCTCCGGCCCGCTCCATGCAGCAGAGCTGATGGAAGAGATGATGATTCAAAAAGCCCTGATTCCGAAAACACCGGGACTTTTGGCCGCCTATGGCCTTTTGACGGAAAACATGCGCCGTGATTTTGTGCAGACCAAAGTCACAGACTTGCACGAAGACAGTTTTGCTGTATTAAAAAGAGAATTCCGCATTTTGGAAACAGAAGCGGCGGCCTGGTTTGATAGTGAAAAAATCCCAGAAAAAAAACGCGCACTGGAATATTTTCTCGATATGAGATATAAAGGGCAGAACCACGAGATTCGTGTGCCTTTGGACATGAAAGAAACCAAAGACAGCAGGGCGATTGCAGATGCCTTTATCGAGGCGTATGAGAGACTTTATTCTTTCAGCACTGACGACATGATGCAGATTGTCAACTTCGGCTTGTCTGCGGTGGGGGATATCGTCTTTCCAGTGATTACAGAGGAGGAATTTGCCGGACCAGATGGGTCAGATGCCATCATTGGCAGCCGCTGGATTTACCAGGGAGACGGCGTTTTTGCCGACTACACCCTTTACGACCGGGAGCGCTTGCGGAACGGAAACGTGGTCAAGGGACCGGCAGTTGTGGAACAGATGGACAGTACGACCTTGATTCTGGCGGGGCAGAAGGCGACAGTGGACCAGTATCTGAACATGGTTATCGAGAGGGAGGCGTAGAGGATGAAAGCAATCAACTCAATTACCCTGGAGGTTATCGCCAACAGCATGACGTCTATCGCAGAGCAGATGGGGGTTATTCTCTCTAAGACAGGGTACAGCACCAATATTAAGGAGCGGAAGGACCTCTCCGTAGCGATTTTCAGCCCTAATGGCAAGCTGCTGTCTCTGGCCCAGCACATCCCCCTTCACTTCAGTTCTCTTTCCGGAGCAGTGGAGGTGCTGACGGAAAAATATGACCCGGCAGATGTTCACGAGGGCGATATCTTCATCGCCAACGATCCCTACACGGGAGGAGGTTCTCACTTGCCGGATATCGTATTGCTGCGGCCGGTGTTCTATGAAAAGAAACTGATCGCCTATATGGTCAACACAGGTCATCACGCTGATAAGTCCAGGAAGGGAACCACTATTTACGACGAAGGCATGCGGATTCCGGTTGTCAAGCTCTATGACCGGGGTGAATTGGTGAAGGATGTCTCCGATTTGATCATGCTCAACTTCCAGATGAAGTACGAACGCCAGGGTGATCTCAACGCGCAGGTCATCACCAATCAGTACGGGGCGGATAAGTTGGTGGAGCTAGTTGAAAAAATCGGCTTGGACACTTATAAAGCGTTCTGTGAGAAATGGCTGGATTATGGCAGACGCAAAGCAAAGGCAGCTGTCGCCTCTCTGCCGGACGGTACATACGAGTTTGCAGATTATATGGACGACGACGGTGCAGGAAACCGAGACCTGCTGATCAAAACCAAACTGATTATCGAGGGAGAAGAAATCACCTTTGACTTCCGGGGCACCTGCCCTCAGGTCAGCGGACCCTATAACTGTGTTCCCTGCGCCTTGAAAGCTACGGTCTATTACTCCCTGATGTCAATTCTGGATAAGACCATTCCGGCCAACTCCGGCTTTTTTGATAGCATCCACATCGTTGCAGAGCCGGGCAGTCTGGTCTGGGCAGAGGAACCAGCGCCTGTAGCGGATCGAGAAACAACTTCCCAGAGAATTGCTGACGTCATCTTTGGCGCCTTTGCTCAAATGGACCCTAAAATGGTCACCGCAGCCGGAAATGGAGCGATGTCCTTCTTCTCCTTTGCGGGAAGTGACGCCAGGCTCGGGCGGCCGTATATCTACGTGGAGACGATCGGTGGTGGCTCTGGAGCCAGATATAACAAAGACGGACTGGATGCCGTCCATGTCCATATGACCAACACTTCCAATCTGCCCGTAGAGGCCTTGGAGATGGAATATCCTCTGATGGTAGAAAAGTACGCCCTCCATGAAAACAGCGGCGGCGCCGGAAAATACAGGGGAGGTATGGGCATTGTCAGGACGATACGAATTCTTGCTGATAGTGAGGATACCATGTTAGTGGCGGCAGCCACAGAAAGATCTCGCAGAGCCCCTTGGGGCCTTTGCGGCGGCAAGGAAGGCGGTACTTCCAGTCTGCGCATTTACCGCGACGGTCAAATGATATCAGACAACCCGAAACCGAGAAATGTACGGCTACAGACAGATGACATTGTAGAGATGATGACAGCCGGCGCCGGCGGCTATGGGTCTGCGTCAGAAAGAAATCATGAAGTTGTGAAAAGGGAATTCAATGAGGGCATTATCGATAAGAAATGGATTGCGAATGCTGGAATTGATGTTGAAATTTAAGACGGCATGCCGTCTATGAGGTAAAAATATGGAAACAAATACGAGAAAACTAGTCAGCTTGCCTATGGCATTACTGACCCTGGTCATTGTAGCGGGCATCATGTCTGTGGGACTGGCGGTTCTGAAGCTTAATACGATGGTGACCTTTATCCTGGCTTTAGTGGCGGTGTGTATTGTCGCTATCTGCCTGGGCATGAAATTGGAACGACTTCAGGAAGTCATCCTGAATGGATTTCGTAAATTCGCGCTGACAGGGATGATTCTCATTTCTGTAGGCATGGTTGTGGGAACCTGGATTATTTCAGGCATCGTCCCTTCGATTATTTATTATGGACTGCAGATATTTACGCCGTCCTCTTTCTTAGCGGTGGGATTTTTGATCTGCTGCATCATATCATTTTTTACAGGTTCCTCCTATGCATCCCTTGGCACCATGGGCGTAGCCTTTATGGCAATCGGCTACGGGATGGAAATTAATCCTGGACTGGTGGCTGGCATGGCGGTGTCTGGTGCTGTCTTTGGTGATAAAATGTCGCCATTTTCTGATACGACGAACATGGCGCCAGCGGCTTCAGGTACTGATATCTTTGCTCATATCAAATCCATGTTTTACACCGTGATTCCTTCTTTTATTATCACGACAGCCCTGTACTTCATTATGGGGCTGAAGTTTAACGCGGCATCGGAAGAGTCTCTGCAGAGCATCAAAGCCATCGTGGCAGCCTTGGATGAGAGTTTTACAATTTCGCCGCTGCTGTTGATCGTTCCGGTGCTTACCATCGTCCTGGTGGCAAAGAAAATTCCTGCGATGATTGCCCTGATCATCGGCGCGCTGGCAGGCATCGTTGCAGCACTGATCGCACAGCCGCAGTTCAGCTTTAATGAAGTGGTGACGGCCATGTCTGTGGGATTTACTGGAGAGTTTGAAGAGGAAGCCCTGGCCTCACTGTTGAACAGGGGCGGTATTTCGGCTATGATGTCCACTATCGTCTACTGCATCTTTGCTCTGGAACTGGGAGAGTTGATGTATGAAATGGGTGTTCTCACAGTCATATTGGATAAGGTGAAAGACAAAATCCTGAAGCCGTGTAATCTGATTATCGCTACGCTGATTTCTTGCCTTGCGACGGTCATGCTGACCACATCACAGTACATGGCTATCCTGCTGCCGGGAGAGGTGTTCCGTTCCTCCTATGAGAAGGCTGATATGGCACCATACGTACTCTCGAGGACCTTAGAGGACGGCGGTACCATCTTCTCTTTCCTGGTACCCTGGTCCGCTGCGGCCATTTACAGTTCCGGCGTACTAGGTGTTTCGACGCTGCAGTATCTTCCATATGCATTTCTGCCACTGTTATGTCCTGTCTTTGCCATTCTCTGTGCAGTCACAGGTATCGGGGTCTTTGACAGCAAAGGGAAGAGCCTGCGGGGGAAGACGACGAAGAAAGCGGCATAAATAAAATAGGCTTCAAAGGGGCATCCGAAATCCATATTTTAGAGAGTTCCTTGGAATAGCAGAGAGCCGGTAAGGGATATGCCGGCTCTTAAAATTGCACTGAAATTATCTTTTGTTGTGTGGTTATTCTCATAGACCTGAAAAGTAAATTGATGTAAAATGAAAATGTAATAATTTTACATTAATTGAAAAAGGAGGAATAATACATATGGAAACTATAGGCAACAAGAGTGGACTTCTGACGACAACACCAGAAGCGAGGGCGTCTCTGCGCAGAGAGTATAAAGACAGTGTCTTCCGGCTGTTGTTTAATAACAAGGAAAATGTAATCAATCTGTACAATGCGATTGCAGGTAAAGAATACACCGCGGAAACCCAGGTGAACTTTACGACCATAGAGGACGCTGTGTTCAAAACAGAAAAGAATGATATCGCTTTTCTGCTTGAAAATACTTTTGTCGTATTGCTTGAGCATCAATCTTCGCCTAATAAAAATATGACGACCAGAGATTTGATCTATTATTCGACGATTCTGCAGAGGATGTATGGGATGAAAGCTTTCTTGAAAGAGAAATGCGTCAAAATTCCCCGCCCCGAGTTCCTCGTTCTATATAACGGCGTGAGGGAGATGCCTGATTACCAAGAGATGAAACTATCTGATAATTTTTATGACCATGAGGAAGAAACTGGTTTACAACTGACCGTAAAAGTGTACAATATTAATAACGGAAGGAATCCTGAGGTGATGAAACGATGCAGGACTTTACAGGAGTATAGTCAGTTTGTCGGTATTGTACGAGAGTATGCGGAAACGCAAAAACTGAGTGACAGCGTTATGGTCGAAATCCTGCAGAAGTGCAGAGCAGAAAACGTACTGAAGGAGTTCCTGGAAAAATACGGAACGGAGGTCATCGGGATGTTGTTCGAAGTGTTGACAGAGGAGGAAGCCCGGGAATTGTCCAGACAGGACGGATTTGAGAGTGGGTATGAAGACGGTCTTGCAGAAGGAAGGGCAGAAGGTAAAGAAGAGGGCAGGAAAGAGGGCAGGAAAGAGGGCAGGAAAGAAGGTCAAGAAGAAGGCCAATATAGGAAAGCTTTGGATACGGCGAGAAAAATGAAAGCAAAGGGATTTGCACTGGTGGAAATCGCCGAACTTACTGATTTGCCGTTAGATGAGATTGAAGGTCTGTAATGCTTCCAAGTGATATGGAAGAGAAACAAGGTGGTGATAAAATGTGTAGGAACGAGAAAAGGCGTAACGATGTATGGCTCCATGCAAAGCCAGTATGATGAGCGACACTTGCATGGAGTAGATCAGAGTCGCTAAAATGAGCTTGCTGGCTTTGCTGCTTGAAAGAAATAATCAAGGAGGAAGCCAACATGAAATATACAAATGCAACCCTGATTCTTCCGGATGAACTGGTATCGGAACTGCAGAAATACATACAGGGAGGATATCTCTATGTTCCGGCAAAAGAAGAAAAGCGTAAATCTTGGGGAGAGTTATCTGGCTATCGCAAGGAACTGGATCAGCGAAATGAAGCTATCCAGATGGAGTATCGCAGCGGGGCTGCGATAGAGGCGTTGGCTGAACATTACTGTCTATCCGTTTATGCCATCAGGAAAATCATATATCAAAAATAGGAGAACACCTGCACAATGGACTTAAGCTCGGAATGTGCAGGTGTTTTTTGCTTTTCAGGGGCAGGGGCTGTGTGCCGGTTATGCAGAAACAGATTAGCTGCGTCATTTTGGAAGAAATCAACCGGTTTCCATATAGTATACAGAACAGGTCTGCCTTATTTTGTATATTGAGAGGAGGGTATTCTCCATGTATGATAGAAGATAGAGAGGGGGGATTTGATGATTGTATATATGGGATGTGCCTGTGCAGATATTACGCCAGAAGAGCAGGCAGAGATGATCGGGTTTGCCAAACCTGACAATTTATCGAAGGGAATACTGCATCCTTTGGAGGCACAGGTTATGGTTCTGAAATCTACAGAGGAAACCTGCTGTCTTGTAACCATTGACAGCCTCGGCTTCACTACGGAGCTTTCGGACTTGCTGCGGCAGCAGATCGGGGAGACTTTGCGGACATCACCAGAGAAAGTGATGCTCTGCTTTTCCCACACGCACTCGGCTCCAAATGCCGGTACGGAAGACAGGATTTATTATCAGTTTGCCCGTGAGAGGATACTGAACGCAGTTTCTGAGGCAGTTTCCGCAATGAATCCAATTGAAGCTGCATGGGGACTCGGGCTGAGCCAAATTGGAGTCAATCGCCGTGGCGATACCGCTTCAGTAGACAACCGTATTGGTATTTTGAAAGTGGCTGACAGCTATTCGGGCACATTGAAGCTGTTGTTGCTGCGAGTTACAGCTCATGCTAACGTACTTTCCAGTGACAATGATTTCATCTCAGCAGATTACTTTGGTGTGACAAGAACATTATTAAAAGAGAAATACGGCTGTGAGGTCATGATGACGCAGGGAGCAGCAGGAGATATCAGACCAAAATATCAGCAGGACAATGCCGAGTTCTTGGAAATACATGCATGGGAAGAACCGCATAAGAAATATGCAGAGAATGAGAAAGAGAAATACTTTGACCAGAGCAAGGCGGCACTCAGCAAAATGGCAGATGCCATATGTAGTGCAGTGGATAGTATCATCGATGAGATGATACCACAGCCAATTACCAGACTTGCTATGTTTTCGATGCACCGCAGTTTTGCAGCAGATGTGCCCTCACTGAAACGAGCAGCTGAGATTGGGCAGGAGGCTGCACAGATGGCGGGCATAGATGGAACCGGCTGGCTGGAGGAAGTAAAGCGTCTGCATAGATTGCATATAAAGGAACAGCTTGCCGACATTGAAGTACAATATTTCTGTATAAATGACGGATGTCTATGCGGCGTGGCAAATGAGGCCATGTGCAGGATCGCTTTGGACGTGATGGAACAAGCGGGGAACCCTCTGCTGTTGTTTGGCGGCTATACCAATGGCTGCAGTAGTTACCTGCCTACTGCGGCAGAATACGACAAAGGCGGATACGAAGTGCTTTGGTCGAACCTGGTCTACTATGCCTATCACAGCAGAGTCATGCCGCTGAACAGGGATACTGCAGACCGACTAGCCGCAGATATCGTGCAAGGCTGGAAACTGTTTTTAGACAAAGAGGAGAAGGGAAAATGAAAACATATCCGCGAACAGGGGATTTACAAACTATTTATTTAAAAGATGTGATCACAAATCCCAATATTATAGTGGGCGACTATACCATGTACAACGATTTCAGGGATGATCCGACGCTGTTTGAACAGAACAACGTGCTCTACCACTACCCGATCAATGACGATAAGCTGATCATCGGTAAGTTTTGCTCCATCGCCTGTGGGACAAAGTTTCTCTTTAACAGCGCCAATCACAGGATGAATTCCCTATCGACTTATCCTTTCCCACTCTTCTTTGAAGAGTGGGGGCTGGATCGACAAGATGTTGCGGACTCTTGGGATAACAAAGGGGATATCATCATCGGGAATGACGTTTGGATCGGTTATGAGGCGGTTATCCTGACTGGCGTCACCATCGGCGACGGTGCCATTGTCGGTACGCGGGCAGTGGTGACAAAAGATGTCCCGCCTTACACGATTGTCGGCGGGGTACCGGCCAGACCGATAAAGAAGAGGTTTTCAGAGGAAACCATCGAAAAACTGCTGGAATTGCAGTGGTGGGACTGGCCGCCAGAAAAGCTGGCCGAAAATATTGATTTGATACAGAAAGGGTGCATTGAGCAGATGAGATAAAGTGAATTTTTTTCATTGACTTCCCCATACAACAGTGATACTGTAAAAGAAAATGGAGAAGGAATTATATGGTAAAAAATGAACAATTTAACAAAAAAACAGAAAGGCGTGGTCGTATCTCCTTGACTAATGATATTATTTTCTTTCTCGTCTATGGTGCCGGTTCGAAGGAATCGAATAAGGCATTGCTTTCTTTGCTTAACGTAGTCTTAGAAAGAGAAGACCCTATCGCGGAGGTCAAAATAGTCAATACCGTACATAAGGGGTTTCATCCAGGTGACAAAGAGACGGTAATGGATGTTAAGGCACGGTCGAAGAACGGAGAACAATTTAACGTAGAGATGCAGACCTCTGTACAGATGTTCTTTGGAGAGCGGACGCTGGTCTATGGGGCGAGAATGGTGAACTCCTCGTTGGCAAAAGGTGAAGATTATGATACAATAAAAAAAAGTATAGTCATCTCCTTTATTGACGGTGTCATGTTTAAGGATCTGTCTAGTTTCCACACGAAGTTTGAATTGAGAGAAAACCTTGAAGGGCTGTTACTGACGGATAGACTGGAGATTCATTTTCTTGAACTTGGGAAGATAGACGACAGCAAAGATCCGGATGAGATGGAGCCATTAGAGCGGTTTTGTGCATATCTCAAATTTGCAGGGGACCACAGGAGAGCTGACTATGTAGAGAAGCTGTTAGATACAGGAGAGGAGGCCGTCCTAATGTCAGACCAGGTATTCAGAGAGATAACAGAAGATGAAAGTCTTCAGGATTTGTTATGGCGCAGGGAAATTGCAGAGCACGATTTAGCCACCAAGGTAATGCTTGCGGAAAAAGACGGAGAGCGGCTTGGCATCGAGAAAGGCATTGAGAAAGGCATTGCCGTCTTTGTACAGGATTATGTAGAAGAGGGAAGAACGCCGGAAGCAATTATTGAAAAACTTGTGCTGCGGTTCGGGCTGCAAGAAAGCGAAGCGCGGCAGTATTATGAAAAGTACAGCGGCTGCTAGTTCTGCTCCCCGGCAGTGAGGCGTCGTGAAGGAGGCTTATACGCTGGCGCAGCGAAAGAATGATATAAATAGCTAACGAAAAAATCAGAGTAGAAATAGAATTCTCTACTCTGATTTTTATTTCGTGCTGTTTGTATGACTGATGATTTACTTTCTCATTTCCAAAGCATACTCTTCATATTCTTGATTGACCTTTTTTTCTGGAGCCTTCGTCACCAGGCTGACAATGATGTTGACTGCTAGAGCGACCAGAAATGCTGGCAGCAGCTCATAGATTCCGAATGCACCGCCCAGAGGTTTGATTGCATACTTCCAGACAAAGATCATCATTGCGCCGACTACCATGCCGGCGATGGCTCCTTGCTTGTTTGAACGTTTCCAGAAGAGGGCGCAGAGCATCACCGGTCCGAAGGTAGCACCAAAGCCTGCCCAGGCAAAAGAGACGATTTCGAAGACTGAACTATCGGGATTGGATGCGAAGAGGACGGCGATGACAGAAATTACGATGACTGTGCACCTTGCCGCCAGCATGGATTTCTTTTCACTCATGTTGATCTTGAGAAAATCCCGGAAGATGTTCTGCGAGACACTAGACGAGGCAGCTAGAAGCTGGGAGTCAGAGGTTGACATGGTAGCCGCCAGAATGCCTGCCAGGATGACACCTGCCACTAGGGCGGCCAAGGCACCGTGCTGACTGATCAGTCCTGCAATTCTTACTATGATCGTCTCTGAATTTGAACCATCGAGATATTCTATAGCACCAGCCTTTGTCATCCCGTAACCCACAATACCGATGGTAATTGCCACTGCCAGAGAGATTAGAACCCATATGGTGGCAATTCTTCTGGACAGCTTCAGCTTTTCTTTGTCCTCAATGGCCATAAAGCGGAGCAGGATATGAGGCATACCGAAGTAACCGAGACCCCAGGCAAGCATGGAACATTTTGATAGAAGTCCGTAAGGGGAAGCGCTGCCAGATGCCGGATCATAGGTCTGACTCAGATTGAGATATCCCGGCAGCGCGCTGGCGTTATCCACGACCATGTTCCAGCCCCCAGCGGCATTGATTCCGAAACCCAGTACCACGATCAGAGCAACTGACATGACGATACTCTGAATCAGATCGGTGGTGCTGGCTGCGAGAAAACCGCCTAACGTCGTATAACCCACGATGACGATGGCGCTGATGACCATGGCCCAGAAGTAATCGACACCAAAGAGACTGCCAAAGAGTTTTCCACAGGCAGCAAAGCCGGATGCTGTATAAGGGATAAAGAACAGGATGATGATGACGGCTGCGATGGCGTTGAGGACATTTTTTTCGTCGTGATAACGCTTTGAGAAAAAATCCGGAATGGTAATCGCATCGATATGATGGGAATAAGTACGAATCCGTTTGGCGACGATGAGCCAGTTGATATAGGTTCCCAGAGCCAGTCCGATGGCGGTCCAGGCAGCGTCAGCGATTCCCGTAAGGTAAGCGACGCCGGGCAGTCCCATCAAAAGCCAGCTGCTCATATCTGAGGCTTCGGCACTCATGGCAGTGACAAAGGGGCCCAGTCTTCTGCCGCCGAGATAGAAATCACCGACGTTGTTGTTCTTTTTTGAAAAATAGACGCCTACGCCAAGAACGAATAGCAGGTAGACGATAATTGCAATCATAATGCAAACTTGTGATGTATCCATAATGAACGATCTCCTTTCAATCAGAGTCCATTGTAACACAAATAGGATTGGACTGAAATACAGAATAAAGTCTAAACTATTATTGAATAACATAAAAATAAGCATTGTAATTTCAATGCTTATTAGTTAGACTATTATTTATACTAAAATTATTATTTTTTTAATCCGACGTAGATATGGATTTCGGCATCACCGTCCATGCAGTCATCCTGGTACTCTTCAAAGTCGCTGACGAAAGTGCGGGGCAGGTCCATGGACCATATTTCCATCCAGCAGTTTGCTACTGCGGTATGCATATCGCCCTTGACGACAAACTTGGCGTATCTGCCGGCTGGAATGGTTTTGACGATGGTATCTTTTGGCATCGTTTTGGATTCAGCGGCTTCACAGGCGACCATGATGGTATAATCATCCATGGCTCCGCCAGCGTAGTCTGTGTAGATACCGAGGGCTTTGTCACTGGTCTTGTTCTCTATTTGCGCATAAATACCTTCCCCATAAAACTTTTCCCAAAGTCCGCCGATGACGGCGCCCATTTCGGGAGACTGATTATTGGTTCTGGCGGCGAGACCGACGACTCTTTTTTCTTCTAAATTGACAATTTCGTAATTCATTTGTTTCTCCTATCTTTCTTTTGATAGGTTTATCTTAACAACTAGAACATGACATCAGTGTGTCATCAATTCTTGTTTTTTGAACTTATTTCTGCTGCCAGTTCGGAGAGTTCTTTTCGCAGTTTTTTTGGCTCTGCCAGTTCTGCCTGAGTGCCAAAGCTGAGAATCCAACTGAAGAGACTGTATTTATCAAAGGCTTGATAGGTGACTAGCAGTTTCCCGTCAGGCTGCTCCTTCATCGCATCGATGCCGAATTCTTCAATAATGCGCCATTTCATTGTCGGCTCAAACAGAATCTTTGCTTCAAAGGAAGAAGGAAAAACTGTTTCACTGGAAAGGTCGGGCGTTGGCACCGGTTTTGGATTAAAGAAAGTTCCTTCTTTCGTCAAGTTCATCATCCGGCCCAGCTTGAACAGCCTGAAATTTTGTTTTTCCAGGCAGAATCCCCAGACATACCAGGAAGACCAGTGAAACACCAGAAAGTAGGGTTCAATTTGGCGCTTACTCCCTCCCTTGGGAGAGTAATAATCAAATTTCATCAGACAGGATTGTTCAATGGCATTTTGGATCAATTCGATTTTTGGCGCGAGGGAGGATTTCTGCTGTGACGACAGATCGATCAAAATGTGATCGTTGTTCGTCAGGATTTCAGAGCTGCCAGCGGAGAGCTTTTCCATCAGCTGCTGATAGCGATTTGTGCCGCTGACACTGTCCAGGCTGCGCAGGCCGGCCAAAATAGACTTCATGTCTCCTGAAGTCAGGAGGGTCCGCTCCATGCGATAACCTTGTATGATAGAAATACCGCCGTCTCTTCCCTGCTGTGTGACCAGAGGGATGCCAGCCATGCATAAATCTTCGATGTCACGGTTTATCGTACGCCGGGATACTTCGAATTTTTCAGCTAGATAAGGTGCCGTCACTTTTTCTTGCTGCAGCAAAATAGATAGGATTCCGATGAGGCGGTCGATTTTCATAAACAGATTCTCCTTTTTTCAATAGATATGAACTTATTATAAATGAAAAGTTATGTTTGTGGCGTGATTATTTTCATGTTTTTTAAAAATGCCATCAAAATCGGATGGAAAGCATAATCACCGCTGCGGCAAAATCAACCAGTTGTGGCAATTTCCATAATCATATATAATTGCAGTAACAGAGAGGAGTCACCCATGAGTAGAATTCAGTTTCAAACCATTTATACTGCAGAGACAGCCAATCCGCATATGACAGATGCCACATACCACAGTGTTTTGCCCTCACTGGAACTGGCCCCGTATATCCGCTGCTTCTGGGGTTCGGAGGAGGACTTTGATCCCGGCAGTTCAGCCATTTACGGAAACACTTTGATTGTACCGGATACCTGTTTTGATTTGATGCTCGTGAAAGACAATGAGAAAGGCTCCTATCGAATGATTTTTGTGGGTATGAGCAGTGCTTATAGTATCGATCAATGGAGAGAAGATGAAAGAAAGATGAGCCTCTTTGCTATTCGTTTTCCTTTTTGGGCTATGCATCTGATTGGGAATTTTCACTGCAAAGATACCATGGATCAAATTTTGCCAGCGGAGGAATTTTTTCCTGCAATAAGTCAACTCTGCGAGCAAATTTTTGATCAACCAGCGTTTATAGGAAGAGTCCGCCTCGCTGAACAATACATAGAGAAGATGATTGACGACAGGAAACTGAATGCGCCTTTTCTCAATGGCGTAGAGCTGATGCTGAAACAGAAGGGAAACGTCACTCTGGAAGATCTTTCAAGGTATTCGGGTTACAGTCACCGCCAGATCCAGCGGATTTTTCGTGAAGTGACGGGCGCTTCGCCAAAACAAATGGCGGACTTGGTACGCTATCAGTCTCTATGGCAGGAGATGCTGCAATCGGGCGGCCTGAACTATCAGGATCTGGTGCACAAGTATGGTTATACAGACCAATCTCATATGATTAGCGTGTTCAAAAAGTATCATTCCATGACACCACGGGAAGCTCTGAAGTCAATTTTAAAATAGACTGCGAAAAAGATGTCGCCTTTTTCCTATTCTATATTCTGTAAAGACGTTATAATTAAAAAAACAAATAGGAGGAGAAATGATGCAATTTGTATGCTTATTATCTGTAAAAGATATCAATAAGGCGAGAGCCTTTTACGAAGAATTATTTGACCTCAAGGTTGATGCCGACTTTGGCATCAATATAGGTTTTGACTGCGGACTTGCCTTGCAGCAGGAATTCGGCTGGCTTACGGGAATTCCGGACGAAGAGATCAAGGATAAGGAGAACAGCTTTGAGGTTTATTTCGAATTAAAAGATTTTGACGGGTTCGTGGAAAAACTGAAAAAAAGGGAAGACGTGTGCCTGCTTCATGACGTGAAAGAGCACGGATGGGGACAGCGGGTCATTCGTTTCTATGATTTGGATAACCATCTCATAGAGGTCGGCGAAAGCATGAAATCTGTTGTGAAGAAATTCCTGGATCAAGGCATGTCCATGGAAGAAGTGGCAAAGAGAATCGATGGAACAGTCAAAGATGTAGAGAATATGCTACATGCTGCAGAATAATGATTGTAATAGAATCATTTCTTTGAGGGCGGAGCCGCAGGCTTCGCCCTCATTTTGTCACGCATCTTGATCTTTGTACACCTCCAGCATCATGGGCAGGACGCGTTTTGCATACTGAGCGAGGGAGTAATCGCCGTTGCACAGGCACCAATCGTACATCAGTCCCCGCTCCAGCATGGCGTAGGTCTTGATGATTTCGTTGATAGAGAGGTCGCTGCGCAGTTCGCCCTTTTGCTGACCTTCCTGCAGGATTTTGCGCAACAGCTTGTAATAGATTCTGTCCTGATCCAACAGGTGGCGGTCGCCTCTGGTGATCAGCTGTGAAGAAAAGAGCCGAGCCAACAGATCTACAGAAATGGAATTCTCTATCATCAAAAATAACTCTTGGTTGAGATAAACTAATTTGTCAATGGCGCTGCTCTCTTCTTGCAGTGTATCTTTCAGTTCCTCATATTTCTCATCAAAGAGGAAGGAAAGAGAGGAGAGCAAGGCATCTTTTCCTTCAAAGTAGTGGTAAAAAGAGCCCTTTGAGGTACCGGACTCTTCTACGATTTCGTCTACCGTCGTATGGTCATAGCCCTGATCGTAGAACAGTTTCCAGGCAGCGGAGATGATTTTGCCCTTTGTATTTCTAGTATTTCTCTTTGCCATTTCCTTCTCGTCCTTTCTAAAACAGAGAGAGCTGCACGCCTTCATCCTTCTTTGGCGGCATGTAATTATGAGACAGGGTGTGCCTGCTCTTGATTTTGCGCAGGCGTTTGTAAAAGGCGGTCCTGTATTCCTGGTCTAATCGCCCCTCTTTATATAAATCTTGTAAAATCGGTTCCAATCTGGGATACTCCAACCTGATAAAATCGAAAAAAGAACGTCTCGTCCGTCCGCGCAGATTCATCAGCCCTGGCAAGGCATAGGAAACTTCTGCTTCTTCGCCGTGAGCGTAAAGGGTGTCGAGGTTCTCGTCAGAGTCGGTCAGATAAGGAATAATCGGCATCATGTGCAGACCCCTCGAAGCATCCGTTTTCGAAAATTCCTTGAGCATTTGAAAACGACGCAGGGAAGGAACTCCGCCCGGCTCAATCTTCTGCCTGATATTTTCATCCATGCAGGTGATGGTTGCAGCCACGTTGACATAGGTGATGCTGGCGAGCTCTGCAATCAGATCAAAGTCCCGCAGAATGAGATCAGATTTGGTGGAAATGATGCAGGGCGTCTTGTATTTGATCATCAATTTCAAGATATCCGGCATCATTTTGCGCTCTTTTTCGATGGGCTGATAGCTGTCAGTGACGCCTCCGATGTTGACAATCTCCCGTTTCCAGGATGGACTGGCAAGCTGCCTCTCAAGCTGATCCGCGACATTTGTTTTGATGTAGATGGTGTCAAAAAAGTCATTGTCAGGCATGTAATCCTGGGTATATAGAGCGAAACAGTATTCGCACTTGTGCTGGCAGCCGCGATAGATGTTCAGATCCCAGTTATAAGGCAGTCTGCGGCTGTGAAGTTTGTTTAGCGCTGCTTTGCAGGTGATTTCACGAAAATGAGACGACATATAATGCTTTATTCCTCCCCCAATAAATGTTAGAATAAGTATAAGTATACCACATTTAATAAATTTAAGGGAGAAGAACATGGAAAAGAGAGGCGTCTGCCAGTTTTTGTTAGATCATGCAACGCGCGCACCCATATCCTTTCATATGCCAGGTCATAAAGGGGAAGCCATCTATCGTGAAAATGGATACGGCAGGTTTTTGGATCAGATGATGGATTGTGATATCACAGAGATTCCCGGAGCCGATAACCTCTTTCAGACCGAAGGCATAATCAAAGAAACCATGGAGCGATACGCCAAGCTGTATGAGGCAAAGGAGAGTTATCTGCTGATCAACGGCAGCAGCGCGGGGCTGATTGCAGCAATCCTGTCTTGTGCACCGGCTGGCGGTGAGATCATCATGGCGAGAAACTGTCATAAGTCCATCTTCAACGGAGTTTCCCTGGCGGGTGCCGAGCCGGTTTACGCTTATCCGCAGTTGATTGCGGATTATGGGATTTCGGGAGAAATCACCGCAGATGAAATAACTCGCTGCCTATCAGAGCACCCAGGCAGCAGTGCGGTGATTCTACCCAGTCCAAACTACTATGGCGTCTGCAGTGACATCAAAGCCATTGCGCAGCTGGTTCACGATGCGGGCAAAATTCTCATTGTGGATCAGGCCCATGGCGCTCATTTGAAATTCTTTGACCGGTATATAGGTGACAGCGTCAAAGCTGCCGAAAATCTGGGGGCAGACATTGTCATTGACAGCGTTCACAAGACGTTAGCATCCTATACCCAGAGTGCTGTTGTCAACCTCTGTTCAGACAAGGTTGACAAGTATGAGTTTGAAGATAAGCTGCAATTGATTGAGAGTACCAGTCCGTCCTATCTTTTAATGGCATCTCTGGATATCAATGCAGATTTGTTGGAACGAAAAGGAAAAGATCTGATATGGCAGTGGGAAGAGAATTTGCAGTATTTTTACAGGCGGGCGGCGGAGATTGAAAGCCTGCGGGTCATGGATCACCCACTTCTGGATCATACCAAGATCAATCTGGATATGAGCGCTTACGGTATCGACGGCTTACATCTAGAAGAACTTTTGATGAAACAAGGTATCTTCGTAGAGCTGGTGACGGGGAACATCGTCATGTGCATGACAGGAATCGGCAATAAACGATACGACTTCGACAGATTGTTCTCTGCATTGCGGGAAATAGCCTCTAATCGCCAAATAACGATAAACTCTGCACCAGCAAAACAGATTTTGACACAGAAGAAGCTGGTGCAGAAACCACTGCCGCGGCAGAAGGAGCGAATCAAACTGAAGGAAGCGGCAGGCAGAGTCTGCGCATCCTCCATCATTCCTTATCCGCCGGGTATCCCCGTCATCTGTCCGGGGGAAATCATCGACCAGGAGATATTGAACTATGTAAAAGAATTGCGGGAAAAAGGAGAAAAGGTAATTGGCATTGATGACCAGGACCGAGTTGTCGTGGGAAAGGAGCGTGTATAATGGCAAAAATTTGTATGGCCGGGGCAGGCGGTGTAGTTGAGACTGCAGAGTATATAAAAAAAGAACTGCTGAAGAAAGGGGCTATTCCACCGGAACTGAAAGATGAGGTGCGCCATATTCAAGATGGTGTTGGTATTGATTTAATCGTCTTTGAACGATATTATATGCGAAATGGCAGTTATGCAAGCTTGACTGTAGCGATTACTGGCGACGAAGAGGCCGTTTATGTAGATGGAATCGGTGCTGGCGGAGGCGGTGGACTATTCAATATATCCTGGGGAAGTGAAAGCGATTTTGCAGATCAGCTGACAGAGATTCTAGAGAAACGAGGGTTTCAGGCGCTGGTGCAGGAGGAACACTGAATGATAGAAGTATATAAAGATCAATCATTAGCTGGAAGGGACATCCCTTTTGGCATCTTGGATGTCAGATATCCAGAACAGGCGGAATGGGACTTGGCCGCCTTTGGCAAATTGAAAGAAACAGAACTTGCTGCCATCAAAGAGCAGGCAGGGACCTATGACCGCAAGGCTGCGTTCTCGGAGGAGCCGTATTTCCGCTATTTTAGGAAACACAAGAAGACCTATCCTGTCATGGCGCAGCTGGAAAGCTTTTTATTAAAGGGACGGCCTTTCCCGGAATACAACCCCATCAATCAGGTGGCCTTTCTGACGGAATTGAAGACGCGTATGCTGACTGGTACTCACGACGCGGACAAGATAGAAGGTGCACTGGTTTTGTTCGAGGCAGCAGAAGAAATTCCCTTTGTCGGCATGGGCGGACGTGATAAGCACAGCTATAAAGGAGACTTGACTGGCAGAGACGACAGTGGCGTGGTTTTGACCATGATTTCAGGACCAGATGAGAAGACCTGTCTGACAGACAAGACACTCCATCCGGTTTATATGGTCTTTGCTCCCGAGGGGCTGCCGATTGCGAAAGTAGAAGGCTGTCTGAATCAGATGGAACTTTATATCAAAACATTAGCACCGGGGGCAGCCATCGAGAGTGCGATTATATAATCGCAGTTGAGGAAAGGATAAGAGAATGAATAGAGATACAGAAAAAATATTTAGAGAACTGCAGAAGTATCTGGACCAGTTTGGAAAATTGTCAGAAGAAGAGACCAAAGAGAAGATCGACGAATTTATGAAACAATATAACGATAAACTGGTGCCTGATGGGCCAGTGGAAAAGGATCAATGGTACTATCTGGATCTGGCGATGGAAGCAGAGGACGTTAAAGTGGCAAGGAAAAACGCGCAGAAAGCGCTGACCATCGATCCCTATTGTACAGATGCGGAACTGCTTCTCATCGATTTGATGGACATTACGCCGGAAGAGGCAAAGAAACGTTTCGAAAAGTTGATCAAGAAGACGGAAAAACACTTAGAAGAGGAAGGCTATTTTGCAGAAGAGAACATCGGCAGCTTCTACATGATTAACGAGACCAGGCCGTATATCCGTGCGTTGGCGACTTATATGGATGACCTGATCGGCCTGGGAAAGTTTCGCCTGGCCATTCGTACAGGTGTCAATATCATCAGACTGAATCAAAACGACAATATGGGAATTCGTTATGACTTGATGGCACTCCACGCTTTTATGGAGGATGTATCATCAGCAGAAGGACTTCTGGCGGCTTACGAGGAGGAAAGTGCGGGCATGTTGTTTCCACTGATTCTGCTTTACTATAAGGTGGACGATTATAGCAAAGCCCGTAAGTATCTGAAGCTGTTAGCGAGGAAAAACCCGGATTTGAAAAAGCTGATGATGGAAGAACTGACTGACGAGGACTTTGACCAAAACGCCATGCCTTTTGGTTATGCGATGGATACCATCGGTGAATTGATGGACGTGATCAATCGAACTATGTTTTTGATCGACAGTTCTGTGGGTGCGATGTTGTGGATGAAGAGTGAACTGTCCAAGATGTAAAGCCAGCTGGCAAAATCGTGCGGACTTATTGACGAAATCGCAGCTAAGGCAGACGCATGTTGCATCGTCACTAGAAATACAGCCGATTATAAAAATGCAAAGCTACGATATTATAGCCGGAAGAGCTGACGGATTTATGATTCAACTGAATTTCGCTCAATGACTGAGATATAATAAACGTGGAAATAGGAATCTTGAAGCCCTAGCCCGATTTACTTTAAGTAAATCGTTGGCAGGTCTCATGCGAAAAGTCCCCAAATCTTGATTTGGCAGACATGACCGCTTGATTCCGTCATTTCCACGTTTTTTATGATGTTATTATCTCAGCTTAAAGGTCTTTGGCGCATACTTATATGCGAAAATCAGAGAGAGGATGACATATAGCACAGCAAAACCTACCATACAGGAGCCAAAAGCGATGGTTGGCAATTTGATGTACATGAAGGCAAAGGGAATGAGATACGTGATGTAATTGACAATCCCATATGTGGCACTTTTTGTCTGCAGTTCTACATTGTATGGCTGTAACAGGTAATACATGACCAGGTGGTGGACGGAAAAGAACACCGACATGGATATGATGGAAAGAAACAGCACGAGGTAGTTGAGCGGGTTATCAGTGCCGCCTGACAGATACAGCACCAAGGGCAGACCCAGGGCGATCAGAGCGGCGGGCAGCAGGTTGATAGCTACTAAAGTGCGCAGTCTTTGCCGGAACAACTGCAAGACTGCTTCCGGCCGACGGTAAAATCGATAGGTGAGCATGCTGTGATCGCAGTTCATGAACATGGCCTGTGTTACCGATTGCCCGCGATTGATGAAGTACATGAACATCAGAGCCAGAGGCAGAGAGTTAAGCATCATCCTGTTGGCTCTGGCGGCAATTCCCGGATTGAGGTAAATCATAGCTACGACGCTGACGAGAATTACAAAGATACCGATGGAAAAATTCCTTGCGGACCTGGTCAGCAACTTGCGGTGACGCTTTACAAAGAGTTCATGGAGATATCCGTAGCCGGTTTTATTGCTGCTGACTTTGACGGAGCTGTCAAGCTGCTTCTTTTGATAAGTGTCGATATTCGCCTGCTTTACTGCATCATTGTAACCGAAAAAGATGTTGTTATTCTGCAGCAGGTCCTTATAGACCCGGCGGTATCCCTGGAATCTCCAAAGATATACGCTTCCCACCAGACCAAAGATTACCACGGGGACCATCAAAATATAAAAGATGGTCTCGCTGAGGTGCCAGTTTATCAACGGCAGCCCATAGGCGCAGAGCAAAATTGCGAATATGGTTATCCAAAGCGCTGGCGAAGGTTTGTTTTCGTTATAAGTTTTTCTGCCTGTCCGCTGGGATCGCCACAGCAAAAAGCTGTGAAAGCAGATTTTGCTGAAGACTACGAAAATTGCCATCAGAATACAGGTCGGCAGACGCAATCCAACGAACAGGCCACAGACGATAAACGAAACGCCCAGACCCAGCAGAGATTTCAATAGAAAATATCCATAATTGGTTAATGTGTACTCGCGTGGATCCATCTTCAGCAGGAACATGGCATAGTATTTGTCCTTTGTGGGGTTGAACAGGTGTGAGTTCATGATGACGCCAATCAAGGTCATCAGCAAAAAAATGTGCAGCAAAATCGCCGCTGTATCCGCTTGATACAGGATAGCTGGCAGATAGATCATCAAAGCCACATAGAGTGGTTTTGTAACGAAGATGTTAGCGAGCTCCAGAATGATGCTGACGATGTTTGCAAATATTTTTAACCCGCGGCTCTTGTAAAGGGCAGCGGGAAGAAGCCTCTTAACCAGAGGAATCTGCTTCAGGGAAAAGATGACGCCGTTTGCCCTGTATGTATTCTTCAGTGCAAAAGCACATTTGAATGTTTTAAACATTGTCCTCTCCCTTCAAAATGCTGATGACGCGTTCCTTCAGCCCTGATTCCGTCAGGTTCGTCTTGTCGATTTCTTCTAAAACGCCGTTATTGAGAATGACGATTTCATCGCAGAGACTGACGGCCAGATCCATAATATGGGTGGAGAAGATGATGATGTGATCGCTTTTGATCTGTCGCAGAAGATCTTTCATCTGTTCAGCCACTAATACGTCGAAAGAAGTCAGCGGTTCATCCAAGAGTAAAATGCCGGCGCTGCCGATGATATTGACCAACATCTGCATCTTGTTTTTCATACCATGGGAATAATCCTTCATCAGTTTATCACGGTCTTCTTCTTCGATGTCCATGAAAGCGAAGTATTCGTCGATGGCCTTAGGTTCCTTGACTTTTTCAGCGTTGATATCGAGAAAGAATTTGAGAAACTCTCTGCCGGTCAGGAACTCTGGCACAGCAGGCGTGGAGAGTACATAACCGATATCGTCAGGTACAACGCAGCGCTCTGCACCATCCTCCTCGATGACAAAAGAACCTCCGTCGATGGGCAGATCTTCATTAATGCAGTTGAACAAAGTGGTCTTTCCCGCGCCGTTTTTTCCTAGCAGTCCATAAATTTTTCCTGTTTCAAAGGTAAAGGTGATGTCCTTCAAAACCTCTTTGCTTTCAAAATTTTTCTGTAAGTTAATTATTTTCAGTTTCATCTCAATGCTCCCCGGTTCTTGATTTAGTCCAATTATTATATTATAGTAGTTTGCCATACGCAAGTAAAATGTTTGTAAAAGACACGGCAAACCCATGAACATCAGACCATAAACAAAATCGGCTCAGTTATAAAGACAATTTTACTATCTGGAATCCTTTTGCAAAAAATGGGTTTGCCGTGATGTGAAAGGGAATTTCATAAATTGAAATTGACAGTCGGCCTTTTTTGCAGTATTATACTTAGTACACTAATTATTAGCCTACTAACTAAATTTGGAGGAAAAGAGATGAGTTACGAAAAGACATACTACAGTGATCTGTTTAAAAAAATCGCCAATGGCCAAAAGGCTATGCTGAATCACGGCGTTGCCCAAAACGGTATTACCTATGTGCAGTCATTGGTTTTGCTGTTTCTCAACAATATGCGCTATCGGTTCGGCAAAGATCATGAGGTCAGCCAGAAGGATGTTGAGGATTACTTATTACTGAAGGGTTCCACGGTGACCCGTCTTTTAGGACGCATGGAGGAGAACAAACTGATTCAGAGAGTACGCAGCCAGAAGGATTGCCGCAGCAATTATCTGGTGATGACAGAAAAAGGAGAATCTTTTGTGCCCGTATTCTACCAAGTATTAGACCATGTTGAACAGTTGATGACAGACGGATTCAGCCAAGAGGAAAAAGAGATGCTGATGACGATGTTAGAACGTGTTCTTGAAAACATGAGAAAGCAGGCTTAGAAAGTTTTGGCGTATTGGGAGGGAAGAAGTTGAAAGAAAAAGATTTAGCAGAAACCCCGAAATCGGGAGTCACAAAAAGAGAAATTATGATTATCGCCATCGTGGTAGGCGGCGCCTTTATCGCCATCCTCAACCAGACTGTGTTGTCACCGGCTTTACCAAAGCTGATGGAGACCTTTCAAATCAACGCGGGAACTGCGCAGTGGGTGACGACGATTTACATGTTGGTCAACGGCATCATGGTACCGGTTACGGCCTATCTTATCGACCGGTTCGCTACAAAGCTGCTGTTCATCCTATCGATGGCAGTCTTCATTGTAGGAACGTTGGTTACGGGTATGGCAGATACCTTTCCGGTTTTGATTATAGGCAGGGTAATGCAGGCCATGGGTGCCGGCATTCAACTGCCATTGGTTGCCTACGTGCCGATGCTGGTATTTCCGCGAGAGAAGCGGGGCACTGCCATGGGTATGGCCGGTATCGTTATGAGCTGTGCACCAGCCATCGGACCGGTTTTCGCGGGCTGGATTATCGACCGCTTTGGCTGGAGAATGATGTTCTATTCTATTATCCCATTGGCAGTGGTGATCCTGATCGCAAGCATCTTCTTGCTGGAAAATGTCGGAGAACGGAAACGTCCGCACCTGGACTTTCTGTCCATCGTGCTGTCCTCCTTCGCCTTTGGCGGCCTGCTGTACGGTTTTTCCAGCGCCAGCACCAAAGGCTGGGGCAGCCCCCTGGTCATCCTGCCGCTGATGGTAGGCGCAGCAGCCTTTGTTTGGTTCATAAGCAGACAGTTTCATCTCGATGAGCCGCTCCTGGAACTGAAGATTTTGAAGACGCCAGTCTTCGCCTGTTCGGCAGCCATCGTGACCATCATCAATTCGGCACTTTCCGTGGGAAGCATCGTGTTGCCGATTTATTTACAGAGTGTCAAAGGGTTTTCCGCCTTTACCACGGGTATGCTGATGATGCCCGGTGCGGTCGCTTCGATTTTTATGAGCCCGGTCAGCGGCTTGCTCTTTGATAAATTCGGACCGAGAGGTATCTCCATTCTGGGGTTGACTGCGCTGACGGGTTCTTTGGCGGCGCTGGCCTTTATCGGTCCAACGACATCAGTTGTCCTTCTGATTGTAATCTACGTCATGCAGTCCTTCGGTCAGACCATTGCCAACATGCCGGTTAACACTTGGGGGATCAACTCTTTAAGAAACGAATACATAGCCCACGGAAATGCCATCAGCAACACAGGACGTCAGGTTGGCGGTTCTATCAGTACCGCTTTGATTATCACGATTATGACGATGGTTACCAGTTCCAGCAATGCGCAGACGCCTCTGCTGCAGACAGCCAGCGGTGTAAGAGCTGCTTATGCAGCGTCGGCCTGTGTCGCCGCTGTAGCATTGGTTTTGGCAATTGTGAAGGTGCGCAAAGGCGGAGAAGCACCTTTAGAAGAAGAATAGGAGGAATGGTATGAAAGCGCCAATCGGAAAGATTATGGACACAGATGTGTACACCTGTCCAGTGACGGCAACTTTGGGAGATGTGGTCAAAATCCTGGTCGAAAAGGAAGTGGGCGGGTTGACAGTCGTCGATGAAGAGCAGCACGTCACAGGATTCATCAGCGATGGAGATATCATGCGGGCTGTATCAAAACAGAAGACCCGTTCTATTTACGGAGGCGATTCTGTCATGGTAGTTTATGACGATGAATCCTTTGAGCAGAAAGTAGACGCATTTAAGGAGCGAAATGTGATGGAGTTGGCTGCTCGCAAGGTGTTTTGCGTGACAGAAAGCCATCCCATTGACGAAGTTGCCAGAATTCTTTCGAAAAAGAAGTTTAAGAAAATACCAATTATAGATGAGGAAGGCAAACTGGTAGGCATCGCACGCAGAGCGACTATTGTGCGTTATATCTTCAATTTACTGTTTGATTTGAAGCTGGATAAAGATACAAAGGAACCTGTGAAATAAGTATCTTGGAAGTGGTTCCGATTAGTCAGAAAAAAGGGCTGTGCACTAGGAATTTCTTCCTTGAAGCGACAGCCCTTCGTCTATTTTCTTAAAGTTTTAATGCCCGCATTGCATTGAGAATGGCAATAAATGCGACTCCCACATCGGCGAAAACGGCATCCCACATAGTGGCTATGCCGAAAGCGCCTAATGCCATAATGGCAAATTTGACGGCTAGGGCAAAGACGACATTTTGTTTGCAGATGCGCAGGGTCTTGCGGGCAATTTTCGTTATGGTGACGAGTTTTGAGATATCGTCGGCCATGATCACCACGTCGGAAGCTTCAATTGCTGCATCTGAGCCAAAGGCCCCCATGGCGATTCCCACATCCGCCCGGGCAAGTACCGGTGCATCGTTAATACCGTCACCAACAAAGACCAAGCGGCCTTTCTGTCCGGTGTTAAGAACGTTTTCCAGAGAGGATACTTTATCTTCTGGCAGCAGCTCAGACAGTACATTGGTAATACCGATTTCTGATGCAACGTTTTCGGCAATTTCTTTTCTGTCTCCTGTCAGCATGATGGTTTGCGCTACACCGAGAGCCTTAAGCTCTTTCATGGTTTCAGCGCTGTTCTCTCGGATGGTATCTGCTACCACGATATATCCCAGATAGGTATCGCTGTAGGCGACGTGTACTACAGACCCGATTTCTGATGGAATCGCAGCCTCTACGCCCAAGTCCTTCATCAGACGGCTGTTGCCGCAGTAAACTTTCTTTCCTTTATATATTCCAGATACGCCCTTGCCGGAAATTTCTTCGTAATTCGTCACCTGGCTGCTGTCTGTGTCACCAAAGCGCCTAACGATAGACAAAGCGATAGGGTGATTGGACAAGCTCTCACCGTGGGCAGCGATTTCTAACAGTTGGTCTTCTGTCACGATTCCTGTCGTATGGATTTTTGTCACTGCAAATTTTCCAGTGGTCAAAGTGCCCGTCTTGTCAAAAGCGAAGGCTTTGACGTGTGCTAACGCCTCCAAGTAGTTGCTGCCTTTGACTAAAATTCCCTGCTTTGAAGCGGAGCCAACGCCGGCAAATAAACTGAGAGGTACAGAGATGACCAGCGCACAAGGGCAGGAGATGACCAGGAAAATCATAGCCCTGTAGAGCCAGTCGTCGAAGTGCTGCCCGCTGAGCACAAGCGGCGGAACGACAGCCAGTAAAACAGCCAGCCCGACAACGATGGGCGTGTAGTAGTGCGCAAACTTGGTGATGAATTTTTCGACAGATGCTTTTCTGCTGCTGGAATTCTCCACTAGATCGAGAACCTTCGCAACGGTGGAGTCCTCATATAACTTAGAAACTTTGACTTTGAGAACACCAGTCAGATTGATGGTACCGCTGATAATCTCTTCACCTGCGCTTACGTCCCTCGGCATCGATTCTCCAGTCAGAGCGGCAGTGTCCAGAGAAGAATTACCCTCTACGACAACACCGTCCACAGGAATCTTTTCCCCCGGTTTTACTAGGATCAAATCACCGAGAACCAGCTCTTCCGGATCGACAGTAATCTCCTTTCCGTCTACTAGCTTGTTAGCGAATTCAGCCTTGATGTCCATCAGATCAGCGATGGACTTTCGAGAATTGTTGACGGCATAATGCTCAAAGAACTCTCCCACTTGATAGAACAACATGACGGCTGCCGCCTCAGGATAGTCCTGACAGTAGGCGGCGCCTAGAGACGCGATCGTCATCAGAAAATTCTCATCTAAAAGCTGGCCGCGGACGATTCCCATGACTGCTTCGATAATCGTTCTGTAACCGGCAATGACATAGGCAGCTATGAAAAACCAGATGATGTCGGTAGTATACCCCGCGATGAACAGAGCAGCTGCTGCGAAAATTTTGACCAAATCAAATTTCTGTGATTTCGTCATTGTGATATCCCCCCCTCTTTACTATTTTATGATTTTACAACTTCTATCTACTTTTTTGATCGCTTTCTGTGCATCGTCCAGAATATCTTCGAATTTATCTTCGGCAGCTTCAATTGTCATTTTCTGAGACATGAAACTGATACTGCAGGAGTCCACATCGTCCATTTTGTTGATGGCAGTTTCCATCTTTGCCGCACAGTTTGCACAGTCGAGATTTTCCAGTTTGTAAGTCTTTTTCATAGTTAGTACCTCTCTTTACAATTTAAATCGAATATAATGTCCACGATGTGATGCACCAGTTTCGCCTCATCAGTGTCAGCCAAGGTGTAATACACTTCTTTGCCGCATTTTCGGTAAGCGAGAAGCCCGGCCTGCTTCAAGACTCTCAGGTGATGAGAGACGGCGGGGGAAGACATCTCGATAGCAGCGGCGATGTTGGCAACACAGTCTTCGGTGTGACACAGAAGCCAAAGAATCTTTACCCTGGTGGGGTCGCTGATCAGGGTGAAGGTTTCAGCGGTCTTATCAAAGACATCCTGGCAGGGCATGTTTTGGATAAAAGCTGAAGTCCTATTACCGTGATCGTGTGGCAGGTGTATCTCTTTCATTTTTTGCACATCCTTTCGTTTTGCTTAAACAATTAAGTATTTGTTTAAATGTTATATAAATAATATTCCACTAAAAAGGAAAATGAAACATCTAAAATAAAAGATTTTATTAAATGATAGCGGACAATGGAGGTATCGTATAGGTGATTACCGTTTGACTGCACAGATACAGGAGGATAGAGGGATCATGCTGATTCTTACTATTGGACACAGAAAAAACGTATACAATATTTGAGTCCTGTTATCAGAAAAAGAATCGCTCTTAATTACATAAAACAAAAACCACTCTTAGTTTACAGCCAGAGTGGCTTTGCATTGTATCTGCTTATTCATTGTGATCTGGTGTCTGCGAATCGACGAGATTTTGATAGTAAGCGCCGAACTGTCCCATAGAATCGAGAATGGGGCGCAGGGTCTCACCTAGTGGCGATAATGCGTACTCCACCCTTGGCGGCACTTCCGAATAGACGGTGCGCTGGATGATGCCGTCTGCTTCCATGGAACGAAGGCTGTCGGTGAGCACCTTCTGACTGATGCCTGTGAGCGACTTCTGCAATTCCTTAAACCTCCAGGGCCGGTCAAGGAGGTTACGGATAATCAGCAGCTTCCACTTGCTGCCGATGAGCTGTACGGTGGTAGCTACCGGGCAGATCGGCAGCTCTTCTTTTTTAATCATGATGAACACACCCCTTTCCCTCATATATACAGAATTATAAGTCCTAGCATCGAGGAAGACAAGGGTTTTTGACATTTTAATGTATACATCTGCATATGCTTTGGAGGAGGCTGAATCAAGAACAATCAGATGGAATGGTTCTAGGGTAATTTTGGAACCTGCGAAAGGTTAAAAATATGTCAAAATTGTGATGATTTTTGTCACTCTTTGTAGTATAATGTATTGCGTATGATTATTAGACAACTATTTTTTAGAAAGGAAGGTTTCAAATATGAGTTCAAATGCAAAGCATTTACATAGCATCGACGCCGGACACTATAAGAACACGGCGAAATGTGAAACCGAAGTTATGCCAATTCCTGACGTTGTCAAGATCTCAATGTCACAGCATATTGGTGCGCCTTGTAAGCCTTTAGTAGCGAAAGGTGATGCGGTCAAGGTCGGACAACTTATCGGCGATACAGATGCATTCGTAAGTGCACCTATTCACTCAAGCGTATCCGGAACCGTTGCAGGCATTGAAACACAGCGCTCTGCCACAGGTGGAAATGACACGTTGGTTGTGATTGAAACTGACAAAAAACAAGAGATGTGGGAGGAAATCAAAGTTCCTCAGGTAAATGACCTGGCCAGCTTTGTCAAAGCCGTGAGAGACAGTGGTCTCGTAGGATTGGGCGGCGCTTCATTCCCTACACACATCAAGTACAATCCAAGAAATCTCGACGAAGTACATACTTTAATCGTCAATGGTGCGGAGTGCGAACCATTTATCACTTCTGACCACAGGACAATGCTTGAGGATACTCAGGACATTATCGACGGGATGAAATTGATCATGGACTACATCGGCCTGGACGAAGGATATATCGGAATCGAAGAAAACAAACCTGACGCAATCGAGAAGCTTGATAAGATGTTTGCCGAACAAGGTCTCACAAACATGCACACCTTCAAGCTGCAGGCCAGATATCCAAAGGGAGCAGAGAGAGTTCTTGTTTATGAAATCACCGGCAAGCCAATGGCGGCAGGCGTACTTCCTGCAGACCTGGGTGTCATCCTATCCAATGTAACATCTGTTGCATTTGTAGGACAGTATTTCAGAAACGGTGTACCTCTAGTACAGAAGAGAATGACCGTTGACGGCGATGCAGTAGCCACGCCGAAGAACATCATCGCCCCAATCGGTACACAGATTCACGACGTTATCGAGTTCTGCGGCGGATACAAATCTGAACCGAAGAAGATTTTGATGGGTGGTCCGATGATGGGAAGAGCCATCTTCTCCGACGAGATGCCGATCGTAAAGAACAACAATGCAATTCTTGCATTCTCCAAGGAAAAATCATATATCCCTGAAGAGACTGCATGTATTAACTGCGGCAGATGTCATCATGCATGTCCGTTCAACCTGCTTCCAACCGCGTTGGCAGAAGCTTATGAACGCAGAGATGCACAGAAGCTCGCTGATCTGCAGGTAATGCAGTGTATGGAATGCGGAAGCTGTTCATACGTATGTCCGGCGAGAAGACCTCTGGGCTTCATGAACAAGCTTGGAAAAGCGGTTGTAAAGGAGGCTGGAATTAAATAATGGATAAAAAATACTATGGTAATTTAGCAGTATCCTCAGCACCACACCTGGTCACCGGCCTGGATACTACAAAGACAATGGCAATGGTACTCATTGCTTTAGTACCTTCTTTTTTAGTTAGTATATATGTTTTCGGCTTCAGAGTTGTCGCATTGACTCTGGTATGTATCGTCGCCAGCGTAGGCTTTGAGTGGCTGTACAACAAGCTGATGCACAAGAGACAGACTGTAGGCGACCTCAGTGCGGCAGTTACTGGCGTATTGATCGCGTTCAACGTTCCGTCCAGCTTCCCATATTGGATGGCTGTCATCGGATGTTTCGTAGCAATTATTATTGTAAAGCAGATTTACGGCGGGATTGGAAGAAATGTGGTAAATCCTGCAATCACTGCAAGAATTGTACTGTTTATATCATTTGCAACTGAAATGACAACGTGGCCTACTCCATCAATGTCAACAGTTGATGCAGCAACAAGCGCGACACCTCTGGGCGTATTGCAGGAGGGCAACGTGGCAGATCTGCCGGCAAATATGGAAATGTTCTTAGGATTCATCGGCGGATCCGTGGGTGAAGTCAGTGCAATTGCATTGCTTCTGGGTGGTCTCTTCTTGATCTGGAAGAAGATTATCTCACCGATCATCCCGGCTTGTTTCATCGGAACCGTATTCGTATTCGCATTTGTTTATTATGCAATCGTAGGCGGTGATGTAAGCGCGCTGAATATGGCAGTCTTCCACGTTTGCGCTGGAGGCGTTATGCTGGGAGCCTTCTTCATGGCAACAGACTATGTAACTTCCCCGATCATGCCGGTTGGTAAGGTTATCATGGGTATCGGCTGCGGACTCTTGACCATGGTCATCAGACTCTGGGGTGCATATCCGGAAGGCGTTTCCTTCTCCATCCTGCTGATGAACATTTTGACTCCGCTGATTGACCAGCTGTGCATCAAATTATCATATGGAGGTGCAAAGAAAAATGAAAAATAATAGTACATTTAGCAAATATGTTGCACCTATCGTCGTTTTGGTCGCCATCTGCCTGGTAATTACAGCTGCTCTTGCCGCAACTTACGGCGTAGCAAAACCGATTATCGACGAAAATGCAATCAAAAAAGCGAATGAAGCGAGAGCTGAACTGCTTCCTGCTGCGGATACCTTCACGGAGTACACCGGAGAATTGACCGTAGAAGAAAAAGACAAGGTTTATGTTCAGGATTGTTACGTCGCTGATAACGGCAGCGGAATGGTCATCACTGTCGTAACGAAATCCTTCGGCGGCGCGCTGACTGAGATGATCGGCATCGACAGCAATGGTGCGATTACAGGCGTAAAGGTCACTGACCACGCTGACACACCGGGTCTTGGAACCAAGGCTCACGATCCAAAACACTTAAAGCAGTACCAAGGTCTTACAGAATTGACATCGACTTCTGCCAAGGATGATGCGAATGTAACCCATATCACTGGAGCTACGATTTCATCCAACGCAGTTCACTACGGTATCTATTGTGCATTAGACCAGTACAAAGCAATGGGAGGTGTGCAATAATGGAAAAGAAAGTAAGTAAATTGAGCATCCTTACCAAAGGCATTATCAAAGAAAACCCTGTACTGGTGTTACTGTTAGGTACTTGCCCTACACTGGCAACGACTTCTTCAGCAATCAACGGTATCGGAATGGGCGTTTCTGCCATGGCAGTCCTGATCTGCTCAAATATCGTAATTTCACTACTGAGAAAGATTATTCCTGACAACGTGAGAATCCCGTGCTACATCGTAGTCATCGCCGGATTCGTAACCGTCGTTCAGTTAATGCTCCAGGCTTTCGTGCCTGACCTCTACGCTTCACTGGGACTATTTATTCCGCTGATCGTAGTAAACTGTATCATCCTGGGAAGAGCTGAAATGTTTGCCAGCAAGAACAATGCCTTCGATTCTGCCTTAGACGGCATCGGCATGGGCATCGGTTTCACCCTCGCTCTGGGAGCAATGGGTCTGATCAGAGAGTTCTTCGGTTCCGGTACAGCATTTGGAATCGAAATTCTGACAGGACACATCCCTGGAATGGGAATCTTCAACCTGGCTCCAGGCGGATTCTTCGTATTTGCAATCCTGATCGCTGCTGTAAACTACTTTACAAAGGGTAAAGGCTTGAAGAAGAAAGAATTTGGATGTGACGGATGCGCTATGGCCGCAATGTGCGGAGGCGCAAGAAAAGAATGTGAGAAAGGAGCTGAAAAAGCATGCTAATCGTAACGACAATGATGGGCGTTATCCTCGTTAACAACTATGTACTGGCTCAGTTCCTGGGTATCTGTCCATTCCTCGGTGTATCGAAAAAACTTGACTCTGCAGTAGGCATGGGCGTTGCCGTTATCTTTGTAATGGTACTGGCAACCATCGCGACATGGCCAATCATGCAGGTCCTCAATAATTTTGAAATCGGATATCTACAGACTGTAGTATTCATCCTCGTAATCGCAGCATTGGTACAGCTTGTAGAGATGATGCTGAAGAGATATATTCCATCCCTGCACAAAGCATTGGGTGTATACCTTCCGCTGATCACAACAAACTGTGCGGTACTTGGTGTTTGTATCTCTAACATCGATGCTGGTTATGGATATCTTCTTTCTATCTGCAACTCTGCTGGCGCAGGCATCGGTTTCTTGCTTGCAATGGTTCTGTTCGCAGGTGTCAGAAGCAAACTGGAAAATGAAGAAGGCGTTCCTTTTGCATTCAGAGGAGTTCCTCTCACATTAATTACTGCTGCTATGTTATCCCTGGGCTTCATGGGCTTCAGCGGATTATTCCAGTAGAGAAGGAGGGATAGGAATGGTAACACCAATTTTATTAGTAGTTGCAATCGGCTTCGTTTGCGCTGCAATACTGACTATCGCTTCAAAGGTATTCTATGTACCTGTTGACGAAACCTTTGCCCTGCTCCGTGCAGAACTGCCGGGTGCCAACTGTGGTGCTTGCGGATATGCAGGCTGTGATGATTACGCAAGTGCACTGGCAGACGATCATTCACTGAGCTGCTCAAAATGTCCTGTCGGCGGTGCTGACGTCGCTGCAAAGCTGGCAGAAGTGCTAGGTGTAGAATCTGGTTCTGCTGACAAGCAGGTTGCAGTCGTCAGATGTAACGGAACAAAGGAAGCTGCCAAGACAATCATGGAATATGACGGCGTCAAGACTTGCTCCGCTGCAAAACAGTTCTTTGGCGGATTAAGCGCTTGCCCTTATGGCTGTATCGGTCTGGGCGATTGTGAAGCCGCTTGTGATTTTGACGCCATCCACATCTGTGACGGTGTGGCAGTAGTCAACAGAGACAACTGTGTAGGCTGCGGTGTCTGCGCAAAGACTTGTCCGAACGCAGTCATCAATATTCAGAGTGCTAAGAACCTGGTTGTGGTTCAGTGCAAATCTGAGGCAAAAGGTGCTGAGACTAGAAAAGCTTGTTCCAACGGATGTATCGGATGCAAGAAGTGCGAGAAAGCTTGTAAGTTCGAAGCTGTCACTGTGGAAAACAACGTTGCCCGCATTGACCCAGAGAAGTGCAAGAACTGCGGACTCTGTGCAAAAGAATGTCCAACTGGTGCAATCAACAATATGAGAGTCAAAAAAGCGCCAGCAAAACCGGCTGCTCCAAAAGCTGAAGCTGCGCAAGAAGCAAAAACTGAAGCGTAAACTACATATTTGGATTCTAAGGCTGTCCTTTCGGGGCAGCCTTTTTAATTCCCATGAACCTTGAAGAGTTCTTAAATAAAATTAAGAATTGTGTTTAGTATTGTCTTTAATAAAGTTAAATGTTATATTTAAATAAATTAAAGAAAGGGGTGGGGCGAATGTTTATTTTTTCGGCATTTATATCGATGTTTATTTTTATTGGAGTTGCAGCGCTAACGATACTGGCAGAATGGCAGATAATAAAACTGCAGAAAAAATGGAAATGGGTTATTCCAGCAGCGATAACTATACTTGCTATCTTCTCTTCAATCCAATTCAGTTGGATTTCACACAGCAGCAGTGGAATAACAAGCGTCTCTGTCATGATTGAAGACGAACAATTTGGAGAAATCCAGACTGCTGCAGATCACGAGAAGCATATGTATGCTATAGGATATCTGGTGATTGGGGAAACAGAGAAGGATTTGGAGTATATAGCACTGGAATACAAGGAGGGTGAGTTAGTCGGAAGCGAAGAGGCGCTGCGGTATAAGAAACAGATTGACAATGCTACTCGCTCTTTGACAAAGGGATTCACCGGCAGCACCGTTTCATTTGAGGAACTGAGAGATGAGCAGGATAAAATCAGAGAGCCGGTTAAAACCTTTTCCCTCAAAAACTATTTTATTGCATTTGGATTTCATGCAATCTGTCCGCTGATTCTTTGGCTTATGGTTCTGGGGGATCGACTGCAGAGAAAAAAAGGAAATCAGTTAGACAAGACGCGTCTTGAAGATTTGTAATGGGGGTAAAAAGAATGACGATTAGAGTAATACCATCTTGGATGGAGAATTTAGAAGAGGAAGACATTGTGTTTATCAAGAACTTTATGCTGGTAAGCGGTTCGTTGAAGGAAATGGCCGCAAAATACGATGTGACGTATCCCACAGTGCGTCTGCGTCTGGATCGGCTGATTGACAGGATAAAGATGACGGACGATCAGGAAGCGGAACCCTATGTGAAACTGATCAAACGGCTGGCTTTAGAGGATCGATTAGACTTTGAGACTGCCAAGCTTTTAATTAATGAATATAAAAAGGAGCGATAATATGTTATACGTTTTGACTTTGACGGGTATGGGCATATTGCTGATTTTGTTACAGCTATGGTTGTCTTCTAAAAAAAGTGTATTTCCAGGGCTGGCACTCATCGCAGCTGTATGTGTTGTTTTCTTATCTCTGACGGTTTGGGCATATAGCTTAGATGTGCCGACGAAAGAAGAAACATTGACATGCAGTTTGGAAAAGGACAGGATTGCCGAAGCAACGATTACGTGGGGAGAAAATAACGAAATTGTTTCGGTGACAGATATATCGATCAAGGATAAAAAGGGTATTTTGATTGATGAAATCGCATGGGGAGAATATAGATTGAAGGACGTGCAAAAAAAGTTAAAAGGGGATTATGCTATTACAATGGACACGCCTACCACATGGAAGGATGGGATGGAAGACGGAGTGAAATTCGGCTACACTACTTTTTCAAAGAATATTTTCTTGTGGGATTTAGGAATCGTCACTGTGCCGTTGCTGCTGCTCCATCTGATGAGACGACATCAGCTTCGTCGTATAAAGCAGAGAGAAGAACTTGAGAAAATGAATATTCAGGAGTTATAGAGAGGGGGAAGTCTTATGGAAGATCTGTTTGAAATTATCACCATTTGGGGATTGCTTATTTTCAATGTGATAGTGTTTGGAATATTGGAGTTTTATCTGGCGGGGCGTAAAAATAAATGGATTGGCTTACTGATCCCAGTTCTAAGCCTGGTATTATTAGTACCATTATCCATAGATTTTATCGACGAGTTCTCCGAAATACCAGTCTGGGAAAATTCTTATGGGGATGAAACCCTGGACGATGTAAAAATCTATTTCGGAGTGATCAATGATAAATCGGGGAGTCCAGTTGTCTTCAGCGACCTCCAGGTCAAGGATAGAAGCAGCGGGGAAAAGAAGTGGTATCCCATGGAGTTCGATCAGCAGGGAAATTTGATTGGTGGGAAAGAAGCGCTTAAATACAAGTCCAGCATCGAAGACCTTTCTCAAACAGACGGTTTTTTTACAGGAAAATCCTGCTCTCCCAAAGCTATGAAATGGGAGTACGTTAAAGGCCGTGAAGGTGGAAGATACAGAAGTCAGCTTATATTAGCAGCGCTCTATATAGTCGTGATTGCGTTTTACTTTTTCATCTACTGGATCATGCGTAAGCGGCTGTGCAGAAGGGAAGCTGCTGTCGCAGAAGAAAAGAGACAAATGCTTAAGAGTTTATAACAGGCAAACGCTGTTGTGCCTATAAGGAGGGATTATAATGTCACCACTGACGGTACAGATTATCATTCTGCTGGTCTTCATCCTGTCTTGGGCAGGGATCATAACAATAGGGGTATTGTTAGCGAAACACTTTATCAGAAAACAAAAAAAGTAATCTGCATTAGATAGGAGCCGGGCGTCATCGTGACTGCCCGGCTCCTGTGCGTTTTTGATTTATTCAGTTAATTCTTTTGCACTGGCGATGTAGTAATGGCGTCCGTTGGCGCTGGTCTCATATTCTGCCAGAGCTCTTAAGGCAGAAGCCTTGAGCGTCTTTGCTTCTGTAATCTCCTGTCCCGCATCTAAGAGCAGGTCACAGAGTTCTAAGCACCACTGGTATTCCTCCATGGAGAAGGCTTTTTTGGCCGCGTCCAATACAGACTGAATCCCTCCCATGAGTGCGGTGGTTTTTTCTGCCTTTTCCCTCGGCGGCAGTGGATGCAGATGAGTCGGGTTGCCGTCAAACCAGCCGAGGTAAGCCGAATAGATGGCGCGAACGGTCCATTCTGCACATCCGTAAAACTCTCCCAGATAAGGCAAAGCCGCATATTCCGGCTTCAGTACGATTTCGGCAGCCAACTGGTCAGCAGACTTGCCCAGGTTCATACCCTGCAGAGTTCTAGTCAAAATGTCATCGATAGCATTTCTGAAGTTCAGCAGGACCTCTTGAATTTGATCCCTGCCAATGACGGCAGCGGTATGTCCTGGCAGCAGATATTCGGCCGGGTAGGCGGCCAGCTTATCGAGACTTTGCAGCCAAAGAGCCAGATCACGGTACTGACCGCCGCGGATGGCGTAGAGATTTGGAAAACAGCCGTAATAATTGTCTCCACAGCAGAGCACTTTTCTATCCGGCAGCCAGATCATAATCTGATCCTCTGTTTCGCCGGGGACTCTGATCAGTTCCAGATTTACGCCGTCTATTTCCCGCACGACGCTGTCCTGCTGATATAGGGTAGTCGGGGGAACAAAGGCGCGCTGCTCACCGTAGGCAATTCCTTCGCGTCGGCCGATTCCCTGTGAGATGTTTTCCTCATCAGTGAGAGTGTAACCGAACTGTCGGCTTCCTCGTTGATTCTGTATATCCTGCAGCATGGCTGTTTTTGCCAGCGTTGGTGTAATGGGGGCAAAGGCGATGATTTCTGGATTGCTCTCTGTAAATGCGCCGGCACCGCCGCGATGATCTGGATGTCCGTGGGTATAGATCACCGTAGAAATAGATTTCCCTATCCGCTCCCTGATGAACTGTAAGAGGATTTTACCCTTCTCAAAGGAATCTAATGTATCGATAAGGATGACGCTGGAATTTCCTTCAATGCAGATGGCATTGCTATGACCCAATCCGGAAATGTGCCAAATACCCTTTGTGATTTCCACATAATTCTCATGGGAATTTTTTTCTGTAAAATCTGACAGATTCTGACTGCCTTTTTCTGTTAACATGGTTTACCCCCTCTGAAGATAATATCAATTCTATCTTATAGTCTAGGGCAGTTTGCTTCTAATGTCAAATGACAAGCTTCGACCACGGTCTGAAGAATATAGCGGCAGTCATCAAACGTTCCACGGCTTTCTTTCATATATGCCGCATGGCGGGCATCCAATTGTTTGGCTGAAAGTCGAGGGGTAGAAGGCTCTTTTGAAATCGCAGTAGTGAGATTTCTGCGGAGAAACTCTTCCAAAGTTTGATGGAGCTGGCGCTCATATTCCACATGATCCTTCAGTGAATATTGAAAAGCCTCATTGTGGGGCCTGGTAAAGGAATCAGCGAGATAATGGGTCAGGATTCCGGTTTGATACCACCTGAGTCCCGTATCGGGATGCCGCTTCTCCAGGGCGCTTTTCATAAAGGTTTTCCGATATGTAAAGCTGTGCCCCGAGAAACGGTTTGAGCCGATACTGGTTATATATGAAAACGGATTGATATCCGGTATTAAATTGCCCAGGATAAACAGAAACTTATCGAGTCTGCCCAGGGCCATGGAGTCGGCCAGATTCCTTGACAGATAATAGTGGTCTTTTGTTTCCATTCCACGTACCCCTTTCGTCATTGATTACTTGACATTTTAGACGCGGACTGCGATGGAATGTTGACCTTATTGTAATGGTTTGTTGAAGAACCTCTGTAGATTTCGCTCACATTCCACTAGAAAGACAGGCGCTTCGTAGCCGTATTTTGGCAAAAAGCGCTGTCGTGTTCTACAAAGAGCATGGTGGGTTCATAGGTGAGAAGTAAATCCTCAATTTGCATGCGGGAGATGACATCAATATAGTTGAGTGGTTCATCCCAGACATACAGATGCGCTTCTTCACAGAGGCTGGCTGCGATGAGCATTTTCTTTTTTTGACCGCCGCTGTAATCCTCCATTTTTTTCTCGAACTGTATCCTGGAGAAGTCCAACTTCCGCAGAATAGCCTTGAAAAGGGTCTCGTCAATATTGCGCGCTGCGGCGTAATCGTCAAGGGTTCCCGAAAGTCCGGCGGTATCCTGTGGAACATAGGATATTTTTAGCCCGCTGCCAATACGTACCACACCGTCAAAGGGCACGTCAAAGCCGCAGATTAGTTTGATGATGCTGGACTTGCCGCAGCCGTTTCTGCCCTGAAGAGCGAGGCGCTCTCCTCTTTTAATCTCAAAGGTCAGATTGCTGAAAACCTGTTTCTCCCCATATTTGATGGAAACGTCTTCAAAGGTGATTAGAGAATCTGTGTGGAAGGAGAGGGGGTGAATCTTTAAACTGTCAGCTCTTTCTATATTCTTGAGCAGTTTGGATTTCTCTTCGATAGCACCCTGCTTCCGCCTCTGGGCTGCGATGGAACGCTTCATCATCTTTGCTGCCTGGGCGCCGATGTGGCCTTTGTCCGGTTTGACACCGGCATCACGATCGCCGTTGTGGCTCTTGCGCTTCTCAATGGTATCAGACCAACGGGCTGTTCTGCGGGCTGCTGCTTCCATGGACTTGATATTTTTCAACAGTTTTTCATTTTCTGCCATTTCGTAGTCATCCTGCAGTTCTTTGTTGTGATACCAGGTTGAAAAATTCCCCTTCTGTATCTCGATATTGGTTTTGTTAATAGAAAGAATATGGTCGATGCAGGTATCGAGAAAGACTCTGTCATGAGAGACGAGGATAAATCCCTTTTTTCTTCGCAGGTAGTCGCTGACGATTTGTCTCGCGTTTATATCCAGATGGTTGGTCGGCTCGTCGATCAAAAGAAAGTTATTTTCCTTTAGAAAGAGGGCAGCCAGCAGAATTTTGGTCTGCTCGCCGCTTGAAAGCGTATCAAAAGGACGATACAGCACCTCATCTGTGACCGCAAGATAATTTAGTTCCCGGGAAAGCTGCCAATACTCATAGGCTGGATAAACCTGATCGACTACCTCGATGGCGGGTACGGATTTATCAGCCACCTCAAAGGGAAAGTAATCAAAATGCACCTTTGCTGAAATCTGTCCGCTGTATTCGTACTTTCCCAGGAGCAGATTGAGAAAAGTGGTCTTTCCCCGACCATTTCTTCCCGTAAACCCTAACTTCCAATCTGTGTCGATTTGAAAGCTGACGTTTTCAAAGATGTTGTCGTAGCTGCCTTCGTAGGCGAAGGTTAAATTGTTTACATTGATTAAAGACATATATACACCTCCAAGCTTGTTATATGCAACGAAAAAAGCTGCAAGAAAGTTCTTCTTGCAGCTTAAAGCATCATTAACAAAGGCGCTGAGGCGCGATGGATGATTTCTATAAGTCAGTCAGATTCGTAAACTTTCTCGCAGTCTGCATGATAAAACAAGCGGGGTTCTTTGCCGCTGAAATAAATTTCTATCATGCATGTTAAACTTAGCAAGAAAAATTACGCATCTTTTCACCTCAAATCTTTTCATAACGTAAGAAATAGGAATCTTTAGTTCCGTCATTTCCACGTTTGTTTAATTCAGAATAATTATAACAGAGAAGGGACTCTGGCGCAAGTTGAACTTTTAGAAAGAATTGATTTATTGGTGGGCATTGTTTATAATACAACTATAATCGCAAAGGAATTAGAGGTGCTTTATTTTGATAAAGCTGACGAAGCGTGGCTCGATTTTGTCGCACAGAACCGAGGGGGAACCTACTCTGATAAGCACTATGATACCGAGGACGTTGATGAATATATTAACAAAAGAAAGGAAAAATATGAAACATAAAATTGGAATTATCTGTGCAACGGATGACGAAATCAGCCCGGTTTTGTCCCACCTTACAAAGACAGAAATGACAGAAAAGGCAATGCTCAAGTATTACGAAGGGCAGATGGAAGGCGTCGACGTGGCCGCCGTGTTTTGCGGCGTCTGCAAAGTAAATGCTGCTATCGCAGCGCAGATTTTGATTGATTCGTTTGGCTGCAATGTGATGATTAATGGCGGAACTTGCGGCGGCATGGATCAAGGCCTGCACGTATTCGATACGGTGGTAGCTACAGAAACTGCCTACTGGGATGTGGCAGAAGATATCTTGACAGAGTACCACCCGTTTATGAAATCTATCTACTTTCAATCGGATCAGAAACTGGTGAGTCTGGCGAGAAAGGCGGCAGATCAAAGTTCCCAAAAGGTGGTCTTTGGGAGAATGATGACTGGAGAGATTTTCATCGATCAGGAGAAGCGCGCAGAAATCAACCAGATCCACAAGCCGCTGACTGTGGACATGGAGACCGGTGCCATCGCTCATGTCTGTTATGTCAATCAGATTCCCTTTATCGCGGTTCGCACCATCACTGATACCGAAGAACAGAGCGGCGTCGACACCTTTGATCAAAACTGCAGCAAAGCATCGGCGTTATCCGCAGAGTTCATCCGGGAGATGTTGAAAGAATTAAAACAACTGCAATAATATGAATCGCGCCAGTTTTGTTTTATACGCCATGTTTTATGCCAGAACCTCTTGGTTACTGTTGCATCAAAGTGGAACGGACGAGAGGATGTCGTGCAGAGGATGCTTCATATAACGGGCGAAATCTTCACGCTTCACGAAGCAGCAGACCGCCGTTTTAATTTTTTCTGCCATATCGTTGTTAAGTTCTGCACCCAGGCTGGCCGTAGCTAGCTTAGGAAATCCGATATGTCCTTCGCCGGCAATCGCCGCCGCAACCTTTTGCCCATCCGTCATTTCCCGTCCCTGTAAGACGATATTTGGCCGCTTCATATAATCTGACTTTACATATTGGGGCAGAATGGACAGCATACAGGAGGTCTCAATCCAACCGGCATGAAAGTCGTCTGGAAAGTTACGCTGCATCGCAGGCAGTTCGGATGGTTCTGCAGCAGATGTGTCCTCAGGTCCTAGGTTAAAAATAGCACCCATCGGCGCAAGACAGATATCGCCATGTTCTTTGTTGGTTTTTTCGCAGGCCTGTTCCACGGCAATGGCGTGAAGTGGGTCTGCGTGGGCGGAAATAATGATGATATTGTGGACATCCCATCTTGCAATGGCAGACGTCGTTTCATAGACAACATCGAAGATTAGCCTACGGCTGACGTGAATATTGCCGGGGAACTGCCCCATATCGGCAAAACCCAGGGGAATGGTCGGCAGAATAGCAAAACAATAATCTGGCAGTGCAGAGTCCAGCCTTTCTGCCGCCTTATGAATCCAATGATTTGTCTCATAAATGTCTACGCCAATTGGCAGATGTCTGCCGTGTTCCTCAATTGGCGCGATTCCAAGGAAAACAACTAATTTTTCCGCATTCATCTGGGAGATATCCTCCCAACTTTCTGCCATCAGATCTACAATCATGATAAACCTCCACACTTTACATTTTCGACTTTAGATGTTATTATAACAGAATAGTGTAGCACAGCACTACTCTATATATAGAGTAGTGCTGTGCTGCAGCATTGTGAAGGAGAAATTTTATGTTATCAAAAACAATGGCGATTCTGCTGGGTATCATAGAGCAGCAGCCGGTTAACGCATATGAACTGAACAAATGGTTATCAGTAATGCACGTACGGGACTGGTACAACATTGCAAGCTCCACCGTTTACGCCACATTGAAGGCAGCAGAAAAGAAGGATTATATTACAGGTACTATAGAGAAATCCGGTAATATGCCGGACAAGACAATATATTCCATGACAGATAAGGGGCGTGCGGAGTTTTTAGAAACCATAAAAAACTTTCTGGCGGATTTTGACTATGATATTACGCCATTTCATATTGGTTTGTTCTTTGTTAAGGCCATAGACAGGAAGGAGGCGGCAGCTTTGCTGGAAAACAGGGTTGTCCTGCTGAAAAAATATGAGGAAGGAATCAACCGGCAGCTGAAACAGATTGTCCAGTCAGAGGTGCCGAAGCTGGTGGTTTTGAATCTCAAGCAGAATCTCTATATCGTCCAAGCCCAGCAAAAAGGGGCAGCAGAAATTTTGCTTGAGATGAAGGCAACGAAAGGAGCGTAGAAATTTGAAAGACAAAATGAAGAAAGCATTTACAGCTGCAATCGCTTACGGTCTGCTTGCAGGCATTATTGTAGCCATCGTTGCCATCATAGCCTATTTTGGCGGCGCAATTATGAAAGTTTTTGGCTTTGAATATGAGTCGCCCGGCAGCATTGTCTTATTTTTTCTAATCGCGGGTATTGCAGGGTTTCCGGCAGAAATCATCGCACGAGCCTTTCCGAAGGCTCTGCTGTCTTTGGAGAAAATAACGGCTCGAGGAGCAAAAATATTATTTTTGGTATTGGACACTGCGGTCACAGCGGTGACGATGGCCATCGTAGACTATTTTATGGACAGCGTATCTGCTAGCGATATCTCCATTTTGGTAATCAGCTTGATTTTGGCGATCCTGTCCAGAGAAAATTTTAATGAGAGAGTGTGATAAATATGAATTTTGTAAGAATGACGTCCGCAGAGGATCCTCTGTACGAGGTGGCCATGGAACTCTATGGCAAAAGCTTTCCGAGCCATGAACAGAGGGAAGACGACTGCCAAAGAAAAATTATGAATGCCTCAGATTATCATTTTGACTTGATTTACGACGAAGGGGCCTTTGCAGGTATCATTCTGTATTGGCAGTCAGCATACTTTATCTATGTTGAGCATTTTTGTATTGACCCCAACTTGAGAAATAAAAACTACGGTCAGCGGGCCCTGAAGCTATTAAAGGAGAAGGGAAAGACGATCATTTTGGAAATTGATCCACCTGAGGATGAGATAGCAAAGAGACGGCAGGGTTTCTACGAGCGGGCGGGATTTTGTGTCAACAGTTTCGCCCATGTGCATCCGCCTTACCGCCAAGGGAACCAGGGACACGGTCTGGCAGTCATGTCCTATCCGGTAAAGCTGACCCAGGCAGCTTATGAGGAATTCGACTCTTACTTAAAGAACGTAGTCATGGAGAAGGTATAGTAGAGTTTGCAGAGTTACCAGTTAGGACAGGAGTTTTCCCTAAAGAAAACGCGCAAACCATTAGAGGATTGCGCGTTTTGTTGTGTATGTGATTCTATTTTTTCTCTTTTCCCCGGGCTTCCTCCAGGTAATTGTACAGCGTGAATTTTGATATATCCAGAAGTTCACAGACTGTCTGGCCGGATTTCTGAATCATGAACACGCCGCGTTCGTCTAGGAACTTCAAGAGCTTGATTTTAGCTTCTTTGTTCATCTTGTCCGGCGGCATGCCGATCTGTGCCAAACCTTCTGCGATGAGACTGTCCATCAAGCCATGAATGGAAGTGACCGGCCTGTCGAACTCGTCGTCGCTGGCAAGACGGTTGGTTTCGAAATATTTGTTATCGGACATTCCCTTGATGGCGTTTTCCAGCGCGACCAAATCTGTGATGTCCTGGTTGATGCACATGGAACTGTTGAGAATGCCGTCGTCATCGAAGAAATTCACTGTGGAGGAACGAACCATGCGGCCATCGGCAGTATGGGTGATATAACGAACCTTTTCCATGGCATGGGTTTCTCTCTTCATGTAACGCAGGAAGGACTGCGTCGGCCCGTCCCCGATGCGGCGACCCGTTACGTGACCGTTGACGATGTATACGATGGTGTGGTCAATATCGCCCGTAAAGTCGTGGACGACGACTTCTGTGTTGGGGCCAAACTGTGCGGCGATCAAATCGGCTACCTGTTTTAGCTGCTTTTCATTTTTTATCATTTTATCGTCTCCTGATTTCCCCCTTAGACCGTAAGGGCACTTTCACAAATTAGCACATTCATTATATCAATTTTTTAGTCTCATTGCAACTACTTATCAAACAAAAAGTTATAATATCAAAATAAAAATTTGAGAACGGAAATGGCTCAATTCTGTGCACACTTGCTGTTTCGTACATAACAGTGTAAAAGTATTCTGACAAAAAGTTTTTGATTCTAAAAAAGAATTTGACCGGGAGCTGCAAAAATGCTATTCTTATGTTAGAAAAACGGTTACCTTCAGTCGATAGAGGTGCACGACCTTTGCAGCCTGTATCTCCTTGTCAACTGTAGGTGAAAACGGGAGGACACACTTATGGTATTTAGAAATTTTGAGGAGCTGGAGGGTTCGTTTCACGCATCCTCGAAAAAGACCGTTGTCGTAGCAGCTGCACAGGATAAATCCGCTTTGACTGCAGTGAACGCATGCCGAAAAGACGGCTTGATCGACGCAATTCTCGTAGGCGATGAAACGCTGATCAAAGAAGAAATCAAACACTTCCATGGAGAGATGGATGATGTGCCCATTGTCCATGCGGAAACATTGGAAGAGGCGGCAAAAAAAGCCTGTCTCTGTGTCCGTGATGGCCAGGCGGATTTTATTTTAAAAGGAAAAATAGATACAGGAATTCTGCTGAAAGCCGCCGTTGCGGAGGAAAATGGGCTTCGCACAGGGAAACTGATGAGTCACCTGGCTTTTTTAAAGATTCCCAACTATCACAAGATTATCGTGCTGACTGACAGCGGTATGGTTTTGTATCCGACACTGGAACAGAAAAAAGAAATCATCGAAAATGCAGTGGAAAATCTGCGGAATATGGGATATGACGAACCGAAGGTAGGAATTCTGGCAGCAGTGGAGAAAGTCAATCCCAAGCAGCCAGAGACCGTGGATGCAGCAGAGCTGACAGAGATGTACAAGCGTGGTCGGATCAAAGACTGTATCGTAGAAGGCCCTTTGTCCTACGACATTTTGATGAGCAGAGAATCAGCCCATAAGAAAGGTTTTGACAGCGAGCTGGTGGGCAATGCGGATATTTTGGTCGTGCCGAATATGCCTTGCGGCAATATTCTTGGCAAAGCGCTTCTCTTTTCCGCTGAAGCGGATATGGCAGGTCTGATTGTAGGAGCGAAAGCGCCCATCGCATTGACTTCCAGAGGCGCAACAGAAAAAGAAAAACGTCAGTCCCTGCTTTTGGCGGCGGCATGTGCGAAAGGAGCGAGATAACATGGCAGAATATATCTTAGTGATCAATCCCGGTTCAACCTCTACAAAGGTTGCAATCTACGATGGAGAAAAAGCGCTTGATGTCACCTCCATCGACCATCCGGCAGAAGACTTGAAAGGGTTTAAGGAAATTAACGATCAGCTGGACTTTCGTAAGGCTGCAGTGCTGGATTATCTGAAAGAGCAGAATTTGACACTTACTGATTTGGCGGCCATTGCTGCAAGAGGCGGTATCGTGGGGCAGCTTGACAGCGGCGCTTATCTGATAGACGAAGTCTTTGCAGAAGCTTCCCGAACTTCTACGATTCCCCATCCGGCCAATCTCTCTCCAATCATCGCCTATGAGTTGGCGGAGCAGGCTGGAACAGGCATTCACGGATATGTCTACGATGCGGTCTGCGGGTGCGGTGTGCCCGATCCGATTTTTACCTATACAGGCGTGCCGGAGATTAAGAAGCCTTTCCTAACCCACGTGCTCAACAGCCGTGCGGTCAGCATCGAACAGGCAAGGAGAGACGGCGTCAAACTGGAAGAGACGACTTACATCGTCTGCCACCTGGGCGGCGGCGTTACTTCCAATCTGATCAAAGGCGGCAAGGTTGTGGAATTTGTCGGTGATGACGAAGGTGGATTTTCACCTGAACGTTCCGGCGGCGTGCCGTGCAGAGAACTGGTCAAATTCTGTTTTCGGAGTGGCCTGACAGAAAAAGAAGTGCAGAAGAAGCTGAAAGGGCAGGGTGGTTTGATCGCGTATCTTGGCGTCAATGATCTCAGGGCGGCTGAGAAATTAGCGGAAACGGATCCGCAGGCGAAAACTATCATCGACGCCATGATCATGCAGCTCTCGACGGATATCGGTTCGCTTGCCCCGATTGTCTGTGGTAAGGTGGACAAAATCATCCTGACGGGCGGCATGGCGCACTCTGATTATCTGACTTCAGAGATGAAGAAGCGAGTAGCTTTTATCGCTCCAGTCGAAGTGATCCCGGGTACTTTCGAAATGGAAGCCCTGGCGAAAGGCATTCACAGAGTCATCACGGGTCAGGAAAAAGCGCATATATTAGAGAGATAATTGTTTTTTCATTTATCGCAGTTGAACCGGAGCTGACGCTAAAGACGCGGCTCTGGTTTTTTGTCATGACGGGCATGTTTTTCTTGGGTATCCGCACGGCAAACGCATAAAGTCCTAAAATATCCCCTCTCCTTCGCTTTAAATCCGACAAAAGTGCCTGAAACGAGCAATTTTAGGTGTATTTATGGCGGATTTCAGCTTTCAGCAGTTTCTTCCTGGAACAAAATAGCACAAATTTGATTGAATAAAGCTTAAAAACATCTTTTTATACAGAAGATTCCTACCATATATGTTTCCGGTTCGATAGAGTCTGTATAATGGTGTAAATAAAAAAATAGAGCACATATCTATCAAATCGGTTAAAATGTTAATAACGACAAAAACAAAACCGGAGGTAATAGATATGGCTCAGATTAATTT
>NZ_DBFWLQ010000016.1:0-25171 GCF_048465375.1 Emergencia sp. | reverse complement strand
CGTGTGCTGTTGAGATCGTGATTCCTCTTTCTTTTTCTTCTGGCGCCTTGTCGATCTGGTCGAAGGCCACCTTCTCTCCCAGTTCATATCTCTGGTACAATGTCGTTGTGATCGCTGCTGTCAGAGTGGTCTTTCCGTGGTCTACGTGACCGATTGTTCCGATATTGATATGCGGTTTATTTCTCTCAAATTTTTGCTTTGCCATTTTTATTCCTCCTGTAATTATTTATTACCAATCTTCTCAACTAAGCTGTCTGGTAATTTTTCAAAGTGGTCGAACTGCATTACATAAACGCCACGACCCTGGGTCTTTGATCTTAGGTCAGTTGCATAACCGAACATTTCGGATAGAGGTACCATACCTCTAACAGCTACTGCACCGTTGTTCATATCTGATCCTTCGATTCTGCCTCTTCTTGAGGAGATATCTCCGATTACATCGCCCATGTATTCTTCTGGAACATTTACTTCAACTTTGAAGATTGGCTCAAGAAGAACTGGCTTCGCTTTCTTCGCTGCTTCTCTGAATGCCATGGATGCTGCTACTTTGAAGGCCATTTCAGAGGAGTCAACTTCGTGGTAAGAACCGTCGTACAGTTCAACACCCAGGTCTACAACCTGATATCCTGCGATAGGACCGTTTTCCATCGCCTCTTTGATACCGTCTTCAATCTTAGGGATATATTCCCTAGGAATTGCTCCACCGACGATGGAGTTGACGAATTCAAAGCCAGCACCCGGTTCTCTTGGATATACTTTGATCTTAACATGACCATACTGACCGTGACCACCAGACTGCTTCGCATACTTGTGATCCACATCGGCAGTAGAACTGATTGTTTCTTTGTAAGATACCTGTGGCTTACCAACATTAGCTTCTACCTTGAATTCACGCAGGAGTCTATCTACGATGATTTCCAGATGAAGCTCTCCCATACCTGCGATAATGGTCTGTCCAGTATCTTCATTAGTATAGGTCTTGAAAGTTGGGTCTTCTTCTGCTAGTTTCGCAAGAGCGATACCCATCTTCTGCTGACCGGCTTTTGTCTTTGGTTCGATAGCGATTTCGATAACTGGATCTGGGAATTCCATAGATTCCAGAATGATTTCGTTTTTATCGTCGCAAAGAGTGTCGCCAGTTGTTGTATCCTTCAAACCTACTGCTGCAGCAATATCACCAGAATAAACCTTTTCGATTTCTTCTCTCTTATTAGCATGCATCTGCAGGATTCTTCCGATTCTTTCTTTCTTGCCCTTCGTTGAATTGTAAACATAAGAGCCGGATTCTAGCGTACCAGAATATACTCTGAAGAATGCCAGCTTACCTACAAATGGGTCTGCCATGATCTTGAAAGCCAATGCTGAGAAAGGTTCGCTGTCGCTGGACTTTCTAACATCTTCTTCCCCTGTATCTGGGTCAACACCTTTGATAGGCGGAATGTCGATTGGTGCTGGCATGTAGTCAATGACTGCATCGAGCATCATCTGAACACCCTTATTTCTATATGCGGATCCGCAAAGCATCGGCACCATCTCGCAGGCAATGGTCTGCTGTCTGATAACCTTCTTCATTTCTTCTATGGTAGGCTCTTCGCCTTCCAGGAATTTCATCATCAGTTCTTCGTCACATTCTGCAACAGATTCAACTAACTTCTCTCTCCATTCCTGCGCCATATCCATCATGTCTTCAGGAATATCTGTAACTTCATATTCCTTACCAAGCTCGTCCTTATAAATCTCTGCTTTCATCTCTACCAGGTCGATAATTCCAACAAAATTATCTTCCGCACCGATTGGCAGCTGAACAGGTACAGCGTTTGCTTTTAGTCTGTCCTTCACCATACCGACAACTCTGAAGAAGTCAGCTCCCATGATGTCCATCTTATTGACGAAAATCATTCTAGGAACTCCGTACTTTTCAGCCTGTCTCCAAACTGTCTCGGACTGTGGTTCTACACCGCCCTTTGCACAAAGCACAGTTACTGCTCCATCCAGAACTCTAAGGGATCTCTCTACTTCAACAGTAAAGTCAACGTGTCCCGGAGTGTCGATAATATTTATTCTATGGCCTTTCCATTGTGCTGTAGTAGCAGCAGAGGTAATTGTAATACCACGTTCCTGTTCCTGTTCCATCCAGTCCATAGTAGCAGCACCTTCGTGGGTTTCTCCTAACTTATGGGTTCTTCCTGTATAGAAAAGGATACGTTCTGTGGTAGTGGTTTTACCGGCGTCAATATGCGCCATAATACCGATATTTCTAGTTTTCTCTAACGGAAACTCTCTACCAGCCATTCACTTTCCTCCATTTCTGCTTTTCTAAAGTTGAATAAAGTTGACTACCATCTGAAGTGCGCAAATGCCTTATTTGCCTCTGCCATCTTATGAGTATCTTCTTTCTTCTTTACTGATGCTCCGCTGTTGTTAGACGCATCAATTAATTCTTTTGCCAGTCTTTCTGACATCGTCTTTTCGCCTCTGAGTCTGGTGTATTTTGTTAACCATCTCAGGCCTAAAGTCTGTCTTCTTTCTGGTCTTACTTCGATAGGAACCTGATAGTTTGCACCACCGATTCTTCTAGCTTTTACTTCTAAAACAGGCATGATATTGTTCATAGCCTTTTCAAAAACTTCCAATGGTTCTTCACCAGTCGTCTCTTTGATCTGATCAAATGCTTTGTAAACGATAGACTGTGCTGTACCTTTCTTTCCATCGAGCATGATGCTGTTGATAAGCTTTGCTACAACAACACTGCCGTATACTGGATCTGGAAGCACTTCACGTTTTGGTACGTTACCTTTTCTTGGCACTTCTCTTCCCTCCTCGCTTGCTAATTTCGCGAATTACTGTGTCAGCGTTTGTTTTGGCTCGCTTTCGTACTTTAAGTACGGCGCTTCGCCTGCAACTTCCGCTTCCTTGTACCTCGCAAAATTAGCGGCGCGAGTGTATTTCATTTCTCGCATATAACCTCCATTTTACGAATTACTGTAATCCGTTAAAATCAGCTGCACAATTGCTTTAACTAATTTTGTAATTGCACATTTCTCTTCACTCTGCATTCTGCATGCAAAATTACTCTGCACAGTCCGGCAATTAAATAGACTGCCCAGTCTTGTTCAGGGGTACTCGACAACCTTTTATTAGCAGGCTGCCGCGAGCGCTTAACATTCTGTCCCACGAACGAAGTAAGTGGTTAGACGGAATTTATGCTATAAATGCTCAAATCTGTGATTTGACTGCATTTAGGCGTATAACATTCTGTCCCGCAAATAAAATGTGCGTTTTGGCAGAATTTATGCTTAAAATGTCCAAATTCTAATTTGGCTGCATTCTATCGTACAACATAAATATATATTAAGGGCTCTTTTCATTCCCGATTGTTTCTAGTCAATAATAGCGCAGTGTTATTTTTTCTTAGGTCTCTTAGCACCGTATTTTGAACGAGCCTGACCTCTGTCATTAACACCTGCAGTGTCAAGGGTACCTCTAACAATGTGGTATCTTACACCTGGAAGGTCTTTTACTCTTCCGCCTCTGATCAGCACAACACTATGTTCCTGTAAGTTATGACCGATTCCTGGGATGTAGGCTGTTACTTCGATACCGTTAGTCAGACGTACTCTGGCAACCTTTCTAAGAGCTGAATTCGGCTTCTTAGGTGTAACTGTCTTAACTGAAGTGCATACGCCTCTCTTCTGTGGTGAGTTTGTATCAGTTGCAACTCTTCTTAAAGAGTTCATACCCTTACCAAGAGCAGGAGCAGTTGACTTCTTTACAGCACTAGTTCTGCCTTGACGTACTAATTGGTTAATAGTAGGCATTTGTTTCTCCTTTCCTTTTAGAATTAATTTATGCTCACAGTCAAATTAACCCTAAATCATTTATTAGGGTCAAATTAACTCGAAACTAACAAATAGTTTATCACATTTTCAATGGTAATGCAAGGATTATCAGGCTTTGAGATAAAATTATTTCAAACTCAGCTTGATTTATTTGTCGTTTTATTGTAAAATATTTACATATTTAGAATTAAAAGGAGATTCGTTATGGATAACCTCATCGCTGCGCTTGAATTTGAAATTACCAGAGAAAAAAAGCTGATCTCAACTTGTCAAAATTTCTTAGACGCCGCTCCAAAGGGTTTTCTGACGGTGAGAGAGCGACGTCACGGCAAGACTTACTACTGGACCTTTGAAGATCGAAAGGGCGCCGACCGCAAGCAGAAGCAGGTCAATATCACGGGGAATCACGATTTAATCCTTCAATTGACAAACAAAATGATCTGCCAGGAAATCCTCGATCGATGTTTAAAAAACAAAAGGCCCTTGGAAAGTTTGCTTAACAAGTATAAGCCTGTGAATCCATTTTCTGTAATGAAGAGTTGTTCTACAAAATACCAAGACGTTTTTTTACTGCGCAAAAAACAGCTGTTAGAAAAGCGACTGACTGCGCCTTATAAAAAATGCCCTTACAACCCCAAGCTCCACGTTCACGAAACGGACTACGGTGAATTGGTTCGTTCCAAGTCGGAGCAGCTTCTCGGAAATACGCTGTTCGCTTATGGAATCCCCTTCCATTATGAGGAAGCCTTCGAATGTGCAAACGGCGTTACACTATTCCCCGATTTTCGGATTCTGCTTCCCGATAACAATTGGAAGATATGGGAGCACTTGGGTCTTTTGTCAAACGAGGGCTATTGCTCAGATAATGCAAAAAAGCTGAATCTTTTCCAACAAAATGGCCTCGTCATCGGCGGAAATTTAATCCTGACCATGGACGACAACAAACAGGATTTCAGCAGCGCAATTATCAATCAAATCATCAATGATCAAATTCTGCCCCTGCTCCACGGTATACGGGTTGGCAAAGCCAAAATCATTGAAGGTGTTCAGCAGCCTTACATGAGATAACATAAAATCTATCTCATCTAACATTGCTGCACAGATTGGGGGGCGGAAGAGACCAACACGTCAATGCGCCTTCATTTTGCATAAAATACCGGTTACTTGCACAAAAGTCTCATGCCGAGTACGAACGCGCCTTCATTTTTAATTTTATTAAATTTACTTGCGCCACTCCCTTTGCAAAACGGCGTAAAACAAGTGCATGTGCCCTTTTCAATGATACTTCAGCCTTATTTAACACTATTTATCACACTTTATTTTCCATTTTTAGGATTATAAGTGAATTTGCTTGCGTTAAACAAGATAAATGTGCAAGTAATCAACAATAATTTGCAAATGAAGGCAGATTGGTTTACAATAATCAAAAAATGTGCCATTAAGGATTAAAAAATTGCAAATGAAGGCGCGCACGACCGGGCGTGCAGTGACAAAGAACCATGGCAAGGCGCACGCCCGGGCGTGCGGCAACAAGATGTCCTGGCAAGATGCACGTGAGGGCGTGCGGCGACTGCATTCAAAAAGGGGCGGATTAAAAAATCCGCCCCTCGTTTTTACGCGATTGCTCCGCGCTCGATTAATCCAGCTCTACAATTTCAGGTTCATTCACCTCATAGATGCCTGCTGTTTCCGCTTCGTAATCTTCTTCACGTGCTTCTGCAACGGGCTCCTCTACGTATTCATCTAGTTCGTCATCCTCTTCCTGGTATCTTTCGTATTCTCTCATAAATTCTTCATTTACACCGTAATCGAGATTTATGTTTTTATATCTCTTCATACCCGTTCCAGCAGGAATCAGCTTACCGATGATAACGTTTTCTTTCAAGCCCATAAGTTTGTCGTTCTTGCCTTTGATTGCCGCATCTGTCAGAACTCTGGTCGTCTCCTGGAAGGATGCTGCTGATAAGAACGAGTTCGTAGCCAGGGATGCCTTCGTGATACCGAGAAGCATCTGTTTGCCCTTGGCAGGTTCACCGCCGTCAGCAAGTGCTTCTTCGTTTGCATCCTGAATTTCAAATTTGCTGTATAATCCGCCCGGCAGCAATGTAGTGTCGCCTGCATCTTCAATTTTGAACTTCGAAAGCATCTGGCTGACAATCACTTCAACGTGTTTGTCATTGATGTCTACACCCTGATTCTTATATACACGCTGTACCTCTTTCAACAGGTACTGATATACACCTTCTACACCGTTGAGTCTCAGAATATCGTGCGGATTCAGCGGACCACTTGTGATGTTTCCGCCGGCGTAGATGTAGTCGTCTTTCTTAACGGCAAGTCTTGCACCGTAAGGAACTACATATACTTTATCTTCTCCTTCGTCACTTCTCACAGTAACTTCGGTTTTGTTATCTGATCTAGGCTGAATGTCAATGACTCTGCCGTTCTCCTCACAGATTTCAGCAAGACCCTTTGGCTTTCTAGCTTCGAACAATTCCTCTACTCTCGGAAGACCGTGGGTGATATCGGAACCAGCTACACCACCAGTATGGAAGGTTCTCATGGTCAGCTGTGTACCCGGTTCACCGATGGACTGTGCAGCAGTGATACCGACTGACTCGCCGATGTTGACTTCCTCTCCAGTGGCCAGGTTTCTGCCATAACATTTTGCACAGATACCTGTTTTGCTGTGGCAGGTCATGACGGACCTGATTGCAATGGACTCAATACCGCAGTTGACCACTTCCATGGACTGCTCGTCGGTGATTTCCTCACCCTGCTCTACGATGACTTCTCCGGTCTGCGGATTGACGATATCCACAAGAGCCGTTCTGCCCGCAATACGCTGATTGAGCGGTTCAATGACTTCTTTGCCGTCAGTAAAGGCTCTTACTTCCACACCTTCATCCGTTCCGCAGTCGAATTCTCTGACGATGACATTATGAGAAACGTCAACCAGTCTTCTGGTCAGATAACCAGAGTCCGCTGTACGGAGCGCTGTATCGGCCAGACCCTTTCGAGCACCGTTGGAAGAAATAAAGTACTCCAAGATGGAAAGTCCTTCACGGAAGTTTGCCTTGATTGGAATCTCTACGGTCTTACCAGTTGCGTTGGCCATCAGACCACGCATTCCTCCGACCTGTCTGATCTGGTTCTTACTACCTCTGGCTCCGGATGTCGCCATGATGTTCAGATTGTTCTTTGGTTCCAAGGATTCCATCAGAGCATCCGCTACATCGTCGGTCGTCTTGTTCCAGATTTCAATAACCTTATCATATCTTTCAGAATTGGACATAAGACCCATTCTGTAAGCTTTTTCGTATTTGTCTACTTCTTTCTGTGATTCCGCGACGATATCCCACTTGTTGTCAGGAATCTTCATGTCGTCAATACCGATGGTCACAGCGGCCTTTGTTGAATAGTGGTAGCCCATGTCTTTGATGTAGTCAAGCATGATGACAGTACCCGTATTGCCGTGAGTCTTGTAACACTTGTCGATGATTGCACCCAGCTTCTTTTTGTCACAGAGGAAATCGACTTCCAATGAATATGGGTCCATATTACGATCGACGAAACCGAGATCCTGTGGAATCTGCTGGTTATAAATGAATCTTCCTACTGTCGATTCAACCAGCCTTCCTCTCTTATCGTTTTCGTCCAAATACATTCTCACTTTCACTTTAGCGTGAATATCTACGATTTCATCCTGATATGCCATCAGCATTTCATCAATATCTGTAAAGACTTTGCCGTCTCCCTTTTCAGGAACTCTTTCAAAACCTGCGGCTCTGAAAGCTTCGGCTGACTTTTTGTCGTTAAATTCGTCTCTCTCGTAGGATACTTTCTCTCTGCCGTCTACGACTTCCACTTTTTTGCATGTTCCAGGATACGTCAGATAGTATGCTCCCAGAATCATGTCCTGCGTCGGTGTCGTGATTGGAGAGCCATCTTTCGGCGCCAAAATGTTGTTTACTGACAGCATCAGGAACCTGGCTTCTGCCTGTGCCTCTACAGAAAGAGGTACGTGAACGGCCATCTGGTCTCCGTCAAAGTCAGCGTTGAAGGCTGTACATACCAGCGGATGCAGCTTGATTGCCTTGCCCTCTACCAGTACAGGTTCGAAAGCCTGGATACCCAGTCTATGCAGTGTCGGCGCACGGTTCAGCATAACAGGATGTTCTTTGATAACGCCCTCTAATACGTCCCATACTTCCGGTCTTACCTTCTCGACCATTCTCTTGGCATTCTTGATGTTGTGGGCATAACCCTGCTCCACCAGTTCCTTCATGATGAAAGGCTTGAACAGTTCCAGAGCCATCTTCTTCGGCAGTCCGCACTGATAGAATTTCAGTTCAGGACCTACTACGATTACAGAACGGCCTGAGTAGTCAACACGCTTACCCAGCAAGTTCTGTCTGAATCTTCCCTGCTTTCCCTTCAGCATGTCGGACAGAGACTTCAGAGGTCTGGAGCCAGGACCAGTAACAGGTCTGCCTCTTCTGCCGTTATCGATCAGAGAGTCAACCGCTTCCTGCAGCATTCTCTTCTCGTTTCTGACGATGATATCAGGCGCGCCTAATTCAAGAAGTCTGTTCAATCTATTGTTTCTGTTGATAACTCTTCTATATAAGTCGTTCAAGTCGGAAGTCGCAAATCTGCCGCCGTCCAATTGAACCATCGGTCTCAGATCTGGCGGGATTACAGGAATAACTTCCAGAATCATCCATTCCGGTTTGTTGGCAGAAAGCCTCAATGCTTCTACAACTTCCAGTCTTCTTACGATTCTCACTTTCTTCTGGCCAGTAGCGCCTTTCAACTTCTCACGAAGATCCTTTGAAAGTGCTTCCAGGTCAATCTGTGCTAAGAGTTCTCTGACAGCTTCAGCACCCATGGCAGCTTTAAAGTCACTGCCATATTTATCTCTGGCTTCTCTATACTGCTGCTCTGTGAGGATTTCTTTATATCCAAGATCGGTTTCGCCTGGATCAGTTACGATATATGCCGCAAAGTAAAGGACTTTCTCCAGGTTTCTCGGAGTGATATCGAGAATAAGCCCCATTCTCGAAGGAATCCCTTTGAAGTACCAGATGTGAGAAACCGGGGCAGCCAGTTTGATGTGTCCCATTCTCTCTCTTCTTACTTTCGCTTTCGTAACCTCTACACCGCAGCGGTCACAGACAATCCCTTTATATCTGATTCTTTTATATTTTCCGCAATGACATTCCCAGTCCTTCATAGGTCCAAAAATCTTTTCGCAGAACAGACCATCTTTTTCTGGCTTCAAAGTCCTATAGTTGATTGTCTCCGGCTTTGTTACTTCGCCGTGGGACCATTCCATAATCTTGTCTGTTGAGGCCAATTTGATCTGTAAAGATTCGAAGTTGTTAAGTTCGAAATTGTTCGTGTTTTTATTTACATTCTCAGTCAAAGATTTTCTCCCCTTTCTTATAACTGTTCATCATCTGCAAAGTGATCGCTTATCATGTCATCGTCGGGGGTTTCTTCGGTAAAGCCCTCTGCAAATAATTTTTCTTCGCTTTCCTCAAGTTCAGTATCTACGGTCATGATTCCGTCAATGCCGGAAACATCATCATATTCTGATACTTCTTTAATCTGGATTTCCTCATTGTCCTCAGTCAGAACTCTGACGTCCAAAGCAAGGGACTGCATTTCCTTAATCAGTACCTTGAAGGATTCTGGAATTCCAGGTTCCGGAATATTTTCACCCTTTACGATTGCCTCGTAGGTCTGTACCCTTCCCACGATATCGTCGGATTTCACAGTGAGAATTTCCTGCAGAGTATAAGCTGCACCATAGGCCTCCAGGGCCCAAACTTCCATCTCTCCAAAACGCTGTCCGCCGAACTGCGCTTTACCGCCAAGAGGCTGCTGTGTTACCAGGGAATAAGGTCCTGTACTTCTAGCGTGAATCTTATCGTCAACCAAATGGTGAAGTTTCAGCATATACATGTAACCTACGGTTACCGGGCTGTCGAACCATTCTCCGGTCCTGCCGTCTCTTAAATTTAATTTTCCTGTTTCTGAATATCCTACATCTACTAAAAGTTCACGGATGTCTTTTTCTGTAGCACCGTCGAATACTGGTGTTGCAATATACCAGCCTTTCTTCTTTGCTGCCAGACCCAGGTGCACTTCCAATACCTGCCCTACGTTCATTCGGGAAGGTACGCCCAGCGGATTCAGCATGACCTGAAGAGATTCTCCATTCTCCATGAATGGCATATCCTCTTCTGGCAGAATCCTGGAGATAACACCTTTATTACCGTGTCTTCCGGCCATCTTATCGCCGACATTAATTTTTCTCTTGGTTGCAATGTAACATCTTACCAGTTTGTTAACACCTGGAGGAAGTTCGTCGCCATTTTCCCTGGAGAAGATTCTCACGTCAACGACGATACCCGTCTCGCCATGAGGCACTCTCAGGGAAGTGTCTCTGACTTCTCTGGCTTTTTCACCAAAGATTGCACGCAGCAGCCTTTCTTCAGCGCTGAGATCGTTTTCACCCTTAGGGGTTACTTTGCCGACCAAAATATCTGTAGACTCTACTTCTGCTCCGACTCTGATGATGCCTTCTTCATCCAAGTCTTTCAGTGCATCGTCACCTACATTCGGAATGTCTCTGGTGATTTCCTCTGGTCCAAGCTTGGTATCTCTGGCTTCTGCTTCATATTCTACAATGTGAAGGGAAGTCAGAACGTCGTTCATCAAAAGCTTTTCGTTGAGAATAATCGCATCCTCGTAATTGTAACCTTCCCAGGTCATGAATCCGATCAGCAGGTTCTTGCCGAGAGCGATTTCACCTAGTTCTGTAGAAGGTCCGTCAGCGATGACTTCTCCTTCTTCTACATGCTCGCCGTGACCTACAATTGGTCTCTGATTGATGCAAGTTCCCTGGTTGGATCTCTTGAATTTCAGTAATTTATATTCGTCTAATCCGTTGTTGTCATCTCTTCTGACTGCAATTCTTTCTGCGTCGACGAATTCAATGGTTCCGGCATGTCTTGCCAGAATCACGACGCCGGAGTCTCTTGCAGCCTTAAATTCCATACCTGTTCCCACGTATGGTGCTTCCGTTACCAGCAGAGGCACTGCCTGACGCTGCATGTTAGATCCCATCAGGGCACGGTTAGCGTCGTCGTTCTCCAAGAATGGAATCATGGCGGTCGCCACAGATACTACCTGTTTTGGCGATACGTCCATCATGTCTACCACTTCTCTTGGGAACATGGCGATTTCTCCGCCTACCCCTCTAGCTGCGACCTTTGCATTGATGAAGTGCCCTTCCTCATCGAGAGGCTCATTGGCCTGGGCGATGATAAGCAGTTCTTCTTCGTCAGCAGTAATATATCTGATTTCCTTTGTTACAAGGCCTGTTTCTTTCTGTACGACTCTGTACGGAGTTTCAATGAATCCATACTCGTCTACAATACCATAGGTAGTCAGGGAACCGATCAAGCCGATGTTCGGACCTTCTGGCGTCTCGATCGGACACATACGGCCATAATGGGACTGGTGTACGTCTCGAACTTCGAATCCGGCCCTTTCTCTGGAAAGACCGCCTGGCCCCAGAGCAGATAATCTTCTCTTGTGCGTCAATTCAGCAAGAGGATTGTTCTGGTCCATGAACTGAGACAGCTGGGAACTTCCAAAGAACTCTTTGATAGCAGCGGTTACAGGTCTGATGTTCATCAGTGCCTGTGGTGTCGTCACTTCGATGTCCTGAATGGTCATTCTCTCCTTGACGACCCTTTCCATTCTTGCCAGACCAATTCTAAACTGGTTCTGTAAAAGTTCGCCTACGGTTCTCAGTCTTCTATTTCCTAAGTGGTCGATGTCGTCTGCATTACCGATACCATAATTTAAGTTCAGAATATAGCTGACCGACGCAATGATATCTTCCATAAGGATATGCTTTGGTGACAAGTCGTTCTTTCTCGCTACCAGCATATCTTTGATTTCGTCTTCACTCTGACACTGTTCCAAAATTTCCATCAGGACAGGGTAAAATACCTTGTCTGCAACCTTCAGACCGCTAGTGTCAAACTCTACATATTGATCCAGAGCGACAAATTTGTTTCCGATTACCTTTGTAACCTGTGTCTCGTCGTCTCTACCATATGCCATTACAAATTCCACGCCTGCATCTTCAATTTGTCTCGCTAATCCGCGGCTGATCTTCTGGCCTGCCTCCGCCAAAATCTCACCAGTATTCGGATCGATAACGTCTTCTGCTGCAACTGCTTCTGCCAATCTGTTGGAGAGACCTAATTTCTTGTTATATTTATATCTGCCTACCTTTGCAAGGTCATATCTCTTTGCATCAAAAAACAGCGAATTAAGCAGAGATTTAGCACTTTCCACTGTCGGTGGTTCGCCTGGTCTCAGCTTTTTGTAAATTTCTTTCAGACCGCTTTCGTAGTCGTTTGTCGCATCTTTTTCTAAGGTTTTCAGCAATCTGCTGTCCTCTCCAAAGATGTCAAGAATTTCTTGGTCAGAACCGATTCCCAAAGCCCTCAAAAGCGTGGTCAAAGGCTGTTTTCTGGTTCTGTCAACCCTTACAGAAATGATCTCGTTGGAATCTGTTTCGTATTCCAGCCATGCACCTCTGTTAGGGATAATCTGTGTCGAATATAATTTGTTGTTTGATTTATCAGTTTCAACGCTATAGTAAGGTCCAGGTGAACGAACCAGCTGAGTTACGATAACTCTTTCCGCTCCATTATAAATGAAAGTTCCCTTCTCCGTCATCAGAGGGAAATCTCCCATGAATACTTCCTGTTCCTTTACTTCGCCTGTTTCTTTATTAACGAGTCTTACTCTGACTTTAAGTGGAGCTGCGTATGTGACATCTCTTTCCTTACACTCCTCCTGCTCATACTTTGGAGGATCATTAAGGGAGTAATCTATGAATTCTAATATAAGATTATCCGCATAATCTCTAATAGGGGAGATGTCTTCGAAAACTTCTCGGAGACCCTCTTTAATGAACCAATCATATGAGCTGGTCTGAATCTCAATCAAGTTAGGCATCTTGCCGACTTCATTGATCTTTGAGAAGGTCATACGTTCTTTTCTACCTACTTTGATAGGTTTTGGCATATTTATCACTCCTTATATCTTAACAGTTTACATTTGCGTGGCAGTCTATTATGATACCATATGCTTGTCAAACAGTCAAGCTTTTTTGAAAAAATACTAGCAAATTTTTTCCATTCCGTTTATTCGAGTATTGTGAAATTGCTCATTTCCTATACTTCTTTTGACAAAAAAGCAGAAAAATGCACCAATACAAATTCTTTTGCGGTAATGCCGCTTATGTGGTACTATGAATTTATATCGATACAAGTGGGAGAATTGAAATGGAGTATAAGCAAATTGAGGCCTTTATCGCCATAGCAGAATTGAAGAATATCACCAAAGCCGCAGATACACTGTTCGTGTCTCAGTCCGCATTGAGTTATCGGCTTAAGACGTTAGAAGATGAGATTGGCGTCACACTGGTTACTCGTAATAAAGGAATCGCCAATATCTGCCTCACCGCAAAGGGCGAAGAATTTCTTTCTATCGCCAGAGAATGGGAAGACGTGTACCACAAAGCCCTTGCGTTCAGTACCCTGACTGAGATTACTACGATCAGGATTGCTGCCCCTGCAAGTGTACATGAGCAGTATTCCAGTCTCTATACACAGATTACCGAAGAGAGCAGCAACGCGCGATTATCGGTCAGCACCTATAACTCCGCTGCCATTCCATCCGTTGTCGAAAGCAGAGACGCCGATATCGGATTTGGCTTCATCTACAGAAACAGTCCAAAGCTTTTGGTCCGTGAGATTCAGTCCACCCCCATGGTGCTGGTTGAACGATCAAAAACCGTCCGCAGGTCTAGCGCTGTCGAGCCTTCCGCGCTTGATCCGTCCAAAGCAGTGCTGGTCAAAGGAATTGCTCTGGACAATCCCGACTGCGCAGCCTTCTACAAATCCTGGTTCGGAACGAAGATGCCTTTTCACATGTATGTGGACTCGCCCTCACTATTATTCAAAACACTGCCCGAAGGCGGCTGGTGCATCCTTCCCGAGAACCATACCAGACGCTTAAGCGAAGATGCGGATTTTCATTTTTATAAACTGAAAGATACCAGCTTTACCCTCCCCCTATACTTATTTCTTCACAAAGAGGCCGATGAAACCCTTAAAATCCTTATTAAGAAATATTTCGACTAACAGGAAAAATCCTCCCCGCAGTGTGGGAGGATTTTTATATTTGATTCCTTTATTCTTCGCCGTCCTTGACATATCTTCTTCCGATGCCGGTGAGGATGCTCAGCACGAACAAAACCAGGAGCAAAATTCCATGGAAGCTGTACGGTACAATGTCGAAGTACCCAAAATCAGAAGGAATAGAACCTATTTCTGCTGTAAAACCCAGGCACAGCATGACTGGCGTGCCGTAAGGCAAAATAGAAGAAATGCCGCAGGCTGTTCCATCCAAAATGTTGGCGCCCCGCGTCCGTTCGATGCCAAAGTCTTTGGTCACTTTGCGCACCATCGGTCCAAAGAACAGCACGGCCGGTGAACTTCCCCCTGCTGCCGCAGTTCCCACAGCTGTGCCCAGCATACAGACCAGTTCTGCAGAGCGGGCGGATTTGCAGTTTTTGGTAAGGCCCTGGACCAGTGCATCAAAAGCGCCGCTGCAATTGAGGATTTCCAGGAGAATGAATAGCAGCACACAGTACATGACTAGATTGATCATGCCGGACAAGCCAGCAACAATCGGCCCTTCATTCGCAAGCATCGCTTTTAAATCAATGGTTCCCAGAACCAGGTTCAGCACGATGCCCATCGCATCACAGACTAGCAGTGTTGCCACTAAGTCAAAGCCCTTCTTAATCATGATAATCATAACTACCGGCAGGATCAAGAGAAGAAGCGCTTTCAAATCTGCATCTATGGAAACCCCTTCCATGCTGTGACTTGCCGTCGTCATATTGCCAAGCACAGCAAAGAGTAGAGCTGAAATTCCGCCTGCTATGAGAGAATATGGCAGCCTCGTTCTGACCACGTCTCCCACCTGCGCCTCCTGTGTCAAGGCGGAGCCGATGGTGGTATCTGAAATAGGCGCCAGATTGTCGCCAAAAATGGCTCCGCTGATAATCGCACCGCATACCAGCCCCGGACTGCATCCCATGCCGACTGCAAGCGGCAGCATCACTGGCGCCATGGCCGTGATAGAACCAGAAGAGGTTCCACAGGAAGTGGATATAATGGCACAGATAACGAAACTGATCAGTGGCAGAAAGCCGGCGTCAAAATTTACTGAGCCAGCAATATGCACCAGCGCTTCAATCAATCCACTCTGCCTCAGCAGCTGTCCCAAAACGCCTGCTGACAAAAATGCGATGATGATGATTGCCAGCATGCTGTTGGTCAGTCCTGAAATCGCGACTTTCCCAAAATTCTTTTTATCTTTTGTTAGAAAAAATCCGGCGATGACGGCCAAAAATGTAATCAGTGAGAATCGCAGGATTCCCCCGCCGCCGATCTTCGTTCCGATGATGAGGCCGATAACCATCAAAATGATTGGAACCCATGGTCCGATTTTACCGAGGTAAAAACCTCCGGTGTATTTGTTCTTTAAGTCCATTTTTGTCTCCTTTGTCATTAAGCGTTTGATCCGTTTGTTTTTATATGGCTCATTATATGCGAACATGCCTGCACTTGTAAAAGTCAGATTTTTGATATTAAATAGCAAAACCTTTTCTATTTCAAATAGAAAAGGTTTTCATATTTAATAAACAAAGGTTTCATTGGACAGTCCGCCGTCTCCTCATTTAAACTGTAAGCAGAATTAAGGAAAGAGGAGAAACGCAATGAAGTACAAATTCAACGAAACACTATTAAATATTCCCCCTTCAGCATCTCTGGCAGTCAGTGAAAAAGCAAAGAAGCGCAGGGCAGAAGGCGTCGATATCATTACCCTTGCCACAGGAGAACCGGATTTTGATACTCCCGATGCCGCCCGCATCGCGGGAATCACCGGTATTGCGGAGGGGCATACCCACTACAATACGGCGCTGGGTCTTCCGGCCCTTCGTCAGCGCATCGCGAGGAAACTAGCTGAAGAAAACGATATCGATGCCTCCAGTGAGAACATCATCCTGACTCCAGGAGGAAAATATGCTGTATATGAGGCCGTCCGCACCTTGATTACTCCAGGCAAAGGAGAAGAAGTCTTGATTCTCAATCCCGCATGGGTCTCCTACGGACCTATCGTCATGGCGGCTGGCGGGATTCCCGTAGATGTGGAACTCTCTTTCGAATCTCATTACAAGATCACAAGAGAGGCCCTGGAAAAACGGGTTTCCAGTCGAACACGAGCGGTCATCGTCAATTACCCCAATAATCCGACAGGCTGTATCTTGTCTCAAGAGGAAGCCGCTACATTGGCCGATTTTGCCCTGGCACATGACCTGCTCTTAATTTCCGATGAAATCTACGAACGCATCACCTATGACGGAAATCAAAGTGTCAGCCTTGCGTCTCTGCCGAGAATTGCAGACAGAGTGATCACTCTCAACGGCTTTTCTAAGTCAACTGCCATGACTGGCTGGCGTTTAGGATACGCCTGCGCGCCAAAAGAAATCATCAACAAAATGTCCATCCTCAGTCAACACACAATCAGCTGCCTCAGCCAGTTTTCGATGGAAGCTGCCCTTGTCGCATTAGACTGCCAGGAGGATATGAAAAAAATGGTTGAAAGCTACGATGACCGCCGCCGCTTTTTCGTAAAAGGGCTTAATGAGATTCCAGGCATAACCTGCCTTGTTCCGCAGGGCGCTTTTTATGCCTGGGCAAAAGTGGATCTTGCCGAAAAAGACAGTTTCGAGATTGCTGACTATCTGCTTGATGAAGCCCGCGTGGCCGTAGTTCCAGGAGACTGCTATGGCAAAGGCGGCAACTGCTGTATTCGCATGTCTTTCGCGACTGCTGAGGCAGACCTTCGCGAAGCCCTCAAAAGAATGCGACATGCAATTGGTAAAATTAACGATTCAGCGGAGGTAAAAAGATGAGTAATATTAATTGTATCGTATACAATGACTTTAAGCGCCCGGACAAGCTGCTGATAGATAGGTTCCGGGGCATCCCAGTTGCCAATCTGGATGACTGCATGGGAAGACAAGCTGCAGCAGATGCAGCAATTAAGCCGATTGGAAAAAGCGGCATGGCAGGACCGGCACTTACGGTAAAAGTAACAGAAGGTGATAATCTGATGTTCCACTATGCGATGGATTTAGCAAAGGAGGGCGACATCATCGTCATTGATGCCGGCGGCAATACCAGTCGTTCCATCTTCGGAGAAATCATGGTACACTACCTGCTGAAAAAGAAAGTCGGCGGAATCATTGTGGATGGGGCGATCAGGGACAAAGAAGAGATCGCGGCCACCGGGCTTCCTGTATATGCAAAAGGCGTGACGCCGGATGGACCATGGAAAAACGGCCCCGGCACAGTAAATACGCCTATCGTCTGCGGAGGCCGCATTGTCAATCCTGGAGACATTGTCATCGCAGACGGCGACGGTGTTCTGTTTATCAATCCCGCCGAAGCCGAAGAACTGCTTGTCAAGGTCAAGCAGTTGATGGAGAACGAGAAAAAGTCCCTGGACGCTGTCGAAAAGACGGGGCAGTTAAAACGGCCGTGGGTCATGGAAAAACTCACTGCCTTGCACTGTGAATTCCATGAATTTTACGAGAAATAAAGTTTTACTGACAAACACATCTTTTGAATAAACCCATTCTCAAACAGTTATTCGTATATTGTTCACTTGAACATACACCCTCCTAGTCATAAAAAGCCGCATTTTTTATTTTTTCCATAAAAACACCCTGTGCATTTGATACACAGGGTGTTTCGCTCGATTAAACAATCTGAAGACGACAGGAGAACTATTTCAGTTCAACCTTAGCTCCAACTTCTTCCAGCTGAGCCTTGATAGCGTCAGCTTCGCCTTTTTCGATTCCTTCTTTGATTGGGGAAGGAGCTCCGTCAACAACAGCCTTTGCTTCTTTCAGTCCTAAGCCAGTGATTTCTCTAACTGCTTTGATAACCTTGATCTTTTCTGCACCAACTTCAGCAAGAACTACAGTGAACTCAGTCTGCTCTTCTGCTGCTGCACCACCTGCTGCTGCACCTGCAACTGCTACTGGAGCTGCTGCGGATACTCCGAATTCTTCTTCACATGCTTTTACTAATTCATTTAACTCTAAAACGGTCATAGCTTTTATAGCTTCAATGATCTGATCTTTATTCATTTTCTTTTCTCCTTTTTCTAAATTATATCTTGGATTTTTTTAATTTCGTGTTTACGGCATCTTATGCTTCAGCCGGTGCCTCGCCGCCATCCTGCTGATCATCTGCAATCGCCGCCAGAGTTCTGACGAACTTGCTGACTGGTGACTGGATGCTGCCTAAGAACTTGGCGATGAGTACATCTCTTGATGGAATTTCTGCAATCTGCTCGATTCCAGCTTTGTCATAGTAAGTGCCTTCAACGACACCTGCTTTGAATTCCATTTTTTTGTAGTCTTTGATAATCTCGTTGAGAGTTCTTGCTGGAGCTGTTGCGTCTTCGCTGCTGATAGCAACTGCGCTCGGTCCATCAAGTACCTCTGCAAGAGGAGCATAATCAGTTCCTTCGATAGCTCTCTTGATTAAAGTGTTCTTATAAACAGTGTAATCAACATTTGCTTCACGAAGCTTTTTTCTCATTGCATCAGCCTCTGCAACTGTAATTCCCATGTAGTCGATAACAACTGCTGACTGCGCATTTTCTAGCTTTCCTTTTATCTCGTCAATGATTACTTGTTTTTGCTGTTTTGCTTCTACTGACATAATCTGTTCTCCTTTCTGTAAATTGCGTCAGGGCAATCTACGAATCTGGTACTCAATAAAATAACCCTGTCACGGCAGACAGGGTCAATATCTATATATTGTACCTCGGCGGGGAATTAAGCATGCGCTTTTGCGCGGCACCCGCTGTCTACGGTTAAATCTCTAAGTTATAAAATTGTACTAGCCAATCAGTGCTGGATTAACCTTTACTCCAGGACCCATCGTTGATGCAAGTGTAACGCTCTTCAGATACTGACCTTTTGCAGTAGCCGGTTTCGCCTTTACGATTGCCTCCATCAAAGCTTTGAAGTTTTCTTCCAGCTTTTCTGGACCGAATGAGCTCTTTCCGATCGGTGTGTGGATGATGTTCTGCTTGTCGAGACGATACTCAACTTTACCTGCTTTGATTTCAGCCAACGCTTTTTCAAGATCCATCGTTACAGTTCCTGATTTAGGGTTTGGCATCAATCCTTTAGGTCCCAATATTTTACCAAGTCTTCCGACAACACCCATCATATCTGGTGTAGCAACTACGACGTCAAAGTCGAACCAGTTTTCAGACTGAATTCTCTGAGCCATATCTTCAGCTCCTACGTAGTCAGCACCAGCTTTTTCAGCTTCTTCAGCTTTAGGGCCTTTAGCAAATACTAAAACCTTGACGCTCTTGCCAGTTCCGTTTGGAAGTACGATTGCACCTCTAACCTGCTGGTCCGCGTGTCTTCCGTCTACGCCAAGTCTGACGTGTGCTTCGATTGTCTCGTCAAACTTCGCTCTTGAAGTCTCACAAACTACTTTCATAGCCTCTGTTACTTCGTGCAGCTTTGTCTTATCAAATTTCTCAGCTGCTGCTTTGTAATTCTTTCCTCTTTTAGGCATAATTTCCTCCTTGTGGTAATAGCGACTGACCTGATTCTATTCAGTCTCCCATCTCATTAGTCTTCAACAACGATTCCCATGCTTCTTGCAGTACCCTTGATCATATCTGTAGCTGCTTCAAGTGTAGCTGCGTTTAAGTCCGGCATCTTTGTCTTTGCGATTTCTTCTACCTGCGCGTAAGTCAGAGTAGCGACTTTCTTCTTGTTTGGTTCTCCAGAAGCTGCATCTAATCCTGCTGCCTTCTTCAGTAAAACTGCTGCTGGCGGTGTCTTGCATACAAATGTGAATGATCTGTCTGCATAAACAGTGATTACTACTGGAATAATCATACCAGGCTGGTCCTGAGTCTTAGCATTGAACTGCTTACAGAAGTCCATGATGTTAACACCCTTCTGACCTAGTGCAGGTCCAACTGGAGGTGCTGGAGTAGCATTACCGGCTGCTATCTGAAGTTTGATATAACCTTCAACTTTTTTAGCCATTGTTCTTCTCCTTTCTCTATAGATTGACTATAGTTTATCTACCTGCCCGAATTCTAATTCTACAGGTGTATCTCTACCGAACATCGAAACCTTGACTGTCAGTACCTGTTTCTCTTTGTTGATTTCGAGAACCTCACCCATGAAGCTCTCAAAAGGACCGCTGATCACACGTACTGTGTCGCCAATTTCGACATCCAGGTCGATGTAAACTTTTTCGATTCCCATTCTAGCCACTTCTTCATCAGTAAGGGGAATCGGTTCGGAGCCATGACCTACGAACCCGGTAACACCTTGCGTATTTCTTACAAGATACCAGGATTCATTGGTAACAATCATCTTTATAATTACATAACCGGGAAACATCTTCCTGGTCTTTATCTTACGCTGACCGTCTTTAATTTCGACTCTGTCTTCTGTCGGCACGATGATGTCCAAAATTAAATCCTGCATGCCACGGTTCTCAACCATCTTTTCGATATTCACTTTTACTTTGTTTTCGTGACCCGAATAAGTATGAACTACATACCACTTGGCCTGGCCATCACCTCGAATACCCTCTCCTTCTAAGGGAGATAGTGTATTGTTGTTTTCAATATCAGACATTTTCCGTACCTTCTTCTTTAATTTAGTTTAGTTTGATATCCAGCACTTCTCTTAGAACTGCTAAGAAGCCTGTATCAATCAGCCAGAATCCCAGTGCGAACACAGCGCATGTTGCAATTACAACAGCTGTAAAAGATCCCAATTCTTTTTTTGTAGGCCATACAACTTTGCTCATCTCGAGCTTGATGCCTTTGAAGTATTCTTTGGCACCGCCGCCCTTTTTAGCTTTCGCTGTAGCTTTCTTTACTTGGTCTTTGTTTGCCATAAAACTTTCTCCTTATTTTGTCTCTTTGTGAAGAGTCTCTTTCTTGCAGAATTTGCAATACTTTTTCAGTTCGATACGATCAGGATCGTTTTTCTTGTTTTTCATCGTATTGTAATTTCTCTGCTTGCACTCAGTGCATGCTAATGTAACTTTTACTCTCATTTGATTGTCCTCCGTTTTTAAACTCAAAATTCAGAGCCGGAGTGACCCAGCTCTGTCATAATAATCATAAAGTTGCCTATTAAGTGTATCAAAGGGTCTTGTCAATGTCAATATTTTTTTGATTTTAGTTGTTATTTTTTTTCACCTTCCATGACCGCTACAATCTTGTCCACAGCAGAAATCACACTTTTTTGATCGACGTCTACCACCGACGAATAATAATCGCCAGTCGAGAAACAGATTTTGCTGTCCGGCGTGCCCGTGATGCTCTGCTTCTGGATATCCCAGGACGGCATCCCGTCCATCTGCATCTTGATCAGTTTCTGCATATCCTTCTGGGACATGTTGATTTCCACGTTGTCTTCCACAGCATTGAGAATATTCGTGTATTTCGTCAAAATCGTGGTGCTGGACAGCGCTTTCTTCAAAACGCCTTCCAATACGATCTGCTGGTTCTTGTTTCGCTGAAAATCTCCGTCGCTGAAAGACTTTCGTTCTCTGGCAAAGGCCAGCGCTTTGGAGCCATCTAGATGATTTTGCCCCTCATAGAACTCGTAATAGACGCCCATTCCGTGGGTTACAAAGGTGAAGTCCGAATGGATGTCGATGCCGCCGATGGCATCCACCAGTTTAGTCACGGTCGTATAGTTTACTTTTACGTAATAGTTGATGTCGATACCCATCAGCTGCTCTACGGAAGCAATGGTCTCTTCAATGCCATAGAGACCTGTATGTGTCAGCTTGTCCATGGCATTTTGCTTGCTCGGCAGCTTGATTTCATAATCTCTCGGTATAGAAGTCAAAAGCACCTTGTGCGTCTTCGGATTGACGGTCACGATCATGTTTACATCAGATCTTGAAACGGTTCTGATGCTGCCTTCCGTGTCTAAGCCACTGACATACACGTTAAAGGGTTCTTCTGTCACATTTACATCCTTGACGATATCCTTTGTCTCCTGCTCCACCTCTACGGTATATATAATTTTCGTATCGTCTCTGAAGTTTTTGCGCTCACTGCAGATGGTCGTGTAATGGGCTTCGCTGACAAAAATCAAATCGTACTTTTCGTCTACTAAGCCATCTGCAAGTTCAGATAAGCTTTCCATCATCTCATATTTGACTTCTACAACCTCTTTCAGCTTGTTCTTTGCCTCTGAATAGTTGAGTTCATTACTGAGATAGGTTTGTACGGTCTTTCCTTTGATGCTGCTTTCATCTTCATAGTCGCTGTCTTTTCTGGCCACAACATAATATTCCTCCATCTGTACGCCGATTTTCGTAATCTTTGAAAAGAAGTCGATGGTGCCACTCATATAGACGATGCCTGCTCCATACGCCAGCATCAGCAAAATGGATAACACCAGCGAAATGATCTTCCTCGACTTCTTGAAATTCTTGAAAAACATAGCCGGAAAAACAATCAGTACGAGAACTACAATAACCCCTATGGCAATACAAAGATATTTGAATGGCAGCAGATCCATATAAACCAGAACTCCTGCAAAAGCAATTGTCACCAATAAATATAGTATCGACCATACTCTTGTAAACTTATGCAAGCCGCTGCTCTCTTTATTTTTCTTATGATGTTTATCACTTCTCATATTGTCCTCTTAATTCATTTTATCGAGTCACTTGACTGTAACTATGACATTTTACTATTTATAGCGAATTTTGTCGATAGTTCTGAAGAAAAATTAAGATTTTAGAGGCTTACATTTTTGTAAGCCCCATTATTGAAGATCATAAATGATATACTCGAAGCCATTGATTTCCCGTGTTCCACTGCATCTGACCTTCTGTGTCACCGTCGATCCATCTTTCTTTGTTACAATGATTTTCAGCTCTGTCGAGCCTTGGGTCCCTCTGGTCGCTACTAGTTCCAGCGCTTCTTCGCCATATAGGTCTTTGCTAAGCCGATTGTAATCTACTTTGATGGTTTTTTTCACTTTCTCATAATCAGAAAAGAGATACAGCCCCTGGCTGCAGTGCAGACTGCCACGCCTGTCAGTCACCTCTTTTTGCTTTTCCCACTCCGCGTTTTTGCGTTCATACTCTGCTTTAGTGATTAGTTCTGGCTGCAAGACGCCCCCTTTGTTGGTTACAAGCTGTACCGATTTGATTCCTTCGCCTTTGACGTAAAAATTCAGTGCATATACAGCGTCCTCATCACCTCTGCTCCTCAGCATACCATCCTTTATTTTGAAAGTGATTCCATTTTTCTTAATTTCCTGGATATGCGAATCCCCGGCCGCAGCATCCTCTCCCTGCATACTCTCTGCTTCTTTTTCAGCAATCCACTTTTCCGCAGCTTGCCGATCAGATTTGCTTTTATCCGCCTCAATTTCAAAGAGCAGATTTACTTTATCATATGTTTCATTTTCGGTGATTGCTCCCGTCTTTTCGTCGAAGTCAAAGAGTTCTCTTGACGGTACGAAAGTGTCCTCCATCACTGCGATGTACATTTTCCGGTATCCGAACATCTGCAGATCCTTCCAATCCGCAATGCAATACAAAACTCCGTCCACAATTTGTTTTTCCCATGCGTTGTCAAAGACAGCCGTATTCCAGCGCGCCGGGTCAAACCCCTCAATCACCGGCGAAACAGAGATATTCGGATTGCCATAATCTTCTATTGGCGTACCGTCAGTCCTCTGCACTGCCAAGGCTGCGTAATTTCGCTCCGCAGCATCCTCATCGTCAAGATGAAGTGCATCCAATTGCCGCCCTGACACCATGCCGAGCAGGCTCACTGTGTAGCCTCCATCAGTTTTCGAAACAATGTCAGCCACCTCCTTGTCAAAGACTTTTGCCAGTTCCTCTCGTTCCATGAGCAAAGCGGTATCAGCAGGGTCCAGCAGCCTAAAAGCGGCGTATACGCCTGCTGGGACAGCCAGTGCCAATATGAGGATAAGAACAATCACTCGCCTGCCCGCCCATATTCGCCGCGGTATCGCCCCTTCATGTTCACCCATTAAATCCCTTGTTTTTTTTCCCCAAGATTCCGGTGTTTCTGCCTTTTCGCGGAATGCTGTCCTCAATAAATTCTCATATGTTTTATCGTCCATGATCAATCCTCCAATCCTTTCCGGAGTATTCCCCTGATTTTATAAAGCCGGCTTTTTACCGTACCCTGAGGAAGTTTCACGATTCTCGCAATCTCTTTAATCGGCATTGATTCGCCGTAATAGAGGGAAGCTATCATCTTGTAAGACTGGGGCAGCTCCTGCAAATTCTGTCTTATTCGTACAATCTGCTCCTTTTCAATCAAGCGATCCTCTATACTCTTCTCATCCAAAGTGATTGCTTCTAAGATATTTGCCTCTTGGTCAAAACTTCTGGTTTCTGGTGCGATTCTCCTATGCCTGGCTTTTTTTCGCCGATTATTTTTCTCAAGATGAAGGGCAATCCCGATTAAATAACACCTTGTGTCGTCTGCAGCCAATACCTTTTTCTCTATTTCCATCGCTTTTAAAAACGTATCCTGAAATAAGTCTTCTGCTTCATAGAGATTATCAGATATATTGCAGCAAAAGCGATATATGCAGTCGCTGTATTCTTCAAATATTTTTTCAATATTGTCCATCGCTTCCTCCTCGCAGGTTGTAAAGGCCTTCACTTATATAGTGTCTTCACAAACGATTTGGTTCACCAAAACACAAAGTAATATGTGCTCTCACATAAAAGGATTGGCGTATCCGTTACGCAGAAATCGCCAGAAATGCTTAAACGGTTAAGCAGTACCGCACTTAATCAGCCCTGCTGCGTAATTCCCTCTTCCCACGCCTGCCCCAGTTACGCAGAAATGTGACAAAAGGTCATAACCGTTAAGCAGTGGGCGCGGCAGCGCTCTCGCTTGCGTAACTGGCGTCTCCCAGGTTAATGCCTGTTACGCAAAACCTGCCTAAAATCGGGTTTCCGTTAAGCAGGCTCCCCGTGCGGAAGCCCTATTGCGTAACTGCTCACACACCGTTACGTCCTGCTCCCCTGCCAAGCGCCCCTGGCAGCGCACTTTTAACCCCTATTGACACAAAA
>NZ_DBFWLQ010000015.1:0-28073 GCF_048465375.1 Emergencia sp. | reverse complement strand
CCGAGCACGGCGATTTCGAAGAAATCGTGCAAGTCCGAAAGTGGGCAGACCATTGTGTTATGACGAAGAGAAGCAGTGGACTTGAACCGATAGGCTTACGCCGTGAAAATCGACTCTCCGGTGGAGAGTTGATTAGGCGGAAGGTGCGCCGGTGACCGAAAAGGGAACCCAGCACGGCGATTTCGAAGAAATCGTGCAAGTCCGAAAGTGGGCAGACCGTTGCACTTTGACGGAGAGAAACAGTGGACTTGAACCTGAACCAAAAAAGTGGTTAATCTCTTCTTTTTCGAAGAAATTAACCACTTTATTCACGCAGTTATAATTATTTGAAAGCCAGCGCATTGAATTGATCGACGAGATCCTTGTCAGGTTCACCATCGCCAGTGTATACCATGATCATGCCGTCGTTATGAGCGGTAGCTTTTACAACAGTGATTCCTAAATCGTATCCATCGCCGGTCACAGCCTTATATGCATCAGAGTCTTGATCTTCGTACAAATAGAGTTCAATATTGCCATCATAGCTGGCACCATCTGCAGCACCTATCATGTCGAAGGCCTTCTCTTCTTTGTTACTGAGTCCCAGTTCGGCAGCTACAGCGTCAACACTTTTTTCAATTTTTGGTACATCTGCTTGATCAGAATCACCACCGCCGCATGCTGCAAGTCCGATACATAACAATAACGATAGAACTAAAACGAATACTTTTCTCTTTTTCATAATATTTCCTCCTCGTTAATCCACACGGTTTTTATTGCTTATTCCTATATTATTGTATCATAAATTCTATGTCATGCAAAATCAATTGAAAATGGAACTGAGAAATTTTTCCCATATGCTTATAGTTGATGAGAATTGCTGAGGGCAAGTGTGAAGATTTTGTAAAATCCGCAGGTAACCCCTTGTCAATTTAACAGACGTCTATTATAATAAATCAAAATATCTGATTAAAGCACGAGGAGGAACACAAGATTATGGACAACGCCACAGAAGACGCTGCCCGAAGTACATACTTTTCAAACACAGATCAATGTGATAATCAGCACGTTTTGCGCATTTTTGCGCCTAAGACGTGCTTTTTCTGTGGAAAAACCGCTATGAAACGAGCGGCAGATCATGGATTTGTAAAAGGGCTGTTTCGATTTCTCAAAGGGCTGCCTCCTGGGCGGCTGATTGCCTTGAGTTTTGCCGCGGTAATCCTGCTGGGCACTTTACTGCTCCTTTTGCCAGTATCCATAAAACCAGGCATGGAAGTCGGCTTCGTAAACGCACTGTTTACCTCTACCAGCGCGGTCTGTGTAACTGGTCTCATTGCCATTGATACGGCCGATCATTTTACCGCTTTCGGTCAAACTGTCGTGGCCCTGCTGATTCAGATTGGCGGACTGGGTGTCACATCTGTAGGTGTCGGCTTCATACTGGCAGCGGGAAAGCGCGTGAGCATGAAGGGGCGGCTGATTGTAAAGGAAGCATTCAACATCGACAGTTCTAAGGGGATGATCAGGCTGGTGAAAGCGGTCCTGCTCATGACCTTGTGTTTTGAACTGGCAGGTGCGATGCTGAGCTTTGTCGTTTTTGTGCAGGATTTCCCGCCGTTAAAGGCATTGGGTATCAGCGTATTCCATTCCATTGCCGCTTTCAATAATTCGGGATTTGACATCTTGGGCAACATGCAGAATTTGATACCGTATCAATCCAACGTGTTACTGAATCTGACCACCTGCGGTCTCATCATCTTTGGTGGATTGGGCTTTCTGGTCATACTCGACATTTTAAAGAACAGATCCTTCCGAAAACTCTGCTTACATTCTAAAGTAGTCCTTTCGGCCAGTGGTGCTTTGCTGCTGATTGGTACACTGCTTCTGAAATTGACAGAAGATATTAGCTGGCTAGGTGCTTTCTTTCACAGTGTATCGGCAAGAACAGCAGGCTTTTCCACGTATCCGATAGGTGAGTTCTCAAATGGTGCACTTTTCACATTGATCCTCTTGATGTTTATAGGCGCTTCGCCAGGATCGACAGGAGGCGGCATCAAAACCAGCACCTTTTTCGTTCTGCTGCAGTCGGTGAAAAGCCTGATGACAAAGACTCGTTTCAGTGCATTCAGACGCAGTATTTCACAGGCAGGTATTTCAAAAGCCTATATCATTACGTTCCTCTCACTGTTAGTAGTGTGCAGCGGAACTTTTCTGCTCTGCGTATTGGAGCCGGAGTTCTCCTTCATTCAACTCTTATTTGAAGCAGGGTCGGCTTTCGGTACCGTCGGCCTGTCAACAGGCATTACACCAGACCTCAGTGCCGCCAGCAAAATAGCTATCGTCTTTATCATGTTTATCGGCAGGTTGGGAGCGTTTACACTAGCATCGATGTGGGTGAACCGTCCGGAACCCACTGTTCGGTATACAGAAGAATCAATTACAATCGGCTAAAGGAGAAAAGAGAATGAAAAACATAGAATCTTTTGGGGTCATTGGCTTAGGCCGTTTTGGCACTGCCTTGGCACAGAGCCTGGCGAAAGCAGGGAAAGAAGTCATCGTAGTGGACTGCAACGAGGATAAGGTTCGGGCGATGCGCCAGTTTACAGAGCATGCATTTGTGGCGGATCATCTCAATAAGGAAGCTCTGGAAGAAATCGGTATTCAAAACTGCGATACAGTCATCGTCTGTATTGGAGAAAACATCGATACCAGCATTCTGACCACCCTGCACGTTGTCAGTTTGGGCGTGCAGCATGTAATTGCGAAGGCAATCAGCAGCGATCAGGGCACCGTACTTGAAAAAATTGGTGCAGACGTGGTTTACCCAGAGCGAGATATGGCCCTGCGTCTTGGAAAGCGATTGGTATCGCAGAACTTTCTGGACTCCATTTCTCTGGATAACGAAGTGGAAATTAAACAAATACCGCTGTCGGCATCTACAGCGGGCAGCAGTGTGCAGGAAATGAACTTGCAGCAATTCTATGGTCTGAACATCATCGCCATAAAACAAGAACATGTCACCAACATCACCGTATCACCTGAATATCGTTTTAAAGAAGGCGATATTATCGTGGTAATTGGAAAAACTGAAAATATATGGGAATTTGAACGTCATTTAGAATGAGAGTATGAGGAGGATACATATAAATGGAAAGTGAAGGGGGATTTGGAATGAAGAATCATTTTGTAAGGACAGCAGCGAAAGGTTTGATAGTCGGAGGCACGATGTTAGTACCGGGCGTCAGCGGCGGCACCATGGCCATGATTCTCGGTATCTATGACAGACTGGTAACATCGGTAAGCTCTTTTATGAAACATAAGAGAGCGAGCTTTCTTTTTCTGGCGTTGTTCTCATTGGGCGGTATTACGGGGATGCTGGTCTTCGCAAACCCGCTGCTGGTGTTAATAGAGAAGTATCCTATGCCCACACTGTACTTTTTCCTCGGGGCGGTGGCTGGAGGGATTCCGGTCATCTTGAGGCAGGCGCAGATCGAGCGTTTCTCCTGGAAGGTGCCTTTTTATACCTCCCTGGGAGTGCTGCTGATCCTGCTCTTTAGCAAACTGCCCATGGGCACTTTTCAGGCTGAGGCAGACAGCGGCGTCATGAAAGTCTTGCTTTTGTCTGCGGTGGGTTTTGTCGCTGCCGTTGGATTGGTTTTGCCGGGCATCAGCGTCTCTTACCTGCTTTTGCTCATGGGGCAATATGACATTACGATGAAAGCAATCAGTGATTTTGACCTGTTTATTCTGATACCGCTGGCAATAGGAGTGCTTCTGGGTATCGTGCTCACCACAAAAGCCTTGGAACGAGCGATGAAGCGGTATCCGCAGACCACCTATCTGATGATCTTTGGATTTGTGGCAGGTTCTGTCGTAGAGGTATTTCCGGGAGTTCCTGTTGGAATGGGGCTGCCTCTGTGCCTGGGGCTGCTGGCGGCAGGATTTTGCTTGATCCGCCTGTTGTCACGGCAAGAGATAAAGTCGTGAAAGGAGAACAAATGAACTTTCAGATTCGCATTGCAACGGAAAAAGGTATTGATCTAAAATTCCTATTTATGAGGTGTCCCGCCCAATTCTTCAAATAACTGCTCGTAATAAGCGCGGAAGATACTGCCGTGACGCCACAGAAAGGTGATATTATGGGAAAGGGAGAAATGGGCCAGCGGGATCTGCTGCAGTGTACCGCTCGCCAGTTCTTCCTGCACGGCAAAACCGTAGAGAAAGGTAATGCCCGCTCCCTGTTTCACCAGTTCTTTGATGGCAGTGACGTTGTTGATCTCTGTGACATGGGAGAAATCGGCGACCACCAGGTTATGCCGTTTTAGGTAACTCTCGAGTATGTTGCGGGTTCCGGAACCTGCTTCGCGGACAATCAGCCTTTCCTGTAAGAGATCTTCGACGGTTTCCGGCCTGCGGTCAAAGGTGTAGCCGGATCGGCACACTGCGACAAAAGGTTCGACGGAGTAGAGCAGAAAATCGTACTGGTCCTTATCAAAGGATCCCTCTACCAGGGCACAGTCAATTTTTCCTTGATCCAGTTCATCGAGAAGGACTTTCGTATTGTCCATGGTGATGTGCACATCTGCCTCCGGGTTGTGAGATAAATAGCCGGCCAGGGCCTGGGGAAGCAGATAAGCGCCGACCGTCTTTGTCGCTCCCAGTGCCAGGAGCTTGCCCCGTTTCGTGGTATCCAGCAGTTTTTCTCTGAGATAGATTTCGTCGTGTTTTAACGTGGTGGCGGCACCAAGCAGCAGCCGTCCGGCTTCGGTCAGAGCAGGACGCTTTCCCTGAAATTGAAATAGTTTGACCCCAAAATGCTCCTCCAGATAGTGGATATGCTGCGTGACGGCCGGCTGGGTAATGCTCAGCGCTTCAGCAGCTTTGGTATAATTCATGTACTGGCAGACCGCCAGAAACGTGTCGATTCTAAAATCTATCATAATCTGTCACCTCTTTATCAAACTCCAGTTTTTTCTATCATAACACAGATCAATCGACGAATAAATAAGCAAATTTTATAATTGCATAATATATTATCATTTCCTTTTATCATTCTTTCCTGCTATAGTAAATATATATAGAAGGTAAAAGAGAAGGAGGAGAATGGTCATGGGATACCGTATAAGCTTTGATCAGGCAGACCAGATTTTTGAAAAACTGGGCGAAGCCTACGAAATTTGGGCGCCGAAGCGTTTTGTCGGCAAAGGCAGATATTCACAGACGGATTTAATCCGTTACGACAGAGTCTGTAAGATAGGGGAAGTTGAATACAAAGAAAAATCCGATTTACCTGCAAAGGAGGTACTTTCACCTATCACACAGTCCCTGTTCTATTTCACAGAGGACGAATTCATCGAGAGTAAGGCGGGACGTAAGAAGCTGCTGGTTTTCATGCGGCCTTGTGACATCCACGCACTGCACCATCAGGAAAAGATTTACCTGGAAAACGGCGGTTTTGCCGACATGTACTATCAGCGCATGAAAGACAGAGTCAAAATCGTCATGATGGAATGCGTCAGCGGCTGGGACACCTGTTTCTGTGTCAGTATGGGAACCAATAAGGCAGATGACTACAGCGCAGCGATTCGTTTTGAAGAAGACGGCGTGCTGCTGGACGTGACTGACGAAGATCTGGCTCCTTATTTTGACGGCAGCAAAGAAGCTGAATTTAAGCCTGAATACATAAAAGAAAATCAGATGACGGTACAGATTCCAGAGATTCCTGATAAGGAAGTCCTCACGAAACTGAAGGAACATCCGATGTGGAAGGAATTCGACAAGCGCTGCGTTTCCTGTGGAGCCTGTACGGTAGCATGCAGCACCTGCACCTGTTTTACCACGACAGATATTTTGTACAATGAAAACGCCAATGTCGGCGAACGCAAACGGACAACGGCATCCTGCCAGGTAGCCGGATTTGCGGACATGGCTGGCGGTATGGGATTCCGCAATACTGCCGGTGAACGGATGCGTTACAAAGTCCTCCATAAATTCCACGATTACAAAGAACGCTTTGGGGATTACCATATGTGCGTCGGCTGCGGACGTTGTATCGACCGCTGCCCGGAGTTTATCTCTATTGCAGCGACAGTAAACAAGATGTCAAAAGCCATCGACGAGATCAAAGGAGGGCAGAGAGATGAATAACATTGTAAAACCGATTCCTTGTGAAATTTTGAGTGTAAAGAGGGAAAGCCTGCATGAATACACGTTCAGAGTGAAGACAGATATCAAGCCGGAACACGGACAGTTTTTACAGCTTTCGATACCAAAGATCGGAGAGGCTCCGATTTCTGTCAGTTCCTTTAGCGATGGCTGGCTGGAATTCACCATTCGTTCAGTGGGTAAGGTCACCGACGAAATCTTTAGAAAAGAAGCAGGAGATACCTTGTTTCTGCGAGGCGCTTACGGCAAAGGCTGGCCAGTAGAGCAGTTCAAAGGCAAAAATCTGGTGATCATCACCGGAGGTACGGGACTTGCGCCGGTGAAGAGCATGCTCAATATGTTTGCGGATAAGGCAGACTATGCCAAAAGCGTGACTTTGATCAGCGGATTTAAAAATGAAGAAGGCCTCATCTTTAAGAATGACTTAGACCGCTGGGCAAAGCACTTCAAGACCATCTATGCCCTGGACAATGATCCAAAAGAAGGCTGGCGTGTGGGATTTGTTTCTGATTTCATATCGGAGATACCTTTTGCCGAGTTTGGGGATGACTACGAGGTGGTCATCGTAGGACCGCCGCCGATGATGAAGTTCACAGGGCTGGCTGCCGTCAAATGCGGCGCGGCAGAAGAAAAGATATGGATGTCATTCGAACGCAAGATGTCTTGTGCAGTGGGCAAGTGCGGACACTGCCGCATCGACGAAACTTATGTATGTCTGGACGGCCCTGTGTTCAATTACACCAAGGCAAAATATCTGGTAGATTAAAAGGAGGCAGCGGTAATGAATCATGATATTGATATAAAAAAGGTGCGGATCAACTGCTTTAGGCAGTCCAAGGTGCCGGGAGAATTTATGCTGATGCTGCGCGTGCCGGGTGCTTTGATTCAGGCGAAACATCTGAGCATGGTGCAGGAAATCTGTGAGCGCTGGGGCAATGGGACTTTTCACATGGGCACCAGACAGAACATGGATATTCCGGGCATCAAATATGAATATATAGATGAAGTTAACAAATTCATCAAAGATTACATAGAAGAAGTAGATGTGGAGATGTGCGGCGTGGATATGGAAGTGGGCGATTACGGTTATCCTACCATCGGCGCTCGTAACATCATGAGCTGCATCGGCAACGCCCACTGTATCAAGGGCAACGCCAATACATACGAATTAGCGAGAAAGATCGAGAAACTGGTATTTCCATCTCACTACCACATCAAAGTGGCAGTTGCCGGATGTCCCAACGACTGCGTAAAAGCCAACTTCAACGACTTTGGCGTCATCGGCATCCACAAGCAGGAATATGATATTGATCGCTGCATCGGCTGCGGTTCCTGCGTAGATGCCTGCAAGCACCATGCAACAGGTGTGCTTTCACTCAATGCCAACAATAAGATCGACAAGGACACCTGCTGTTGTGTTGGCTGCGGCGAATGTTCCCTGATCTGCCCGACTGGCGCATGGAGCAGAGGCACTAAACAGCTGTACCGGGTAACCTTGGGCGGACGTACTGGCAAGCAGAATCCGAGAGCAGGAAAACTGTTCATGAACTGGGTAACAGAGGAGGTCGTTCTCGGCATGTTCGGCAATTGGCAGAAGTTCTCGGCTTGGGTTCTCGACTATAAGCCGGAATATCTCCATGGCGGTCATCTGATTGACAGAGCCGGCTACAAAGTATTTATGAAACATATTCTGGAGGGCGTTGAACTCAATCCGGAAGCCAAAGTGGCTGACGATATCTATTGGGCTGAAAACGAGCAGAGAGGCAATATGCACGTCATGCCGATTTCAGAGCACAAACCTTGCGGCCCGCAAGAATAAATTAACGTTGTTCCTTTCTAAATAAACCTTAAATTAAAGCAAAATCCCCTGTGGATGCACCTATGCAGACACAGGGGATTTTGTTTTGCAATCAGCTAATTCTCCGATTAGAAAGGCATGTTGGCGATGCATAAAGCAATCATGATTATTTTTTGCATCAAAAAAAGGGGAAAAAATATCGGAAAAACTCGTTTGAATAATCTGAATACCCTGAAAATGGGCAATTTGTCGCTTTTTCTCGAAAAACAAATGATGGCACAGTATTTGCAATATTGCATAAATAGAACGAGATCAATTTATGCAGAAAGGAATAGGCTCAAATATGAAAGACTTTTATTTCAGGATGCTTACCAGAATTCGCTATGGCGCAGGGATCAGTGAAAAAACTGCTCAGTTCGCCAGAGAGATGGGAGGCAGTAAAGTATTTATCATTGCTGATAAGATTTTATTAGAGAATGACACGCTGCAGGGAGTTTTTGCAAGCTTTGAAAAGGCAGGAATGGAATATGAACTGTTTACCGACATCGTGCCTGAACCTCCGGTCAAAGTGGTTGACGAAGTTTCTAGCGTGATGCGCCGGGTTGGCTGTGATCTTTGTGTCGCAATCGGTGGCGGCAGTACCATAGACACCGCGAAGGCAGTGTGTATGCTGCAGACTCACGAAGGTTCCATCAAAGATTACTTATTTGGCGGTTCCAAGACAGTGACGAATCCTTGTGTACCTTTGATCTGCATCCCGACGACGGCGGGAACCGGTGCCGAGGTCACGGCAGCGTCTGTCATTGACGATACGGAGAATCAGGTGAAGCTGTCGGTGACCCACGAGAATCTGATACCTGACCTGGCCCTGTTAGATCCGGGGCTGCAGATTTCACTGCCTGCATTTGTGACGGCGACGACTGGAATCGACGCATTGACTCATGCAATCGAATCCTATACCACACTCAATGCAAATCTGGTCGGCGATGCCTATGCGCTGCAGGCGATGCGCTTAATCGGTGAGAATCTGCGGACGGCTGTGTCTGACGGCAGCAATATAGAGGCTAGGGGCAATATGACGGTTGCAAGTTTCCTGGCAGGAGCCTCCCTGCTGAACTGTGGCGTCAGCGTGGTCCACGGCATCGCCCAGTCCATCGGCGGCATCGCCCACGTTCCTCACGGTTTGGCCAACGCTTTGATTTTGCCTTATGCTATGGAAATCAATTATGTGGGGAACCTGGAAAAATTCAAGAATATCGCAGTCTGCCTGGGCGAAAAGGTAGAGGGACTTTCTCTGCGGGATGCCGCCAGAAAAGCAGTCACTGCGATTATCAACCTGGAAAACGATATAGGCATTCCGAGAAAGCTTTCCGAAGTAGGCGTGACGAGGGAGATGTTTCCACAGATTGTCGAAGATACCATGAAGTACCGGCTGCTGGCAATCAATCCTGTTAAAATCACCAGGAAGCATGTGGAAGATATTCTGGAAGCAGCGTACTAGAAAGGAGATATAGATGCTCACATTATTTAAACCTTATGGGGATATTTTTGCGGAAGAAAGGCGATACGGACATATCGTAAATGTCGTAGGTGTTACGGAACCAGAAGGTCCTGGCCGTGAGGCTGAAATACGTAAGAAGATAAAGACCTGCGATATTCTGCAGGCAGATGTAGACATTGCTGTGAATAGGGAACTTATCGAAGGAGCGGAGAACCTTCGTGCGATTGTCTGCACTTCTATCGGTACCGATTATGTCGACATACCAGAGATGACAAAGGCAGGAATCCCAGTTGCAAATAATCCGGACTTCTGTATCGAAGCGGTGGCTGAGTTTGCAATGAGTTTGATCTTTTCTATCGTCCGTCGTGTTCCCAAAGCGGTGAACGGTGTGGCAGACAATAACTGGCTCGTTCGGTACCAGTCAGGTGGCATAGAGTTAAAAGGAAAGACCCTGGGTTTGGTTGGGTTTGGGCGTATCGGCAGAGAAGTTGCGAGAATGGCATCAGGTATCGGGATGAAGGTAATCGCTTTCGATAAGTATATCAACACTGATTTAGCAGCCTCCATGGGTGTTACATCTGTCGAGATAGAAGAACTTTATGCGCAGGCTGACGTAATCAGTATCCATTGCCCATTGACCGAGGAGACCAAAGGTATGATTGATAAGACGGCATTGGAAAAGATGAAGAATGGCGTATATCTTATCAATGTATCGAGAGGCGGCATTATCGTAGAAGAAGATATTACGGCATTCATAAAGAATGGAAAGTTAGCGGGAGTCGCTCTGGATGTATTGGGGACAGAACCGCCGGCAAAATCCCATCCATTAATTGGACTAGCAGATCAAAATGTCATCATTACGCCTCACATGGCTTGGAATACCCACGAAGCAGACGAAAAAGCGTTTCTGCATACGTTGGAGCAGATCAAGGCTATTTCTGAAGGAAAGGTGCCGCCTTCTGTTGTCAATAAGGAAGTCTTATCTAATTCCAGGTTAGAAGGATGGTTCTGTAATAGCAAAGTCGAATCGTAGAAGAAATACGGAATTGAGATAAAGTTTTGCTCTGTTTTTTATTAACATATTTCTAAAGAGATTAAGAAAGGAAAGAGGCCAGAGTATGAAAAGGTGGAAAAGACAAGTATTCGTAATCGTCATGATCTTATCGCTTATGACAGCCATGGCTGCCTGCGGCAACAAGGATGCTGGAGGCGAAAGCAAAGGAGGCGAAAAAACCATTGTATATGGTCAGGGAGGCGCATGGAACAGATTAATGCCATATGACCTCATCGGCATGTTCAGTATCATGCCCAATGAAAAGATTTTTGACAGGCTGTGCGGATTTGATAATGAAAACATCATCTATTACAGAGCCGCAGAATCTATTGACCTTTCAAAGGATCAGACTGTTTTTACCGTTCATCTGAGAAAGGATTCCAAATGGCATGATGGAGAACCTGTTACGGCACATGACTGGGAATGGACCTTCAAGACGATGGCAAAACCTGAATTTGAAGGTTATGGCAGCCGTGGATTCCTCACACAGTTTGCAGGAACTGACGGAAGCGGAACCGGAGATATTCAGATCAAGGCAATTGATGATTATACATTGGAAATGCACTTGAAAAATCCGACGACGCCAGAAGCATTTTTCGGTTCCTACTCTTATTACTACTATGTATTACCAAAGCACTTACTGGAAGATATTCCTGTAGACGAACTCGGAACCTGTGATTTCTGGGACAACCCGGTTGGCTCCGGACCTTGTAAATTTGTCAGTGAAAAACCAGGATATGAGGTAGTTCTTGAAGCTTACGATGATTACTATTTAGGACGTCCGCAGTTTGACAAATTAATCTATCGTGTCATGTCTGAAGAAACCTTATCTTCAGGGCTCTTAGCTGGTGAATTTGATGTAGGCTGGAATACGGTCACTGCGGAGGAGGCATTGGAATCTCTCGACGGCAAGAATGGACTGCACGCAGATCTGGTCGACAACAAGATCAACATCCAGATGGTTTTAAACAACGAGAAATTTGGACCAGAAGTGCGTCATGCATTTGAACTTGCCATTGACAAGCAATTAATCGTGGATTCCGTATTAAAAGGACATGGGGAGCCAGTGTGCAGTGCTTTGATGCCAAGCAGCCCTTACTATAACAAAGATCTCAAGGTTGAATACAATCCGGATAAGGCAAAGAAGATGCTGAAGGATGCCAATTTTGATTTCAGTCAGACGATTTCTTTGGGAGCTTCCAACTCTGACCGTGAGAAGATGGCTGTCATTATCCAGGACTGCCTCAAGAAGATTGGCGTGAATGTAGAAATTGAGACTGGTGATGCTACCACCTTGATGTCAGGTGCAAGAGATGGTTCTATCGATATGTGTCTCTTACAGTCGACCACTGGAGCTTCTCCAACCTATCTCATGATGGACTACGTAACAGACGGCGTTACCTACTGCCGCGTCCAGGATCCGAAATATTATGATCTGCACGTTGCCGTTAATCAATGCGTTGACAAAGACGATCGTATTAAAAAGGCTTGGGAGATGCAGAAAGTCCTCTATGAAGAGAGCCCTAACATCAACCTGGTCGATCAGGACATTTATATGGTATGTTCCTCTAAACTCAGCAACGTGACAGTTCCTAACAACGATAAGTGTTGGGAATGGGTTGTCAAGTAATGTAGATAAAGAATTGAAGTTACGGATATACAGAGAGGGGGATTGCTCCTCGGAGCAACTCCCCTCGCCTGTATAGACTTGTCAAAGGAGGTGAGCCTTTGCCGCGTTATATTATTAAACGGATATTATCAATGGTTCCGGTGTTTTTGATCTTGACATTTGCAGTATTTATTCTTTCTGATTATGCCCCAGGCAACGCAGTAGATCTGATCGCATCAGAAAACAAGATGACAGAAGAAGCGTATCAATCTATGATTCATGCATATGGGCTGGATCAGCCCCTGCTTCTCAGATATGCCAACTGGCTCTTAGATCTTTTCCAGGGTGATATGGGAGTATCTGTCCGCGCAAAAATGCCGGTAATGCAGATGATTGGAAACAGAATCGGTCCGTCACTCTTTTTAATGGTGACTGGATTGGTACTGTCAGTTCTGATTGCAATACCGTTAGGTGTGGCTGCAGCATTCAAACCATATTCCTTTTGGGACAATTGTTCTTCCACATTGGCATTCATAGGAAATGCAATGCCGAGCTTTTTTCTGGGATTGTGCGTCTTATATATTTTCTCAGCCAAACTTGGAATCTTCCCTGGGTACGGTATGTATACCGCAGGTACGGAAGGATCACTTGGAGACCTGCTTTATCACTTGGTGATGCCGGCCTTTGTCGTAGCGTTCACACTTTTGGGAGATCTGGTGAAACAGACCAGGGGCGGTCTTCTGGAAGTGCTCAATGAAGACTATGTCAAGACGGCCAGGGCAAAAGGATTGAGTGAAAAGGTCGTGATTATCAAGCATGCCCTCAGAAATTCCTTGATTCCGATTGTGACGGTAATCAGCTTGAATATACCGTATATTGTCGGAGGCGCAGTTGTTATTGAACAGATTTTCGGATGGCCGGGAATCGGCACACTCATGGTACAGTCCATTAATGCGCGAGATTTCAGCGTAGTAATGGGGATTACCACGATGATTTGTGTAGTCGTCATGTGCTGTAATATCATATTGGATATTTTCTACGGAGTGCTTGATCCTCGCATCAGCCGGAGCAAATAATGCAGGAAGTGGTGAGAACAATTAAGGATACTAAATTATTGATTCAGAAAGAAAACTTTTTTCAGAAGTTTGTAAAACACAAAATGGCAACAGTAGCCTTTATGATCATTGCTGCAGAAGTGATTATCGTATTTCTAGGTCCAGTATTATTTGAATTAGACCAGTATTTTATGGATTCTTCTTCTTTGGCAGGACCGCCATCATCTGCCCATCTGCTGGGTACGGATGATATCGGCAGGGATATTTTTGCCCGTATGCTTTACGGCGGACGCATCTCCCTTGCAGTCGGCGTGTGCTCCACGCTGATCAGCTTTATCATAGGAATCCCATTAGGATTATGCGCAGGGTATTTCAAAGGAAAGATTGAATTTCTCGTGATGCGGGGCGTCGACATCTTTCAGTCGTTTCCAGGATTGATCATGATTCTGGTGTTGGTTGCTATATTCGGTTCTTCTGTATTTTCTATGATTATCATGATTGGAGTGATGGGCTGGATCCAGCCTGCGAAGATTGTTTACGGTGCGACACTTTCCGTCTGCGAGAAGGACTTTGTGGAATCCGCTAGGTCCATGGGAGCCAGCCATGCTACCATATTGATCAGACACATTTTACCCAATGTATTGTCCCCTGTATGGATTTTGATTGCATTCAGAGTTTCCGGCGCAATTATCATGGAATCATCGTTAAGCTTTTTAGGTGCAGGCATCAAGCCGCCACAGGCATCTTGGGGCAATATCATCAATGCCGCGCAGAATGCGACGGTGCTGGCAACACAGCCTTGGATCTGGCTCCCGGCGGGAATTGTGCTGTTTGTCACTATTATCTGCATCAATTTAATCGGAGAAGGCGTGCGCGATGCATTGGATCCGAAAATGAAGAGATAGGGGGGAGCACAAATGAGTTCAGAAAATCCGATACTTCAGGTGAAAAATCTGCAAGTTGATTTTTTAGTCAAGAAACATACGATTACCGCAGTAAAAGACGTCAGTTTCAGCGTGAACAAGGGAACAACCTTAGGTATCGTGGGCGAAAGCGGATGCGGAAAAAGTGTTACTGCAACATCAATTATGAGGCTTCTCCCTAGACAATACAGCAAGATCAGCCAGGGGCAGATCTGCCTCGATGGAGAGGACTTGCTAGCAAAATCAGAAGAGGAAATGTACAAGATCAGAGGCTCAAAGGTGTCTATGATATTTCAGGATCCATTGACTTCTTTAAATCCCGTTTACACTATCGGTGCACAGCTTTGTGAGGTTCTCCTCACGCATAAGATTGCAGATAAAAAGCAGGCCTTTGAAATGAGTGTTGAAATGCTGAGCAAAGTCGGAATTGGCGATGCACGTAATAAGATGAAAACTTACCCCCATCAGATCAGTGGCGGTATGAGACAGCGCGTCATGATTGCCATGGCAATGCTGACCAATCCACAAGTTTTGATTGCAGATGAACCGACGACTGCACTGGATGTAACCATTCAGGCTCAGATTTTAGAACTTATGGCTAAGCTGAAAGAAGACTTTGATACCTCGATTCTGATGATAACACACGACATGGGTGTCATCGCAGATGTAGCGGATTATGTCTGTGTCATGTATGCAGGAGAAATCGTCGAGTATGGCACATGTGAAGAAATTTTCGACCATCCGCAGCATCCGTACACGAAAGGGCTTTTAAAGTCTATTCCAAGATTAGATGAAGATACGAAAATCTTATATACCATTAAAGGCATGGTACCGAGTATGCAGGATATGCCAAGCGGATGTCATTTTTCAAACAGATGTCCGCACTGTACAACGCGATGCATCGAACAACATCCTGAATTAAAAGATGTAGATGGTCATCAGGTCAGATGCTGCCTGATGGATGGGAATTGTTAGGAGAGATGAAATATGGATAGACCTTTATTAGAGATCAAGGATGTAAGAAAGTATTTCTATAGTGATGGAATAAAGGTTGGAAAAAAACAATGTGTCAAAGCGGTGGATGGATTCTCCCTTGATATCTTAAAGGGCGAAAATATAGGATTGGTTGGTGAGAGTGGATGCGGAAAATCTACACTAGGTCGCACGATACTCAATCTGCATCCTGCGACAGCGGGCAGCATTAAATATCAGGGACAGAATATTGAAAAACTGTCTTTTAAGAAAATGCGCCCTTATCGCAAGGACTTGCAGATGATCTTTCAGGATCCTTATGCATCGCTGAACCCGCGCCGTACGATTTTCCAATCTATGGAGGAACCCCTGGAACTATTTAAGCTTGGGGATAAGGCGGAGAGAAAAGAAAAAGTGATAGAGATGTTAAACGAAGTCGGCATCGGCAAAGAACATCTGGACAAGTTCCCTCATGAAATGTCGGGCGGACAGAGACAGAGAGTCGCTATCGCAAGATCCTTTATATTAGATCCTAAGTTTATCGTTGCAGATGAACCTGTATCGGCCCTTGATGTTTCTGTCAGATCGCAGGTGTTAAATATCATGAGGAGATTACAGGAAACACATAGTTTTTCTTACATGTTTATCTCTCATGATTTAAGTGTGGTGCGCTATTTATGTGATAAGGTAGTCGTCATGTATTTGGGGAAAATGGTAGAGTGCGCTGAAAAAAAAGAGTTGTTTGAGCATCCTACACATCCCTATAGCAGGGCATTACTTTCTGCAATTCCAATTCCTGATGTACACCGCAAGAGCGAGCGCATTATTTTGGAAGGCGATTTACCGAGTCCGGCAAATCCACCGTCGGGCTGTGTTTTCCATACACGTTGTAAGTATGCGACAGAAGAATGTAGGACTGTCTGCCCGGAATTGAAGACGTTAAACGATAATCATCAGGTGGCGTGTCACTATGCAGAAAAATTCTATGAGTAGTTAAGAAAGAGCGGAAGCTCTCTTAAATAATTAAACGATATAATAAGGAGGAGAAAAAATGGTTCCAGTAAATTATGCAGGTTTGCAGTTAAGAAATCCTGTCATCGTCGCATCAGCAACACCGTCTATAAACGTTGAGGCAATCAAGCGCGCCGCAGATGCAGGTGCAGGTGCAGTTGTAACGAAGTCAATGATTTTCCCAGATCCAGAGACGGGAAGACCGGCAGGAAATTGCCTTCGTCCGCGTTTCATGGTTTATAATAACCCCCACGGTTTCGATCCGGCAGTGTTTAAAAGGGATGGGCAGTTCTCATTCTTTAGAAATGCTGAGGTATATCCGACTCCAGATGAAATGGGACGTATGCTGGAAGAGTTAAAAGGACCTCATGGTGTAGATATTCCGATTATCGTAAGCATCTGCGGCAAGCCAAACGACTATGAGGAATGGCGTAAGCTTGCACGTATGGCTGAAGATATGGGTGCAGATGCGATTGAACTGAACATGCACGCTGTTCCTAAGGTAACTACTTTGGATCCGCTGTTCATTTCCGTACCTAAGTCAGAAGTGAAGATTCCGGTAATATGCAAGATGATGGCACTCAATGACGATCCAACGATTGCAGCAAAAAAAGCAGAGGCAGCTGGAGCTGATGCTATCGCCGCACTGGGAACATTCCCAATTGACGGATTGGAAATCGACACTGAGAATGAACGTCCTTGGCTGGGTTATCACGGCATGGGTGGTTCCTGGCTCCGTCCGGTAGGTCTGCGCTATCTTTCCCAGGTTGCGCAGGGGACAAATCTGCCTCTGTCAGGCGTTACCGGAATTCAGACAGGGGAAGATGCCATCAAGTATATACTGTGCGGAGCAACTACAGTTCAGATCTGCGGTGCCATCTATGCAAAGGGTTATAAGGTGCTGACTGAAGTATCTGACGGCATTGACAAGTGGATGGCTGCTCACGGATATAAGACCATTGAAGAGTTTCGAGGTAAGGCTCTGCAGCATCTCAATGATCCGGCATGGACTGATTATGATCCGCCAATTCGTGCAGTCGTCAATGAAGAAAAGTGTATCGGTTGTGGAGTCTGCAAAGATTCCTGCATGTACAGCGCACTTAGCATGGAAGGCAAGAAAGCCCATATCTCTGAAAAATGCGATGGCTGCGGTGTCTGCTGGTCCATGTGTCCGAGCAAAGCGATTACGATGGAACGTTTTGAACGTTAAATGATAAAAGTGAGGAACTACAATGACGAAGTATTTTATGGAATTCGAAAAAGGCGGCAGATTTGAAATTGAACTCGATTATGACGCACCGTTGACAGCTACGGCTTTCAAAACATTCATGGAAGCAAACGACGGTTATCAGGCCCTTTGCCTCCAGGGAAGGTTTTCCGGGGAAGAAATGTATTTCCCGGCAAAGCTGGGAGCAAAAGAAAGAGAAAACAAAAATACCAAACCTTGCAGAGGCTGCTTATGCTTTAATCCAGATTCAGAGTGGTCGGCAGTCTGTATTTACTGGGGAGATGAGACCCCGACAAGACAACGCTATCACAACTTGTTTGCTCATTTGAGAGGAGACATGGAGGAGCTGACAGAAATTGGAACTCGAATCTGGCAAAAAGGCGGAGAAACTGTTGTTCTGAAAAGAGAGGATGAATGAAAAGGAGGATGATTTCTATGAAGAAGTTGAAATTTACATTCCATGGAAAAGATTTTTATGCCAATATGCTGACTGATCAGGCCCCCGTGACTTGTGAGGCGGTAGAAAAAGCTTGTCCATTTACGACCCGCTGGGTGCACGCAAAGATTGTTGCAAATGAAATTTTTTGCCCGACAAAGATCGAAGGACCTGTTCTCAGAGAAAACCCGATTCCGAATTTACCGGGGGACATTGGTTTATTTGATACGCCGCAGACCATTTGCTGCTGGCACGGAGATATGAAACCCCTGGGTTCCGGCAACGTCTTTGCAAGATTTACACCTGAGCAGATGGAAGTATTCCATGCAGAAGCTGTGGGTCTCTGGAAAAAACCTGGCAGTCTCGTAACTGTTGATGTAGTAGAGGAGGAATAGTCATGAGTGAATTTACGAAAGAATTAGAACGTCGGATCGACGCTGGCTGGTTAACAGAACCTCAAGATGTGCGAAGGATGCTGAAGCACTCTGCTGCAGAGGGCCGTAACATGGCGCAGCATATTTATGCTTATATGGATTTGTGGCTATTGCAGGAATCTCTTTATCCGATATACAGGGTCACTATGGGAGGAAATGCTGATTTAGACACTTTAAAAGCTGCGGCAAATGGCATCATCGGTCCTGCGGCAAATAACTTCCGTGCGACAAAGATGGAAGATACCACCAGCGTACTGTATCGTTCGATAACGGCAATCAGCGGCTGCGACAGTCTGGAATCTTTGGCTGCAACGATTCGTGTCGTTCAGCGGTTCATCAATATGATGTTCTACGCCGTCGATTTGGCATTCCCTTGGGATGCAATGTGCCAGGAATACAGCAGAGTGATGAAGGACTTTGTCCCTCCTCACAGAGCAGGCGCTGTAGATGTATCTGACCAGTAGTATGCATTCAAGTCGAAGAACGCACATTTAAAGAAAGGAGATTTTATTTTGAAAAAGTTAAAATTTACATTCCATGGCAAGGATTTGTATGCCAACATGTTGACGGACGAGGCACCACTCACCTGTGAAGCGGTAGAAAAAGCTTGTCCGTTTACGACCCGCTGGGTTCATGCAAAAATCGTCTATAATGAGGTATTCTGTCCAACGATGATTGAAGGACCAAAATTCAGAGAAAATCCAATCCCCAACGTGCCAGGGGATATTGGATTCTATGACCTGCCGCAGTGCATCTGCTGCTGGCATGGAGATATGAAACCCCTTGGGGCAGGCAATGTTTTCGCAAGATTCACACCGGAGCAGATGGCAGCTTTCCATGCAGAAACCGTGGGAATGTGGGAAGAAACTGGCTGTCCCGTAACCGTTGATGTAGTAGAGGAGGCATAATCATGAGTGAAATAACAAAAGAACTGGAGAGACGGATTGAAGCCGGCTGGATGGTTGAACCTCAGGATGTTCGCAGAATGCTGAAACACAATGACGACATGGGACGTAGCTTTTCCCAGTGGCTATATGCTTACATGGATATGTCACAGCTGCAGGAAATTCTCTATCAGCATTATCAGCTCTGCCTGGGTGGAAAAGTTGATTTAGAGACGATGAAGGCAGTCGCAGGTACAGCCATGAATACTGTTGCGTCCAGTGCCCGCAGTAATAAGATGGAAGATGTAATGTCTGTCCTATATCGATCGGCATCAGCCTTGAACGGATGTAAGGATTTAGAGGAACTCGCAGATTTGATTCGCAAGGTACAGCGATTTATCAACATGATGTTCTATGCCATCGATCTGGCATTCCCATGGAGTGAGGTAAGCGAGTCCTACAATGAGATTCGAAAGAACTTTGTACCACCTCACAGAGCAGGTGCTGTGGACGTCTGCGATCTGTAGTCAGGCAGCAGAGCATAAGAACCTTTAGAAGTCTTTCTTAAATTTATATAACCTTCACGTTTGCTTTCGTACAAACGTGAAGGTTTCTGCCCAGCGAATCATCATAAACAGAAGAGGAGAAAGAAAATGAGCAAAGTAGTAGAACGGTTTTTAAAATATGTTTCCTATGACACACAATCAGATCCAAACAGCAAAACAGTCCCTACAGCAATGAAAGAGAAAATTCTCGGTGCGGAGCTGGCAAAAGAGTTGGCTGAAATCGGACTCGAGAATGCAAAAATAGACGAATTTGGTTATGTGTATGGCTGGCTGCCCGCCTCTGAGGGATGTGAGCACTTGGAACCAATCGGTTTGATTGCCCATATGGATACTGCACCGAGTACCACTGGCGCCAATGTCAAACCCCGTATCGTGCATTACGAAGGCGGCGACATCGAACTGGGAAACGGCGTTGTCACTCACGCAGATTACTTTGATTATCTGTCTAAATATATCGGTCAGGATCTGATTGTAACAGATGGAACCACACTATTAGGTGCCGATGATAAAGCTGGTGTCGCTGAAATCTTTACAGCGATGGAATACCTCATTGAACATCCGGAAGTCAAGCATGGAAAACTATGCGTCTGTATTACACCCGATGAAGAGGTTGGGTTAGGTGCAGAATATTTTGATATCAAAGGTTTCGGTGCAGCGTACGCCTATACAATTGATGCCGGCCCTCTTGGCGAGCTGGAATATGAGAACTTCAATGCTGTAAAGGTAGACGTTGTCGTAACCGGCGTCTTTGTACATCCCGGCATGGCAAAGAACAAACTGAAAAATGCAATTTTGATTGCTAATGAATTGATTTCTATGCTTCCGGCTGCAGAGGCGCCGGCACATACGGAGAATTACGAAGGATATTATCATGTAGCGAACATCAGTGGAAATGAGTCCTCTGTCAAAATTGCCATAAATGTCAGGGAGTTCTCCATAGAAAAATTCAAACAAATGAAACAATTTATGCTGAATCTGGGAGATTATCTGAACGGCGTATATGGAAAAGGCACCGTTGTTATTGAAATGGAAGATCAGTTTTATAATATGAAAGAAAAAATCCTTCCGGTTATGCACATCGTTGAAAGAGCAAAACAGACTTTCCTTGCATGTGATGTAGAACCGAACATCATTCCCGCGAGGGGAGGCACAGATGGAGCGCGCCTTTCCTATGAAGGGCTGCCATGTCCAAATCTGTCAGCTGGAGAAAAATATGCACATGGTGTGCACGAGTTCATCTCTATTCAGTCGATGGAAAAAATGGTGGAAGTGGTTGTAGCATTGTCTAAGGCACAGTAAAACATGTAAACGTACATAATAATTGCAGATGTACCGGCTTTCTTGATAACACTCCTTTTTGTCGTTTGTTTATATCGTCAGTTGTTAATTGGAGAAAAAAGAATGAAGAATCATATGCCGTCACTGGCTAGAGCTTATCATAACATGTAGTTTGGCTGTCAACTGATACTTTGTTGGCAGCCTTTTGCAACATTACATTGTTTGGAATGCTATAGGAAAATAATGGAATTTCTTATAACTTGATGGGGTATTGTGATTTTAACAATCCTAGAGTAAAATAATGGTATTAATTTTGAGCTAAAAGATGAATTTAGGAGAAAGTAGGGGATAGAAACATGATGGAAGCTGGGAAAAATATATTTGCAGAGAAGGAAATGAAATCTGCCCCTGTAATCATACTGGATAAAGAAGCGAAAATCAAAAGGATGAACCAGGCCGCTGCAGGCTTTTTTTCACAGATCTGTCCGGGCAAAACAGAACGGGATCTGATCGGTGAAGCATTACTGCATCTGACCGGAAAGATGGACCAGCTGGAGACAGAGAATGACCTCGTGTATACATTTTCTGTGGCAGATAGCGTTTTCTATGCGATTCCATTTCATACGATTGATGAGAATGAAGCAGAAAGCTGGGCAATGCTCTTTTTGAGCAAAGGAGAACAGAAGACCATGTTACATGATGACCTGTCAAAGCATTTCGAAGAGATACTGGAAGGCTCTTTTGACGGAATTCTTGTAACGGATAAGGATGGAAAAGTTCTCTTCGTCAACAGTTCGTATGAGCGTGTGGCGGAGATCAAGAAATGCGAGATAGAAGGCAAGTATATGAGAGAGTTGATCAATCCAGTCTGGATGCCAGAATCTGTAGCGCACATTGTTGCGAAAGAACAGACCGTGGTGTCGAAGAGACAAGTTGTCAAATCCGGCCGGCATATCATGGTCACTGGCCGTCCGATCTTCAATCAAAATGGTGACATCAAGATGATCGTTATTAATGCAAGAGACATTACCGAAATCTATAATTTGACGGAAGAGCTGCAGAGGGTAAGGAAGAATGAAAGAGAATACATGTCTCGTTTTTCTTCACCGCCGACGGCTGCTGATGACAGCGAAGACACCTTACTTGCAATCAGCGAGGGCATGAAACAGGTTCTTTCCCTCGCCGGAAAAGTGGCTAATTTTAATACGACGATTTTGATACTGGGAGAATCTGGCGTGGGAAAAGAAGAGGTTGCAAAATATATCCACCAGCACAGCATGCGGAAAGATGAGCCTTTCATCACGGTAAACTGCGGCGCGATTCCAGGCAACTTATTGGAATCTGAATTGTTTGGATACGAAAGAGGTGCTTTTACTGGCGCCATGCAGAATGGAAAGGTCGGATTAATAGAAGCTGCCGACGGTGGAACCGTCTTCATGGATGAAGTCGGAGAGATGCCGCTGGACTTTCAAGTGAAACTCCTTCGTTTCATACAAAGTAAGGAAATCCGGCGTGTAGGTGCAATTGATTCTAAAATCATAGATGTCAGAGTCCTGGCAGCAACCAATCGTTCACTGGCCGACATGGTAGAAGAAGGCACTTTCCGAGAAGATCTATATTATCGTTTGAATGTGGTACAGATTGAAATTCCGCCTCTTCGAAAACGGACGGATGCCATTCTTCCGTTGGCCGCACTATTTTTGAAGCGATATAATAAGAAGTACGGGCAGGAAAAGGTTCTGACCTACGACATCGTAAAGGAAATGGAACGCTTTTCGTGGCCTGGCAATGTCAGGCAGCTGAAAAATATTGTGGAGAACATGGTCATTGTCAGCAATAATGAGTATTTACAGCCGGAAGATTTGCCGTGGAATGCGCAGTATAAGTCCGATGCGACAAGGAAAGTGATTCACGGTCTGGCCGACAATGAAGAGTTGGGATTGAATGAAGCCATAGAAGAATTGGAGCGACAGGTTTTGGAAAAGGCGAAGCTGACTTGTGGTACCACGCGAAAAATTGCAGAGAAACTAAAGGTCAATCAGTCCACGATTGTAAGGAAAATGCAAAAGTATCATATCGAATAACATAGCGCAGAGGCAGCTTTCTACCTGTGGAAGAAAACGGATGCGGAAATGCCGCTCACGATGTATAATAGGTTTAGAATCTAAAAACAGAGCCTGTTAGGGACTGGCCGGAGGTGAAATATGGAAATTAAGAATACAGATAAGGAGTATCTGCTGGGGACGCTGATTGACATCGAAATTGATAATTTGATGAATTGCAAAAGCGCAATCGATTTGGAGATGGTCAGTCAACTGATTGAAGATATTCAAGAGGCACCAGAAGTAGTGGTGATTGGCTCCAGAGCATCGACTGTTTTGGTCTCTTATACGACCTATATCTTCAACAAGATTGGCATCAGAACTTCAGGTTTTGATGCGGCGGATACGAAGACACTGGACAATATCATCAATATTGACCGCTCCGCCTTGGTGATTGCTTTTGGTTTCCCCAGATATCCCAAGTCCACAATCGTTGCAACTCGCTTTCTTAAGAATCGGGGATACAAGATTGTCTCTGTAACAGATAAGAAAAAATCGCCCTTGGCAGAACTGTCTGAATACACCTTCAGGCTGCAGGCGAATTCTTACGGTTATACGGATACCTATACATCAGGCATTCTGCTGATCAATCTGATTACTGCTTTGATTGGCAAAACTCAGGGCAACGACATTAACCGTCATTTGAGAGAATTTAACGAGACGGCGCAGCAGTTAGATTTCTATTTTTAAAGGATGAAAGAGATGTTGATTGAAAAATATTGCAATGTCTGCGGCAGTGAACTTAGCTTAAATATTCCCTTAGAAGACTATACCTTTCACAGAATTCTAACTTGTAATCCCGCGATGATGAGTCAGATTGAAACGATACATAAAATTTCCAATTCATCGGCACCCGTGGTCATTACCGGTGAAACGGGAACAGGCAAAGAACTATATGCGGAATATATCCATCGCGTCAGTGTCAGGCAGAAGGAGAAATATGCCAAAGTTAACTGCGCCACAATTCCAGAGAATCTCTTTGAGTCGGAGATGTTCGGATATATGCCCGGTGCTTTCACCGGTGCATTAAAGACGGGGAAAAAAGGAATCTTTGAAATTGCCGATCAAGGAACTCTATTTCTGGATGAGATTTCGGAACTGTCTCAGGGGCTTCAATCTAAGCTGCTGAGAGTGATACAAGAGAACCGTTTTGTAAAAGTAGGCGGCAGTACGGAGATTACCTGTGACGTGCGATTCATCGCCGCATCTAACAAAGATCTACAGGAAATGGTCAAGGAGAATGCCTTCAGAAAAGATTTATTTTACCGCTTAAATGTGGTTCCCATTTGTCTCTTGCCTTTACGGGAAAGAAGAGAGGATATCATTTTACTTTCTTTTTATTTTCTTAATTTGTTTAATCTAACCTACGGGACGGATAAAAAGATGGGTGTCAATCTGATGAAAGCGTTTCTGGACTACCAATGGCCTGGCAATGTGCGGGAACTGCGCAACACAGTTGAACGGTTAATTCTTTTGAGTGACGGTGAAACGCTGAATGATGAAAGAATCCTGCAGGCCACTTTAGAGACAGAAACGCTGTTCCTCTTGAATGATTCCAATGTGGACGAGTTTACGCCTGCGAGAGTTCGAGCAGTGAACCCAAACGATTCTTCAAAATCACTGAAAGAAATTGTTGCAGAGTATGAGCTCTTTATCATTGAAGAATACATTAAGAAGACGGGAAGCATGCGGAAGGCGGCTGCGGCGCTGAAGACCAGCCCCTCCGTTCTTTCGCGCAAATTAAATAATCGGAAATGATGAATTGCGGCGAGACGGCCGTCGTCGTTCCATAAATGTATCTATGTTGTGAAATCAGAACAGTAAAGTGTTCTGATTTTGCAACACTTTTATTTTTGAGGGAAAAATGATTGAAAAACAGCCCTTCACGGTTTGTCTATCTTTGGCATACTTCTTGCTCAATATCTATATAAAGATTATCTGCAGGAGGTAAATTTAGATGAAAGTAAAGACAGTTGGATTTCCGATGATTCATAATTTTGCAGGAGATAAGAGAGATTTTATTCCTGATTTGTTTCGATTTATGGATCGCTATGACGGGGTAGCGTTCTATCTGGAGGAGGGTTACGGGCAGAGGCTGGGGTACAGCGAAGAGGACTATCTGGCGGCTTCTGCGAAAGTACGTTTCGTCCCCTTTGAAGAGGCTTATCAGCAGGATATCACCATGATCTTGAAAGATCCTGAATTAGAAAATTTGGAGATGTTAAAAGATGGTTCTACGTTTTTCACCATGCTTCACTATTCTACACGGCCTGCTGTTGTGGAGCTGATCAAGAGAAAGAACTTACAGACCTTCTCTATGGATTCTATCGTTGACGATCAGGGATTGCGCATGTTTGTAGATTATTTTGGTACCGCTTATTGTGGATGTAAAGTTGGCATCGACGTTCTGAAGAAAACTTACAGAGATTTTTATTCTCGTGAACGAGGACCGCTCAAGGCTTTCGTCATGGGTGCCGGCGGGGTAGGACAGGGTGTCGTCAAGTCTCTTGAGGTTATCAGTGACGATGAATTCCTAGACAAAAAAGGCGTAGCAGGAATCCTCCCCTTCGTGGCGACCAGAACGATTACTTCTGACAAGCAGGCAATGAGAGAGTTGTTGAAAGAAGCCGATTTGCTGATTGATGCTACCCAGAGAAAGAATCAGTCTATTCAGATTATCGACAATGAAGAAGTAGCGTATTTGCCTGAACATGCTGTCATCGTGGATCTCTGCGCGGATCGATATGACTTTACGTTGGATCCCCCGCTGCGCAGAGTCGTAGAAGGCACGGTCAATGGCAATCCAGCTCACTATATTATTTATCCAGACGATCCTCTGTACGATCAGCTTCCTGCCGGTGTCGACAGCACCAATCGCAGAATTGTCGTCAGCTGTGATGCATGGCCGGGCATGGACTACCGGAGGTCGGTGCAATATTACTATGGATTGATGAAAAATTATGTCGGGGTGATATTAGGAAAAGACTTTGACGAAATCAGTGAGGACAGTGACAATCTCTTTGAAAGGGGTTTATATAGATCTACGTTAGTCTATTTTGAGAGTAAGAAAAAATAATGGAGGGCACGATATGGATCATTATGGAGTATTATCGATTATACCGCCAATCCTGGCTATTGTTCTGGCATTAAAGACGAAGAATATCATCGTATCGTTATTCTTTGGTTTGTATTTTGGCGCTATCGTGCTGGCAGGCTGGAATCCTGTAGCAGCTTTTGCTAATTTGATTCCAGACTTTATCTATGCGCAGGTAGCTACAGATTCGAATATGCAGTCAATTACAAATTTATGCATTATCGGAGGTTTTGTCGCTCTGATCAGCGCATCGGGCGGTGCGGCAGCTTTTGCAAAGACTGCGGAAAAATGGGTCAAAAAGAAGAGGACTGCAGAAACTTCCATGTGGCTTGGCGGTCTCTTTGTCTGGTTCACTGATTCAGGCAATTCACTGTTAGTAGGGCCGATCTTTCAACCGATTGCAGAGAGATTTAGGGTCTCGAGAGAAAAGTTCGCCTATATTTTGGATGCGACATCCTCTCCGATCTGTGCCCTTGTACCAGTAATCAGCTGGGGCGTTTATATCATGGGGCTGATCGACGCAGAGTTGGAAAAAATACCAAACCTGGCTGACTCCAGCTGGAATTTGTTTTTAGAAGCGATTCCTTTTCAGTTTTATAATATTTTAACATTGGTGATGGTAGGCTATATCTGTCTGACGCAGTTTGATTACGGTCCAATGCTGAAAGCGCAGAGGCGGGCGGAGCGGACAGGAAAGACAATCAGAGACGGTGGCGTACCGATGAGAAGCACTGTGGAAGTGAAGCTGCCGGAGGGTGTCGAACCCAAAGCCATCTCTGTGGTTGTGCCACTGGCAATCATGCTGATTACTATGTTCACTATCTTTTTCCTCAATGGCTTTCCAAAGAAAAGCATCGATGGTATCGTCATCAGACAGGGCATTGCCTTGGGATTTATTCTGGGCGGTATTGCGGCAGGTTTTATCAACTGCAAACTGAAAATTTTTACGGCTAAACAAGTTGAAAATAAAGTCTTTGATGGAATGAAGGATATGATGTTCCTCATCGTCATGATGATTTTGTCCTGGTCACTTGGAAGCGTTTGTTCACAGATGGGAACGGCCTATTATATTCTGGAAGTAACGCAGGATTTCCTGAACCCGGCTGTGCTGCCGGCAATTCTGTTTTTGATCGGCTGCTGTATGTCCTTGGCGACTGGATCGTCTTGGGGGACTTTTGCTATTTTAATTCCAATCGGATTCCCCATTGCAGCAATTATGGGTACGCCATTGGCAGTTACAGTGGCATCGGTTATCAGTGGGGGCGTGTTCGGGGATCAGTGCTCACCAATTTCTGATACCACCATGCTGGCATCTATGGGTTCGGCTTGTGATCATATCGATCATTTCAAAACGCAGTTCCCGTATGCCTGTACAGTTGCCGCGGTTTCCGTAGTGCTCTATCTTATCGCGGGGTATACAGAGCGTGCTTGGATTGTCATAGCAGGCGCGGTGCTGCTGTTTGCGGTCATTGCTGTCTTACATAAAATCTCGCTCAGCTCATTAAATAAAAAGGTACAATCATGAGCAGTAAACTGCTGCCTGTATGATTTAACATTAGGTTATAGCGGAGGGATAAAATTCTTCTATCCCTCCATAAATCAAAATCCATAGGAAAGCAGTTGACAAAAGCAGATAATCTATGTATAATTAATAACGTTGCTGTTCATAATATTGATTGTTATGAAGACAGATATTCCGAGGTAGCTCAATGGTGGAGCAACCGGCTGTTAACCGGTAGGCTGTGGGTTCGAGCCCCACCCTCGGAGCCAATTTTTTGTGAAGGGTAAAAAATCTGTCATAAATAGCGATAAGCTGCATAATAATACATAGATACGATGCACTCGACATCGCGGGGTAGAGCAGCTGGTAGCTCGTCGGGCTCATAACCCGGAGGTCGCAGGTTCAAGTCCTGTCCCCGCAACCAAACGCAAGAAGAAGCCGTTCGTCAGAGCGGCTTTTTTCGTGCGTTGGATTTGTGAGATG
>NZ_DBFWLQ010000014.1:0-55260 GCF_048465375.1 Emergencia sp. | reverse complement strand
CCATAAGACAGCTTGATTATTATATCACTCCGAGGCTGCTCTGTCAAGCACTTTCTTCCGGCTTTTTCTCGCCCGTGCCTGCCGCCGCTCTCTGACAGCTTGATTATTCTACCATCTTTACCCTTCTTTGTCAAGTGCTTTTTTATTCATTTATAAAAAACACATTGACGGGATAAGTTGATAGCTTGTATATTATACCATCTCATGTTGTGCTTGTCAACGCTTTTTTCCTGTCCCCAGGTTTTGTTGACGCGCTGTAATTGAGACAGCTTTAATATATTATCATTCATTTTACCATATGTCAACTGTTTTTTGACCTTTTTCGACAAATATTGGATATATCTTGTAATCGTGTTTAGAGTAAGTGACCCCGCACGATTTTACCGGCTTTGAGGACCAGCGCAACATTGCTGAGAGCTTCAATGGTTTCATCTGGGTTCCCATCAAAGGCAACAAGGTTGGCACGTTTCCCGCACTTTATGGTTCCTACTTTATCGTCAATCATTAAAATCTCTGCATTGTTCTTTGTCGCTTGAATCAACGTCTCCAATGGCGTGAATCCTACTAAGTTCACCCTTGCACGGAATTCGTAAATTCCATTGCCATGGCTTCCTTCGTAAACCCCCGCGTCGGTCGCCCAACCGATTTTGATTCCACTCTCTTTGCACGCACGCTGCCCCTCTATCAGAATATCAATCATTTTTTTCGCTTTTTCTATATAATGGACCGGCTTGTCCTCAGGAAATTCGAGAAAATTCACCATCGGGGATAACGTAGGCATTGGGAAAGATGTCTCAGAACTCTTATACATTCTAATACATTCTTCATCCATAATGGACGAGTGTTCTACAGTTCTTACGCCGCTGCGTATACACATTTTAATCGCCTCAGTGCCATGGCAGTGTACCGCCACAGGGAGCCCGACATAGTCAGCCGCCCTCACTGCCGCCTGCAGTTCTTCCTCATAGATGATTGGCATTCCGGGTTCGCCTCCCGGATTCATGACTGCACCAGTTCCCATAATCTTGATCCAGTCCGCTCCCAGCTGATACTGCCTTCGGACAGCTTTTGTGAACTCGCAGGGGGAATTTGCCTCCGCGTACATATCGCCAAAGTAATCATTTCCCATTTCTGTTGGGGAGATAATCATTCCGCTAGTCAAAATATCCGGTCCCATAATCATACCTTCATTTATGGCTTTTGCCATACCGATGGTGATATTACTTCTATCACCAACATCGCGAATCGTTGTATATCCCTGTTTCAAATTTTCTTGTGCTAAGCGCAGACAACGCATGATGCGATAGGAATCCGCTTCCACATTTTCTTCAAAGGTGTTTTTGCCGCAAAGGTCTAGATGAAGGTGGGCTTCGATTAACCCTGGCATCAAAGTCTTTCCAGTCATATCTACGAGACTGTCCTCAGATGCAGAAACACTTTTCGCTGGTCTGATTTCCTGAATCAGTCCTCCATCAATAACAACATCGCCATAGCGCTCCCCGTAGTCTTCCGTCAATTCCGGAATCAAACGTGCATTTCTTAAAACCAACATAGCTTTCACCTCATCAAAATTTATACTCTATAGACCTTACTGCCTCTGGCAGTCTCTTTTCTCACAGAAGCTGATTGCCAATGTAAACATCAAGTTAAAGTCTGCTGTAATGGCAGTCTACTGGAAATATACTGACATTTAAAGTACCAAAAGCAACTAAAAAAAGCTCCTGGCATAGTCCAAAAGCTTTTCAGGTTAACCGGATCCCGGCACTACAGACTGAGGTTCGTCTGTTTTCTATATGCCAAATGCCTCAGCAGCACAAATGAATGCCATAGCATAAAAAATATCTCCGAGCAGCAGTCTCTTCGCGATCAAGGTCAATATCTGCCCCAACAAGAAAAATGGTACTGCCATCGGCATCAAAATCAGTAACAGCCGATAATACAGATCTCCGACTGCAAGATTCCAGGCTTCCGTAAATTCGCCCAGAGCAATCATCTTCGCCGACAAAACCATGCTATATGCAAGCATAATAAAAACAAATATTCCGCACAGCCGGTTCTGTAAATCCTGTGCCTTTATTAGTTTTACACTCCCCCGGCCTTTCACATAGACGATATTTATCATGGACCTCATTATGCTCAAAAGAAAGAGCCCCGTGACTGGTATCAGTAATCTAGTATTCAGCAGCAGGGGAAAAACATCTTCTATTATCCAAAAAGCGCCCAAAAACGCAATCGTGAGAAGACACAACACATCATTTCCAATGCCGATATGAATCCGGCCTTGCACCCTCCGTTCTTCTTCGCTCTGATAGGCCGGCGGCAGATCAGCTCCTTCATCGCCTTCAAAGATATAGTATCCGTCTCTATCCTTATAAATCAGTTTCCATCCCAACTGTTGATAGAAATCAATAAATCCAGCGAGGTCTTCCTCGTACTCATAACCTAGCGATTTGCTTTTATAGAAGTCTACGGTATATCTCGTCCCTCTGTTCTCTGACCTTTTAAAAAGGGCAAATTGAGGTGGTATCACACTCTTTGCACAGAATCGCCAGCCCTGCTTTGCCCGCTCATTCAACTTTTTCTCCCAAGCTGCAGTGTTCAGCGGGCTGTATTTCCATAGCTCAATTTTATAATTCATGGGATCACCTCTTTCATTTGCCTTCGGTCCAATGATGTTATCACCTCAAACTCTTTTGTATCTATATTCGATATATCTAAATTCAATATAGCACCTCCTTGTATAAATGTCAACTATTTTCCTCCGGAGGCGTGGAACTTTCTCCGATGAGGGAAGTCTTCATTGAACGCAAAAACCCCCTGTGTGCTGCTTTTAGCAGTCCACAGGGGGTATTCATCTGACTTTCTATACTAATTCCAAGAATACGACCTCAGCGTTATCGCCTCTTCTAGGTCCTAACTTCAAAATTCTTGTATATCCACCATTTCTATCAGCATACTTAGGAGCTATTTCATCGAATAACTTTGAAACTACGTCTTCATCATAAACGTAAGCCAATACCTGTCTTCTTGCGTGAAGATCGCCACGTTTTGCAAGAGTAATCATCTTTTCTGCTTCTCTTCTGGCTTCCTTCGCTCTGCAGTCAGTTGTTGAGATTCTTCCGTCTCTGAGTAAGTCAGTGACCAGATTTCTCAGCATTGCTTTTCTGTGAGCAGTCGGTCTGCCCAGTTTTCTATATCCTGGCATATCAATTCTCCTTTCTGTACTTAATCGTCACTAGGTTTTAGTCCAAGTCCCAGTTCTTCTAATTTTGCTTTAACTTCGTCAAGAGATTTCTTACCAAGGTTTCTAACCTTCATCATATCCTCTTCGCTACGCTCTGTCAATTCTTCGACAGTGTTGATAGCTGCTCTCTTCAGACAGTTGAAAGAACGAACGGAAAGTTCTAATTCTTCAATTGTCATCTCCAGAGCTTTTTCTTTCTGGTCTTCTTCCTTCTCAACCATGATTTCCATTCCGTCAGTGGAGTCATCAAGCTGGATAAAGAGATTCAGATGCTCCTGCATAATCTTTGCTCCAATTGATACGCCTTCTTCTGGTGTGATTGATCCGTCAGTCCAGATTTCAAGATTTAATCTATCAAAGTCAGTTACCTGACCAACTCTCGTATTCTCTACTGTATAGTTAACTTTTCTCACTGGTGTATAGATTGAGTCAACTGGAATCACTGAAATCGGGGTGCTCTCCGTCTTGTTCTGGTCAGCTGGCACATAGCCTCTGCCTCTGGCGAGGTTAATTTCCATAACAAGGGTAGCGTTCTCCTCAAGAGTTGCGATGTGTAGTTCCGGATTAAAAATCTCCATCTCCGAATCGCCGATGATATCAGCAGCAGTGACCTCTTTTGGTCCTACTGCATTGATAATCACTCTCTTCGTGTTCTCGCCATTCAGCCTTACAGCAAGTTTCTTTAAGTTTAAGATGATTTCTGTTACGTCTTCTTTGACACCTGGTATAGTTGAAAACTCGTGAAGTATTCCGTCGATTTTTACAGATGTTACAGCGGCCCCTGGTAGTGAACTGAGCAGGATTCTCCTCATGCAGTTTCCAAGAGTCGTACCATAACCTCTTTCAAGAGGTTCTACGACAAATTTGCCATAGGTACCGTCTTCATCCACAAATTTAGTTATTGTTGGTTTTTCGATTTCTATCACTAAAAAACCCTCCTTCTTCTTCCAAGTAATACCGGTTTCACGCCGCTATATTATTTGGAGTACAATTCGACGATTAAGTGCTCTGCAACAGGAGTATCGATGTCCTCTCTTCTTGGCATAGCAACAACTTTACCTTCTAGTTTTTCAACATCTACTGCCAACCATGAAGGTACTGTGATTGACATTTCTTTGATTTCTTTGAACTTCGGTGAGTTTGTGCTCTTTTCTTTTACTTTGATCACGTCTCCAGCCTTCAGTTCCATCGCTGGAGCTGTTGCTTTCTTTCCGTTAACAGTAAAGTGACCGTGCACAACAAGCTGTCTTGCTTCTTTTCTTGAGGAAGCAAATCCAAGTCTGTAAACAGCATTGTCCAGTCTTGTCTCTAATAAGATAAGTAAGTTATCACCTGTCTTACCCTGTCTTCTCTCTGCTTTATCAAACAAATTTCTGAACTGCTTTTCCTGCATTCCATAAAATCTCTTTGTCTTCTGCTTTTCTCTCAGCTGCAGTCCGTAGTCGGAAGTCTTCTTTCTAGCCTGACCGTGCTGTCCAGGAGCGTAATTTCTCTTTTCGATAGCGCATTTGCTGCTATAGCATCTTTCACCCTTTAAGAAAAGCTTTTGGCCTTCTCTTCTGCATAATCTGCAGTTAGCATCTGTATATCTTGCCATTTTATATTACTCCTCCTTTCAATTAGACTCTTCTTCTTTTTGGCGGTCTGCATCCATTATGTGGAATTGGCGTAATGTCTTTAATCATAGTGATTTCAAGACCAGCAGCCTGAAGTGCTCTGATGGCAGCTTCTCTTCCGGATCCCGGACCTTTTACATAAACTTCAACTGTCTTTAAACCATGCTCCATAGCAGCTTTTGTTGCTTCTTCAGCAGCCATCTGTGCAGCAAATGGTGTAGATTTCTTGGAACCCTTGAATCCTAAGGATCCTGCACTTGACCATGAAAGTGCGTTTCCACTCATATCTGTAAGAGTAACTAAAGTATTGTTAAAGGTGGATTGGATATGTGCCTGGCCTTTTTCAATGTTTTTACGTTCTCTTTTCTTTTTTCTAACTGTCTTCTTTACAGTCTTAGCCATTGTTTCCTACCTCCTTCTTATTTCTTTTTTCTTCCTACAGTCTTTTTAGGACCTTTACGAGTTCTAGCGTTTGTCTTTGTCTTCTGACCTCTTACTGGAAGGCCTCTTCTATGTCTAATTCCTCTGTAGCTTCCGATTTCCATGAGTCTCTTGATGTTCATGGAAACTTCTCTTCTCAGATCTCCTTCTACGAGGTAATCTTCGTCGATAATCTTTCTGATTTTACCAGCTTCATCCTCTGTCAAGTCTTTCACTCTAGTATCAGGATTTACTCCTGCCTTTTCAAGGATTGCTAGTGATGTTGGTCTACCGATACCAAAAATATAGGTTAAACCAATTTCTACTCTTTTCTCTCTTGGTAAGTCGACACCGGCTATACGAGCCATACGTTTCCTCCTTCTCCTATCTTCCGTCACGTTTCCAGGAGTGATATAGACAGGCGTTCTGCATATGCAATAATTTAAATGGGTTCTGCGGTCCTGGTCTCGCAGTCCGTTTTACTAACTAATTAACCTTGTCTCTGTTTGTGCTTCGGATTTTCACAGATAACCATTACTTTTCCGTTTCTTTTGATTACTTTGCACTTTTCACAGATCGGTTTTACGGAAGCTCTAACTTTCATTTCTGTTCCTCCATTATTTATCTCTCCATATAATTCTTCCTCTGGTCAAGTCGTAAGGTGAAAGTTCAACTTTTACCTTATCGCCTGGAAGAATCCTTATATAGTTCATTCTTATTTTTCCTGAAATGTGTGCAAGCACTTCAAAACCGTTTTCAAGTTTTACCTTGAACATTGCGTTTGGTTGAGCATCCACAACGGTTCCCATTGCTTCGATGACGTCTTTTTTCGCCATTAATTACACCTCTCTTTACTATAGGGTAAGCAGCTCTGGCTCACCATCATTGATTACAACAGTATTTTCATAATGCGCTGCTAAACCGCCGTCTACTGTGACGACAGTCCAGTCATCCTGCAAGACATCTACTTCATAAGCGCCTTCTACGATCATCGGTTCAATAGCCAATGTCATACCAGTCTGAAGTCTTGGTCCCTTTCCAGCTTTACCATAGTTGGGGATCTGTGGTTCTTCGTGCATCTCGCTGCCGATCCCATGACCGACAAAATCTCTGATGACGCCAAATCCTTCTCCCTCAACCTTCTGCTGAATTGCGTGTGAGATATCATAGAGGCGATATCCTTCCCTCGCAAATTTTATCCCTTCAAAAAAGGCGGCTTCAGCAGTATCAATCAAGTGTTTTGCTTTCGGGCTGATTTCGCCGACGCCATAAGTCCTTGCGGCGTCAGCCATATAGCCTTTATACTCGACAACCAAATCGACACTGACGATATCTCCTTCCTGCAAAATCCGTTTTTTGCTCGGAATGCCATGAACGACTTCTTCATTAACAGAAACGCAAGCACTGGCAGGATAATCGCAATAACCTTTCTCGGATGCAATCATCCCGTGCTCCTTCACCGTCTTCTCAACGAATTCATCGATGTCCATAGTGGAAATACCTGGCTTTATGATATTCTTAAGTTCTCTCAGAATCAAGCTGTTCACCTTGCCGGCCGTTCTCATCATGTCAATTTCCTGCTTCGATTTGATGATGATCATGCTATTCACCTATAGATTTTACTATCTCAGCAAACACTGTCTCAAGTGGAAGTGCACCGTCAATGGTAACAATATTGTCTGCCTTTTTATAATAGTCCACAAGTGGCATAGTCTGTTCGTTGTAGACTTCAATTCTGTTTTCAACAGTTTCAACAGTATCATCGTCTCTTTGGAATAACTCGCCTCCGCAGATATCACAAATGCCTTCTTTTTTAGGAGGAATATTCACAACGTGGTAGGAAGCACCGCATTTTTTGCAGACTCTTCTTCCTGTCAGTCTTGTAATCAATTCTTCCTTTTCAACTTCGATATCAATCACCTTATCCAGCTTCATGCCGTGCGCTGTTAAAAACTCATCCAGCTTTTCTGCTTGATAAACGGTTCTTGGGAAACCATCTAACAAAAATCCGTTCTTGCAGTCGTCTTCAAGAAGTCTTGAAGTGGCGAGATCGATGACTAAATCATCTGGAACTAATTCACCTTTGTTCATATATTCCTGTGCCTTTTTACCGAGTTCGGTTCCGTTTTTGATGTTTTCTCTAAATATGTCGCCAGTTGAAATATGTGGAATATCGTACTTTTCCACGATTCTTACTGCCTGTGTACCCTTACCAGCGCCTGGAGGGCCTAACAAAACTGTTCTAAGCATTTGCTCATCTCCTCTATTTTAGAAATCCTTGATAGTTTCTCATAACCATCTGATTTTCCAGTTGTTTCATTGTGTCAAGTGCAACGCCCACCGCGATCAGAAGGGAAGTACCTCCAAATCTCATGTCCAGCCCAGAAAATTGGCTGACCAGTGTAGGCATAGTTGCGATGATAGCCAGGAAGATTGCACCTACAAATGAGATTCTTGACATAACTTTGTTAAGATATTCAATTGTAGCTTTTCCCGGTCTGATACCTGGGATAAATCCACCGTTTGCTTTCATGTTCTGCGCTACTTCCACCGGATTGAATGTAACCGCTGTGTAGAAATAGTTGAAGAAGATAATCAGCAATACGTTCAGTACCGCATATACCCATACTCCAGGATTTCCTGCAGGAGACAGCCACTTTGTAACAAAGTCGGTGAAACCTGAACCAGGGAAGAAGTATGTGATTGTCAGTGGGAACTGAAGGATGGACAGTGCGAAGATGACAGGAATAACTCCAGCCTGATTTACTTTCAGAGGAATATGTGTAGACTGACCGCCATACATCTTTCTTCCAACAACTCTCTTTGCATACTGAACCGGTATTCTTCTCGTTCCCTGCTGAACCTCAATAACACCCAAGATTACCACGATTGCAAATACTGCAAACAGTATCAAAGTGATGATTGAAAGTGTTCCATCAGAGTACTGTGTCCACAGGCTGCGGAGTCCACTCGGGATTCTCGCAACGATACCACCAAAGATGATCAGTGAAATACCATTACCGATACCTTTTTCGTTAATCTGTTCACCTAACCACATCAGGAATGCAGTACCAGCTGTCAATACCAAAATGATTACGATAAACGAGAACCAAGTCTTGTCGACGACTGCCTGTCTGAACAGACCAACAGTAAGGCCTAACGCCTGAACTACTGCCAAGATGATGGTCAGATAACGAGTAATCTGTGCCATCTTCTTTCTTCCTTCCTGTCCCTCTTTTGCCAGTCTTTCGAAATAAGGGAAAGCGATGGTCAAAAGCTGAATAATGATGGAAGCAGTAATATATGGTGTAATGCTCAAAGCGAATATGGTGAAGTTACTGAAAGCACCTCCAGAGAACAGATCGAACAAGTCGAAGAGTCCTGTATCGCCAGCAAACACCTGGGCCAATGCAGATCTATTGATTCCCGGTACAGGAATGTTGGATCCGATTCTGAATACTACCAGCATCAATAAGGTGAAAATGATCTTACTTCTTATTTCGGCGACTTTAAATGCCTGCGAAATAGTCTTAAGCATCTCCATCTTAGATCACCTCTGCCTTTCCTCCAGCAGCTTCAATTTTTTCAACCGCAGATTTTGTAAATTTGTGAGCTTTTACTGTCAGGCTGTTTTTAATAGCTCCATCGCCCAGAACTTTAATTCCGTCTTTCACCTGTTTTACCAGGCCTGCTTCTTCCAGCAGTTCTGGTGTAACTACAGTACCTGCTTCAAATCTATCAAGATCTTTTACGTTGATTGTCGTATATTCTGTTCCAAAGATATTAGTGAATCCTCTCTTTGGAAGACGTCTGTATAGTGGCATCTGTCCACCTTCGAAGCCGAGTCTGACTCCGCCGCCGCTTCTGGATTTCTGACCGTTCATACCTCTACCGCCAGTTTTACCCTGTCCAGTAGCTGTACCACGGCCTCTTCTCTTGCGATTCTTGGTTGAACCTTCTGCCGCTCTTAATTCATGCAGTTTCATTATACTTTGCACCTCCTATCTTACAGTTCTTCTACAGTAACAAGATGCGCTACTTTTGCAACAGCACCACGAGTCGCAGGTGTGTCAGCCATTTCAACTGAATGATGCATCTTTTTGAGTCCTAACGCTTCGACAACTTTTCTCTGTTTAGGGGAAGCGCCAATCGTACTTTTTGTCAAAGTGATTTTCAACATTTTAGCCATTTGCGTGTTCCTCCTATCCTAAGATTTCTTCAGGTGATTTTCCTCTCAGCTTCGCAACCTTTTCGACAGTCATCAGTGATCTGAGACCTTCCAATGTTGCATAAGCCATGTTGCCTGTATTGTTTGAACCGATTGATTTTGCTCTAACGTCTTTGATACCAGCAGCTTCCAGTACAGTACGTACAGATGAACCTGCGATTACTCCAGTACCCTGTGCAGCCGGCATGAGAAGTACTCTGCCTGCGCCGAAGATACCGATGTTTCTATGTGGTATAGTTGTTCCAACTGTAGGAACATATATTAAATTCTTCTTTGCATCTTCTGTCGCTTTTCTTACAGCTTCAGGAATTTCCTGTGCTTTTCCAAGACCAACGCCTACATATCCGTTGCCGTCTCCGACTACTACTGTTACGCTGAATCTCATGTTTCTACCGCCCTTAACAGTCTTAGCAACACGTCTGATATTAACGATAGTTTCTTTTAAGTCAAGCTTGGATGCATCAATGATATTACGCATTCCTTATCTCCTCCTGTTAGAATTTTAATCCGCCCTCACGAGCACCATCAGCTAATTCCTTAACTCTTCCGTGATAAAGGAACCCGCCTCTGTCAAAAGTAACCACTTCGATTCCCTTTGCAAGCGCTCTCTTTGCAATAGCTTCTCCAACTTTCTTTGCAGCTTCCTTGTTTCCGCCGTAACCGATTTCGGTCTTCAGGTCTTTATCAAGTGAAGATGCGGAAGCTAAAGTAACCATGTTCACATCGTCGATGATCTGGCAAGAAATGTTCTTGTTTGATCTAAAAACGCAAAGTCTAGGCTTCTCAGGAGTTCCAGATAAATTTTTTCTAACTCTTTCGTGTCTCTTAACACGTCTGTCGTTTCTGCTTTCTTTTGCCATTTTACTTCACTCCTTTCTTATTTAGCTCCAGCTTTTCCTTCTTTTCTGCGGATTACTTCGTTCTCATACTTGATTCCCTTGCCCTTATATGGTTCAGGTTCTCTCCAAGCTCTGATGTTTGCCGCATAGTTTCCAACGACTGCTTTATTGATTCCTTTTACTACAACTGTTGTAGCATCAGGTACTTCAGTTGTAATTCCTTCAGGATCCTTCATTTCTACAGGGTGTGAATATCCAAGGCCCATAACTAATGTATCGCCTTTCTTTTCAGCTCTGTAACCTACGCCGATTAACTGAAGTTTCTTCTCATAGCCGTCAGTCACACCGACAACCATGTTGCTTACCAGTGTTCTTGCCAGTCCATGCTGTGATCTGTATTCTCTCGCATCGGATTCTCTCGTGAATACTACTTCGTTATCTTTGATTTCGATATTGATTAATTTGCTAACCTGTTCCTGCAGCTGACCCTTCGGTCCTTTTACTGTTACTACGTTGTTTGCATCAACAGCAACTTCTACACCGGCAGGAAGTGCCACAGGTCTATTACCTATTCTTGACATATTCTATTTCCTCCTACCATACATAACAGATTACTTCTCCGCCGACACCAAGCTGTCTAGCTTTCTTGTCGCTTACAACTCCCTTTGAAGTGGAGATGATAGCGATTCCCAGGCCGCCTAATACTTTAGGAACATCGCCCGCTTTTGCATAAACCTTCAGTCCCGGTTTTGAAATCTTCTTAATTCCAGTGATTACTTTCTCTTTGTTAGCACCATACTTCATCTGAACTTTGATAGTGCCCTGTTTGTTATCATCTATAACATCAAACCCATTAATGTAGCCTTCTTCAACTAAGATTTCTGCGATGGATTTTTTAATCTTTGACGCAGGAATCTCAACTGTTTCATGACCTACAGTATTGGCATTTCTGATTCTTGTCAGCATATCTGCTATTGGATCTGTCATTGTCATTACAGTGTTTCTCCTTCCTCTTGTGCGGTATCCCCTGCAGGGACCTACACACTGATTTAACTTAAATTTACCAGCTAGCTTTTCTTACGCCAGGGATTTCTCCTTTGTAAGCAAGCTCTCTGAAACAAATACGGCAAATACCGTATTTCTTTAATACGGAGTGCGGTCTTCCACAGATTCTACATCTTGAATATGCACGTGTTGAGTATTTTGGTTTTCTCTGCTGCTTTACTTTGAGAGATGTCTTAGCCATTTTAACCTCCTGCCTATAATTTCCGAGCATGGCCGAGGAAATTAAATAAAAACTTCCTTGCGGCAACGCCGTTTCTAATTTGAGTTTTTTTATTTCTCAAACGGCATGCCGAGAAGTTCCAGTAAAGCTGCAGCTTCTTCGTCTGTCTTAGCCGTTGTTGTAAATACTATATTCATACCTTTGATAGTGTCAACATCATCATAGTTGATTTCAGGGAAGATTAACTGTTCCTTCACACCCATGGAGTAGTTTCCTCTACCGTCAAAGGAGTTCTTGCTAACACCCTTGAAGTCTCTTACTCTAGGAAGAGAGATATTGAAGAACTTGTCAACAAATTCATACATGTTATCTCCTCTCAGAGTAACTTTTGCTCCAACCGGCATACCCTGTCTTACTTTGAAGTTGGCGATAGATTTCTTCGCCTTCGTCGTAACCGGTCTCTGTCCGCTGATCAAGCCTAATTCTTTTACTGCAACTTCCATGATCTTTGCGTTTTCTTTTGCTTCGCCAAGACCCATATTTATTGTAACTTTCACAAGCTTAGGTACTTCCATCACGTTTTCGTACTGGAACTTTTCTTTTAAAGCTGGGAATACTTCATTCTTGTAAGTTTCTCTTAATCTTGCTGTCAAAATCGTCTCCTCCTTTCTTAGTCGATTACATTTCCTGTTTTTCTATTAACTCTTACTTTTCTATCGCCGTCGATCTTATAACCAACTTTGATCGCTTCTTTTGTTTTTGTGTCGTAGAACATAACATTGGAAGCATCGATCGGTCCTTCGATATGTTTGATTTCAGCCTTTTCCGTTCTAGTCTGTTTCTGGTGTTTCGTCTGAACGTTTACGCCTTCAACGACAACCTTGTTTTCTTTCGGCATCGCTCTGAGAACTTTCCCAGTCTTGCCCTTATCTTTACCAGTAATTACAATTACTGTATCGTCTTTTTTAATACGCATCTGTCAACACCTCCCTATAATACTTCTGGTGCCAATGACACAATCTTCATGAAGCCTTTATCTCTGAGCTCCCTAGCAACAGGTCCGAAGATACGTGTTCCCACTGGGCTCTTGTCTTCTTTATCTTTAATGATTACTGCAGCGTTCTGGTCGAACTTCACATAGCTGCCGTCTGCTCTTCTGGCACCCTTCTTTGTTCTAACCACTACAGCCTTGACAACGTCACCTTTTTTAACGACGCCGCCTGGTGTTGCTTCTTTAACAGCACAAACGATGATATCACCAATGTTCGCGTACTGACGGCTTGTTCCGCCAAGAATACGGATACATAAAAGTTCTTTTGCACCTGAATTGTCAGCAACTCTCAATCTTGTTTCTGTTTGAATCATGATCTGGTGCCTCCTTATTTAACTTTTTCAATGATGTTGACAAGTCTCCATCTCTTATCCTTTGACAGAGGTCTTGTTTCCATAATTCTAACTTTATCTCCGATATTGCATTCGTTGTTCTCATCGTGAGCCTTGACCTTTTTGGTTCTTTTTACAGCTTTACCATAAAGGGAATGTCTTACGAAGTCTTCGATTGCAACGACTACAGTCTTATCCATCTTATCGCTTGTTACGATGCCGACTTTCGTCTTTCTTCTATTTCTTTCAACTGCCATTAGCGCATCCTCCTTTCAATTAAGCCTGAACCTTTTCAAGTTCTTTTTCTCTTATAATAGTTTTAACTCTTGCAATATTTCTCTTAACTTCTCTCATCTTTACAGGATTCTCGAGCTGTCCTGTTACATGCTGGAATCTCAGATTGAAAAGTTCTTTTTTCATCTTCTCCAGTTCAGCAGTGAGCTCTACATCTGTCATTTCTCTCATCTTTTTCAATTCCATTATGCTTCACCACCCTTTGCTTTTTCTTCTTTGATGGCAAACTTTGATTTGACTGGTAACTTGTGACTTGCAAGTCTCATAGCTTCTCTTGCCTGTTCTTCTGTTACACCCTCAATTTCAAACATTACTCTACCTGGTTTTACAACTGCTACCCAGTACTCAGGTGCACCTTTACCGGAACCCATACGTACTTCTGCAGGTTTCTTTGTTACTGACTTGTGTGGGAAAATTTTGATATATACTTTACCACCTCTTTTGATAGATCTTGTCATGGCAATTCTGGCTGCCTCGATCTGATTTGAGGTGATCCATCCACATTCCTGTGCTACAAGGCCGTATGCTCCGTAAGTGATTGTGTTACCCTTAGTTGCTACGCCTTTCATTCTACCTCTGTGAACTCTTCTGTGTTTAACGCGCTTTGGCATTAACATGGCTGTGTTCCTCCTTTCTCTAGTGCTTATGCTTCAGTTTCAGCAGTTTCAGCTGGTGCTGCTGCTTCTACCTGTGGTTCGCTTGCTTTCGGTTCCTGCTTTGGAGCCTTTCTGACTCTTGGATTTACTGCAGGTGCAGCTTCAGGCGCGGCATTGCGATCGTTTCTGTTATTTCTTCTGTCGTTCCTTCTGTTGTCATTGTTGTTTCTGCGATCGTTTCTTCTTCTGTCGCCGTCTTTTCTGCCCTTTCTATTGTCTCTCCTGTCACGCTTTTCTTCACGAACTGGGCTCTGCAATCCCTTATCGAGGATTTCACCGTGGTTGATCCATACTTTGATACCGATCTTACCGTAAGTCGTATCTGCTTCTGCAAATCCATAGTCGATGTCAGCTCGGAGGGTGTGGAGAGGAACGTTACCTTCGCTGTACTTTTCGTTTCTAGCGATTTCTGCTCCGCCAAGTCTTCCTGAGCAAAGAACTTTGATACCTTTTGCGTTAGCTTTCATGGTTCTGCCGATAGCCTGCTTCATAGCTCTTCTGAAAGATACACGTCTTTCCAGTGCCTGGGCAATGCTTTCAGCTGTCAGCTGTGCATCAAGTTCTGTTCTTCTGACTTCTTCGATGGAAATCTCAACTTCTTTGCCAGTCATTTTCACCAGCGCAGCCTTCAGCTGGTCAATTCCGTCTCCGGATCTTCCGATAACCATACCAGGTCTGCCAGTCAAAATGATGACTCTGATTTTATTCTCAGCTGCTCTTTCAATTAACACTTTAGAAACACCAGCTGCGTATAATTTTTTCTTAACGTATTCTCTGACTTTATTGTCTTCAATCAGCATGTCTGCGAAATTGTTCTTATCTGCATACCACTTTGAGTTCCAGTCTTTGATTACGCCCACTCTCAATCCATGTGGACTTACTTTCTGACCCATTCAATGAACCTCCTATCTTAGTCTCTTTCCTTCAGAGTTACGCCAACGTGGCTTGATCTCTTCAGGATGATTGATGCTCTACCTTGTGAACCGGCTCTCCATCTCTTCATTGTAGGGCCTTGATGAGCATATACTTCTGCAACGTATAAATTATCTGGATTCATGTCAAAGTTGTTTTCTGCATTTGCAGCAGCAGACTTGACAACTTTCTCAATTATTTCTGAACCTTTACCAGGTGTAAACTTCAGAATTGTAAGCGCCTCGTTTAAATCCTTACCTCTTACTAAATCTGTAACAGGCTTCAGCTTGATAGGAGACATTCTTACGTATTTTGCAATTGCTTTTGCTTCCATTTTTTATCTCCTTTTCTTATCTAACTTTTGATGACTTATCTGCAGCGTGGCCTCTGTAGGTTCTGGTTGGAGCGAATTCTCCAAGCTTATGGCCTACCATGTCTTCTGTAATATATACTGGAACATGTTTTCTACCGTCATGGACTGCAATTGTGTGACCCACCATCTGTGGGAATATAGTGGATGGTCTTGACCATGTCTTGATAACTTTCTTTTCGTTAGCTTCATTCATAGCTTCGATCGCCTTTAACAGCTTAACGTCTACGAAAGGACCTTTTTTAAGTGATCTACCCATTATCTATGCTCCTTCCTTATTTTTCATTTCTTCTCTTTACGATATACTGATTGGAAGCTTTGTTCTTCTTCCTTGTCTTGTAGCCAAGAGCAGGTTTACCCCAAGGAGTAACTGGACTCTTACGTCCAACTGGTGCTCTACCTTCACCACCGCCGTGTGGATGGTCGTTAGGGTTCATTACGGAACCTCTTACAGTAGGTCTCCAGCCCATGTGTCTCTTTCTACCCGCTTTACCAATCTGGATGTTGGCGTGATCGATGTTTCCAACTTCTCCGACGGTTGCTCTACACTGGATCAGAACTTTTCTCACTTCTCCGGAAGGCAGTCTTACCTGAGCATATTTATCTTCTTTCGCCATCAGCTGTGCGCCGTTACCTGCAGATCTTGCAAGCTGTCCGCCCTTACCTGGCTTTAACTCGATGTTGTGAATCATTGTACCAACTGGGATGTTGGCAATTGGAAGTGCGTTTCCAACCTGGATATCTGCTTCTGGACCTGAGTAGATAACATCTCCCACTTTTAGTTTGTTCGGAGCGATGATATATCTCTTTTCGCCATCAGCGTAGAAAATCAATGCGATGTTCGCGCTTCTGTTTGGATCGTACTCGATTGTCTTAACTGTTCCTGGAATGTCGTCTTTTCTTCTCTTAAAGTCGATGATTCTGTACTTTGGTCTAGTACCACCGCCTCTATGTCTTACAGTGATCTTACCTCTGACATTTCTTCCTGAGTGTTTCTTTAGAGTTTCTGTAAGAGATTTCTCCGGTTTATTCGTAGTAATCTCTTCGAAAGTAGAAACTGTCATACCTCTTAAGCCAGGAGTAGTCGGATTATATTTTTTAATTCCCATTTGTGCCTACCTCCTATATTACAGACCCTGGAAGAACTCGATTTCCTTGCTTCCTTCAGTAAGCGTAATAATCGCTTTCTTGTAAGCCGGAGTCTTACCCATGGTTCTTCCCATTCTCTTCATTTTGCCGTCAACGTTCATAATGTTTACTCTTTTAACTTCAACACCAAAGATTTCTTCAACTGCTAATTTAACCTGTGTTTTGTTAGCGTCTGTTGCAACTTTGAATGTGTACTTCTTTTCTTGCGCTTGATCCATGCTCTGCTCTGAAATGACAGGCTTGATAATTACGTCGTATGCAGATCTCATTATAAGTACACCTCCTCAATTTTTTCGATAGCTTCTTTTGTTACGATGAAGCTGTTGTAGTTTATGATTTCATAAACATTCATAGTTCCTACAAGAGCAGTTCTTACTCCTGGAATATTCGCTGCTGACTTTATAATATTGTCGTCTTTTTCAGCAGTGATGATCAATGCTTTTTTATTTGCTTTGACGTTCTCTAAAACCTTTACCATTTCCTTAGTCTTAGGAGCATCAAATTTTAAATCGTCTAAAACGATGATTTCGTTATCCTGTACCTTTGCAGAAAGCGCTGACTTCATAGCCAGTCTCTTTAACTTCTTAGGCACTGTATATCTGTAATCTCTTGGCTTTGGAGCGAATGCAATACCGCCTCCTACCTGTGAAGGGTCAGTAGTGCTTCCCTGTCTATGACGACCAGTTCCCTTCTGTCTGAAAGGCTTTCTTCCGCCTCCTCTGACTTCGCCTCTCGTCTTTGCTGACTGAGTGCCCTGTCTCTGGTTTGCCAGATAATTTACAACGACTGCGTGAACAGCGTTAGCGTTTGGCTCGATACCAAATATTTCGTCTTTAAGCTCAATTGTTCCGGCTTCAGTTCCGGCCATGTTAAGCATAGTTACTTTTGCCATTGTGTGCTTCCTCCTTTCTGAAGTCTATTCTATTTGTCCTGACCTTTGACAGCGTACTGGATTCTTACCAGACTGCCTTTGCCGCCGGGAACTGCACCCCTGACCAGCATCAGATTTCTGTCAGTGTCAACTTTTACTAAAACAACGTTCTGTACTGTAACAGTTTCGCGACCCATTCTACCTGGACCAGCATTACCCTTGAATACTCTTGAAGGATAAGTACCAGCGGCCAATGCGCCAGCTAATCTCTTGTGCTTTGAACCGTGAGTCATCGGACCTCTGTGGTGTCCATGTCTCTTGATGTTACCCTGGGTTCCTTTACCTTTGGAAGTACCGGTAACGTCCAGTTTCTTGCCTTCTTCGAAATCAGCAACAGTGATTACCTGTCCTAATTCGTAAGTTTCACCCTCTTCTACTCTGAATTCAGCTAAGTGCTTCTTCAGCGGAGCGCCACTCTTTTCAAAGTGTCCAGTCAAAGGTTTGTTAACTCTGTGAGCTTTCTGATCTTCGAATCCGACCTGTACTGCATTGTAACCGTCAGTCTCAACTGTCTTGATCTGCGTTACAACTTCAGGACCGGCTTGGATAACTGTTACAGGAATCACTTCTCCTGTTTCTGCGAAAATCTGAGTCATTCCGATTTTCTTGCCTAAAATTGCTTTCATATAATTTCCTCCTAATTCTTACAGCGGATTGCCCTGGTTTTGGAAGCCCTGACCCGATTTGTAACAAATCGCCGGCAGGTCTCCTGCGAAGATTCCTCAAAACTTGTTTTGGCTGGAATCGATCGCTGAACTCTGCACATGCTCACACAGGAGAGCCTTGGCAGATTCCACTCTCATGCAATCTTACTAAGGGGAGTACCCTTAATACCATACTTTACAGCTTAATTTCGATATCTACGCCTGCAGGTAAGTCAAGCTTGGTTAAAGCATCTGTTGTCTGCAGTGTAGCGTTTGTGATGTCGATCAATCTCTTGTGTGTTCTCTGTTCAAACTGTTCTCTGCTGTCCTTGTATTTGTGTACAGCTCTCAAGATTGTAACAACTTCTTTCTCTGTCGGTAGCGGGATCGGTCCAGAAACGTCTGCGCCAGTTTTCTTAGCTGTTTCTACAATCTTCGCTGCTGACTGGTCTAATAACGCGTGGTCATAGGCCTTAAGCTTAATTCTGATTTTCTGTAATTCGCTCATTTTCTTCCTCCTGAATTTTTTGTACTGTTTTCGCTATGCTTGTACAAGGGGTTCTCTCTCAAACGGAACGATTCCGGTCAAGTGCCCACTTTGTAACGTGTGCGGTGGTTTGCTTATAACGCAGTCAATATCTCGTGTGACGATATTGACGGGGTTTCAAGAAAAGTAACTTGCGAAGCGCCGCCCCTTGTGGGCGACATGTGTGCATGGGAGCTTTAGCTCCGTCATGCATACTTTTCTTACTTTGCACACGGCTCCGTGCGTTTCTTTATTTTTTACACAGAATAAAAGTCGGCGAACACCTTCGCCCCCATCTGGTGGGGACAATTCTCCGTAGAAATTACCTGATAGCTCAGCAACTTCCTACTTCATCGCCTTAAGCAAGCCTTTTTAGTATATATGATGTTTGTCAATATTGCAAGAGTTTTTTTGAAAAAGTTTGGACGATTTTCTATTTTTTTTGGTCTCCTAATGAAGTAATTTCAATCGCTTTCGTTCCCAACATCTACACACGTATCCTGGCGTTTCTAAATTAGCTGCAAAAAAGGCGCAGCCAGCTTGGCTGCTGCCTCCGCCTTTTTTATGTATTTTCAATCGTTACTTGCACATTACCTGAATACACGACCCGAGCACGACAAAGCAGCAGCGCAACAAAAAACAGCACAGCCGGCACATAGGGAGCTAGTCCAGCGCTCAAGGCCCTTACAAGCGAAAAAGTTTTATCATAATCTCTCCGCAGGGAACCATTTTTAACTCTTCAACCGAAATTGCGCCTAGTCTGAGAATGGTCACTGCATAAACAGCAATTCCCGCAAGGATGCTCACTATTGTAGCAATATAATCCCTAGTATAACCTAGAAGCAATATATAAGACGCATAGACACAGACGCCCATGATCAGAGAAGCCGCCATGGGTTTCACATAAGTGAGGACGAAATCAAACTTTACACCCGTGCTCTTTTTTACAGAGCGCATATTGAGAAGCAAAGCGATAAGATAGGCTGCATTCGTTCCGATAGCCGCGCCTTTTACATTGATAGCTGTAACGCCGACCAGCACATACGTAATCACTACCTTTGCACAGGCACCAATAGCCAGATTCTTCACCGGATTCATCTGTCTGTCAATCGACTGCAAGGCACCCGTTGTCGTCTGAGAAATTGCCAGCAAAATCACGCCGACAGTCATCACTCTCAGCGTCGGCACTGCTGTAAGAGCGCTTTCCAATTGATCCGGATACAGCATGGTCAAAATCGGCCGCGCCAGCACAAAAAGACCAACTGCACAAGGACATGCCATAATCATAGTCAGCCGCATGCTGATTTTTATATTGTCATTTACTTTTTCTATTTTGTTCTGCCAGAAAAAAGCGGCGATCGACGGCACCAGACTCACCGCAAGAGCCTGAGTAAATGTCTGCGGCAATGAAATCAGCGTATCACAATAAGCGCCATACTGGCTGTATAAATCCAGAGCCTCTTCAGCGCTCCAGCCTGTCGCTTGCAGTCTGGCCACGATAATAGACGTATCGATGGTAGACATAATCGGCATGATCTCAGCCCCGATAATAATCGGTACCGCAATCCAGGCGATCTTCTTCAGTATGGTTCCCTGTGACTCTTCCTGGCCTGACACCCTCAATTGTCTAGCTTCCCGTCTTCGTCCATCGATGAGATAAATAGTGACAATAATTAAAATCCCCACAAGGGCTCCTGCCCCTGCACCAAAGGTAGCGCCTGCCGCCGCTACGTCGAGGCCATAACGATAAAGAGAGAATCCAAGGCCCAGCCCCACGATAACGCGAACCACCTGCTCTCCGATCTCGGAAACCGCCGTAGGCGTCATATTTTGCCGCCCTTGAAAATAGCCTCTGAAGGCAGACAGCATCGGTACGATACACAACGCCGGGGCAATGGCTTTTAAAGAAATTTCTGCATCGGGAATTTTGATCAATTGTGAAATCACACCTGCGCCAAAGTAGCAGATGGCAAAAGACCCCAAACCGATGGCCAGCATCAGTTTCAGGGCTGTAGAAAAAACCTTGTGGGCCCCTTTTCCGTTGCCCATGGAAAGCCGTTCAGAGACCAATCTGGAAATAGCCACAGGAATCCCCGCTGTCGCCAGTACCAAAAAGATGGCATATATAGTGTAAGCAACATTATAATATGCCATTCCAGCGCCAATCTTATTTGAAAGAGGGATTCGGAGGGCCGCCCCCAGCAGCTTTACGATGATACCCGAAATGCTTAGAATCGCCGCCCCCTTGATAAAATTTCTTTTTTCCGACATGAATTCTTGTCCCCGCTTATTTTTCTCCCATCATATATATTGCAAAAAATCCAACCTTATGTACACCGTAGTCCCAGGGAATCTTGCACGTTTCGCATAATTTCGCCACATTGATCCCATAGGCAGATAGGCAAGAAGCCACACGTTCCGGAAATCTGCAAGGGTTTCCTTCTGTCTTTGCACAGGTCTTGCACGCGCTGCAAGGTCCTGCCATAATGGGCAGACCTTCAATCCCCGATTCAGCTAACTGGTCCATAAATCTTCTGACTACAGTATTGTGCTTCTTCTTCAGCGGTCCCGTCTCTTGACCATCAGTGATGTCATTTACGGGCTGAATGGTCTGCAATACCAAAGCTTTCTGGTATTTCCGCGCTTTCGCTTCCATTTCCTCTGGCGTCCCACAATCAGGCGGACAACCGTAATTCTTCCCATAGTTTCCACAGTTATTCATTTCGCAGTATTTCCGAAAATCGTATTCGAAAATCAAATCATCGGCGTCCACGATTGCCGCCTTGTCGATACCAGCATCTTTGGCCAGTCTTAGAACTTCGTAATCCGTCACCTTCAATCCCTCTTTTCTATTTATCAGCTATTAGAATAAGTTCTTTCTGTTTTCACGTCTGCCTCTTTTGACTTCTTCTCACCGCTTTACACTATGATTTCATGATAGTCTTTATCAGCCGGGTTGTCAACCGCGGTAAAAGCCATTGAGTATTTGTCCCTCTTCAATTGATATTTTTATTTCCTGGATATAAGAAAAAGGGATGTACTCTGCTCAAAGTCCATCCCTCTTTCTTTTGTGTCGATTAAATTTATTTTTTGGATACTAGTCGGCTTGGTCAAATAGACATTCCATTCCTAACGGAATAGGCGCTTCTCAGATTAATAATTCTCAGATTTAATCTGGAAGTATGCCTGTGGGTGCTTACATACTGGGCAAATCATCGGTGCTTCTTTTCCAACTACCTGATGTCCACAGTTGCTGCACTGCCATAAAACTTCTTCATCCTTCGCAAATACTTTGCCTTCTCTTACGTTTTGTGCTAATTTCTTATATCTCTCTTCGTGTTCTTTCTCTACTGCTGCAACGCCTTCCATCTGTGCTGCGATTTCAGGGAAACCTTCTTCTCTTGCGGTTTTAGCCATTTCAGCATACATTTCAGTCCACTCGTAGTTTTCACCTTCTGCTGCTGCAATCAGGTTTTCTTCTGTAGTTCCGATACCTACAGCTAATTTGAACCAAAGTTCAGCATGTTCCTTTTCGTTTGCTGCAGTTTCTTCAAAGATTTTCTGAATCTGTACATAACCATCCTTCTTTGCCTTTGAAGCATAATATGTATACTTATTTCTCGCCTGAGATTCTCCAGCAAATGCTGTCATTAAGTTTTCTAAAGTCTTTGTTCCTTTTAAATCTTTCATCGTTTCTCCTCCATACATTTCAATTAACTAATTCTTTGTGTCTGCACACTTGTCACACACACCTCTTAACAAAGTCGTTGTTACGGTAATATCTTCTCCCGCTACATCAAATGTAGTGTTAATTACCTTGCGCAGTTCTTCTAGCGCTGCTGCGTCTTTCGCTTTCAGGTCTATCAATTTACCACACTTGCAGCACTGCATATGATAATGCTCTGCAGCATTCCCATCAAATCTATCAATTCCGTCAGCGCCAGAGATTCTCTCAATCTCACCAATATTACTTAAGGCGTTCAGATTCCGATAGACCGTTGCAATGCCGATAGAAGGCATTTCTTCGCGAGCCTGCTGGTATACCCACTCTGCAGTAGGATGAACAGGATTTGATTTGACAATATCCAGTATCAGTCTACGTTGTCTCGAGTATTTCATACTAGCTCCTTTCTCGCAATATCAATAATGATTATCATTATTATAATTCTCTTTATGCAAGTTGTCAAGCCAAAATTTACTAATTTTTCATGTTTAATTTTAAAAAATGGAGGTATAATAAAAATATAATCAAAAACACTTAAAACAACTGGAGGAAATGAAAATGATAAAGTTATATAAATGTAATCACTGCGGAAATATTGTTAAGATGGTAGTAGATAAAGGTGTTACGCCGGCATGTTGCGGAGAACCGATGCAGCTGCTCGAACCAAACACTACAGATGCGGCAACAGAAAAGCATGTGCCACTTATCAAAGAAGAAGGAAACAAGGTCATCGTCAATGTAGGAAGTGCTGAACACCCTATGTCAGAAGAACACCATATCGCATTCATACTTTTAGAGACAAATAAGGGCGTACAGGAAAAGCACTTAGATCCAACCGGAAAACCAGAGGCAGAATTTGTACTAGCTGACGGGGAAAAGGCAGTAGCTGCTTACGAATACTGCAACTTACACGGATTCTGGAAAGCAACAATCTAACTTCATTACGCATAGAAAAAAGCAGTTGTTCAATGAACTAACTGCTTTTTTTCTTTTTCTTATTTCATGCGGCGGATTGCTTCGTCCCAGCAAATTCTCGGGTTTACCGCAGATTTCACTTCCAAAGCCAGAGAAGCACAGGCGACGCCCAGTTTTGCCGTATCCTCTGCACTGAAGTCTTTGATGTGCCCCACTAAAATTGCTGCGGAAAAAGCATCGCCTGCTCCCGTAGCACTGACAAGCTTCACCGGGCTTGTCCCTACAATTCCTTCACCGCTTTCGTCTCGGTAGTAGACTCCATCTTCCCCCAAGCTGATAAAGACACGCTTTACACCCTGACGGCAGAACCAAGAACCGACCTGCCTGAGCGATGCGTCATCGACTATTTTAATGTCGCTCAAAAGTTCTGCCTCGATGCGATTCGGTTTGATAGTGTGAAAGCGGCCGATGATCGGTTTCACACGCTCTGCCTTTGAGGCGGAAACCGGATCGAGAAACAGAGGGGCATGAAGGCTGTTAGTAATGTAATCCAGCGTAGCAAAATCCAAATTACAGTCCACACCGACAATCTCTGACTCAGTCAATTGATGGAGTTTGTCTTCCAGAAAAGCAGGCGTTACCCGCTCCAAAATATCCATATTGCAGATTGCAACGGCCATATCGTTTTCATGATTGAGGATGGATAGGTACATACCTGTGTTACATCCATTTACATGGACGATACCAGATACATCCACTCCCAAGCCGGCAAGATGATCTCTAGCATTATTGCCCAAGAAGTCGTCTCCCGTCAAAGAAATCATCCCAACATCAGCGCCCAGCCGTGCTGCATTCTCTACGATATTCCGCCCGACCCCGCCATAGGAAATTGCAATGTCTCCCGGATTGGAATCAGACGGCACCAAAGTCTTCCGCGGGCAGCCCTCTATGTCGATGTTAATTCCTCCAATTACGATAATATCTGCCATACTGTCAATCCTCTCTATTCGACAAAAATGCTGCCACCGATGAATTCTCGAATGATAGAATTATTGACAATCACCTGATCATCTTCGATGGTCTTAAAAAATCTCAAGAATTTCAACATTCGTATTGCTTCTGCATACTCCGGCTCTTCTGGCGTAATCTGTTTGAGCAAAGGCTCCGCATATTTCTTCAAAACTGCGATTTCATAGACGTGATAAGAGTTGAACAAAACATCAGCCTCTCCATTATAAGGGAATATGTTGACGTCTTCCCCCGCTCTCACTTTTGGCCAGCTGGCAATGGTGCTCTGCGCATTATGCCCTCTGTACAGATTGTCTCTCACCATTCTGCGGAGCATCCTCTCGTCCGTAGTGGGAATCCTGTTGTGCGCGTCAATATTAAGCTGTGTCAGCGGACTGATATAAATTTTAAACTTTTCTTCCTTCGGAATATATTCTGTCAGTTGTTCGTTGAGCGCATGAATCCCTTCAATCACAATAGGCTGTCCCGGTTTGATCGATGTAATCCTTTTCCCAAAGACTTTGTGTCCGGTCATAAAGTCAAAAGTAGGAAGATCTACTTCTTTACCTGCCAAAAGATCATTCATATTGTCGTTGAACAACTGAATATCCAAAGCTCGCAGACTCTCAAAATCCTTTTCGCCGTGCTCATCTAAAGGCGAATTTTCCCTTTCAACAAAATAATCGTCTGTACCCATATATAGCGGATTCAGTCCATTGACCTTCAGTTGAATGCAGAGCCGTCTGGCAAAAGTGGTCTTTCCTGATGACGATGGTCCCGCGATGAGAATAATGCGCTTATGCTGTTTCTTAATCGAGTCAGCGATCTCCGCAATCTTTTTCTCGTGAAGTGCTTCTGACAACTGAATCAATTCCCTATACTGGCCATTCTCAATTTTGTCATTGAGGTCGGCAACGTAATTGACGTCCAAAAGCTTATCCCATTTGGTCTGCTCTCCAAAGGCCTGATAAAGTTTCTTCTCATCTTCATACTCCGGTATGACATTAGGATTGGATGGATGCGGAAATCTGAGCAAAACGCCGCGACGGTACTTCATCAGTTCAAAGTATTTGATATATCTAGTCGACGGCACCATCAAGCCATAAAAAAAGTCTCTCACACCATCCAGAGAATAAAATTTCACTTGGCTCAAATCCAACGATTCACTTAAGATTCTCTGCTTTTCTTTCATACCTTCTTGCTCAAGGATGTCCATGGCTTCTTCTCTGGAAACGATTTCCTTGACAAAAGGCATATCTTCCTTAACAATTTCTCTCATTCTCTTTTCGATTGCGTGGACTTGTCTGGCTGTCACTGGTTTTTCGGTTTTGATTTCCGTATACAGTCCTTTATTGAGAGAATTCTGAATCTCCACTTTGACGTTACCCAAACAGTCATATACAGCCTTCAGATAAATCAAAGATAAGCTATACTGATAAATCAAATTAGCAGTCTGTGTACGCATATCCAGTAGTTCCAGATTGCAGTTTTCGAAGAGCCCATATGTAAGGTCTTCAAATTTATTATTCACTTTTGCCGCCAAAATTGTATATGGTAAATCTTTTTCATATCTTCTATATATTTCTTCAATGGTCGTTCCTTGCTTCACTTCAATCTCTTCAAAATTTCCCCGCGGTGCGGTTTTCAGTTGTATTTTCATAAACGCCTCCCCTTTTTGGCTTAATTGTTGATACTGTTTAACATTGTACCATATTTAACGGATATTATAAATATTATTGGTTAAAATACAATTTGAAAGGAGTGATTAGATGAAAAAATTAATCCTGGCCCTCCTGATCATCGGAGGACTCAACTGGGGACTTATCGGTTTCTTTAAGTATAACCTTGTCGACAGCATCTTCGGTGCGGACTTATTCGTAGTATCTAGAATTATCTATGCAATAGTCGGACTTGCCGCAATATGGGCGATTTCATTTTTGTTCAGTAACAATACAAGAGAGGGTTAAACCCTCTCTTGTTTTTTACCTTAGCAACATGTAGGTTCGCATGGATCACAGCAGTCATTATTGCCGCATCCTAAAAATCCTGAATTACAGAATAACAGAACTAACAGTAAAAAGAAAAACAGCAGACTATCGTCCATACCGCCGCCTCTATTAAAACATGACATAATTTATTCCTCCTATACTTAAATTGGGTTTGATATATAATATGTCTGCGGTTTCATTTTGGTTCATCGACAAATTAAAAAGATTCTGCTGCTGCGGGTCTTTGCAATTCCTCCCCTTGGCACTCAGCTAAAGGCGTGGACTGTTCCTCCTCTGTATGCGCTTCAGCATTCAGAAGTGCTTCAGTGTGTTCTTCTACTGGCGGCTGCGCGCCTTCCAGGGTCTCTTTTTCTACTGCTTCCAGTGTAGGATCTTGTTTCTTTTCTGCATAAGTCTTTCGAAATTCTGCTTGCCGTTGGCGTTTTTTCTCTTCTTCGCTCTTGCCCTCTTCAATTCTTTTTCGGTTATTACTAGCTAAGTAAAGATCTACCAGCTTTCTCATTTCTGCCGGGTGAAGGGTTATGCCCCTGCTCATCCTCTCATGGTGGGGATCCCAATCTCTCAAATCGTATTTAGGTGTCTGCCCGTTCCAGGATATAATGTTGAGCTCTTTATTCCAGCCTGAGTCATGTTCTGAAATTACTCCTAAGTATTCCCTGATCTCATATGTGATATTCTTGTCTGGCATGTGTAAAAATCTCCTTTCTCTTCCGGTTTTCGTTGTTACCATATATTACCATTATCGATCATGGTTGTCAATATATTACAGGATATTTTTTACATTTTCTTACAACAAAAAACTGCCGCTCCAATAGATGGGTTATCTACCGAAACAGCAGCCTCGTGTCTGCATTGCAAGCTCTACTCTTCTACAAACTGAATATCGATTCCATCGGGGTCTTTGACAAAAAAGAATCTGGTCTTGGGATTAGGTCTGATTATATCGCTCACCGCATAACCTTTTGCCTCTAATTCCGCCATTTTATCTTCGAGATTCTCCGTTTCGAAACCCAGAGAAAGCGCGGCATTCTCTCTGCGTCCAGCAAAGTCAGCACGGCAGAGAAGTTCCACTTTCGTCTCTGTGCCGTCTGACTTCATAAAAGCGATTTCCGAGCCAGGTCCAGCCTGGAACCTGTTCTCCAAGGTCAGTCCCACAACCTCCTCATAGAATGCTACGGACTTGTCCAGATCCGTTACGTGCATCGTCGTCCATAAATACTTCATTTTTCATTCTCCTTCTTTTCCTCATCCTGCAATTTCTGGTCACAGTTTTCAGTCTCTGCTTTTTTATCAGCTTGCTCATAAGCCGTTCTCTCTACTTCATCGCAAAAATTATCAACAAACTGTCCAGCAGATGGCGCCCCCAGTGTACCGGTCGTTTTCAAAACAGTTCTGGCCCGATCCAAAATTGACGATTTTCTTTTCATCACTCAAAACCCCCTTCTTACTTCACAATCCACGTTTCAAATCAACGACAACAATTTCTGGTCTGTTCATAAAACGAAAAGGAAACACACTATTGCCCAGGCCCCTGCTGATGACCATCGTGGTGTGACTTTTTTTGTGCACACCACTAGTCAGCTTTGGCAGAGTACCCTGCCCCGGCGCAAACAAACCTTCCGTAAAAGGCAGTCTGATCTGCCCGCCGTGAGCGTGTCCAGCAAAAATCAGATCCACCTTGTCATTGGTATAGGCATCGAAAAACTGCGGTTCATGAGTCAGCATGACGACAAATTCTTCCTCTCCAATACTTTCCGTCAGCCGATCAATCACATCGTTGATAACCGATGGGTCATAAGCAGTCGCAGTCCTTCCTATCGACTCCTTGCTGGCATAGAGGGTGTATTCCGAAATGCCGATCAGGTGAATCTGATGAACGCCTAGCGTCACGACTGCCGTCTCGTCAAAGAGAACATTGACCCCCATCTGCCGCAGTTCATCGTAAAATTCCTTCATTCTTTGCTCTGGCAGGGCCAATTCGTGATTCCCATTTACATAGTAAACTGGTGCAATTTTGGCTAATCCTTTGATTGCTTCCAGGCTGGCCTCATAGCTGGTGTGGTTACGGTCCAGCAGATCCCCTGTAAACACGATGATATCCGGATTCGTTTCCGCCGTTTTGGTCAGAAGCTTCTTCTGATGCTGGCCAAAATACTCACTTTGCAAATCAGAAATCTGTGTGATACGAAATCCCTCAAATTGTTTCGGTACTTGCTCACTCTGGTACTGATACTCGGTCACCACCAGAGACTTATTATTCCAGTAGACAAAGAGCGCCAATGCCAGCAGCACTGAAAACACAATTATAATCTTTATCATAGTTTTATGAATTCTCATCTTTCCCCTTTTCTAAACTTGATAACATTATAAATTAAAGGTATAATGATGGCAAGACAGAAAGGGTGAGAAATATGAAAAAGAGATATATCGTAGTGCCGGCCGCTATGGCTCTCCTTTTGGGGATTTGTGCCAGCTGCGCGGCCAATGAATTGCCATCGGGATTTGATAGAGATCAAGTGATCAAGACATCTGAGGGGTTTATCGACCAGCTAAACGCAAAAGACTATGAAAGCTGCTATGATCAGTTCAGCGATCTCATGAAGGAGTCCATGAGTCAGAAAAAGCTAGAGAATACATTTACATCCATCTTCGAAGGTCTGGGTGGATTTGTCAGGTTCAAATCTGTGTCATTATCTTCTTCAGAATCTCTTGGTGTTGAATATGCCGTATGCATCGTTAAATGCCAATATGAAAACGAAGCTGCAACCTTCACCATATCTTTGGACAAAGATATGAAAGTCGGAGGATTATATATCAAATAAGTATTTGGAACATCCAGAAATATGTTCTCGGGACGGTATTTCCAAAGTGATAAGCAAAAGAAGCTGCATCAGGAGAAAACATTTCCGACTGCAGCTTCTTTCGTGATTCTATATATGATTTGCTACCTCAAAGGCATCCCAGATGCCATACATGATGTTGGACACTTTTTTGGCATCGCCCAGAAGGTAAATTTCCGGAACGTCAAATTCCAATTCGTGATACAGTGTGTTCTCTTCTTTGTATCCCACCGACAAAATTACACTGTCTGCCGAAATCTCCTTTGTTTCGCCAGCGCATTCTACTGTCAGAATCCCCTTCTCAAAGCTGGTCGCCTTTGCTGAGGTAATCACTTCTACGCCATGATATGGAACCAATCTCTCAAGCATATCCTTATTGGCATGGCAGAGTGGGCCGTTAACCGCCAGCAGTTTCTCCAGCGCCTCCACAACCGTCACTTTTTTCCCCTGTTCACTGAGCCAGAGCGCCGTCTCGCACCCCACCAGACCACCGCCAATCACTACAGTTGTATCACCGCAGTCTTTTTCTTTCTTCAGCACATCAGCCGCAGTATAAACGTGGCTGTCATCTCCCAGCGAAAATACCTTCGGCGACGAGCCTGTAGCGATAATGACTGCATCGTAATCGGCTGCCAGCACATCTTCTCTGCTGACCTTTCTGTCGTAATGAACAGGAACTTCCAGCTTCGAAAGCTGTCTTTCATACCATTTTGCTAGAGCAATATCATCTTCCTTAAAATCAGGCGCTCCGCCAGGAATCAAATTGCCGCCCAGCTGTTCACTTTTTTCAAAAAGCTCCGGTCTGTGCCCGCGGATAGCCAGTACCCGGGCTGCCTCACAACCCGCGACCCCGCCGCCGACCACCATCACCTTTTTACTTTTACAGATCGGCTCATAAGCAGTCACTCGTTCTCTGGCTGCCTGCGGGTTCACCGCACAGTTAATCATGGAATACTCCTGAATCCGTCCCATGCAGCCCTCATGACAAGAAATGCAAGGACGCACTTCTTCAAATCTACCTGCGCGCAGCTTGTTTACATAGTCGGGATCAGCTAAGAGCGGCCTGCCCAGACTGATGACATCACATTCGCCATTCTCCAAGGATGCCGCTGCCATCTGCGGATCATCCATACGTCCTGCGCAAAGCACCGGTACGTCTACGACCTCTTTGACCATCTTACAGTATGGACGATAAAGGCCTTTCTCCTGATACATAGGCGGATGGTTCCACCACCAGGCATCGTAAGTGCCTACATCCGTATCCAATGCGTCGTAGCCGTATTCTACCAGCAGCCTGGCTGCTTCCAGCCCTTCTTCTATATCCCGGCCTTTTTCCTCAAACACTTCTCCCGGAAGAGCACCGTCACGCCAATCCTTAATCATGCTCTTGACACTGAACCTGAGCGCAACAGGAAAATCGTCTCCGCAGCGCCTCTTAATTTCCTCTACGACTTCCCTGGCAAAGCGCAGACGGTTCTCCAGACTGCCGCCGTACTCATCGTCCCTTTGGTTGAACATAGAAATCGCAAACTGATCCAGGAGATAGCCCTCGTGAACCGCATGGATTTCCACGCCGTCAAAGCCTCCCCGCTTGGCGTTATATGCGCCGTCGCCAAAAGACTTGACGATGCTGTGAATTTCCTCTTTTGTCAATGGCCTGCAAGTCTTGTCCAGCCATCTATGCGGAATAGGAGAGGGCGCCACTGGCGGGAATTCTCCCAAGTTTGTCGGAATCGTCACCCTGCCGAAACCTCCGGACATCATGAGGAAAATTTTGCTGCCATACGCATGTACTCGCTCTGTCATCTCTTTGCTAGTTCTGATAAAGTGTACGGGATTAAAAGTGGAGTTGGGGCAATTGGGCATGCTCTGCTGCTCCACCTCGCAATCAGAAAAAGTGACCCCGGTAATGATCAGACCAGTGCCACCCTTTGCTCTTTCTGTATAATAATCGATTCCTCTCTGGTTAAAGCCTCCCTGTGCGTCAGAAAGACCCAATGGTCCCATCGGCGCCATAGCAAATCGATTTTTAATTTCCACCGAACCGATTTTGATCGGTGTGAACAAGTTCTTGTATTTCATGTTAACCTCCCCAGTTCATATTCTAGCAATATTATATGCCCTGTCCTTGTGGGAGAGTTATCAAGAATCATCTGCTACGTAGAAGAAGATTTTTGATAGATACTATATGCTGTTTTCTTTCAGAAACTCTTCAAATTTCCGAACCAGCCTGTAGGACCCGATGGCCTTTCGATAAACGCCGTATACTTCCCATTTCAGTTCCTCTTCAAAGGGAATCGCACGAATGCCATTCATCTGCACGTCTTCCATGGAAAAAGCAGTCACGATCGCCAGACCGTAGCCCTGTCTGCACAGCTTATGCTGGAAGTTTGCATCTGCAGTCTTTGCAATAATTGTTGGCTCAAAGCCCCGCACCTGGCAGGCTTTCTTGAAATCATGATACAGATTGAAGTGCTCGTTCAAAGTAATCAGCGGCTCGCCCTCCAGCATATCGATGGTGACCTTATCCTTCTCATATAGAGGATGACCTTCGTAGGCTAGCAAGTACACGTCGTTTTGGGCTAATTTTCTGACCGTGTTGTCCTCACTGTCCCAGCTGCCGACAATAAAGCCGTATTCGATTTCCGATGCGTCGATCATCGCTTTCACTTCTGAGTTAGCATATTCACACCATTCTACCTTTACCGGCGTATTTTCCTCAATAAAGTCCTGTATCAGTTTAAAGGGAATTACATTAAACACTCCGCAAGCACAGCCAATACGCAATACATCTTCTCTATGGGAAAGCTGCTGCACTTCGTTCTTGATCTGTTCGAATTCATCAATCAGAAGACCTGCCCGTTTATATAAAAGCTGCGCGCTTTCCGTCGGTGTCACACCCTGTTTTGCTCGTTCAAACAAAACCGTGTCCAACTCATTCTCCAGCGACCTGATGTTGCTGCCAAGGCCCTGGGGCGTGATGTACAGCTGCTTGGCAGCCTTGTTGATACTCTTCTGCTCAAATACAGCTTCAAAACACTTCAAATCTTTGATATTCATTCAGCACCTCTTTTATTTTCATCTATTATCATGCTACAATAGTACGACAAAAATTACAAGAGGTGGAATCTGGGATTCAGAGAAAGGCCTATGGCGGCTATGTTCTTACTTGCTGACGAATTCCTTTGCTGCTTCTCGACTGAGCGGATATTTTTCTATCAATTTATCTTGAATCTGTGCATCTGCAAGGCCGAGTTCACGGCAAACCCATGAAGCCCTAATATACCCCTTCTCTTTAAATCCGGCAAAAGTGCCTGAAACGAGCAGTTTTAGGTGCATTTACGGCAGATTTTAGCTTTCAGCAGTCTCTTCTGGGAGCAAAATAGCTCAAATTTGGCTGGATAAAGGTTAAAAACGTGTTTAAATACAGAAGGTTCCTATTATATGTGTTCCTTGTCCATTCGCACTTTTTACATTTTATGGATATTTTGCCAAAAACTAGCTTGCATTTTTCAAAAAATGCCTAAATTGATCAAGAAACAAGCGTTTATGGCGGATTACTTGATTCATGCGCATTTATGCACCGCATCCAGCCATAATATTCCCTCCTCATATGTAATTGTTTTACAATAGCCTATTGCACTGTTTTCCCCATATCAAAGGCTTCCCGCAGAGCCGGATTCCCTTTGATGTCACCGATGGCATCTGCGCCGCCAGCAAATACGGTTCCCGCCAGACGAGCTTTCGGGAAGCATCTGATCCAGCCTTCTAATCCGTGCACCGCCTGCTCCGGCGTATCAGCCCCCTCTTCTGCCGCAGCAGTCAGCATATACACATCCCGAAACTGATAGTCAGCGCTGTACAGCGGGTTCGCCCGATCAAGCATGGTCTTCATCTGCCCGCACATTTCAAAATAGTAGATCGGTGTGGCAAAGGCGATGACATCGACGTCCTTCATTTTCTGGGCGATGATATCAGCGTCGTCGCGGATGACACATCTCTTTGTTTCCTGGCAGGCAAAACATCCCTTGCAAAATCCGATGGTCTTGTCGTAGAGACAGATTTTTTCCACTTCATTCCCCGCCTCTTTTGCGCCCTTGGCGAATTCTTCCGCCAAAGCATCGGAGTTGCCGCCCTTCCTTGGGCTGGTGGAAATTACTAAAACTTTTTTACACATGGCTTTCGTTTCCTTTCTTACGTATAATGTGCAGTCTTTGCTTTGTTTGAGACTATTATATACAGAATCAATCCGGTATAGCTTCTACCTCATCGCTCTGCACCATCAAATAAATCCCGTCAAGAAATCCGGCGTCGTTGACGCAAGGGTAGTGATAGGTCAAAGTCTCCCCCTTGTACTCGCCTGTGACAACTGCAACCTTTGGAATAAAGAGAATCGCCCCATATTTGTAGTCTTCAGACGGTGCAAGACCCTCGTACCCTTCAGCACTGGTGTAAGACATGCCCTTTTTCTCTAGTCCATAGGCCTGCTCGACCGCCGCATCCACATCTGCCTGGTCAAATTCCTTTTTTGACAGCCCCCCGTGGGCAGTCAACCTTCGTGTAAAATCCATGCTGTCACTGATGCCGATCAGCGCAGCCCGCTCAAAAAGCGCCGTAATTCGCCCCGCATAGTCTTTTGCAAACTGCTCTGTCAGGCCCATCGGCACAAAGTCGCCGCCTTCAAACTCGCCAGTCTGCTCTTTCTCCGTTTCTCCCGTAACAGTCTGCAGAAACTCCTTTTCTGTCAACGCCGTTATCACTCCGTCCTTCATCAAAACAGCCCCAGTGATATGGCAGCCGTCCTCCTCCATATCAAAGACCGGCGTGTCAGGATCTCCGTCGTCATTCATTGGCACGTCCCATTGAACAGCCGGCTTTTTGGGCGATTCTTCCAAAGCCTTCTCTTTACTACATCCGAAGAGAGCAAAAATCAAAGCTGCACATAGCAGATACGTCAGCAGATGTCTTGGTTTCATGATTTTCCTCCTTGCTTTTCTAATCCTTACCATTCTACGAACCCTTATATCTTAAATATACTTCTAAAAGGCATATAGGTCAATCGGATTCCTAAACATTAAAAATAATTAAGAAAATGGAACGCAAGAAACTCTCCCTCCTTAAACGTGTTCACCGTCTGGCAAGTGCCCCTAGCACTTCCCCGATATCGCCATCAATGCAGATTGCCTTCTCTCCAAGTTCCACCGGCGCATAGGCTTCTCCCAGATTAACGCTAGAATAGACCGCCTTCTGCCACCTGTCAGCCATCTGCCAGAAACTGTACTTGATAATACCCGGCGTATTATATCCAGTACCCAGCTCCAGAAACAGCGTCCGTCGCTGCTGCGCCTTCCGCAAAAACGCAGCGTAACGCTTTGATGCCATTTGCCAGCCCATATCCTCCACAAAGGTCTCATCCGCTCGCAGATTCATGGTCAACGGGCTGCCGCACTTGGGGCAATAGGGCACCAGTTCAGTAGGAATGGACATAGCAGGCCGAGTGCCCTCAGGCAGGGACAATTCACCGTTCCCGTCTACGACAAAACCCTGCACCTCTACCATTTTCTGCACCTGCGCTTCATTATCATAGGTCAGTTTATGGCAAGGTTTGCTACACTGCCAAAGACCGTAGTCCCCCTGGGTATAGAAGAGCCGCTCTTTATCAAACCCGGCTCTCTGAAATTGGTGATCCACATTGGTAGTCAATACGAAATACTCTTTTCCCCTCATCAACTCCAAAAGCGCATTGTAGACCGGCTCCGGCGGATTTTGATAGCGGTTGATCCAGATATATCGGCTCCAAAATGCCCAATATTCCTCCATTGTCTTGTAAGGGTAGAAGCCGCCGGAATACATATCATCAAAGCCATACGCTGCTGCAAAATCTTGAAAATACGTATCAAAGCGTTGCCCTGTATACTCAAATCCTGCTGAGGCGGACAGTCCCGCCCCGGCGCCGATAACGACGACTTCTGCAGAAGCCAGTTCCTCTTGCAGACGGACAGTTCCGTCTCTCCCGCCTTGCGGTCCCCTCAATTTTCCGCTGAACATTATTGACCCCCTTTCATAGACACCCTCCCAGCAGTTTCTCATAAATCTGCAGGTCCTGATCTTTGAACACATTAAACACGACCTTCAGATTACTGCTCTTCTGATACTCTCTCACCGTATCCACGGCAATCTCCGCCGCCAGACGATTTGGGAAGTGAAATTCCCCCGTAGAGATACAGCAGAAGGCGATAGCCGCAAGGCCGTACTGATCTGCCAGCTTCATCGACGACTCATAGCAGGCGCGCAGCGCCTGCAGGTCTCTTTCCCGTACCGCATCCGATATAATCGGACCTACCGTGTGAATTACGTACTTTGCAGGCAGATTATATCCAGGCGTGATCTTTGCGCTGCCAGTTTCCTCCAGGTGCCCCTGCTGTCTCATCATCCTCGCACATTTGTTTCGCAGCGCTGTGCCGGCAAAGGTATGAATAGCATTGTCGATGCATCCGTGGCAGGGGCAGAAGCAGCCCAGCATCTGGCTGTTGGCCGCATTGACGATGGCGTCGATTTTGAGAGTCGTGATGTCTCCCTGCCAGAGATAAATGCCTGACTCTATCTCCTCCAATTGATCAATATCTGTTATGCCTTTCTCCTCTGCCATAGCCTGCAAAAGCTGATTTTCCTTTTCCATGTACTCTGGCGGCATCTCCCCCGGCATTCTCACGTTGACCAGAGAACGATATAGCCGCCAGCGCTGCGATAGGTCAGCGGGAACCTTCGTCCCCGGCTCCAGGTATTTTATTAAATCCTCCAGGTTTTGTTCAATGCTCACGGTTGATCACCCCGCAATACTCGCATTCCAGCAGTTTTTCTTCCGGCAGCCCGCAGGTCCTGCGCTCTTTGGCTACCAGCCGTCTGACAAAATCCGTCGCAGGGCTTCGCAGAATCTCTGTCGGTGAACCGTATTGCTGAATCACCCCCTGATCCATGACCAGCACCTTTGTCCCCAGTTTCAGCGCCTCAGAAATATCATGGGTGACAAAGAGGATGGTAATGCCAGTCTGTTCATAAATTTTCTGCAGTTCTTCCTGCAGCTGCACCCTGGTAATCTCATCTACTGCGCCGAAAGGCTCATCCATCAGAAGGATATCCGGCGAAGCCGCCAGACTCCTGGCAATGCCTACTCTCTGCTGTTGGCCGCCAGAAAGCTCATCAGGAAAGCGTTTCAGCATATCAGCATCAAGTCCTACGATCTTCATCCACTTGGTAACAGCGGACCGCGTCCTGGCTTTGTCATTTTTGTTCAGAAGCTCCGGCACATAGGCGATGTTCTTTTCCACTGTCATGTGTGGAAATAAGACGCTGCCCTGAATGGAATAGCCGATATTGCGGCGAAGCTGAATCTGGTCTTCCATTTTGATGTCTCTGCCCTCTACAAGAACCGTGCCCGCATCAGGCGTAATCAGCCCGTTAATCATCTTCAAAATAGTCGTCTTGCCGCAGCCTGAACTGCCAATGACGGTCACAAACTGTCCCTTCTCAATGGACAGATTAAAATGCTCTACGATGGTCTTTTCACCATAGACTTTTTTGATATCCCGAAATTCAATTATGGTATTCATCCCATCCTCCTATCTCACAAAACCTTTAGCTTTCAAAAATTCATGCGCCACGTCTTTCGGCTCCTTGCCCTTGCCCTCAACCTGGTAGTTCAGATCCGCCATGGTTTTGTCATCCAAGATGCCATCCAAACTTGTCAGCACTGCCGCAAGCTCAGGATGCTTCTGCAGCGTGTCCATGCGTACTACGTTGCCGCACATATAGGACGGATAGAACTGTTTATCATCCTTTAGCACCACGATGTCAGAAACACTCAGCTGGCCGTCGGTGGTGAAGATGGTCATGACGTCCACCTTGCCCTGATTGATGGCCTTGTACTTCAGTCCGATGTCCATATCAGACGTCTTTGCAAAATGGAAGTCGTAGGCTTCACAGAGAGCGTCGTATCCGTCTTCTCTCTCATAAAAGTCATATTCTGCGCCAAAGGTCAGATTGCCCGACACCTTTGCCAGATCCGAATAAGTCTCCAGGTTATATTTGTCGGCGATTTCTTTTCTCACCGCCAGACCGTAAGTATTGTTGAAGCCGTACATCCCCGACCAGGTCAGGTTCAAATCTTTCTCGTAAGCACCCTGCAAGCGGTCAAACATAGATTCGTCATACAGCCCCCGATTCTTCAAGACCATATTCCAGCCGGTGCCCGTGTATTCCGGATAGAGGTCAAAATCCCCTTTCTCTATGGCCGGTTCTATGTTGGACGTGCCGCCGCCTACACCCTGGGTCAGCGTCACCTCCAAATCCGTATCCTGTTCTATCAACTCCTTCAGCATTTCACCAAGAATGTACTGCTCAGTCATAGGTTTCGTTGCGATTTCTATCGTTTTATCTCTGTTGCCGCCTAGTATATTGCTTCCAATCAAAGCCACACAGAGTAAAAGAACGATCACCACAACCAGGCTTTTCTTATGTTTTTTCTCAGACTTTCTCTTCGTCAGCTTTTCAACGATACCGAGCAATAAATCCACCACGATTGCTAAGAGCGCAATCAAGAGACTTCCTGCAATGGTCATCGCTGCATTGTTGGTGGTGATGCCTCTGTATATGGCTACGCCCAGGCCGCCCGCGCCGATAAAAGATGCAATACCCGCCAACGCGATAGTCATGGTTGCCATGTTTCTCAGTCCTGACATGATGACCGGCATGGCCAGCGGCAGTTTGATCTTAAACAATATCTGATTGCGCGTACTACCCATTCCCCTCGCCGCTTCAATAATCTGTTCATCGATGTTGGTCATGCCGGTGTGGGTATTGCGAACCATGGGCAGAAGCGCATAAATCGTCAGAGCGATAATCGCCGTCGTATTCCCAATACCCGAAAAGGGGATCAGAAAACCCAGCAGCGATATGGATGGAATCGTGTATATAAAGTTGACAAAGCCCAGGACATATTTGGAGCTCTTTTGATATTCACTGATCAAAACTCCCAAGATCAGCCCCGCAGCCAGGGCGATCAAAATCGACACCAGCGAGATGAACAGGTGCTCCGTCAGCAGCGAAAGAAAAAACGCCTTTTTCTCTATCAATAATGAAATGGTCTCATTTATCATTTGTCAAATCCTTTCTTCCTGACAGCATCCGCCGGACAGACTTCCCTGCACAGTCCGCAGTGGAGACAATTCTCCTGCTGAATTTTGTATGGGCTGCCTTCTATGATGCAGTTCTGCGGGCACTTCTCCATGCACTGCCCACAGCCGGCGCAGGCATCCGTTATGACAAATCCCTTTTCTTCGCAATCCCCATCGCCAAAGGAGAAACTCTGCCGCTGTATTGGCGAACATCCCAGGTTAAAATACTCCACAGCTCCCCTGCAGATGCAGAAAGGTTCCAGCACATACCTGCTGTCACCAGGGTATACGTCGTTCATAACCGGATTGTGCATAAACATCTTGTCTATCCAGTCCGCTTGCTCTTCCAGCTTTATGATTTCTCCAGTAAGGCGAATCATTTCATAGTCTTTTGTCATTGCGCAGACCGCAACAGCAGGCCGCTCCATCAGCTCTTGATAAAAGTCTTTCCCTCGTGCCGTCAGGAAATACACTTTTTCTTCCTCTACCAACATGATATCTATGATGCGGATTTGCGGTCGTCCCATTTGGTCAACTGTAGCAAAACTCACATCCTTTATTTCTCTCAATATCCTAAAACATTCTCTTGCATCCATAAATTACCTCCTCAAGTGTATAGTAGTACTATACAGTCATATTATGCTTTTGTAAAGAAGGCACATTTTTGTGACCTGGCCGATTTGTCACGAAAGACAAAGGAGTGGCTTCGCCACTCCTCTAAGAAACCCCAGGTTCTCTTCGATGCCTGTTTGCAGGCTGACCACCCCTCTTTTACTTATGCCAGTTGCTGACAGCTCTGGTCAGTCTGACGCGCCCTGCTGAAGCGTTTTCTAAACAGGAATCGGACTAAAGGACCCGCTACAAAAACTGATGCAGACATTAAAAGCTGCCATGACGCTCCATTTTCTACAATAAAAAACAACGAGCAGATCTTACAACCGGACTTACATCCAAGAAGAATACTCGTTGTATTTGTATTGTACCAAATTTTTTTCAGCCGTGTAAGGAGTTTTTTCTCCACTCAAAAAGATAAATCAATCTCCAGTTCTACCGGGCAGTGATCACTGCCCATGATGTCTGTATGGATCTTAGCTTCGACGATCTTGTCCTTTAGTCTTTCGCTGACGATAAAGTAGTCGATACGCCATCCGGCATTGTTCTTACGGGCATTAAAGCGATAAGACCACCAACTGTAAATGCCAGTTGCTTCAGGATACAAGTATCTGAAGGTATCTACAAAACCGGCTGCCAGCAGGTTACGCATCTTGTCACGCTCCTGGTCGGAGAATCCAGCGTTGCCACGATTTGTCTTCGGATTTTTCAAGTCAATTTCTTCCTTCGCCACATTCATATCGCCACAGATAATGACCGGCTTCTTCTCGTCAAGTTCTTTGATGAAGGCCAGAAAATCCTCTTCCCACTTCATCCTGTAATCGATACGCTTGAGTTGATCTTGTGAGTTCGGGACATAGACTGTCACCAGATAAAATTCCTCATACTCTAAAATAATCGCTCTGCCTTCATCTGTATGATCGCCAAAATTCTTTTGCACTGAGAGCGGTTTTTCTTTGGCAAAGATAGCAGTTCCGGAGTAGCCCTTCTTCTCAGCACTGCAAAAAAATTCCTCATATTCCGGCAAGTCTACTTCGGCTTGTCCTTCCTGCATCTTTGTCTCCTGAATGCAGATAAAATCCGCTTCTAATCCGCGCATGGATTCTATAAATCCTTTTCCAAGGCACGCCCTCAAACCGTTTACGTTCCACGATACTAATCTCATATATCTATTCCTCTTTCTTCCAGATTCATAAATGGCAAAGCTCTACTGCTGTCTGTGCTGCCACTTTGGCATTATTATATACCAATTGTATATTTGCGTTGAGACTGTCGCCTCCTGTAATGTCTTTCACTTTTGCAAGAAGAAACGGCGTCGTCTCCTTCCCATGGATGCCCCTTTCACCAGCTTCTCTTATGGCCTCGTCAATCGCTCGGTTTATGACTTCATCGTCCATAGAGAACTCTTCGGGAATCGGATTTGCAACCAGCATTCCGGTATGAAGACCGCAGCCCCGCTGCGCTTCGAATGCTTCTGCAAGTTCCTTTGGCGTATCCAATCTGTAGTCCACATGAAAACCGCTTTTTCTCGTATAGAAAGCTGGCAATTCACCGGTACCATACCCGATTACAGGAACACCTTTCGTTTCCAAATATTCTAAGGTCAATCCCAAATCGAGAATTGCCTTTGCACCTGCACACACCACCATGACCGGCGTCTGCCCTAGTTCCTCCAGGTCAGCAGAAATATCCATGTTCTGTTCTGCACCTCTGTGAACGCCTCCAATGCCCCCAGTAGCGAAGATCTTCACTCCTGCCATATTCGCAATCATCATGGTAGTCGCAACAGTAGTCGCTCCATCCAATTTTTTAGAAATGGCCACTGGTATATCGCGTCTGGAGCATTTCACAATATCGGTCCCTTTTTTTGCCAAATACTCTATTTCCTGTTTCGCAAGGCCGCATTTTAACCTGCCCCCAATAATTGCAACCGTAGCGGGAACTGCACCATAGTCTCTGATAATTTCCTCTACCCTAAGAGCGGTCTCTACATTTTGCGGATAAGGCATTCCGTGAGAAATAATGGTAGACTCAAGAGCCACCACCGGCCGCCTGTTCTCTAGTGCCTCTTGCACCTCAAGTGCAATATCTAAATACTTATTCATCTGTCTTCCTCCTTGCTGGTCAATATACTAGGGTAAACGCCGCTATTCAGAATGTCATTTTATACGAATAATTCTGGCTCTTTTCTCTTGCTGCAGGCACTGGCAAAAGTCTTTGATGCAACGGCATACTTAGGTCCGCCAAAGGATCTCGCTTTTACCGGACAACTAGCAATGCAGGCAGTACACATGATACATTTGTGCTTATCCGTTTTCTTTGGCGTCTCACTGCTGATTGCATGCACTGGACAGACCTCAACGCAGGTTCTGCACTTAGTGCAATTTTTATCTGCCTCTGGCGCCATGGATGGTTTCATATGAGGTTTGTATGGACGGTCGCCCGGCAGCTGCAGTTCAGCGTTATTTTCAGGATCAAAAGTCTCCAGTTTTTCAATGCATTTCTCTGCAAATTCCTCTATGTACTTCATATCCGCTTCATCAGGCCGACCAGCCGCCACATGAGGAAAGACAGAATGTTGTGCGATAAAAGCTGCCGCACCGATGACTCTGAATCCGACATCATCAAGTAAATCCTCCATTTCGACTAAGGCGTCTTCATATTCTCTGTTCCCATATACTGCTGTAATGATTGCCGGCGTATTCATTCCACGAAGATGTTTGATTGAGGACAGACAGTATTCCGGAATCCGTCCCCCAAATACAGGCATCGCCAAAATCAGCAGACCATTCTCTGCAATCACCCGTTTCTTTTCTATTCTGTGCGCAAGAATATCGTGGTATTCCTTTTTCTCAGCAAAACCTTCACCGATTTTTTCAGCTATTTTCTTTGTAGTCCCCGATGGACTGAAATATATCACACTTACCTTATCTATCTTCATAATGCACCTCCATAATACTTCCTTGCAGCAACGCCGTAAGATTATGGAACCATTATACCACATTTTCATCTATGAATACAGAGGCGGAATAAATGCCTCCATCAAAAAAGCTCCCCGCAAAACATTACAGTCCGCAGCCGCCTCGGTTTCTATAAAATGTTCCACACTTTTTTTCTGGCTTCTGCTTTTGTGGACTACAAATTCCTTTTTCTGCCGCTTTCACAGCCACATAATAAGAGAAGACACGTCACAAGGCCGCAAAGCCTGGACGTGTCTTCCGTCTTGTCTATTTTCGTACTGGTCGTAAGACCAGCTTCCTTCTAATCTTCCATTGCACTCTTAATTTCAGCTGGAATTCGTCTGCACTTTTCCTCTGAAATTGAGGCGATGGACACGCGCAGCCCTTTTGCCAGGGGCACTAGGAAAATTCCTTTTTTCTCCAGCTTGGCACTGATTTCATCCGGGTTGTCACAAGGGATCGACGCAAAAAAACCAGCATCAAAAGGCACGATTTTTAAGCCTACTTTTGCAGACTCCTCTTCAAAAGCTTTTCCTCTGCTGAGAAGCATTTCTCGAATTTCTTTTCTCTCCTGCGTTACTTTTTTCAATAAATCTTCGTCAGCAAAGATATTTGCTATAATGCTCTGGCCAGCTTTGGCGCTGTTAGACCACGAACCTCTCGAAGAAAACTCGCAGACCCGCTTAAACTCTTCAGCAATTTCCTTTGTTGGCGCCAGGCAGATCATCGCGCCACATCTCATCCCATAAATGGTGAACGTCTTTGACATACTGTAGGCCATAATCGGCAGAATGTTCGCCGGCAGAGTCTCCAAAATCGGTAAAAACTCCCTGTATTTATCCTCATCACCCGCAAAGTCGATATAAGCCGCATCAATAAGCAGAGCGACACGATTCTCAGGAGAAACATTGCTCAGACAGTCTACAACTTGCTTCCAGTCCTCATTGGTGAGGGCATAACCTGTCGGGTTATGTGCCGGTGTGTTTATGATGATAACCAAACGATTCTGCTCAGCCAAAATTTCATGCACTTTTTTTGAAAAAGCTTCTATATTATATTTGCCGTCTTCTGTAAACAGTTGATAGGTATCGATGCTCCTGCCAATTTCAGAGGCGACAGTCTTATATGGCGCCCAATGCCAGTCGCTGGTTAAAACTTTATCTCCCGGGCAAGAATAGTTGGCAATCGTATTTCTTATTGAGCCGGTGCCTCCAGGTGTGGCAATCGCTTCTACAAAACCTTTTGGTTCATATTTGCCTAAAGCAGCTTTGATTGCCGCTTTTTTATAAGCGGGCGTACCGCCAATCGGTGCATATGCTGCATACTCTTCTGGTTCCAGACCCATAAATGTGTCATCAACAGAAGAAAGAACCATCAAATCCCCATCATCGTCCAGAAGCGCTCCTATGGTAGCATTGACCACTTCATCAGGACCTTTTTCGTCTATCATTTCGTTCGCCCTGCGGCTGATGCCAAAAATCTTATCCTCTGTAGGGATGTTCCTTCCATTCTGTGCTGCCATTATAAATTCAGCCATATTGTCACCTCCAAATTGATTATCAAATATACGACAAACGCCAGACCAGCCATAGGCTGGGGCATCTTTGCATAAATTCTGTCTGCAAATCGTCTTTCGCATCTTTGGACAGAATGTCATGAAAACATTCTACTATGAACTCCTTATTTTTACAAGTTAATATTAGTATGAATACACGTTTTAGTGGTGATAATAGGTGACAGGAGGTGAAGAAAATGCGACAAGTTGAAAGAAAAAAAGGGAAAGACAAGGTTGCCGCTGTTCTGATGCTTTGCTTCTGTCTCATAGCTCTGACATCTATTTTCACAATAAAAGCTAGTATTAACAAAATCTCGAATAGTGCGAATGATGTGCCTGTTACGAAAAAGACCACAACTGATCAGGAAAAGGACGCTGATGATCAGAAAAAGGAACAGGAAAGTGATAAGTCAGAAGAAGCATCTGCCGGCGTTCCCATTGTAGATAGTAATAAGCAGTCATCAAAATCCAATACGTTCTCGCTGCCTATCGATGCGGACAAAGGAAAGGTATCAAAGAAGTATTCAATGGATATGGTGATCTACAACGCGACTCTCGATCAATACATGACCCACCCAGGTATGGATATCGAGGCTCCCCAGGGAACCAGTGTCAAGGCAGTCGCCAGCGGTACAATTACGGACATATATACAGATGACGCCTATGGAATCACCATCGAGATCACTCACAGCAATGGCTATATTTCCAAATACAGCAATCTCTCCACAGATAAACTTGCTGAAAAAGGCGATACGGTAAAAAAAGGCCAGGTAATCAGCAACGTTGGACAGACTGCGCTTTATGAATCCATGGAACCGACCCATCTTCATTTTGAGCTGATGAAGAATGGCAGTCTATGCAATCCTTCAAAAATTATCAAGTACTAATTTCCCAAATAGGAAAGAGCCTGTATCAGGCTCTTATCTTTACATAATTTATATTCTTCCCAGAGGCAGCAAATTTATCTTCGTACTCTGTGGTAATATTTGTTTCAGCAAAATCCGAAGCGTGCAAATCCCTGGACACTTCCAAGATGTTCAATCCCTCAGTCTCAATTTGTTCCAGAGTAAAATCAAACAAGCCATCATTATCAGTCTTGAATTGAATCACTCCCCCTTCACGAATCACATCACAATATTGTAAAAGGCGTTTGCCATAGGTCAGTCTGCGTTTCGCATGGCGATCCTTAGGCCAAGGATCGCTGAAATTCAAAAAAATCCCCTCAAGTTCGCCGCAATCAAAGTAATCACGGATATCCTTTATATATTCCAGTACAAATTTAATGTTGCCACTTTCCATTTCTGCTGCTTTTTCCAAGGCTCTGAGCACAACACTCTGATGACCCTCAATTGCAATAAAATTCCACTGTGGGTATTTAGCTGCGTAGTTGGTCACAAACTGACCTTTTCCACAGCCGATTTCCAAATAAATAGGATGATCATTTCCAAAGACCTCCCTCCATTTTCCCTTAAAACCTTGCGGATTTTCTATGGTAAAATCACTGAAGCCTTCCAATCTTTCATCTATATTTTTTAGTTTCCTCTGTCTCATAAAAAGATTCTCTCCAAAATAATCACTGCTAAAAACGCCGCTAAACCGACCATCGCTGCAGCGTCCCTGCCGTTAAACTGCATCTCATGCATCCTGGTTCGCCCCTTTCCGCCTCTATAACAACGTGCTTCCATGGCCATTGCCAAATCTTGCGCAATGCGGAAAGCACTTACAAACAGCGGTACCAGTATAGGAATCAGGGATTTCGCTCTGCTTAAGATATTTCCACTTTCAAAATCCGCACCTCTGGCCTGCTGGGCTTTCATGATTTTGTCCGTCTCCTCCAAAAGAGTCGGAATAAACCTGAGAGCGATAGACATCATCATCGCAATTTCGTGTGTAGGCACACCGACATGGGAAAGTGGGCTTAACAGTCTTTCAATTGCGTCAGTCAGGCTGATGGGTTTTGTCGTCAGCGTCAGCAGAGAAGATCCGATGATTAAAAGGATCAGTCTCAGTCCCATAAATGCCGCTGTATAAAGTCCTTCCACTGTAATTTTTAAAAATCCCCATTGCCAGATTACCTTGCCATCCACCATGAATATATTGAGGCAAAAGGTAAAGATGATGATTAAAAGAATCGGCTTCAAGCCCCGCATGATGAAGGCCAGCGGAACCTTTGATATGCCCACTATGACAGCCAGTGCGCTGGCACAGATGGCAAATCCGATAAAATCATCCACGATAAACAACTCTGCGATGAACATAATCGTCGCAATTATTTTAATTCTCGGATCCAGCCGATGAATGATGGATTCGCTGGGATAATATTGTCCAAGTGTGATATCTCTTATCATTAAATCATTTTCCTCTGTAAATAGTTATATAATTCCTCTTCCGCCTCTTTGATGGTTAACACATTTTCATTGACAGCCGCCCCGCCGCTCTTAATCTGGTGCATCAAATCTGTAACAGGCGGCACGTTCAGCCCGATGGCTTCCAGGCGTTCCTTTTGTGAAAACACCTCCTGCGGCGTTCCAACCGTCACCAGCTTTCCGTTGTCCAAAACCATGACCTTATCAGATAAACTAGCTACATCAGCCATATTGTGAGAAACAAAGATGATGATATTATTTTGTGCTTCGTGTACCTCTTCAATCATAGCGAGAATGTCCTGATGTGCTCCCGGATCTAAACCGGCTGTGGGCTCGTCGAGAATTAAGACATGCGGTTTCATAGCGATAACCCCAGCGATGGCAACTCGTCTCTTCTGACCGCCAGAAAGATCGAACGGAGAACGCTCTTTGATATCCTCGTAATCCAGCCCAACCAGTTCCAAAGCTTCCTCAACTCGATCGGCTACCTCTGCCTCTGTTAATCCCAGATTCTTAGGGCCAAATGCCACATCCTGTGCTACGGTTTCTTCAAATAACTGATATTCTGGATACTGAAAGACCAGTCCTACGCGCCTGCGAATTTCTTTCATCGCCACGCCCGGTGCTGTGATATCTGTATTTCCAATAACGATCGTGCCGCTATTCGGCTTCAAAAGCCCATTGAGATGCTGCAGCAGCGTTGACTTTCCCGATCCCGTGTGTCCGATGACACCTACGATTTCACCGTCGTAAATATCAAAGTTAATATTAGAAAGTGCCAGTTGTTCGTCTGGCATTCCTTTTGAATAAATATGTGATAAGTTTCTTACTTGTATTGACATACGAATGTTACCAGTCCTTCGTTTGTAATGACGTTCTCAGGGATCTTAATTCCCCTTTTTCTCAGTCTTCCGGCAAGTTCCACGGCTAGCGGAACGTCGAGATTTGCCGCTTTAATAATCTCTCCCTGCGAGAACACCTCCGAAGGTGTCCCATCGAGAAGAATATTGCCTTCGTTCATGATGATCACTCTGTCTGCACGAACCGCTTCATCCATGAAGTGGGTAATCAAAATCACAGTAATCCCATCTTCGTGTAATTCTTTGATAATCTCCATGATTTCATCCCTGCCTTTGGGATCCAGCATCGCTGTCGGTTCGTCGAAAATGATGCATTCCGGCCGCATTGCAACTACACCCGCAATGGCGATCCTCTGCTTTTGTCCGCCAGACAGAAGGTGCGGTGCTTTTTTCTTAAACTGCCCCATGTTGACAGATTCCAGAGCTTTATCCACCCTTTTTCTGATTTCCTGCGGCTCAATTCCCAGATTTTCAGGGCCAAAGGCTACATCGTCTTCTACGATGGAAGAGACGAGTTGATTATCAGGATTCTGAAAAACCATTCCCGCGGTCTGCCGCACATCCCAAATGTGGTTATCATCCTTTGTATCCCAGCTTTTCACATAGATTGTCCCTCCGCTGGGCAAAAGCAGTCCGTTGAGATTCTTTGCCAAAGTAGATTTTCCTGATCCGTTCTTGCCAATGACTGCGGTGAAACTTCCTTTCTCTATTTCCAGGGAAATCTCGTTGATTGCTCTAACTGGCGCTTCCTCTTCACCCTGTGTATATTCAAAAACTAAATTTTCAATTTTGATCATATTTTCCATATGTTCACTCCATAGGACTGTTATTTTTTGCAAACAACATCGTTTACATCGCGGAACTATTCTACCACAATCGTGGCAAAGACGCAAATGAAAGCGTCTCTTACTATTATCCCCGAAAATAATTAACAATCTTTTTTATTTTATCACTAGAATGTTGTTCTGTCATCCGGTAAATACTATAGTTGGAGGTGATAAAAATGTATAACGATAAATTGGCAGAACTTTCCCCAGCGGATCTTAAAATTATCAGCGAGGCAGAGCACAAGCTTGCAGAGAAGTGCGGCTGCGATGTGGCGCTGATTGCCTACGACGTAAAGTAAGCCCCCAAATCAGAAGATGCTGTCCAAAGACGAACCTGGGCAGCATCTTTTATAATCATTTAGTTTTAAATCCCGATCCGACGACCTCGTTGGACTCCATGATGATGATAAAGGCTTCCGGGTCAACTTCCTTGACCACATTTCTGATGCCGTACATCTGCTTTGTACTGCAGGCACACATCACTACATCTTTCTCCTCTTCGGAGTAACTGCCCTCCGCCTTCAGGAAAGTGGAACCTCTCCCTACTGTTTCATCGATGCGGTCTGCTACTTCGTGTGCGTGATCCGTGACAATAAAGGCCATCTTTCCGGCAGAGATTCCATACATGACTTTATCCACCATAATAGAGAGGATAAAGCTGATTATCATTCCATAGATTAATCCTTCGATATTTTTCGATACTAGAACAGTCCCAGCTACAATTACCAGTGATTCCATAGCAAAAGAAATTTTTCCTAAAGATAGATGCGGGAAAAACTCTTTGATAGACAACATGATAAAGTCAGTACCGCCAGTGGAGGAATCTCTCATGTAGATCAAGGCGTATCCCAAGCCAGAAAGCACGCCGGTGCATATTGCCGATAACATCAAATCCCCCTCGTAGACCGGGAATTTCGGTGCAACGACGTCCATTATGATAGATGTGATGGCAATGGTTCTGATAGACCTGATGAAAAAATCTCTTCCCAGAATTTTAAAACAGGCGATAGCAACTGGAATATTCAGCACGAATGCCACTGTACCGATAGGCATCCCAAATAGGTGGTATAAAATCAAGCCGATTCCATTAAATCCCACCATTGGAAATTCAGAGGCAGCTGCAAAATTGTAGGTACCGATGGCAATCAGAACGCCTCCGATGATATCTACAATTATATCTATGCTTATTTTTTTCATATTTAAGTTTTTCATACAAATCTCCTCCCTTACTCACAAGACAACAACCTTTTCTTTAAAAAAACATCTGCTGACGCGCGTGGCATCTGCAAATGCTTACAATTAAGTATATCGCAGTGGACAATCCTTTGTCAACACCGCAGGAATTAGTCCCCCAATTCTGTGAATTACAGCAATCAGCGGTTTCACTCTATTGAAAAACAGTGAGTTGGTTCTTCCCATTCTTTTTGGATTGATACATCGCCTCATCTGCTTTTTGCAAAATCATCTCCGCATCCCACCCTTCCTGCAGCCTGGCTAAGCCAATGCTGACAGTAATCCTTTGCTCTGAAAAATCATAAATCTGTTGCCGAAACGCCTTCTGAATCTCGGTAAGCAAGGAGCAGTAAACCTCGAGGCTCTCTCCAGTAAGCAATATGGCAAATTCATCGCCTCCAAAACGACCCGGCAGCTGTCTGTCTCCACAAATCTCTTTGATAATTGCCGCAAGGCGCACGAGTACCTCATCCCCAGCTGCATGACCATAAGAATCATTAACATATTTAAAATCATCAATATCCACAAAGGCCAGTGCCAGGTTATCAGTCCAGCCCTTATCTATCGCTCCAATCAGACAGTTGTTAAAGGCTGTAGCGCCGTAAATGCCAGTCTTTTGATCGTAGTTTAAAAGTTCTTTCATCCTCAATTGTTCTTGATAGCCCTTCGCCAATGCGTCGTTTTTCTCTTTATGATAACCAATGAGAATTTGCGAAAATTTGTGAGCCGTCAACAGAATGCACAGAGCGACAATGGCTTCAGGAATTAAATAAACATCTTCGCTTTGAGATAGTAAGACATCGACAAGTACCGTTATCACAATACCCCCAACGCCGATAAAGGTAATCAGCCGTGTCATCTTTCGATTGCTGAAGATCACCGTCACAAATACAGGAATGATGTACACTGCCATAGTTACCGTAAAGACATAGTGGGTGCACGATACTACAATACAGAGACAACTCATGAGTACAATTGGAACATAATTGAGCAAATACGGTCTGTCTTTGTATCGTTCATTGCAGATGATCGCAATGGTGAGAAGCGTAATATTGATGATTGTCGGTAAGATCAAGAATCTGGCCAGATACACTGACACAGTCTGAAATATCAGATCATGGGAACGCAAGAAAAAAAACATGGTAATCTCGATAATAAAAACTGCCAAAACACTGACGATGTCAGCTTTAAAAATCAAAACACGCCATTTTCGATAGGTATCCTGAAAGGCTTCTTCCTTATCTATTGTATCGGGTTCCATACCCATCATAATTATATCCTCACAATTCTAATTTTATCTTGATTATTCTACCACAATTTTTTTCTCTTGCATAGAAGAGTCCCTCATTTTCACGTTTCCGGACACAGGATTGTATTATGTCCAGAACATAACCAACGTTATTGTATATATTATCGTATTTTTGGCAATATTTTGATAATTTCATTTTGACTTGTTGACAGCCTTATTTACATCTGTTACTTTAACACTGTAAACGTTTACAACAACATACCACATCTCACCGTTTAAAAATTACGGAGGTAACCATGAGTAAACTAATGCGAAAACGAACAATCAGTCTCAGCTTTATCATCGTTCTATCACTAGCACTAGTTGCATCATCCTTCACTGCCCCAAAGATATCCTTTGGAGACACCACAGTGGGCAGTGAAGCTGTCACCTTAGACAATACCGGAGAAGGCGAAGATGCGATATCTTTAACCCAAGAACGTTCCTTTATTGCAAAAGTTAAAGTCGATATGACAAGAGAACAATTGGAAAAAGCCATAGAAGATAAGACAATCCGCTGGAATCTTTCTCGAAAAAAAGGCATGCAGGATCCTGGCGAATTTCCGTACCAATATCTCGGCGGTCCAATGGATGAATGGAAAACTGTTGCAACTACTGTAGAATCAGGCGGACAAGAGGAAATCGACATGTTCCAGAACATCACCAACTCAGTCGTGACTGAAGGCGATGCCTTATATCTGCAGATGGAGTTTGACAGTAAAACATTGTTTGGATACAACGGTATAGACAATCGTGACCGCGTTTTAGTCAGAAATACCATTCTCGACTATACCGGACGATACGATTTAACTTGCTATCACGGCAAATCAGCTTTGGGCAGTACCTCAGTCTGGGTACGTCCTTATGATTCCTTCCATACGCAGAGTCAAGTTGATGAGAAGCTTGCCGAATTAGCAGCCAGAGCCAACGCCGCCGGTCTTTATGCCAAAATAGAGGCTATCGGTTATTCGGTAAAGGGTAGGCCGATCAATGCGCTTTTCCTTTCCGCGAAATCAAGTGATCTATCTAATCATCTCGCCCAGACGGAACGAGCCGAAACGAACCCCACTCAAGTAAAAAAAGAAGTTGCAGCGGGAACTTTGGATTACAAGGTCCCTGTCGTCTACAGCAATATCCACTCCGATGAAATCATCGGCGCTGACGGCTGTCTCGATTTTGTCGAAGCCGTCGTGGAAGCTGCAGAAGGAAGCGGAAAAATTCCTTATAACAAAATTACCGGCCTCACGAGCACTGGAAAGGCGACTCTTCAAGCTGAAATGTCAAAAGACGGCAAAGTTTGGTCAGAACTGATCAAAGATAAGGTCACCGGCGTAGGATTTATCCAAGGGGAAGGCAAGTTCGAACCCTCCAACCCGAAGCATACTTCAGATGCAGTTACCAATATGACTGACGAACAGATGAAAAAGTATTACAATATATCGAAAAAAGATTTAGATATAGATGAGATTTTGACCGATATGTTTTTCATCGTCGTACCATCAGAAAACGTAGACGGCCGCCAGGCTATGACTCGAACCAACGCCAACTACTTTGATTTAAATCGTGATAACTCCTACCAGACGCAGCCAGAAACGCAGGCCATGACGCAACTGATTGCAAAGTGGAATCCGATCACCCTGTATGAAATTCACGGATACTATGACGAGTTTGTCGTAGAACCATGCACCCCTGCTCACGAGCCAAATGCTGAATACGATTTATATATCGATACTTCCATAGAACAAGGCGAAAACTTCGGCGCAGCCGCTATCGCCAACAACGAGTCTATCAACAGTTTCCAACTTACGCTGCGTGACTATCTCTCTGTGGACAACAGCGGTAAGAAGAAGTGGGGTGCCTGGGAAGACATCTCACCAAGTTACACCCCGATCTACGCATTCCTGCACGGCTGTAACGCCTATACGGCCGAATTTCCTTATGGAAGTCACGATGCACAGCAGGCAGTCAAATACGGTCTAATCGGCAATGCCGATTTTGTTGCGGAGAACAAAGACAGGATGTATCTCAACCAATTAGAGTTTTTCAGGAGAGGTTTGGAAAATATCGATGCGGATACGATTTCCCCTTACTTTGTAAGCCAATATGACGATATCGGCGCAGAAGCGGATAAGTTCCGTAAAAAGTATGAAGAAAACAACAACTTCTTCCCTGAATACTACATCATACCAATCAGCACGTCTGATCAGAAAAATATTCAGGCTGCAAAGGAGATGGCAGAATACCTGCTGAGAAACGATGTCAAGCTGAAACAGTTGACAAAAGATGTGACAATCCACGGCAAGACCTACAAAAAAGGTTCTCTAGTAGTAGATATGCATCAGGCAAAGCGGAACATGGCGAACTCAGCCCTTTACTCCAACATGGTCATCGACACCTGGGATGCGCTATACTCAGAGCCTCTGACTGCATTTCCGCAGCTGCGCGGATTTGACGCTCATGTGATTACAAAGGTTGGCGCCATTAAAGCAGCTGACACAAAGAAGATCACAAAAGTACCGTCAATCAAGACGACTACATCAGGAAGCGGCAGCTATATGGTCCTTTCAAACAACAGCGTAGATGCCATCCAAGCCGTCAACAGATTATTAAAAAACGGCAAGACGGTTGGAATGATTACCTCCGGTACGAATAAAGGTGATTTCCTGGTAAAGAAAAATGACTTCAACACGGTTAAGAACGATTACATTTTGGTCGGGAAGGCCGTTTCAAAGATGCCTGCTGCAAAAGCAGTCAAAAAAGCCGCCAAAGTCTATATTCCAGGTCGAACCAGCTCTGCCTTCACAACGACGAAGAATGGCAGAGAATACGGCATCAAGCGGTATCAAGACAGGCTCAACACTGCCCTAGGCTGGGATATCTTTGCCTTTGAGCAGCAAATGGGCTTCCAGGTAGTCGACAATCCAGAAAATGCCGACGTCATCGTAGGAAGCCGCCCTCTGGGCGAAAAAGAACTGCGTCTGATCAAAAAAGGCAAGCCATATATCGGCTACACAGTCAACGCCCTGAAAGCGGCAAAAGACCTGGGAATTGACATCGACTATCAGACTGGCGGCAGCTATGATGCATTGACTACGGTGACTTATGAATCAGACAATCTGATTACTGCAAAATACAAGCAACAAAAAGATAATATCATGTACGGCTATGGAGGCAACTACATTACACAGGCGCCAAAGGGGGCTGAAATCTTAATCAAGACCACTTCAGATTATCCTATCGAAGGTTTTATGGCTGCGGATTACATTGAAAAATACAAAGGCACCATTCAGGCAATTGATTACAGGCAGGGTGGCTGCCAGATAACCTTATTTGCCAACACCATGACCAACAAAGCCCACCAGCTGGACGACTATCGCTACCTATCTAATGCCATTTATTCTAAAATGCTGGCAAGCACTTTTAAGGACATTGAGACTATTGATGGTATTAAAAAAACAAAGATTACAGCTAAGTCTGCTTTAACAAAGAATGGAATCAAAGTTTCATGGAAAAAGTCTGCCGGTTATAAGGTCGATTATTATGAGGTATTCAGATCGACGAAAAAGTCCTCTGGATATGGTACTAAAGCTTACTACAAGACAAAAACCAATAAAACGTTCTCCTTTACTGACTCTAAAAAGTTAAAAAAGGGAACTCGCTACTATTATAAAGTGCGCGGTGTGCGGACCATAGACAAGACGAAGTATTATACCTCCTGGTCTAACAAAGCGAACCGTACAGCAAAATAGCATCAAATCAACAGGGGCTGCATCTAGCAGCCCCTTGTATTTTTATGCATTCGCTTTCGCTTTTCTCGTTTCCTTCCGTTCTTCCATTTTGCTCACTACAATGGAGCACACAGAATCGCCTGTAATGTTGACTGTCGTTCTGCCCATGTCAAAGATGCGATCTACTCCTGCTACAAGCGCAATACCTTCTACAGGCAGTCCCACGCTTTGCAGCACCATGGCCAGCATGATCATGCCAGAGCCAGGAACGCCTGCCGTACCGATCGAAGCCAAAGTTGCCGTCAGAACGATAACCACCATCTGCGACAAGGTCAAGTCGATTCCGTAGCATCTGGCGATAAAGACTGCACAGACGCCTTGATAAATCGCGGTTCCGTCCATATTGATGGTAGCGCCCAGAGGCAGTACAAAGCTTGCAACTTCTCTCTTTGCACCTAGCTTCTCCGAGCATTCCAGATTGAGAGGCAAGGTACCTACTGAGGACGCACTGGAAAAAGCAAACATCATGGCTGGAGCGATTCCTCTAAAGAAAGTCAATGGATTCAGACCGGCCAATCCTCTGACGGCACCTGAATATACGATGACTACGTGCAGTATGTAGCAGATATAAGCTGCCAGCAATACCATAGCCAGGGATCCCAATATCTTTGGTCCGTTAGTCGCAACTACCGGCGTAATCAAACAGAAAACCCCGATTGGTGAAAGTTTTAAAATCATCTCCATGATGCGCAAGGATACATCAGACAGGCTGATAATCATTTTGGCAAAAGGTTGTCCCTTCTCTCCAGATAAAATAATGCCAAAGCCAAACAGCAAGGCGATGACGATAACCTGCAGCATATTGGCTTCTACCATCGGTGCCACTGCATTTGATGGGAAGATATTGACCAGCGTCTCCATAAAACTGACTGGCTCGGTGGCCTCATAGGTTAGACCGCTGGTTTGAAGCACGCTGAAGGTGCCTTTAAACAGGTTCGCGAAGGTCAGTCCGATGACAATGGCTACCGCTGTCGTGCACATATAGAAGACGATTGTCTTCCCACCGATGGACCCGACTTTCTTGATATCTTTCAAAGATATGACTCCTGAAATAATTGACGTAAGTACGATTGGCACTACGATAAATTTGATTAGATTCAAAAATATAGTACCAAAAGGCATGATATACGAATCTGCCCAATTTTCTTTGCCGACGGCGATAAATAACAGACCTGCAGCAATACCCAGTCCCAATCCGATAAATATCTGTACGGCAAGAGATAGTTTCTTCTTTTCTTTCATTCCGTTCCTCCATAAATTTTTGGTCACTCAAAAAATTGTACTGAAAGTCAAAAGGTTTGTCAATAGTATTTCTGCTCGTTAGCAGCTGGTTACGCAAAAAAGCGGCTAAAAACCGAAACGGTTAAGCAGTACCGCACTCAAGCATCCCTGATGCGTAATTCCCTCTTCCCATGCCTGCCCCAGTTACGCAGAAATGTGCCAAAAGGCCATAACCGTTAAGCAGTGGGCGCGGCAGCGCTCTCGCTTGCGTAACTGGCGTCTCCCAGGTTAATGCCTGTTACGCAAAACCTGCCTAAAATCGGGGTTCCGTTAAGCAGGCTCCCCGTGCGGAAGCCCTATTGCGTAACTGCTCACACACCGTTACGTCCTGCTCCCCTGCCAAGCGCCCCTGGCAGCGCACTTTTAACCCCTATTGACACAAAA